>DASPMO010000161.1:0-13695 GCA_035627015.1 Thermoanaerobaculia bacterium | reverse complement strand
TCGTCTACTGGTCCGAGGACGGACGGGCGCTGCCGCGCTACACGTACACCTTCGGGTTCGTGACGGGACCGGACGAGGCGAACCGCTTCTCCGCCATCGCCACGGTCTCGGAGGTCGATCAGGCGCTGCGGATGATCTTCGCCGACGAGCAGAACCAGTTCTGGGACGGGCTGGAGATCGAGGCGGGCGACGTGCGCCGCGACGTGCGTCTCGCGTATCGCAAGCAGTTCGGCAACGTGATGGCGGTCGACGTGGCCGCGACGGCGGGCACCGCCGCGCAGCACCATGCGCTCGAGCCGCGCGAGAAGGTCTACCTGACCGGCGACCTGCAGTCGACGTTCAACCCGACCCGCACGACGCTGGCCGTGTCGTACCGCGACGTGCAGCAGCCGCGCGACGACGCCGGGGCGGAGTACCACTCCGAGCGCATTCACCTGCGCATGGCGCAGTCGCTCTATCTCCCGATCGACATCAAGCTGCTCCTCGGCCTCGAGCTCGCGCGCGCCGAGAATTCGCCGTACCTCCTCGACACCCTCACCGCCGCGAACGGAAAGTCGAAGAAATACATCGGCGGCCTGGCGCTGAACTTCTGAAGCCGACTCCCGAACAGATCGCCTCCGCCGCGGGGAAGACGCTGCCCGACGTCATCGCTCCCGGCCTCGATGTCCTCTTCTGCGGCATCAATCCCGGCCTCTACACCGCCGCCGTGCAGCAGCACTTCGGCCGTCCCGGCAACCGCTTCTGGCCGACGCTTCACCGCGCCGGCTTCACCCCGCGTCTCTTCCATCCGTCCGAGCAGCACGAGCTCCTGAAGCTCGGCTACGGCATCACCAACGTCGTCGCCCGGGCCACCGCGGCCGCCGACGAGCTGACGCCCGAGGAACTGAAGGCCGGCGGCGAGACGCTCACGCGCAAGGTGCTGACGTACCAGCCGCGCTACCTGGCCATCGTCGGCATCGGCGCCTACCGCACCGCCTTCGGACGCCCGAAAGCGAAGCTCGGGCTGCAGGAAGAGACGATCGGGGAGACGAAGATCTGGGTCCTGCCGAATCCGTCCGGCCTCAACGCGAACTACCAGGCCGGCGCGCTGGTGGAGCTGTTCCGGGGACTGCGCGAGGCGGCGACCTAAAGCCATCATCGTAGCGGACCGCCGGCGTCCCGCCGGCTGTCGTGGCGGCGTCCCGCGCCGCCACTTCGGGTGGGCGGCGCGCAACTGTTGCGAGATCGCGGACGGACCGCCGGGGGAGGCGGGCTGAAGCCCGCCCTACGACGATCCCAGCCCCGGCCGGATCTCCTCCACCAGCTTCGCGAACCGGTACGAGAGCCCCTTCGTCACCACGATCTGCTTGAGGTAATTCAGCGACGTGATGGCGGCGGGGAGGCCGGCCAGCGCGGTCGGGATCGAGGCCAGGCGTCCGGCCAGCTGGATGGTCTTGTCCATGGCCGTGTAATCCGTCGAGCGGAGGTCGCTCCCCATCTCGCTGTTGTAGGCGATGGTCAGCAGATAGATGTCCGCCACCAGCTCGCGGAAGCGCATCTCGCTGCCCCAGGCGAAGCAGTTGCCGGCGCGGACGTTCGCCAGGAACTCCTCTACCGTCTCCCCCTTCGAGACCGTGTGCACCTTGGCCACGTGCTTGAGCGTGTGCGCGTCCGAGCCGCCCACCATCGAGATGTGCTTGCCGTGGTGCTCGCGCACGTGCTCGACGAGCTGCTGCACCATCCGGTTGTGGAACGAGGCCATGGCCCCATTCAGCACCTCGAAGATCTCGAACATGTCCAGCAACTCGCTGATATAGCGCGCGGCCACGTTCTTCATCCGGTAGTTCTGGAAGAGGTGGTTGATCCCGAACAGCAGCTTCTGCGACTTCATGTAGGGGATCAGCTCGCGGATGTTCGGGCGCAGCCGCTGGATCTCGCGGTGCTGCTCCTCGTTCAGCCCCCAGACGCCGACGTGGATGCGCTGGCCCGTCTCCGGGAAATACGTCTCCACCTCCTCGCCGATGAAGAAGTCCTTCATGTCGGGGTACTTGTTCAGGAGGTAGAGCGCACCGTCGATCGAGTCGTGGTCCGTGAGCGTGACGTACGACATCCCGCGCTCCTTGGCGAGGCGGTAGACGTCCTCGGGCGGGTTGTAGCAGTCGCGGGTATTCGCGCGGCGGAAGTACTTGAAGACGGAGAACCTGCTGTGACAATGCAGATCCGCTCGTTTGAGGGTCGGGTCCGCTGAGAACGGTTCACTCATCGCGACTTCAACAGTTTGTGCGAGCCCCGTGCCCGCGACTCCACATAAACTGGTGACGGAGTGTACCTCACGCAATTCGCCCGGCGCGCAATCGCGTTTCGAGAGCTGCCCGGCCCAGATACAATGCGCCGGCGGAAACGCGCATGGCACAATCGGCAAAGGGCAAAGGCAACAACAACCATCCCGAGAAGGACTGGCTCGACGTCGATGTCCCCAGCCGCCTTCCCATCATCCCGCTCGTCTCCTCGGTCCTCTTCCCGGGCGGCGTGCTCTCGCTGCAGGTCGGCATCGACCGCAACGTACGCCTGCTGCGCAGTCTCCCCGACGACCAGAACCTGATCGCCGCCTTCTGCCAGAAGGCGGGGGACAAGGAGAACCCGCGGCCGGACGACCTGGCGCCGATCGGCGTCCTCGCCGCAATCGTGCAGCGGCTCCCGCTCTCCTCCGACCGCTTCCAGCTCTTCCTCCAGGGGCGCCAGCGCGTCGAGCTCGTGCAGATGCTGCAGAACGAGCCGTACTTCGAGGCCAAGCTGCGCGAGGTCGCCCCGCGCCCCATCCCCAAGACGGTCAAGACCGAGCAGTTGATGAACCGCTCGCTCTCCCTCTTCGAGAAGCTCACCGAGAGCGACTCCAAGTACTCCCGGGAGCTGCTCAACATCCTGCAGATGAACCTCGTCGAAGGCCCCGACACCTTCGCCGACCTCCTCTCCGGCTTCGTGAACCTCCCGCTGGAGGAGAAGCAGCTCCTGCTCGAGACGGTCAACCCGATCGAGCGCATCGAGCTGCTGATCGAGTACATCTCCCGCGACCTCGGCCGCGCCACCGTCGACCGCGAGCTGCAGCGGCAGATCCAGACCAACATCGACCGCCGCGAGCGCGAGAACTATCTCCGCGAGCAGCTCCGCATCATCCAGGACGAGCTGGGGGAGACCAACGCCTCCGAGCGCGAGGCCGACACCTACCGCGACCGCATCGAGGCGCTGGAGATCGGCGAGGACCACAAGCAGCAGCTCCGCCGCGAAGTCACGCGCATGGGGCAGCTCTCCCCCTCGTCGAGCGACTACGCCGTCATCAAAGGGCATCTCGACACCGTCCTGCAGCTCCCCTGGACGCAGCACACCGACGATCAACTCGATCTGGCCAAGGCCGAGCAGGTCCTCGACGACCGGCACCACGGCCTCGAGAAGGTCAAAGAGCGCATCCTCGAGTTCCTGGCCGTCCTCAAGCTCAAGGGCGACCTCAAGGGACCGATCCTCTGCTTCACCGGGCCTCCCGGCGTCGGCAAGACGTCCCTCGGCTCCGCGATCGCGGACGCCCTCGGGCGCAAGTTCGTGCGCATGGCCGTCGGCGGCGTGACCGACGAGTCGGAGATCCGCGGCCATCGCAAGACTTACATCGGCGCGATGCCCGGAAAGCTCATCACCAGCTACATCCAGGTGGGCGTGAACAACCCGCTCATCATGATCGACGAGATCGACAAGATCGGGAAAGACTTCCGCGGCGATCCCGCGTCGGCGCTCCTCGAGGTGCTCGACCCGAAGCAGAACCACGCCTTCGTCGACCGCTATCTCGAAGTGCCGTTCGACCTCTCGCACACGCTCTTCATCTGCACCGCCAACGTGCTGGACATGATCCCGGGGCCGCTGCGCGACCGCATGGAAGTGATCCGCCTCTCCGGCTACACGGAGAACGAGAAGCTGGCCATCGCCAACAAGCACCTCATCCCGGAGCTGCTGGAGAACCACGGCCTGGGCGCGGAGCAGGTGAAGGTCGACGACGAGGCCACGCTGCTGGTCGTGCGCGATTACACGGCCGAGGCGGGCGTGCGCAACCTGGAGCGCAACCTGGCCACCATCCTCCGCAAGATCGCGCGCAAAGTGGCCACCGAGGATCCGGTTTCGGCGTTTCACGTCACCAAGAGCGACATCGAGTCGTACCTCGGCCTGCCGAAGTTCGAGCACGAGTTCGCGGAGCGCCATCCGGAGATCGGCGTGACCACCGGCCTGGCCTGGACGCAGTTCGGCGGCGAGATCATGTTCATCGAGGCCACGCGCATGCCCGGCAGCGGCCGCACCACCGTCACCGGCCAGCTCGGCGACGTGATGCGCGAGTCGGTGCAGGCGGCGTACTCGTACGTCCGCTCGAAGGCGCACGACCTCGAGATCGAGGACAAGAAGTTCACCGAGTTCGACGTGCACATCCACTTCCCCGCGGGCGCCATCCCGAAGGACGGTCCCTCGGCCGGCGTGGCCATCGCCACCTGCATCGCCTCGGTGATGGGCGACAAGCCGGTGCGCCACGACGTGGCCATGACCGGCGAGATCACGCTGCGCGGCAAAGTCCTCTCCGTCGGCGGCATCAAGGAGAAGGTCATGGCCGCGCACCGCGCCAACATCAAGACCGTCATCCTCCCCGAGGGGAACCGCAAGGACCTGCAGGAAGTGCCGGAGGAGACCCGCGGCGCGCTGGAGTTCGTCTTCGCCGAGCGCGTGGAAGACGTCTGGAAGCTGTCGCTGATCCCGCTCTACATCCCGCGCGATCACGACCGCAAATACGACGAGGCGGAGTACCGCGCCGACCGCGAGCGGCAGATCGAGCGCCATAACGAAGGGGAGCGGGCCGAGGGCAGATGATGAGTTGCTGGTTGCTGGTGGCTGGTTGCTCGCGGGTTTCCGCTCGTGGCACTGGCGAGGCCGTACCGGTCAGCGGCCCACCGCACGCAACCAGCAACCAGCAACCAGCAACTGAGCGCGGAGAAGCATGAGGCGCGGCTGTCTCAACAACTTCCTCTTCGCCGTGCTGCTGCTCGGCGTATTCGGCGGCAGCTCCTACTTCTGGTTCACCTTCTTCGTCAAAGGGCGCTCGCTGCCGACGCCCGACCTGATCGGCAAGTCGGTCGCTGACGCGCGGCGCATCACCGGCGACCTCGGCGTGGAGCTGCAGGTCGACGAGAGTCACCGCCGCAACTCCGACAAAGTGCCGGTCGGGCACATCGTCTGGCAGAACCGCACCGCCGGCGCGACGAGCTTCATCAAGCGCGGCTCGACGCTCCGGGTGGAGCTGAGTGCCGGCCCGCTCGTGCTGCGCGTGCCCGATCTTGCCGGCGCCAGTCCGGGCACGGGCATGCTCCGCCTCGGCCAGCAGAACCTGAAACGCGGCGACCTGGCCTACGTCGAGACCGACGGCCGCGGCATCCTCGCCGCCGACCCCCCCGCCGGGACGGTCGTCGCGCCGCAGACCGGCGTCTCGCTGCTCGTGTCCGTGCCGCCGGCCGCGACGCGCTTCGTGATGCCCGACCTGATCGACAAACGGCTCGACGTCGTGCGCCCCGCCCTCGAGGCGCGCGGCCTCAACGTCTCGACCGTAAAATACGAGGCCTATCCCGGAATCGCGGATGGCATCATCATCCGCCAGTACCCTCTCCGCGGCGCGCCGGTCAGCAGCCGCGACCCGATCTCGGTCGTCGTCTCGCAACAGGAAGAGACCGCGATCATCGAAGGAGGGGTTCCGGCTACGCCGTAGTTGCTGGTTGCTGGTGGCTGGTTCGTGGTGCAGTATCGCCCGGGCCACGAGTCACCACGAACCAGCAACCAGCAACCAGCAACATGATCCGCATCGCACCCTCGCTGCTCTCCGCCGACTTCGGCCGCCTGGCCGAGGAGCTCGAGACCGTGGTCACGGCCGACGTCCTCCATCTCGACGTCATGGACGGCCACTTCGTCCCGAACATCACCATCGGCCCGCCGGTGATCAGGGCGCTGCGCGGGCGGACGAAGCTGCCGTTCGACTGTCACCTGATGATCAGCGAGCCGCAGCAGTACATCGACTCCTTCATCCAGGCCGGCGCGGACATGATCTCGATCCACATCGAGACGGAGCCGCACCTCCAGCGCGCGCTGCAGATGATCCGGGACGGCGGGGCGAAGGCGGGCATCGCCGTCAACCCCGCCACGAGCGCGGAGTCGCTGTCGACGGCCATCGAGTTCTGCGACTACGTGCTGGTCATGACCGTGAACCCCGGCTTCGGGGGACAGAAGTTCATCGAAACCGTCGTGCCGAAGATTCGTCATATCTCCAGACTCGTTCGCGAGAGGGGACTCCGTGTGGACATCGAGGTGGACGGGGGGATCGATGCCCACACTGCGCCGCTGGTCACGGCGGCCGGCGCCTCCATCCTCGTGGCCGGCTCTGCCGTGTTCGGTCAGCCGGACCGGGCCGGTGCAATTCAGAAGCTGCGCGACGCTGTTCACACGACGAAGGTTTAATCCGGAGGCTGAGTGAAGCTGAGACACACCATCATCCTGCTCGCGATCGTCGCGCTGTTCGCGGGCTGTAACCGCGGCCCTCGCCGCTACACGCCGGTCGTGGATCCCGAGCTCCTGAACATGAACAAGGAGCAGATCTGGGCCCGCGCCGAGGAGTTCTTCGAGCGCGAGCGCTGGCAGAAGGCGCGCAACTATTACACCCACCTGTACGAGACGTACCCGAACGAGCCCCTCGGCCGCCGCAGCCTGCTGCGCATCGCCGACACGTACTACGAGCAGGGCGACCCGGTGAACCTGGTCGAGGCGCAGTACAAGTACCGCGACTTCATCAACCGCTATCCCACCAGCGACCAGGCCGACTACGCGACCCTGCAGATCGCCATGTGCTCGTTCAAGCAGATGGAGAAGCCGGACCGCGATCAGGCCAAGACCCGGGAGGCGCTCGAGAAGTTCAACGACATGCTGCGCGCCTTCCCGAACAGCCAGCTCAAGGGGACGGCCGAGGCGCGGCGCCAGGAAGTGCTCGACCGCCTGGCGCGCCACGAGCACATCATCGCCCGCTTCTACATGAAGCGCGGCAGCTGGAACGCGGCCTCGCAGCGCCTGAACTTCCTCATCGACGAGTACCCGAGCTTCCCCGCCCGCGACGCGGTCTTCTTCGACCTCGGCGAGACGCTGACGAAGCTCGGCCGCAACGGGGAGGCGAAGCTCTACTTCGAGCGCGTCATCACCGAGTTCCCGCAGAGCGAATACGCCGAGCCCGCGCGCCGCCGCCTCGGCGGGACGAAGGCATGAAGAAGCTGCTCTGCGTCGCTGCTCTCCTGGCGACTGCCTGCGCCTCGTCGCAGGATGACAACGACGTCCCGTCGCTGGTGCCGCCCGCGCCGATGGCGATGCCGTCGGCATCGGCGCCGGCCGCGTCCGACTCGGAAGTCAGCGAGCTCCGGACGCAGCTCACCGAGCTGCTCGAGCGCATCGACGTGCTGAACCAGCGCATCGCGCACCTGGAGGAGGGGGCACCTGACGTAGGACGGGCTTCAGCCCGTCCCGCCGCCCCCGAAGAGAGGCGGGCTGAAGCCCGCCCTACGTCTGCACCTGCACCGCAGCAGCCGCAGCAGCCGCAGCGTGCGTTGATCGGCGCGCAGCTGGCCGAGGAGTACCGGCAGGCCATCATCCTCTTCGGCCGCGGCCGACACGCCGAGGCGCGACGGGCGTTCGAGGCCGTGTACGAGTCCGACAACAGCGGCGACCTCGCCGACAACGCGTTGTTCTGGATCGGCGAGACCTACTTCGCCGCGAAGGACTACAACAACGCTGTCCGCTACTACATGCGCGTCGTGAATGACTACCCGTCGCAGAACAAGGCGCCGGACGCGCTGTTCAAGACGGCCATGGTGCAGACCCGCACCGGCGACCTCGCCCTGGCGCGCCGCACCCTCCAGCAGGTCATCGACCGCTACCCGTATTCGAGCTCGGCCTCGAGCGCGAAGGCGGAACTGGAGCGGATCAAGTTCTGAGCGCGCGTTGCTGGTTGCTGGTTTTCCACCGGCCGCACACCCGTTGCTCATTCATGCCGCGCCTGATCAGCAACGGGTGTGCGGATGGGTGGAAAACCGACAACCAGCAACGCGGCTAGAATAGCCGCCGTATGCCTGAAGAAACCGAAAGCGGGGCGACCCTGCTCGCGCGGCGCGAGTACGCGCGCGCCGTCCCGGTGCTCAAGCGCGAGCACGAGAAATACCCGTCCAATCCGCGCATCCGCCTGCAGTACTCCGACGCGCTGGCCGGCGCGGGGATGATCGACGAGGCCATCGAGCAGTACGAGGCCACGGCCCGCTACTACGAGGACAACGGCCTGACCGTGCAGGCCATCGCCGTCCGCAAGAAGGCGGAGAAGGCGCGGGAGCAGCTTCCGAAAGCGGTCGAGCCGGGGAAAAACGAGCCGATCTTCCAGCGCAGCGTCCCCCGCAGCCCGCTCTTCGAAGTGCTGGCCGAGGATGAGCGCGACGCCCTGGTCGGCGAGATGGAAGTGGAGACCCACGACGAGGGGAGCGTGGTCATCAACGAGGGCGATCCCGGCACCTCCATGTACGTCATCGCCTCCGGCGCGGTGAAGGTCTACACCCGCGGCACCAGCGGCACGCTCTACCTGGCCCAGCTCGGCGAAGGGGATTTTTTCGGAGAAGTGAGCGTGTTGACCGGGAAGCCTCGCACGGCCACCATCACCGCGGCGCAGCGCACCGAGCTGCTCCGCCTCGACAAGTCGAAGCTCGATGGGGTGCTGGCGAAGTTCCCCGGCATCCGCAAAGTGCTCGACGAGTTCTACAAGAAGCGTGCGGAGCACACCGTCGAAGCGATGATCGAGAGCCTGAAGAGACGATGATCCTGCCGATTCGAAAGTATGGCGACGACGTCCTCCGCAACCCGGCCGAGCCGGTGGGGGAGATCGACGCATCCCTGCAGAAGCTGATCGACGACATGATCGAGACCATGTACGCCGCCCCCGGCGTCGGCCTGGCGGCCAACCAGGTCGGCGTGGCCAGGCGGCTCATGGTCATCGACCTCTCCGTCGGCAAGCGCGCCGGCGAGTGCCACGTCTTCATCAACCCCGAGATCATCGAGACGCAGGGAGAGATCACGGAAGAGGAAGGCTGCCTCTCCATCCCCGACTTCGTCGAGGTCATCACCCGCCCCGAGCGCGTGAAGCTGCGCTACCTGGACCGCAACGGCCAGCAGCGCGAGATGTGGGGCGAGGGGCTGATGGCCCGGGCCATGTGCCACGAGATCGACCACCTCAACGGGACGCTCTTCGTCGACTACCTGCGCGGCTTCAAGAAGGACCGCATCCTGAAGAAGATCGCCAAGCTCTCCAAAGCGGGCATGTGGTACTGAGCACGTAGGGCGGGCTTCAGCCCGCCTCCCCTCGGGGGCGGCGGAATGTGTCCGACGCTTCCCGAAACTGGCCGTCAGCGACGCACAGGTTGGCTCGACTCATTGATTGCTTCGCCAGAGCGATCCGGCTCTGACGCTCAGAGCCGCGTTGCTCGTTTGGAGCTGTCGATTGCTTCGGCCGGCTTTGTTCGGCTCTGACGCTCAGAGCCGCGTTGCTCGTTCGGAGCTGTCGATTGGTTTGCCCGGTCTTGTTCGGCGCTGACGCTCAGCGCCGCGTTGCTCGTTCGGAGCTGTCGATTGCTTCGGCCGTCCTTTTCGGCTCTGACGCTCAGAGCCGCGTTGCTCGTTTGGAGCTGCCAATTGCTTCGGCCGACCTTGTTCGGCTCTGACGCTCAGAGCCACGTTGCTCGTTCGGAGCTGCCGATTGGTTTGCGCGGTCTTGTTCAGCTCTGGCGCTCAGAGCCGCGTTGCTCGTTTGGAGCTGCCGATTGCTTCGCCCGTCCTTTTCGGCTCTGACGCTCAGAGCCGCGTTGCCCGGCTTCAGCCCCGCCGCCCCCGGGGGAGGCGGGCTGAAGCCCGCCCTACGTTATGTTTATGGACGGAGAGCGTGCGTGGACGTTCAGCGAGACGTTCGTGCCGCGGCCGTAGCGGGAACTTTGCCCTTGCTGTCGAATGCGGCCAGACGATCGCGGTAACGCTCCGCGAGAGCTTTGTAGAGATCGGCGATGTCGCGGACCATCGTTTCCGCACGATATGCCGGATCGACCACGGTTCGGCCGCGCGCGCCCATCTCTTCGCGCAGCTTCGGATCGGAGAGCAGCGTGACGATGTTGTCGGCGAGCGTTTTCGTGTCGCCGAAGGGGACGAGGTAGCCGGTCTGTCCCGGGAGCACCACCTCCGGCGCGCCGTCGCGGTCGAAGCTCACGCACGGTTTCCCCATCGCCAGCGCCTGCACCAGCACGCGCGGCAGACCTTCGTGATGGGCGGTGTGGGCGAGGACGTCCATGGCCGCGATCATCTCCGGGATCCGCTCGCGGGGCACCAGCCCGGCGAAGACGATGTGATCGAGCACGCCCTGCTCGCGGGCGCGGTCGCGCATCTTCTGCAGGAGCGGGCCGTCGCCGACCATGAGGAAGCGCACGTTCGGGACGCGGCGGACGATCTCCGGGGCCGCCTCGAACATCTCCGCGTGTCCCTTGTAGCCGACGAACCGGGCGATCTTGCCGACCACCGGCGCGTCCTCGGGAATCCCCAGCTCGCGCCGCACGGCCGCGCGGTCGACGTTCGCCTTCAGGAACCAGTCGAGCTCCATGCCGCTGCGGATGGTCGAGAACTTCGGCCGCTTGTCGATGCCGGCGGCGATGGCCTGCTCGTTCATGGCGTCGCAGACGCCGATGAAGTGGTCGGTCATCGGCGCGACGATCTTCTTGATCAGGCGCCAGAGGCGATTGATGAGCCACGGCTGGCCCGGGTAGAACACCATGGCGTGCAGGGTGTGCACGATGATCGGAGTTCCGGCCAGCTTCGCGGCGATGCGCCCCAGCACGCCTGCTTTCGAGGAGTGGGTGTGGACGATGTGATAGCGGCCGCGCCGGATGATGCGATAGAGCTTCCAGAGCGCGATCAGGTCCGAGAAGGGATTGATGCTGAAGCCCATTTCCCGCACCAGCACGAGGTTGGTGGTCTTGCCGGCCCGTTGCAGCAGGTCGCCTTCCGGGCCGTCGTCCACGCCGCTCACGAGCGTGACCTCGTACTCCGGCATGGCGTCCAGACCCTCCACGCTGAGGATCGTGTTTTCCTGCGCGCCTCCGACGATGAGGCGCGTGATGATGTGCAGGACTCGCAGGGGCGCCGTTTCCGTCATGAGAGGTGGGCGACGACGACGTAGTCGCGTCCGAGGTCGATCCAGTCGTACTTCGTGACGCCGGCTTCCTTCAGGATCGACTCGACCCGCTTGCGCGTGTAGAGATAGAGCGGGCAGCCCGACATGAGGAAGCGCAGCCGGCGCACCGGCACGCGCCATTCCACCGCTTTCGGGAAGCTGATGAGCATGGTCTGCTTCGTCTTCTCTTTCATGGCCCGCACGATCGCGACCGGGTCGTCGATGTAGTCGAACAGCCCCATGCCCGTGGAGACGTCGAATCCCCCTTCGGGGACGGCCTGGGGAAACGCGCCGACGCGGAACTCGCAGCGGTCGGCGATGCCCAGCGACTGGGCGTGCTTGCGGGCCAGCTCGATCATCTGCGCCGCGAAGTCGACCCCGGTGACGTGCTTCGCGCCGTGCTGCACGTAGGCGAAGCAGTGGCGCCCCGAGCCGCAGCCGACGTCGAGAAACGTCTTGCCGGTCAGCGGCGCGGTCTTCTCCAGCGTCAGGTCGAGGCGCTGCTTGACCACGCCGCGCCAGACGTTGTCGACGAACCGCGCAAAGGGTCCCTTGCGCTCTTCGTAGATGGCGTCAAAGCGTTCCGCGTCGAGATCGAAATGATTGCGAACCTTGTCTTCAGTCGTTGTTTGAGTGGACACCGAGAACCTCTTTCATTGGAGCGAATCGGAAATCGCGGAGCAGTCGGACCATCCGGGGCTCCGTCGCTCGCAGGTTGAAGTAGTGCGTGGCGGCAATCCGTTTCGGCAGCTCGATGCGCGGATGATCGGGATCGAGCTCCCACGGATGGATGTAGAAGACGGCCGCCTGGCCGGAGCGGTTGATGCTCCGGAAGGCGGCGCGCGTCACGGCGTAGGGGAAGATGCGGAAGTAGGCGCCGCCGGCCACGGGAACGTTCTTGCCGAGGACGCGCCAGGTGGAGATCGGGAACTCGCGCAGCGACTTGCCGTCCACGGGGATGTCGTACGGCCAGCGCGGCGCGTCTTCGATGCCGTAGCGGTAGTTGGCGACCGGGAAGATGCTGGAATCGTAGGTCACGCCCAGCTCGCTGAGGATGTCCAGCGCCCAGAGCGATTGCTTGGTGATCGAAAAGTACGGCGCGCGGTGGCCGAGGACTTTCCTGCCGGTGATCTGCTCGACGGCGCCGATGGCCCGCTTCATCTCTTCCCGGAAGGTCTGGGGCGTCATTTTGTAGATGAAGGTGTGCGACAGGCCGTGCGTGCCGAGCTCGTGGCCTTCCGCGGCGATGGCGCGCACGATCTCCGGATGCCGCTCCGCGACCATTCCCAGGACGAAGAAGGTGGCCTTCACGCCGGCGTTGCGCAGGACCTGCAGCACGCGCTCGCCGGCGGGGACGATGCGACTCTCGAAATGTCCCCAGTCCTCCGGCGCGATCTCGAGCCCCTGGTACCAGTCTTCGAAGTCGATGGTCAGCGCGTTGACGACGCGCGATTGGCTGGGAATCATGACGGTTCTTCGATCGGCCGCAGCAGTCGCAGCTGCACTCCGGATCGGTGAGCGACAGATTACCTCATTTTGTTGCCGGGAATTCCCAGCCGGCGGGAAGGCGGCCTCGGCCGCCAGCGTCGCGCTACAATCCGCGCGTAATGCGCCATAAAGCCATCGTCACCGAGATCCAGCCGCTCGCGCCCAGCGTCCTGCAGCTCACCATCTCCTTCGAGGATCCGTTCGCGTTTCAGCCGGGCCAGTGGGTGAACTTCCGTTTCCCCGAGGGGGTCTCGCGCGCCTACACCATCGCCTCGGCGCCGCAGCGGCCGGAGGCGGTGCAGATCTGCGTGCGCGCCGGCGGCGGCAAGGGCGGGGAGGCGCTGCGCAACCTCGAGGCGGGCGCCGAGGTGAATGTCGACGGCCCGTACGGCGACTTCCTGCTGCCCGACGGCGACACCCGTCCGGTGGTCTTCCTGGCTGGCGACGTCGGCATCGCCCCGATCCGCAGCATCGTCCTGCACCTGCTCGCCGTCGGCGACCAGCGGAAGATCACGGTGCTCTACGAGCCCGACGCCCGGAACATCCTCTACGCCGGCGACTTCGATCCGCTGGCCCGCGCGGGCCACATCACTCACGAGAGCGGCCCGATCGAGACGCTGGTCGAGCGCAACCGCACCGGCATCAAGGGCGCACTGGTGATGGCGGCCGGCTTCGACGGATTCCTCGAGCGCGCGCGCAAGGCGGTCGAGTCGATCCAGGCCGACCCGAACGCAATGATCACCGAAACGTTCGGGCCGCAGCCTTAGTACTCGATTCGCTGAGTACGATCACAGAGCGTGCGGCGGCGCGCTGCCAGTCCCCTCTCCCCACCGCAGTGGGGAGAGGGCTAGGGTGAGGGGCTCCCCTTTCCCGAGCGCCACAACCCCTCACCCTGACCCTCTCCCCACTGCGGTGGGGAGAGGGGA
>DASPMO010000160.1:0-3507 GCA_035627015.1 Thermoanaerobaculia bacterium | reverse complement strand
CGGTGCGCATGAAGAACCGCGAGTACCGCGTCCGCAACCGGCAGACGTTCGTCGAGAAGTCGGTCTACGCGGAGATGAACGACCGCGTCGTGGCCAACCTCCTCTATCGCGTGAAGGAAAACCAGCTCGGCATCCTGGCGCGCGTCGGCACGCCGGTGCCGACCGAGGACGGCTACTTCCACGTCCCCATCGACGTGCAGATCCCGATGCAGGCGCTGACGCTCCTGCCGCAGGGGGAGGCGGATTACGTCGGCGGCTTCGACGTGTACGTGGTGGTGGCGAACAAGGACAACGACATGTCCGAGGTCGCCCGCAAGTCGCACCAGGTGCGCGTGCCGACCGCGCAGTTCAAGGGCATCGCCGGGAAGTTCTACACGTACACGCTGGAGCTGCTGATGGAGCGCGGCCTGAACAAGATCTCCATCGGCGTGGTCGACCAGATCTCGAGCACCAGCGGGTTCGCGCGCGAGCAGATCATTGCCAGCGACATGCGCTGACTTACACGACCTGTCATCCTGAGCCGCGCAGACGGCGAAGGCCCCCCTGCCGACGGAGCGATCCCTGGGTTCCAGCAGGGGGTCCTTCGCCGTCTGCGCGGCTCAGGATGACAACATCCCGTCATGCGCGTCCTGCTCACGCTTCAGTACCTCGGCACCCGCTACGGCGGCTGGCAGCTCCAGACCAACGCGCCGAGCATCCAGGGCACGCTCGAAGAGGCGCTGGCGAAACTCTTCGGCCAGGACGTCCGCGCCCACGGCGCCGGCCGCACCGACGCCGGCGTGCACGCCGCGGCGCAGCGCGCGCACGCCGACGTCCCCTTCGACATCCCGCCGCGCGGCCTGATCCTCGGGCTCAACCAGCTCCTCCCCACCGACGTGCGCGTGCTGAACGCGGAGCCGGTGAGTGAGGACGTCCACGCCCGCTTCTCCGCGAAGGCAAAGACGTACGAATACCGCATCTGGAACGCCGAGGTGGCGGACGTCTTCGCCGCCGAGACGCACGCGCACGTGGCGAAAGCGCTCGATGCGGAGGCCATGCACGTGGCGGCGCAGCAGCTCGCCGGCACGCACGACTTTGCCGCGTTCACCGTCGCGGATCCCGAGGTCTCCTCGACCACGCGCAGCATCGAGTCGATCGCGGTCGTGCGCGACGGGAGCGTCGTCCGGCTCACCGTCACAGCGGACGGCTTCCTCCGCTACATGGTCCGCCGCATCGCCGGGTCGCTCATCGAGGTGGGGCGTGGGAAGCTGGCCGCGGACGCGCTCTTCGCCGAAGCACGCTGGACGGCTCCGGCCAGGGGGCTGGTGTTGCGCGACATCCGGTACTAACATCCGCCCCCTGAGATGATCGACGTTCGCAAGCTCTGCGAGCCGGGGTCGATCGAGGAGACGCTCCTCGACAAGATCGACCTCAGCCGCCTGCCGCGGCACATTGCCGTGATCATGGACGGCAACGGCCGCTGGGCCCGCGCGCGCAGCCTCCCCCGCGTGGAAGGGCACCGCGCCGGCATCGCCTCGGTGCGCGAGATCGTCGAGACCGCGGCCCGCCTCGAGCTGCGGGTCATCACCCTCTATGCGTTTTCCGTCGAGAACTGGAAGCGTCCTCGCATCGAGGTGGCCACGCTGATGATGCTCCTCAAGGAGTACCTGCGGAAGGAGCTGCAGACGCTGATGGAGAACAACATCCGCTTCGTCCCCATCGGCCGCGTGGACGGGCTCGACCCGAGCGTGCAGCGCGAGCTGCGGTACGCGCAGGAGAAGACCGCGCAGAACACGGGACTGCTCTTTCAGATCGCGCTCAACTACGGCGGGCGCGCGGAGATCGTCGACACGGTCAACCGGATCATGACCACCCTGCGCGAGAAGGAGATGACCGACGCCGTCATCGACGAGGACTTTTTCGCCGATCACCTCTACACCGCGAACGTGGACGATCCCGACCTGCTGATCCGCACCAGCGGCGAGCTGCGCGTCTCGAACTTCCTGCTGTGGCAGATCGCCTACGCGGAGATCCACGTGACCAAGGTGCTCTGGCCCGACTTCCGGAAGCGCCACCTCTTCGAGGCCATCATCGACTTCCAGTCGCGCGAGCGCCGCTACGGCGGCGTCGAGCAGCCGGACGCGGAGATGTTCATCGAGGCCGACGACTCGGCAGCCTCCTGACATGCGTTTCTCCCGCGAGATCACGGCAGCCATCGGCGCGCCGGTCGTCATCTGGCTCATCGGCTGGAGCCACGAGTACGTGTTCGACGCGGTGATCGCGCTGGTGGCCATCCTGGCCCTGATCGAGTTCGTGAACCTCGGCAAGCACAAGGGCTACGACATTCCGCTGGTGCTCTGCGTGGTCATCGTGGTCATCATCATGGCCGCCTTCATCCTCGAGCATCTGTCGGTGGAGCTGGGCGTCTTCGCGGCGCTGCTGCTCATCCCCGCCTCGTACGTCTTCAGCCGCAAGCCGCTGGAGGACTCGCTGCCGTCGAGCGCCGTGGCCGTGCTGGCCACGACGTACGTGGGGATGCTCACGGGCTCGCTCATCCGCCTGCGCAATGACTTCCCGGAGGGGTGGAAGCTGGTCTTCTTCCTCCTGCTGGTGGTGTGGCTCGGCGACTCCGGCGCGTATTACTTCGGCAAGTCGTTCGGGAAGCACAAGCTCTCGCCGCGCATCAGTCCGAAGAAAACGATCGAAGGGCTGATCGGCGGCATCGTCACCTCCATCGTGGCGGCCATCGTCATTCACCTCACCTTCTTCAAGAACTTCCCGCTGCACCACGCCATCATCGCCGGCGTGCTGCTCTCGTTCGCCGGCGTGGTCGGCGATCTCGCCGAATCGATGTGGAAGCGCTCCGCCGACGTGAAGGACTCGGGCACGCTCCTGCCCGGCCACGGCGGCTTCCTCGACCGCTTCGACGGGATGCTCTTCGCCCTGCCGGTCGCCTACTACCTGTGCCGCCTGCTCGAGATCGGGTAGGTCACCCCGGGTGACGACCACCGTCGCCGTCGTCGGCTCCACCGGGTCCATCGGGACCCAGACCCTCGACGTCGTCGCCGCCTCGGGCGACGACTACGAGGTGGTCGCCCTCGGGGCGGCGACGTCGGTCGAGCTGCTCGCCGAGCAGGCGCACGCCGTGCACCCGAAGGTGGTGGCGCTGGCCGACCCCTCCCGGGGGGCCGAGATGGAGGCGCTGGTGCCGGCGGGCACCGAGGTGCGGGTGGGAGCCGACGCCCTGGCCTCGCTGGCGTCGATGGCCGACGTGGTGGTCAACGGCGTGGTGGGGTTCGCCGGCCTCGGGGTCACCGTCGAGACCCTGCGCGCCGGCAGGCGGCTCGCGCTGGCCAACAAGGAGTCGCTCATCGCCGGTGGGCCGGTGGTGCAGGCGGTGCGGGGCACCGCCGGAGCCGAGATCGTGCCGGTCGACTCCGAGCACTGCGCCCTGCACCAGTGCCTGCGGTCGGGTCGGGGTGGCGAGGTGCACCGGCTGGTGCTCACCGCCAGCGGCGGGCCCTTCCG
>DASPMO010000159.1:0-71318 GCA_035627015.1 Thermoanaerobaculia bacterium | reverse complement strand
AGCGGACCGCCGGCGTCCTCGCCGGCTGTCGCGCAGGCGTCCCGCGCCTGCGCCCTGGGCGGGAGTGGCGGCGCGGGACGCCGCCACGACAGCCGGCGAGGACGCCGGCGGTCCGCATCCGTTGGCGAACCCAGTACGGTCGGCTTAGTGTTTCCCGCAAAAGTACGTCGTCCGTCCGAACACCACGTCCATTGCGTCGTCCCGGGGGCCCATCCGTGGACGAACATGTCCCGCCAACCAGCAGTCGTTCATCCGGGCATCGCTGCCCTGCGTCTCATGACAACGGCGGCCGTCAGGCCGCCGTTGTTTGTTTGCGTTCAGTGTCGCTACACGTTTTCGTGAAGTCTCTGCCGGCTGCCTACCGCTGGTGCTTCCCGCAAAAGTACGTCGTCCGTCCGAACACCACGCTGCGCTGGATCGTCCCGCCGCAGCGGGGGCAGCGCTCCCCTTCCTCGCGGTTGTGGAAGAGGTAATTGCGCGGGAGCTGGCCTTCGCGGGCGTGGCGGGTGATGGCTTCGCGGAGGATGCGGCGCATGGTCGTGTAGAGCGCGCGCACTTCCTCCGCGCGCAGGCGGTCGACGGGGCGGCGGGGGTGGACGGAGGTCTGGTAGAGGATCTCGTCGACGTACAGGTTGCCGAGGCCGGCGATCACTTCCTGCGTCATCAGCAGCGACTTGAGCGCGCCGCGGCGCTTCTCGAACAGCCTGGCGAAGCGGGCGGCGGTGAGTGAGAGCGGGTCGGGACCGAGCCGGCGGTCGCGGATGAAGGCGTCGGGGTCCGAGACGAGATCGGCGACGCCGAAGAGGCGCATGTCTTCGAAGGAGAGCCGTGCGCCATTGTCGAAGGCGAAGACGACGCGGGCGAAGCGCGGCACCTCGGAACCGTACGAGAGGTCGCCGCTCATGCCGAAGTGGAGGTGCAGCCAGGTCGTGCCCGCGTCGGCGAAGAGATGCTTCCCGTGACGGCGCACGGAGACGAACGAGCGCCCTCGCAACTTGCGCACGAACGTCTCCGGGCGCACCTCGCCGAGGATGCGCGCGTCGCGCACATCCACCCGCGCGATGCGCTGGCTCAGCGCGTGGCGCGCGAAGTAGCGCGTGTACGTCTCAACCTCGGGCAGTTCGGGCACAGAGATCCTTCGCCGTCTACGCGGCTCAGGACGACGCGCGTTGGCGCGTCGTCCAGCGCTCCATCCGCTCTTCCAGGAGACTCAGCGGCAGCGAGCCGGCGCCGAGCAGTTCGTCGTGAAAGGCGCGGATGTCGAACTTCGGGCCGAGCGCCTTCTGCGCGCGCTCGCGCAGCTCGAGGATCTTGAGCTGCCCGATCTTGTACGCCAGCGCCTGGCCCGGCCAGACGATGTAGCGGTCCGTCTCGCTCTGGATCTCCACCTCGTCGATCGCCGAGTGCTCGCGGAAATACTGCACCACCTGCTCGCGCGTCCAGCGCCTGGCGTGCAGCCCCGTGTCCACCACCAGGCGGATGGCGCGGAGCTGCTCGTCGTTCAGGCGGCCGTAGTCGCTGTACGGATCCTGGTAGAAGCCGACCTCCTTGCCGAGGCGCTCCGAGTAAAGCGCCCATCCCTCGACGAACGCCGTGTCGCCCCCCTGCTGGCGGAACGGCGGCAGGTCGGTGAGCTCCTGCTGAATCGAGAGCTGCATGTGATGTCCGGGAACGCCCTCGTGGTACGCCGTCGACTCCTGCGAGAGCGTCTTCCGCGTCGTGGCCTCGAACGTATTCACGTACACGCGGCCGGGACGGGAGCCGTCGGGCGAACCGGTGTTGTATTCGGCGCTCGAGGCCTGCGCCTCGCGGAACGCGGGCGTGGCCACCACTTCCATGTTCGCCTTCGGCAGGCGGCCGAAGAGCTGCGGCAGCTTCGCATACATCTGCGCGGTGTACTTGCGGTAGGCCTCCAGGATCTGCTCGCCCGAGGTCACGGCCACGCGCGGATTGTTCTCGAGAGAGGCATTGAACGACTTCAGGTCATTGAAGCCGAGCGCCCTGGCGATGGCCAGCATCTCCCCTTCGATGCGGGCCACCTCGCGCAGGCCGATCTGATGGATCTGGTCGGGAGTGAGGTCGGTGGTCGTCGAGCTCTTCGCCAGAAACTCGTAGCGCTCCTTCCCGTCGGGCAGGGCCCAGACGCCCACTTCCGTGCGGCCGCGCGGCGCGTACTCGTCGCGCACGAACGCGGCGAACTTCGCGTAGGCCGGCAGCACGGAGGTGCGGATGCGCTCCACGAACGCCGCGCGGATGCGCGCCTTCTCCTCGGCCGAGAAGGAGTCGGGCATCTTCGCCAGCGGCTGCGCGAAGGGCGACTTCTCCGGATCGTCGTCGGCGAGATCGCCGGCCTGCCCGGCTACCTTCTCGAGGAGGAACTTCGGCGGCATCTGCCTGGCGGCCATCCCCTTGCGCATGTTGGCGATCGTGTCGTCGATCGACTTCGGGAACTTCGACATGCGCACGAGGTAGTCGTCGTAATCCTTCACGGTGGCGAACGGGAGGAGCGACGGCAGCTGCGCCGAGCCGAGGTGGATGCCGCCCATCTGGCTGACGGGCGCCTGCCAGACCTTCAGCTTCGCCCAGCCGAGGGAATTGCGCAGGCTCCGCACCATCAGGTCGCGGTTCAGGCGCTCCTGCTCGGAGAAAGCCAGCGTGTCGATGGCCTCGAAGCGCGCCAGGAACTTGCGGGTCATCGCCTCTTCCTCGCGGACGGCGCGCTCGGAGACGTCGCTGACCTCGTCGTTGTAGCGGCGGTCGCCGAGGATCGACGCGAATTCGGGCGAGGTGCGCAGCGTGTACTCCCACTGCTCGTCGAGGAGCTTGCGGAGCTGCACGCGGCGGCGATCGAGGTCCGAGGCCGAGAGCTCCTGCGCGGAAAGGTCGGGAAGGACGGACACGGCAAGGCAGGCGACGAGCGCAAGCTTCTTCATGCGTGGAGTTTAAGCCTGATACACTCCGGTCCTGGCAACATGACCGTCACGGCACCCGAGCGGCGTTACCGCGCGCTGATCGTCGAAGACGATCCGGCCATCCGCCGTCTGGTCGAGAAGCTGCTCACCCGCCATCACGTCACGGTCGACGTCGCGCACGACGGCCGCGCGGCGGTCGACAAGCTGCGCACCGGGAGCTACACGGTGCTGGTGCTGGACCTCATGGTGCCGGAGCTGAACGGCTTCGAAGTGATCGAGTTTCTCAAGCAGGAAAACCTCAAGCTCCCGGTGGCCGTGGTGTCCGCCGTCTCGCAGCAGGCGCTGACGAAGCTCGATCTCGACGTCGTGAAGCTGGTCATTTCCAAGCCGTTCGACGTCGACGAGTTCACGAAGGCCGTACTGGCGCTGTGTGCAGAGGCGGAGGGACACGGGTGAAGCAACGCGAG
Organism: Thermoanaerobaculia bacterium; assembly: GCA_035627015.1. Lineage (GTDB taxonomy): Bacteria > Acidobacteriota > Thermoanaerobaculia > Gp7-AA8 > Gp7-AA8 > QHVT01. Next base: position 67,939 of record DASPMO010000159.1, on the reverse strand, counting down.
GTGGCGACGACAGGCATTCCGGGACTGGACGACGTCCTCTCCGGAGGGCTGCCGAAGAACCGCATCTATCTGGTGATGGGCGATCCCGGCGTCGGCAAGACGACGCTCGGCCTGCACTTTCTCCTGGAGGGGCAGCGCCTCGGCGAGCGCACGCTGTACATCGGCCTCTCCGAGACGCGCGACGAGATCGAGGACGTGGCCGTCTCGCACGGCTGGTCGCTGGACGGCATCGACATGTTCGAGTACTCGGCCGCCTCGCGCCTGGGCGACGCGGACGACTCGACGCTCTTTCACCCCTCGGAGATCGAGCTCGGCGAGGCGACGCGCACCATGATCCGCGAGGTCGAGCGCGTGAGCCCGCAGCGCGTGGTCATCGATTCGCTGGCCGAGCTGCGGCTGCTGGCCCAGAGCCCGCTGCGCTACCGCCGGCAGATCCTGGCGCTGAAGGAGTACTTCACCGGCCGCCAGTCGACGGTGCTGCTGCTCGACGACAAGGAAGTGGCCTCGGGCGACATGCAGCTCCTGACGCTGGCCCACGGCGTGATCCTGCTCGAGCAGCTCTCGCCGACGTACGGCGCGGAGCGGCGGCGCGTGCGCGTCTCGAAGCTGCGCGGCGTGAAGTACCGCGGCGGCTTTCACGACATGTCCATCCGCACCGGCGGGCTGGCGGTCTTCCCGCGCCTGGTGGCGGCGGAGCATCGCACGGGCGTGCGGAGAGGCTGCCTGCCGAGCGGTATCGCGGCCATCGACGCCCTGCTGGGCGGCGGCATCGACCGCGGCACGAGCACGCTGATCCTGGGGCCGGCCGGCTCGGGCAAGTCGACGCTGGCCACGCAGTACGTCCTCGCCGCCGCCGAGCGGGGCGAGAACGCGGCCATGTTCATCTTCGACGAGAGCCGCGGCACGATGCTGGGCCGCTCGGAGGCGATCGGTCTCGACCTGCAGAAGCACGTCGAATCGGGCCGCGTCAGCGCCCAGCAGATCGATCCGGCCGAGGTGCCGCCGGGCGAGTTCGTGCAGCTCGTGCGCGAGCAGGTCGAGCAGCGCAGGATCTCCGTGCTGGTCATCGACAGCCTGAACGGTTACGTCAACGCCATGCCCGAGGAGCGCTTCCTCACCATTCACATGCACGAGCTGCTGACCTACCTCGGCCAGCAGGGCGTGGCCACGCTGCTGGTGGTGGCGCAGCACGGGCTGGTCGGCAACTCGATGATGACACCGGTCGACGTGAGCTATCTCGCCGACGCGGTCATCCTGACGCGCTACTTCGAGCTGGCGGGCGAGATCCGCAAGGCGGTATCGGTTGTGAAGAAGCGCAGCGGCGCGCATGAGAAGACCATCCGTCCGCTGGCCATCGGCGCCGACGGGGTGATGGTCGGGCCGCCGCTGACCGAGTTCCATGGCGTGCTGTCGGGCACCCCGATGCTCGACGTGAATGTGCCGGGTGTTTCGGGAGAGAAGTTTGCCGGAAACGGAAGCTCGCAATGACCGGGTGCTGATCCTGGCCCCCACGGGCCGTGACGCGGAGCTCGCGTGCGGGGCGTTGCAGAGTGCGGGCCTTACGGCTGAGGACGTTCCGGACGTCGAGGCGCTCTGCCGCGGCGTCGACGAAGGCTGCGGCGCGCTGATCATCACCGAGGAAGCACTCGATGCGCACGCGATGCGCTGCCTGCACGACGTCCTGGACCGGCAGCCGGCGTGGTCGGATCCGCCGCTCCTGATCTTCACCTCGCGGCCGTCGGCGGAGCTGGCGGTGCGCTCGTTCGAGCAGCTGGGCGCGCGGGCCAACATCACCATGATCGAGCGCCCCATCCGCGTGAAGACGATGATCAGCGCGGCGCGTGCCGCCCTGCGGGCGCGGCGGCGGCAGTACGAGGTGCGCGACCTGGTCTCGGAGCTGGAGCACCGCGTCGAGGAGCGCGACAACTTCCTGGCCATGCTCAGCCACGAGCTGCGCAATCCGCTGGCGGCAATCACGCTGGCCGTCGACTCGCTGAACGACCGGACGACGATCTCGAACGAGCATGCCATCCTCGTCCGCCAGACGCGGCACCTGGCCAAGCTGGTCGACGACCTCCTCGACATCGCCCGCGTCACCACGGGCAAGATCAGCCTGCACATGACGCCGGTCGACCTGGCCGACGTGGCCGAGCACTGCGTGGAGGCGATGCGCGCGCACGCCGAGGCGCGGCAACTGCGGCTGTCGATCGCCAACACCGCCGCGCACGCGATGGTGCGCGGCGACGGCGTGCGCCTGGAGCAGGTGGTGAACAACCTCCTCTCCAATGCCATCAAGTACACGCCGCCCGGCGGCGAGATCGCCGTGACGGTGGAGCGGGACGGGGACGACGTGGTGCTGCGCGTCCGAGACAGCGGCAAGGGCATCTCGGCGGAGATGCTGACGCGCATCTTCGACCTCTTCATGCAGGGCGACACGACCATCGACCGCTCCGAGGGGGGCATGGGGGTGGGGCTGACGCTGGTGAAGAAGCTCGTGCACCTGCATCGCGGCTCGGTGCGCGCGTACAGCCGCGGCGCGGGAAGCGGCAGCGAGTTCGTGGTGCGGCTGCCGATGACCGCGTCCACGAGCGCGGCAGCAGCGCGATCGAAGGCAGCCCCGGCGGCCGCGACGCCGCGGCACATCCTGGTCATCGAAGACAACGCCGACATCCGGGACCTGCTGCGCATGAAGCTGCGCCAGCTCGGGCACAAGGTGGAGGCGGCGGAGGACGGGACGAAGGGGCTGGAGCAGCTCCTGGCCTCGCCGTCCGAGGTGGCGCTCGTCGACATCGGCCTCCCCGGCATCGACGGCTATGAGATCGCCCGCCGCGCCCGCGAGCAGCTCGGCGACCGCGTCTACCTGGTCGCACTCACCGGCTATGGGCAGGTCGAGGACAAGGAAAAAGCGCTCGCGGCGGGGTTCGACGTCCACCTGACCAAGCCGACAGACTTTGTGGATCTGCAGAACGTGCTCGCGCTCGCCACACCAGGCGACAATCTTGCAAACTCTCACCACGGAGAAAGACGCCGATGACGCCACCCGATCTCGCCAAGTGCGCGAATTGCGACTGCTGGTTCGCCGTGGCCGCCACGGACGAAGTCTTCCACCACGCGACCAAGCGCTGCCGCAAGGATGTGGCGACGGGCTTCAGCCCGTCGGCCGATCCGCACGAGCACCACGTGAACCGCACCTCCTGATCGCGGGCTGAAGCCCGCGCCACATCCGTTCACCGATCGTTGGCGGAATCGCGCGCACCCGCTGTGCGATTATCCGCGGCATGCGCAAGTCAGCACTCCTCGCTCTCAGCCTGTTCCTCGCCGCCGCCGCCGTCGCTCAGGAGCCGCAGAAGCCCAAGAGCCCGCCGCAGCAGGTCCAGTACACCACCAACGGCAAGAAGATCACCATCGACTACAGCGCGCCGTCGAAGCGCGGCCGCACGATCTTCGGTGAGCTCGTCCCGTACGACAAGGTCTGGCGCACCGGCGCGAACGCCGCCACCACCCTCACCACCGACACCGACCTGATGATCGGCAGCCTGCACGTCCCCGCCGGCAAGTACACGCTCTACACGATCCCCGGCCCGAAAGAGTGGACGCTGATCGTCAACAAGCAGACCGGCCAGTGGGGGACGAAGTACGACGAGAAGCAGGACCTCGGCCGCGTGAAGATGAAGGTCGCCTCGCCGCTCGAGACGCCCGTCGAGACGTTCGCCATCGGCATCGACAAGACCCTGAGCTTCACCTGGGACACGACCAAGGCGTGGGTCCCCGTCGTGGTGCACTGACATGCGGCGTCTGATCGCTGTACTCCTCGCCGCGCTGCCTCTCATGGCGCAGGAGGAGAAGCCTCAGCCCGCGGTCATGAATTTCGAGGAGTACGAGCCGAAGTCGACGCTCGTCGTCCCGCAGCATCCGCGCACGAAGGCGAAGTTTCCGTTCATCGACGTCCACAACCACCAGCGCCGCGAGCTCTCCCCGGCCGACGCGCAGAAGCTCGTCGCCGACATGGACCGCATCGGCATGGCCGTGATGGTCAACCTCTCCGGCGGCACGGGCGCGGCGTTCAAGCAGGGGCTGAATGCGCTGCAGGGGCCCTATCCGAAGCGTTTCGTGGCCTTCGCGAACGTCGATCTCCGCAAGATCGACGAGCCGAACTTCGGCGAGAGCGCGGCCAGACAGCTCGAGCAGGACGTGAAGAACGGCGCGGTCGGCCTGAAGATCTTCAAGAACCTCGGCATGTTCCTCACCGACGCCTCGGGGAAGCGCGTGAAGACCGACGACCCGCGCCTCGACCCGGTCTGGAAGAAGGCGGGCGAGCTCGGGATCCCGGTGCTCATCCACACGGGCGAGCCGGTGGCGTTCTGGTCGCCGGTCGACAAACACAACGAGCGCTGGCTGGAGCTGCAGCAGTTCCCCGACCGCCGCCGCGGCGACGCCACGAAGTTCGCCTCGTTCGAAGAGACGATGGCCGAGCAGCACAATCTCTTCCGCAAGCACCCGAAGACGAAGTTCATCAACGCGCACCTCGGCTGGCTCGGCCACGACCTGGCGCGCCTCGGCAAGCTGCTCGACGAGCTGCCGAACGTCTACACCGAGATCGGCGCCGTGCTGCACGAGCTGGGGCGCCAGCCGAAGATGGCCCGGGCGTTCCTCATCAAGTACCAGGACCGCGTGCTGATGGGGAAGGACATCTGGAACCCGGAGGAGTACGCCACGTATTTTCGCGTTCTGGAGACCGAGGACGAGTACTTCGACTACTACCGCAAGCGCCACGCCTTCTGGAAGATGTACGGCCTCGGCCTGCCGGACGAGGTGCTGAAGAAGATTTACTACAAGAATGCGCTGAAGCTGATGCCGTCGATCGACGGGTCTGCGTTCCCGAATTAAATCCTGTGCTGGCTTGAGATATGCTTCCCGCCGCAAGTTGAACAAACTCACGCGAAGGGATGTGATCGGGCAAAACACGAAGACTTCATCAGGGAAACCCTTGTTCGCCGTTGATTTGTTTTTCAAAAGGGAGAAAGCAAAATGAAGAAGTTCCTCGTGTTCCTTTGCGCCGCGCTCCTGCTCGTTGCCGCCGTCGGCTGCAAGAAGCAGGAAGCCGAGTCGACCGACACCGTCGTCACCGACACCGTCGCCACCGACACCGCCACCATGACCACCGAGACCACGCAGACGACGACGATCTCGGCCGAGACCGACACGTCCGCGCAGAGCTCCACCTCGGGCGACACGTCCGGCACCGGCACGACGACCGACACGGCCGCCACGGGCACGTCCTCGACCACCACGACCTAGTTTTTCACGTCGTTTCACCGAACCGCCATGCGAGCAATCGCATGGCGGTTTTTTTTTGAAAGAGGACCGCCGGCGAGGACGCCGGCGGTCCACTACAATGCGCGGCCATGCTGAGAAGCCTGGCGGCCATCCTCTCTCTCCTCTTCCCCACCCTCCTCCACGCCCAGCTCGATCCCGAGCTGCTGGCGGGGATGAAAGCGCGCTCCATCGGTCCCGCGGCCATGAGCGGCCGCGTGGCGGCGATCGATGCCGTGGAGTCGAATCCCGACATCGTCTACGTCGGCGCCGCGACCGGCGGTGTGTGGAAGTCGGTCGACGGCGCGCTCTCCTTCACGCCGATCTTCGACGACCAGCCGGTGGCCGCGGTCGGCGCGGTGGCGATCTTCCAGCCCAGCCCCGACATCGTCTGGGTCGGCACGGGCGAAGGGAACCCGCGCAACTCGATGTCGGTCGGCAACGGCATCTACAAGTCGATCGACGGCGGCCGCACCTGGCAGCACCTCGGTCTCGAGAAGACCGAGCGCATTCACCGCATCGTCCTCCATCCGCGCGACCCGAACGTGGCCTGGGTGGCGGCCCTCGGTCAGGCGTGGGGACAGAATCCCGACCGCGGCGTCTTCAAGACCGTCGACGGCGGGAAGACGTGGACGAAGGTGCTGTTCGTCAACGACCGCACCGGCGCCGCGGAGCTGATCGCCGATCCGACGAACCCGAACAAGCTCTTCGCCGCGATGTGGGAGTACCGGCGCTGGCCGTGGTTCTTCAACTCTGGCGGCCCCGGCTCCGCCCTGCACGTCTCGCACGACGGCGGCGCGACCTGGAAGCGCTTCACCGAGGAAGACGGCATGCCGAAGGGCAACCTCGGGCGCATCGGCCTGGCCATCTCCCGCTCCAACCCGGGCGTCGTCTACGCGCTCGTGGAAGCGGAAAAGTCCGCGCTGCTCCGCTCCGACGATGGCGGCCGCAAATGGACCACGGTCAACAGCGAGTACAACATCGCCTCGCGCCCGTTCTACTACGCCGACATCCGCGTCGATCCCGCCGATCCGAACCGCGTCTACAACATCTACTCGCTCGTCTCGCTGTCGACCGACGGCGGGAAGTCGTTCAAGACGCTGATCCCGTTCGCCAAGATCCACCCCGACTACCACGCCTTCTGGATCAACCCGAACGACCCCACGCACATCTACGCGGGCAATGACGGCGGCGTGGCGGAGTCGAAGGACCGCGGCGCCACCTGGCGCTTCGTGGCCACGCTTCCCCTCGGCCAGTACTACCACATCGCCGTCGACAACGACGTCCCGTACAACGTCTACGGCGGCATGCAGGACAACGGCTCGTGGAAAGGGCCGAACACCACCTGGGAGACGGCCGGCATCCGCAACTGGGACTGGCAGGAGGTCGGCTTCGGCGACGGCTTCGGCACCGTCCCCATCCCGAACGATCCGATGGTCGGCTACGCCATGAGCCAGGAGGGCTACATCATCCGCTGGAACCTCCGCACCGGCGAGCGCAAGGACATCCGTCCCGCGCCGCCGGTCGACGCGGCAAAGGAGCTGCGCTTCAACTGGAACGCCGCCATCGCCACGGATCCGTTCGATCCGAACGGCGTCTACTTCGGCAGCCAGTACGTGCACAAGTCGACGAACCGCGGCGACTCGTGGACGACCCTCAGCCCCGACCTCACCAGCAACCGCAAGGAGTGGCAAAACCAGGAAAAGACGGGCGGCATCACGCCCGACGTCACCTCGGCCGAGAACTTCACCACCATCATCACCATCGCCCCGAGCCCGCTCGACCGCAACGTGATCTGGGCCGGCACCGACGACGGCCGCGTGCACGTGACGCGCGACGGCGGCGCGAACTGGACCAGCGTCGAGGCGAACCTCAAGGGCGTCCCCGCGAACACGTGGGTGCCGGAGATCAAGGCCTCGCGCCACGCCGCCGGCACGGCCTTCATCGTCCTGGACGATCACCGCCGCTCGAACTGGACGCCGTACGTCTACCGCACGACCGACTTCGGCAAGACGTGGACGTCGCTGGCGACGAAGAGCCTCGACGGCTACGCGCTTTCCATCGAACAGGACCCGGTCGACCCCGACCTGCTCTTCCTCGGCACGGAGTTCGGGCTTTGGGTGAGCACCGACGCCGGCAAGTCGTGGATGAAGTGGAAGCACGGCTTCCCCACGGTCTCGGTGCAGGGGCTGGTCGTGCATCCGCGCGATCACGACCTGGTCATCGGCACGCACGGCCGCGCGGCGTACATCGTCGACGACATCGCGCCGCTGCGCACCGTGTCGAAGGAGACCCTCACTCAGCCGCTGCATTTCTTCGCGGTGCCGGACGCGCAGGCGTACACGACGCGGCAGAAGGAGGGCGGCCGCTTCCTCGGCGACGGCGAGTTCCGCGGCGAGAACGAGCCGTACGGCGCGCTGCTCACCTACTCCCTGAACCTCCCCGGCCTGCCGCATCCCGTGGACGAGAAGGAGCGGGAGCGGAAGCAGAAGGAGCGCGACGCGGCGGTGAAGGCGCTCGTCACGGAGACGGGGGAGCCGGTGGTCGATGTGCCGAAGGAGCCGGAGGCCTCCGTCGCCGCGAAGCCTTCCGAGCCGCCGGCGCGCGACCCCGACAAGGCTCCCGAGGTGGACATCGAGGTGTCCGATGCCTCGGGCACGGTGATCCGCAAGTTCAAGGGACCGGCGAAGCTCGGCGTGAACCGCACGTCGTGGGAGCTGCGCCGCGATGCGTTCAAGCGCCCGGTCGTTCCGGGGGAAGAGCCGAACGAGTTCCGCCCGCGCACCGGCCCGGAGGTGCTGCCCGGCACGTACACGGTGACGATCAAGTTCCGCGGCAACGAGGCGAAGCAGAGCGTGCGCGTCCTCCCCGACCCGCGGGAGAACCTGACGCCCGAGGTGCGGCAGGCGAAGTTCGACGCCCTCATGCGCGCGGGCAAGCTCACCGAGACCATCACCACCGCCATCGAGCGCATCCAGAAGACGCGCGCGGACATCGACTCCGTGTCGTCGAAGCTGAAGAAGCCGGACGACGCCGCGGACAAGACTCCCGATCCGCTGGTAAAGAGCGGCACCGCGCTGAAGAGGCGTCTCGACGAGATGGAGAAGCGCCTCTGGGTGCCGCCGAAAACGAAGGGCATCCCGGCCGAGACGGACGTCCTCGGGAAGATCCAGTACCCGCTGCAGGCGATGCAGTCGTCCTGGGACGCGCCGACCCCGGCGCAGCTGGCCTACCTCGAGCGCGCCGAGGCGCAGCTTCGCACGGTGCTGGCCGACTTCAACAAGCTGTTCGCCGAGGATGTGGCGAAGTACCGCCAGGAAGTGCAGGCGAAGAACGTGACGCTCTTCGCGGAAGAACCACCGCTCTAATCTGGAGTGCGGCAGCGACCAGCTGCCGCTCTCCATCGCGCCAGCCGCAGCTGGCGCTGCGGCCATGGAGAGCGGCAGCTGATCGCTGCCGCACTCCAGATCACGGCCCGATCACGATCTTCGCGGACGCCTTCAACCGCACGTCCGCCGAGGTGCCCCGATTGAACACATTCGCGTACCACGCGTCACTGCGCGCGGCGCCGCCGTTGTCCATGAGGTAGCGGCCGAGGCGGAACGCATCCGACTGCGACATGCGGATGCAGCCGTGCGAGGCCGCGCCGCCGAGGGCGCCCTCGTGGCTCGTGCCGTGGATGTAGTAATCCGGCTCCTTGAAGAAGATCTTGACCACCTTCATCGGATTCTTGGCGTCGCCGGGAGGCGTCGGCTTCTTCCCCTTCGCCCACTTCTCCTTCGGCGGCACCCAGGCCGGATTCCAGACGATGTGATTGATGCGGAACGTGCCGTGCGGCGTCGGATGCGACTTCGTCCCGACGCTCACGTCATAGCGGCGCAGCGTCTTTCCGCCGACGCGCAACTCCATGATGTTCTTCTTCGTGCTCACGGCGAGCGAAACTTCCCCGCCGGACGCACCACCGGTCTCATACGCGAAAAGAAGAGTGAGGAAGAGGGCAACAAAAGCCTTCATGCCCACGCGATTGTGCAGCTTTCACGCCTTCCGCGCTACCGCCCGCCCGTCGCGACGAACGCCAAACGTAGGGCGCGGCTTCAGCCCGCCCCTCCCGTGGGGGGACGGGCTGAAGCCCGTCCTACGTGTAGGCGCTTCAGCAGTTTTCGTTCCGGTCGCATCGGCCCAACGCCGCGGCTCGCGCGTGAGCGTCGACTGCATGTGTCATTTTCGCCTCTTGCCCTCCCGACCCGGCGGAACCATCTTCATCGGTGCACGCATCCGCACGATTCCAGGAGGTTGCGCATGGTCGGTCCTGGTCATCACCGTATCGTGGTGTTCCTCATCTTTCTCGCGTGCAGCATCCCGGCCGCTGCCGAACTGCAGCAGATTTATGGTCCGTATTTCGCGGCGGATCAGGCGCACACCTCCCGTTTGTTGATTCACAACAAACGCATCGATCTCCAGGTCCCGTTGAAGGTTTATCTGCTCGTGGGTGAAGGCGAGCGTGTACTGATCGCCGCCGCGATTTTGCAGCCGAAGGAGTCGCGTGCATTCGAGCTGAATGCACAACTGCTCAGGGCCGCACGCCGCTCCGAATCCGCCGGCGGGGTCTTAGTGGAATACGACTTCTTCGAGAAGCAGGCAGTGGATGGCTCGATTCTGGTGCGGAAGCGCGACGGTTCGCATTACGTGGTGGCAATGTTTCGTCGCGATCAGATTCGCGGCACGGTGCAGGAAGCGGTGTTCGCGACCGCGTCTCCTGCCGCTCGTGCCTTCGTCGCTCTACAGAACACCTCCACGTTCCCGCGTTCCGTCACCATCGAAGCCGAAGGGCGCCACGACGGGACGTCCATCAGGAAAGTCGACATCGAACCGCAGACGACGCAGGTCATCTGGCTGGATGCAGCCCTCGCCCGAACCGGAGCGCACCAGGGTGCCGCCGTGCGCGTGACGAACTCCGGCGGTCCCGGCGACGTCGTGGCAGCGGGGGCGGTGGTCGACCCGAACGGCGCTTACGCGGCGCGCATCCGCTTCAATGATCTGGCGCACGGATCCCATAGTCGTATCCTCCGCGCCCAGTTTCTGTTCCTCGGCCCGCAGGACTCCGACCTGGGGTTGCCTTCCGGCGCGAATTACGTGTCCCGCTGCGTCGTGCGAAACGCCAGTGATCTGGAGCGCGTCATCCGGCCGCTCGTGAAATGGCTCGACGGGCCGACGATGCGTGAGGCCCGGTTACCTCCTCAGCGCCTGCGGCCACACGAAGTACGCATACTCGACCTGACAGAGGCTCAGAACCGCGGTGAAATCCCTGCCGCATTCCGTTTCGGCGTGCTCGAGATCCCGTATGACGGACCGAGGTCGAACTGCGCGGCGGCGAGATCGCATTACTCAACATGCAATCCATCGCCGCACGCATGTCCCTCGGCGCAACATCAGGGACCTTCGCGATACGCGGAACACATGGCTTCCGAAGCGCTTTCCGGCTGGAGCGGCTGATGGTCACCCCCGCATCCATCAACGCGGACGTCGGCCAGACTGCCGACGACGAGCCGGTCGCGTACGTCGATACTGAAGGCGAGGAGCGCGTGCTTTGGATTCGGACGGACGCCACTGCACCTGAGCAGAGTGACGCCTTCCCTCCTGAAGAGGCTCATGTGACGCTCGAGTTGAGCACTACGGCACGCTGGAGCAGCGGCGCCAGTGCTACGACGGATGAAACCGACACGACCGAGTACCACACTGACGACACCGATACGCTGACGATCCAACAGCCGCCGCAGCCCCAAGTAACCGTATTCATCCCGATTCATCGTCCGCCGAACGTCGGCGAGCTCATTGCGCGCTTCTACGATCCGTGCGCGAACAATTACCTCCTGACGTTCAGTCTGAGATTCGGGTTACCCGCCAGTGCATACGAGATTTACAACTCGTTTCAGTACCCGACGTGCTGGTGGGCGCCGACGTGCAGGGGACGATGCAGTCTCGACTTGTACCGGTCATTCGCGACCACGCCGTCGTGCTATCCGGCCGGTCAACTCTACATTCAATGTTTCGGACTCTCCGTGAACGGAACGTGCGTGCTGCCTGTCGCCGTCTGTACGCCACAGGCGGGGCCCGGATTCTGTACATGACCCCCATCCGGCCACCCGACGACAACGTCTACGCGGCGCCGGCGTTGCGCGCCGAGATCACGACCATCCTCGTGAGGCCGGGCGAGGAACGCGTGCTCGCGACGCACGTGTGGCCGGCGAGCACGCAGAAGCCTGTGCGAGAAATGCAGTGGCCGCCGAATGCGTCGTTCGAATATCGCGGCTATCACTTTCACATCCCCGAGCGCGCGACCCGCGCCGTCCACGAGACGGACGCCGACGCGGAGCTGATGCGCACCGACTTCCTGGACGCGGCAGCGAAAACCGTGGCCTCCGTGAGGATCGAGCGTGACGAGCATGGCCGGATCGAACGCATCGTTCAAACCGTCGACGGAAATCCCTCCGCGGCAGAAGTCCGGTTCGCGTACGACGAAGTTCACAGGCGAATCTCGACGATCGTGCTCCTCTACGACATCATCGTGTCATCGAAGGTAACCACGCTCGATGCGCGCGGCCTTGCGGTCTCGGACGAAGAGACGGCCCTCGACGGCACCACCCGCCGTGTTTTCTACACTTACGCCTTCAACGAACACGGCGACTGGATCGAGCGCGTGGCGTCGACGTCTTCAGAAGCGAAGACGATTACGCGGCGAGAGATCACGTACCGGAACGGGTGACGCGCAATCTGCGCATCACTTCACCGCAATGGCCCGCGCCTGCTTGATGTCCGTGAACCCCTTGAACGCCTTCTCGATGGCGTCCTGCATCAGCGTGCGCATCCCCTGCTCCATGGCCAGGCGGCGCATTTCCTCGATGGTGGCTTTGTGCTGGATGGCGCGCTTGATCTCCTTGGTGCCGACCAGCAGCTCGTGGACGCCCATGCGGCCCTTGTAGCCGCTGCTGTTGCAGGACGTGCAGCCTTTCGGCTTGTAGAGCATCAGCTGCGGCGAGTAGGTGATGCCTGTGCCGGACCAGTGCTCGTAGCCGTATGCCTCGATGATCTCCTCGAACTCCTCCGGCGTCGGGTTGTACCCCTCCTTGCACTTCGGGCAGAGCACGCGGATCAGGCGCTGGGCCATGATGCCGAGGAGCGCGTCGGCGAAGTTGAACGGATCGATGTCCATGTCCAGCAGACGCGTGATCGTCTCCGGCGCGGAGTTCGTGTGCAGCGTGGAGAAGACGAGATGGCCGGTCAGCGACGCCTCGACACCGATGGCCGCCGTCTCGTGATCGCGCATTTCGCCGACCATGATCACGTCCGGATCGGCGCGCAGGAACGAGCGCATGGCCGCGGCGAAGGTGAAGTCGATCTTCGGGTGCACCTGCACCTGGCGCAGTCCCTTCTGCGTGATCTCGACCGGGTCCTCGGCCGTCCAGATCTTCATGTCCTCGGTGTTGATGAAGCCGAGGGCCGAGTGCAGCGTGGTGGTCTTGCCGGAGCCCGTCGGGCCGACCACCAGGCAGATCCCGTACGGCTTGGCCAGGATCTCCTTGAACGCCGTGAGATTGCGCTCGCTGAAACCCATCTTGTCGAGCGGCAGCGGCTTCGACGCCGCCAGGATGCGCATGACCACATCCTCGTTCTGGTTCGCGGTCGGGATCGTGGCCACGCGCAGCTCGATGGTCCCCTTCGAGTACTTGAAGCGGATCTTGCCGTCCTGCGGCTTGCGCTTCTCGGAGATGTCGAGCTTGGCCATGATCTTCAGGCGCTGCACGAGCGCGTTGCGGTGCGGCCCGGGGATCTCCATGAACTTCTGGCAGTCGCCGTCGATGCGCAGGCGGATCGTGCACGGATTGCGCGGGCCGTCGGGCTCGACGTGGATGTCCGAGGCGCCGCGGGCGAAGGCCTCGATGATGAGCTGATTGGCGAGCTTGACGATGCCGGAGTCGGTCTCGTCGATCTCCGGCTCATTGGTCGGCGTGTCCTCGAGCTCGACCTTTTCCCCTTCGCCGAGGGAGTCGAGGATCTTGGCCCAGTCGGCGGACTCGCCGGTCGTGCCGTCGGCCTCGAGCCGCTCGTTGTAGGACTTGGCGATGTACGCGAGGATGTCGTGCTTCATCGCCACCTGCACCTCGTAGCGCGGGGCGAGGTTCATGGCCCGGATGCCGTCGAGGCGCGTGAGGTCCTGCGGGTCGTCGACGGCGACCACGAGCATCCCCGGCCGCCGCTCCACCGGCGCGGCGCCGTGCTTCTTCCAGATGTCGGAGCTGACGCGCTCGCGCAGGTCCTGCGGGATGAGCGATGCGCCGTCCCAGTTGAACCACGGCGCGGAGTAGTACTGCGACAGCGAACGGCCGATCTCTTCCTTCGGGACGTTGAAGTCCTCGATGAGCACGCGCTCGATGTTGATGTTGTTCACGCGCGCGCTGCCGGCCGCGGTCTCGAGGTCTTTCTCGGAGATGATCCCTTTGTCGACCAGCGCGCCGAAGCGCGACGGCTTGGTCTGCCGCTGCACTTTGTGCTGGTTGTAGAAGGCGATGCCGAGGATGCGCCCGATCTCCTCGGCGGCATCCTCATCCTGGGCGGTGAAGGCCACGCCGTGGCGCTTGTTGATGAGCTGGACCACGCCCATCAGGTATTTCTCGAAGAGGATGGGCACGGCCAGCACGGCCCTGGTGCGGAAGCCGGTCTGCTTGTCCCAGCGCTGGTCGAAGCGGAGGTTGGCGTGGAACTTCTGCAGCTCCGCCGCGTCGTAGGCGTCCTTGATGTTGATGGTCTTGCGCGCCAGCGCGGTGAAGCCGGCGATGGAGGCGAACGACTTGGGGACGCGGATCTCCTTCGGCAGGTCGCCGACTTTCTGGATCGAGTACAGCTCCTGGTTCTTCGTGTCGACGGCGTAGATCGTCAGCCGCTCCGCATCGAGGAGCTCGAGGATGCGGTCCTTGAGCGTCATCAGGATGTGCGGGATCGACTCGGCGGAGTTGATCTGGTTCGCGATGGAGCTGAGCTTTTTGCGGAACTCGAGCTCCTTCTCGAGGGAAGAGGGAGCGGCCTGGACGGTCATGGGCGAAATTCTAGTCGAACGTCGCCTCACGCGCGCGGTCGCGCTCGACCGAAACCACGCGCGTCTGGTTGCCGAACGTGACTTCATACGTCCCGGCCGGGAGTTGCAGCGTGAGTGGCACCTCCGGTGTGACGCTCGGAAAGGCACCGAGCCACTGCAGCAGCCGGTCGACGCGCCAGCCCGACCCGCTGGCGATGGTCACACTCCCGCTCCGCTCTTTCGTGCGGACGTGCAGCGTGCCGGTGGGACCGGGCTGCAGCGTGAGGCCATCGCTCACCGCCGCGTCGAACGGTGTCCATTCGCCGAGGAGGAGCGCCCCGCCCACCGCCGCGGCGATCCGGATGCGCGTCGGCAGCGGGTGCTGGAAGCGCAGTTCGGCGACGCCGTTCGCGTCGGCATTGGCGATGCGCAGCGCACCCGGCTGCGTCTCGACGAAGAGCAGCGAGCCGGCCGGTACGTTGGCTCGCACCACGTCCGCGGACGGTTCGAGCACGAGCGCGAGCGGCTCGGGCAGCCGATCCTCGCGGACTTCGACCGTCACGACGCGGCTGCGGCGGTCACGGTGGCGCGCCTGCACCTGCCACGTGCCGGCCGCGGGGCCGGCCAGCACGAACGTGCCGTCGGGTGCCGTACGCGCGAACGCCTCCCCGCGCATGTCGCGCACGTCGGCATCGGCGACCGGGCGCTGCTCCGCGTCGACCACCGTGCCGCGGAGCGCGATTCCCGGATACTGCAGCGCCAGCGGATGCACGTCTGCCGCGGGAATCTCCACGCGCCGCGGCGCGAGCGCGCGCCCGCGCTCCGGCATCCAGAACACTTCCCACGCGCCCGGCAGCACACGCGCGAACGTGAAGCGCCCGTCGTGGCCCACTTCCGCGGAATGGCCGCCGGAGCCGGAGGAGAACACCTGCTGCTGACGATACCCGCCGCGGCCCGATTCGAAGATGCCGGTCGCGACGCCGTCGTCGAGCGGGGGAACGAGGACCACCGTCCCGAGCGCCGCCGGACGTCCGCCGACCGTGACGCTCCCTTCGACGCGCACCATGCGCGCGCGGCAGACGACCTGAAATTCGGAAACGTCCGCCGGCACAGTGGCCTGCTGGCGGCAAAGCGTTTCTTTCCCGCGTGCCGCCGACACCATCACCGCACCCGCCGGCACGGCCGGCACGATCGCGCGTCCATTCGTGAAGGCCGCGCTGAGCAGGTCCATCGGCATGCCGCTGCCGCCGAGGTCCACGCGCGCGGTTGCGCCGTCGCCGGAATCGCCCTCGAGGATGACCGACACGGTGGCGCCGGCGGCCAGCGCGATCTCGCCGAGGTCCACGCGTGCGGCACCGGCTTCCGGGGTGACGCGCTGCCGTGCCGGCGCGAGCGACGGTGCATCGATCCGTACCGTGACCGGTGTGGCCGGAAGTCCGCGCAGCTCGAACGTGCCATCGGCGCCGCTCTCGGTCTGCAGCACGTCGCGGAAGGCCCACGCCATCAGCGGCCCTGCTTCCGAGGGACGCGGCAGCCAGATCCTCGCACCGGCGACGGACGTGCGGTCGCCGGCGCGTACGAGGCGGCCGGTGACGACGAGCCCCGCCGGCGCGGTGACATCTCCGAGCTCGCGCTGCTCGCCCGGCGAGCCCGCCGCGACCTCGCGCTGCACGAGCGCGGTCGTCGGGGAGCGAATCTCCAGCCTGTGCTCGAGGCCGGGGTCGAGCTCGATCTCGAACCTGCCGTCCGGACCTCCTTCGTGATTCGAGAACGAGGTGCCCTGGATGGCGCGGATCGTCGCCTGCGGAATGCCGGCGCCGTTCGCATCGACGATCCGGCCCGTCACGCGGAACGCGCGCGTGAGCTCGAGCTCCACGACGGGCGGAAAGGGTGCGTGCACTTCGCGCGTGACGCGGCGATGCAGCGGCGCGGCGGCAGCAATCTCGAACGGCTGGCCGGCGATGACCGGCAGCGTGGCCTCGCCTTTCGCGTTCGCGGTGACGGCGGTGCCGTCGTTGACGGCGATGGAGGCACGCACCGGCTCGCCGCGATCATCGCGTACGCGCACGGCGATCGCCCCTGCCGGCTCGAGCACGATCGTGCCGAGGTCGATCGCGCCGTCGAGCGCGAGCCGCAGGGGACGCGACGCGGGCGCGTAGCCGGGTGCCGTGGCGCGCCACTCGGCGCGTCCCGCGGGGAGCGCGGTGACTTCGCCCGTGCCGTCGGCTTTCGTTGTTGCCGTGCGCAGCAGAGGAACGGACAACGTCTCGGCCACCCACGTGCGCACGCCGGTCTCCGCGCCGGGGATGGGCTTTCCGTCGCGGTCGACGAGACGGCTGCGCACGACGGCGCCGGGATGGATCACCATACGCTCGGGAAACGCCGAGGGACGTGCTTCGGCGACGTGCGGCGCACGATCGAATGCCGAGCCGACCAGCGTGAGCTTCGCCGTATCCGGCAGCGCCGCGATGACGACGCGCCCGTTCTTCGGCTCGCTGCGATAGTCGGCGAGCTTCGCGAACTTGCCGCGCTCCGCGGCTTCGTCGAGGAGCGACAGGCGCGCGGCGGCGAGCGGACGGCCTTTCTCCGTCTCGAAGCGAATGGTGCGATCGGCAGCCTCGATCGGCGACAGCACGACCGCGCCGCGCCCGGGCGGCACGTCGGTCCACCACGTGCCGAAGCCGGGACCGGCGAGACGCACGCGCCAGGTCGCGCCGCGATCGACCGGCACGGTTACCGATTCGCCGGCCGTCACCACCCATGACGGCAGAAAGTCCTCCGGCACTTCCTCCCACGCCTGCTGCGGCGCGGCGATGAGCCGCAGCCGTGTCTCTTTCGGCAACCGCTGCCGGTCGACGCGGACTTCCAGTTTTCCCTCGGCACTTCGCTTCAGGGCGGGCGCCGCGCCGGCGGCATCGGTCCGTCGCGGTGGAACGGCGTCCGACCAGACCCACACCGTCGCGATCTCGGCTTTGACGTCCTGCAGCGTGCCCGCGGTGATCTTGCGCGGCGGCTCGTTACGATCCGTGAAGATCACCACCGCGTCGTCCGCATGCGCGACCGTCGACAGCAGCAGCACCGCCGCGGCGAGGAGTCTCATGGCTGCCACACGATGAGCCGCGGCCCTGCCCCATCTTCACGGTTCGGGACCTGATCCGCGACGAGGACGGCCACGCGCCCGTCGCGCGCATCGGCGGCGGCATGAGCCCACGGAGAGGGAGACGTGAACGGCAGCGGCCGCGATTCCGTGGTACCGAGCGGCACCAGTTCCCAGCGCGTGACGTCCGACTGGCGCGAACGAATGATGAGCGCCGGGCCCGACGGGAGCTCGACCACGTCATCGACGATGCGGTGGCGATTGATCCACCGCTGCCGCGCCTCCGGCTGGCTGGAGACGAGCGACTGCTCATCGCGCGACAGCTGGCACTCGGAGAGCAGGTTCAGTGGCGCGACGTCGACGTTGCGCTGCAGGCGTCCCTGCGCGTCGTAGAGATAGATGCCCGGCTCCGCGCCGGGGACGATGACAAATGAGCCGTCGCGGAGAAAGCGCACGGTCGCGACGTGGAAGCCGGCGCAGTTCTCGATGGCGCCGCGGTCGGTGAACGGCAGGATCGGGCGCAGGGCTCCGCCGGGCAGCGAGGCGAGCCAGGCGAACGCGCCGTCGGCACCGAGGTCGGCGTTCTCGTCGCGACGTAACCCGGCCAGCAGGAGCCGGTCGCCGTGTACGTCCAAATCGGCAACGTACTCGATCGGCTGACTGACGATCGCATCGTCGGCGCCGGTTCCCCGCCATCGCAAGCCGAAAGCGAGGTCCGCCGTTGCCACGAAACGCTCCGACAGGCCGAGGTACATGTAACGGCTGCCGACGCCCTGGCCGGCGGGCCACTCCGGCAGCCATTCGGCCGGCTCGAGGTCGGAGATGCCGAAGCGTGCAATCCCCTGCTCGAGATCGGTGATCAGGATATGCCCGTCGTTAGTCCAACGGACATCCGTCGGTCGTGCGAGCGTGAGCTCGCGCTCGATGAGAGGCGCGGAGACAACGGACGGGGGCGCCGGCGCCGCCGCGCAGCCGGTAAGGAGCACGGCGGCCAGACAGAGGGCCGGTCGGTTCACAGAATGTGTTCGAGCTTGACCTGCTGGGCCGGTTCAAGCGTCTTCGCCGCACAGGGCGGCACGACGATCGGAAGCGGTTTCGCCTCGACGACGATCGGATGCGGCCGTTTCGGCGGCGGTGAGGCATCGCACGGTTCCCAGTCGGACGCGCAGTGCTCGTCCGGCGACGAACCCCAGCAGTAATAGCAGATCATGCTGGAAAGCCAGCACCAACTCGAACTCCCTCCGTCGTCGTAAGCACGGCTGTCCAGAACCGTGTCACAAGTCTCGGCGGCCAGCGGCAAGGCGGCCATGAGGAGAAACAGCACGACAAGAATAGTGATCTTCCGCACGTCGTAACCTCCTGCAGTATCTCTAGATGGAAAAATTATAGTCCGCGCGGGTGGCGTTTCAAACAAGCGTGGCACGCCTCGTGGAGAAGACCCCTCTACATGCGACGCACGGGCTCGCTGTTTCTCTTCGCTCTCTTCTTCGCCACTGCCGTTCACGCGCACGACATGCCTTCGGGCGAGCTTGCGGCGCTGGGGCGGATCTGGGGGATCGTCAATTACGCCCATCCGTGGATGGGGTATCGCGACGTCGCGCTGGACGAGGCGACGCTGATCGCCATCGGCCGCGTGCGCGGCGGATCGAAAGCCGGCGTGGCCGTCGATGAAATGCTGCGCTCGCTCGGCGACGACGCCTCCTTCGTCGCGCCGATGTGCTTCGAGACGGCGCTGCCGGCCGTCGACCGGAGCACGCGCATGCTCGCGGACGGGGTCGTGTATCTCTCCGCGACCGCGACAGACGCGCACCACGCGTTGCGCACGGCACGCGCGGCCGTCGTCGATCTCCGTCCGCAGCCGGGACGCTGCTCCGCTCCCCCGCTCGCGAACGGCCTCGAGCCGCTCCTGGTCCGCGGCAGCCTGCCGCACGCCGTGCATCGCAAGGTCCGGCACTACGGCTACCGCTCGCAGCAGGCCGAGACGGAGTTCGACTCCTCGTTCCGCACCGTCGACCCCGGGACGATCCGCGGCGAAGCGACGACGCTGCAGAAAGTCGTCTTCATCGTCGACGGGCGCAGCGCCATTCCGGCCGTCGCCACCGCGCTCTCCGCGGCGGGGCAGGCCACGTTCGTCTCCGTCGGCGACTTCCCGCTGCACACGGCCGTCGACCACTGCCAGATGGCCCTCGGCGACGGCTCGCTGGTCACGCTGCGCACGAGCGAATTGATCGACGAGGACGGCTACTCCGCCGAGCCCGCGCCGATGATGACACTGGCCGCGAACGCGGCGGAGAGCGACGTCCTCGCCGCGGCGCTGCAGCTCGCGAAGCCGCGCGGCGGGCGCCGCCGCGGCGCATCGAGCATGAGCACCGCGCCGCTGGGCGACTATGAATGGCAGGCCGACGCCACCTACGCGGGCGCCGACCTTCCCTCCCCAGAGCAGCGCATCCTGGCCGCGTACCGCATCTGGAACGTGATCCACTTCTTCCACGGCTCGCGCGAGCGCCTCGACGACTGGAACCTCAACGACCTCGTCTGGGCCCTCGAGCACGCGACCACCCGCCGCGACTACGAGCTCGCCCTCGCCGAAGTGCTGGCGAAGGTCCCGGACGCACACGCGCTGGTGAATGCCCCCTCGGTGCTCGCACTGCACGGCGCGGCCGCGCCGCCGTTCGAGCTGATGCCGGTCGAAGGGAAGCCGGTCGTCACGGCGTCGGCGTCCGAGCAGGTGAAACCGGGCGACGAGCTGCTGCGCATCGACGGCCGCGACGTCGCCGAGCGGCGCACCGAGCTGGCTCGTTACGCCTCGTCCTTCGCCGCCGTGCGCGACCTGGCCAAAGGGACGGCCGGCACCACGTCCGCGTTCACCTTCCGCCGCCCTGACGGCTCGCAGTACGAAGTCTCGCTCGCACGCACCGCACACGCGGTCGCCAATCCCGCCAAAGCGTGGCGCATCCTCGACGGCAACGTGGCCTACGTGGACGTCGCTGCCGTGCAGGACGTCGAGGCGCTGCTGGCCGACGTCGCCGCCACGCAAACGATGATCCTCGACCTGCGCAGCGAGCGCGCCAGCGCGGAGATCGCGAAGCGGCTGAACACGACCGGGAACAGCGTGGCGTCGCTGACGCGCGTCCCCGTGCTCCTCGGCGGCGCAATCCAGTACGAAGACGTCGCGGACATGCTCTCCCCGCAAGCCACGTACGCGGGCGAGATCTTCGCCCTCGTCGACGAGCGCACGCCCAGCGGCGCCGCGCTCGTGCTCACCGGTGCGCGCCTCGTCGGCACGGCCGGCGCGAGCGCGCAGGGCGACCTCTCCGATCTCGTGGTGCCGGGCAACATTTCCATCCGTTTCACCGGGTCGGCGATCCGGAGGGTCGACGGCGAGTCCGCCATCCAGCCCGACTACGTGGTGCGCCCCACGATCCGCGGACTGGCCCAGGGGCGTGACGAGGTGCTGGAGGCGGCGCTGGCGGTGGTCCCGAATTAGGGTTGTCGGTTGTCGGTTGTCAGTTGTCTGCGCTGCTTGGCCTGAAACCCAGGCGGCGCAGACAACCGATAACCAGCAACCGGCAGCGGCGAAGCCGCCGCCTCAGATCCCGGTCACCCGCACCACTTCCTCGAAGCTGGTCAGCCCCTCGGCCAGCTTGCGCAGCGCGCTCTGGCGGAGCGTGCGCATGCCGCGCTTGATGGCCATCTCCTTGATCTTCAGGAAGTCCTCGCCGCGGTCGACGAGATCGCGGATGGCGTTGTCGACCGGGAGGATCTCGAAGATGCCCGTGCGCCCGAAGTAGCCGGTGTTGCGGCAGCGGATGCAGCCCGCCCCCTCCTTCACGATGATGCGCTTGCCGGCCGGCGCCTGCAGGTTCAGCATGGCCGCCTCCTCGATCGTCAGCGGGCGGTTGCGCTTGCAGTCGTCGCAGATCTTGCGCACCAGCCGTTGCGCCATCGCCCCGACCAGCGTCGACGAGATCAGGAACGGCTGGATGCCGAGGTCCACCAGTCGCGTGATCGACGTCGAGGCATCGTTCGTGTGCAGCGTGGAGAAGACCAGGTGGCCCGTGAGCGCCGCCTGCACCGCGTTCTGCGCCGTCTCCTGGTCGCGGATCTCCCCCACCATGATGATGTCCGGGTCCTGGCGGAGGATGTGGCGCAGCGCCGAGGCGAAGGTGATCCCGATCTTCGGCTGCACCGACGTCTGGTTGAACTCCTCCCACACCATCTCGATCGGGTCCTCGATCGTGGTGATGTTGATCTCCGGCGAGGCCAGGTTCTTCAGCGCCGAATAGAGCGTGACGGTCTTGCCGGATCCGGTCGGGCCGGTGACCAGGATGATGCCGTGCGGCCGGCCGATCCAGTCGGCGAACGTCTTCAGCTCGTCCTCGTAGAAGCCGAGGCCGGCCAGGTCGCGGATCATGACCTCGGGGTCGAAGATGCGCATGACCATCTTCTCGCCGAAGGCCGTGGGGAGCGTCGAGACGCGCAGCTCGATCTCCTTCCCCTCGCGCTCGGTCTTGATGCGGCCGTCCTGAGGGCGGCGTTTCTCGGCGATGTCCATGCGGCACATCGTCTTGAGGCGCGAGGTGATGGCCAGGTTCACCAGCTTCGGCACGCGCTGGATCTCGTGCAGCACGCCGTCGATGCGGAAGCGGATGTCGGCGTGCTCGCGCTTCGGCTCGATGTGGATGTCGGACGCGCGCGAGTCGTAGGCGTGCTGCAGCAGGTAGTCGACGGCGTTGACGATGTGCGCGTCGCTGGTCTCGATCTCGGCGCCCGACTTGAGCTTGATGTACTGCTCGAGATTGCCGAGGTCGATCGCGCCGCGGGTCAGGTCGCGATTCGCCTTCGTGACCGAGGCGCGGAAGCCGTACTGCTCGTTGATCACCCCCATCACGTCCGACTCGGCGGCCACGACCAGGTCGAGCTCCTGCTTGGCCATGGGGCGATAGGAGTCGATGGCGTTGTAGTCGAAGGGGTTGACCATGGCCACGACGAGCTTGCCGTCGCGCACGGCCACGGGGACGATCTTGTTCTTGCGCGCGAAGGGGCGCGAGATCTTCGACTCGATGAGCTGGACGTCGAGCTTGAGCGTGTCGATCTTGTAGAACGGCAGGTGCGCTTCCTCGGCCAGCAGCCGCGCCAGCAGGAAGTCGTCGATGCGCGTGGCGTTGCCGCTGGCGTCGGTGAGGTTCATCGCGGCGATGACCTTGAACGGGCTGGCGTCTTCCTCGGCGCGCGATTTGGTGGCGGTGTTACGCTGCGCGAGCCGGAACTGCCGGTCGGCCGACTCGATCTCCGCGCGCTGCCGCTCGTCGATGAACCCGGCGTTGAAGAGCAGGTCACCGAGGTACGCGACCGTGATGGCGCGGGAGACGCGGGGGGTCGGCGCGTTGGTCAGGGTCGTCATGAGACCTGAAATGTTAAATGATCCCCGCATGACCGTGATCCGCAGAGCGGAACGCCGCGATCTCCCCTCCCTCGGCCGCCTCGGCGCCATGCTCATGCGCACGCACTACGCCTTCGATCCGCAGCGCTTCCTGGCCGCGGAGGAAGGGGCGGAGCGCGGCTACGGGTCGTTTCTCGGCAGCATGCTGAAATCGGAAGACAACGCCATCTTCGTCAGCGAGGACGACGGGGGCGTCACCGGCTACGTCTGGGCCGCGCTCGAGCCGCTGTCGTGGAAAGAGCTGCGCGGGCCGGCCGGCTTCATTCACGACCTGCTCGTGGTGGAAGAGGCGCGAAAAACAGGCACCGGCACGAAGCTCATGGACGCCGCCGTGGCCTGGCTCCGCGAGCGCCACGCGCCGCGCGTGATCCTCTGGACCGCCGCGCCGAACGACGCCGCGCGGACCCTCTTCGCGCGCCTCGGCTTCCGCGAGACCATGGTCGAGATGACCATGGAGCTCAGTGGATCTCGAGAAGAAACCCCTTGAGGTACTCCCCTTCCGGACAATAGATCGACACCGGATGGTCCGGTCCCGCCGTCAGCCGCTGCACGAACGAGACGCGGCGCCCCGCGTCGAGCGCCGCGGCGAAGATGACTTTCTGGAAGAGATCGAGCGACATGTGTCCGGAGCAGGAGAAGGTCATCATCAACCCGCCCGGGGCGACCATGCGCATCGCGTAGAGGTTCACGTCCTTGTAGCCGCGCGCGGCGCGCTCCACCTCGTTGCGCGACTTCGCGAACGCCGGCGGGTCGCAGATCAGCAGATCGAACGGGCCGTGCTTCTGCCGCACGTACTGGAACGCGTCCGCGACGACGTGCTCGGCCTGCACGCCATTGAGCGAGGCGTTCTCGCGCGCCGCCTCGATGGCCGGCGCCGACACGTCGACGTTCGTCACGGAGGACGCGCCGCCGGAAGCCGCGTACACCCCGAACGCGCCGCTGTACGAGAACAGATTGAGCACGCGCCGGCCGCCGGCCAGCGTGCGGACGAGGCGGCGGTTCTCGCGCTGGTCGAGGAAGAAGCCGGTCTTCTGCCCTTCCACGGGATTCACGCGGAATTTCAATCCCGACTCGAGAATCTGCGTCGCCACGTCGACCCCCTCATCCTCGGTCGGCAGCCCCTCCAGCTTCCGCGCCGGCAGGTCGTTCTTGAAAAAGATCGCGCGCGGCGCGAGCTCGCGCTGCAGCGTCTCCACGATCAGCGGCTTGAAGTGCTCCGCGCCGCGGTTGGCGATCTCCACCACCAGCACGTCGTGGTAGCGGTCGACGACGATGCTGCTCAGCTCATCCCCCTCGGCGTGGACCAGGCGCGCGGCATTCGTCCCCTCATCGAAGATCGCCCGCCGGCGCGCAATGGCCTCGGAGAGGCGCGCCGCGATGAGCTCCGGCGTGGCGGGCTCGCCGAACGCCAGCGCGCGCAGGCGGATCTGCGACGAGCGTGAGTAGAAGCCGGAGGCGATGCGCGTGCCGTCGCCGTCCACGAGGTCTCCGATCGGCGCGTCTTCCGGTCCCCGCTCGGTGTGAATCGCGCCCGCGAAAATCCACGGATGCCGGTTGGCGATCACGCGTTCTTTACCGCGCTTGAGCGTGAGCGTCCTGTTCATCGTTATAATCGCCTCCATGGTCGTAGCGCGAACGAAGCAGTTCCACACCGAGTGCCAGGAGGAGGTCTACCGTCAGGTCAAGACGTACCTCGACGAACTGGTGGAAGAGCACTTCGACGACGCAGATCACTGCGACTTCTACCTCAAGTACGGGTCGACCGTGCTGGAGATCTCGATCGGCGCGTACGAGGAAGACGACGCCGTGATCGAGATCCTCGCCTTCTGCGTGCAGGGCGTGGAGCCGACCTTCGAGCTGATGTCCGAGCTGCTGCGCCTCAACGTCGAGGTGCCGCTGGGGGCGTTCAGCATGGTCGGCCAGGACATCTTCTACTCGCACTCCTTCCTCGGGCGGCGGCTGCGGCCCGAGCAGCTCATCGCCTCCCTCGACAGCGTGGCCAGCATTTCCGACCTGTACGACGAGCGCCTGGTCTCCAAATATGGCGGCGAGACGGCCCTCGAGCGCCTGCGCAGCACCGCCGAACGGCACCGCTCGGTTGCCGTCAACCAAGCGCAGAACAATTGACGGCATAGCCATTGCTCTTTTGTCGTCCAAGATGAAGATCCAACAGGCACTTCCGGCAGCCGTCCTCGTGCTTTTCACCGCGATCGGATGCACCGGCGGCAGCGAGACCAAAGCCGCCGACGACAGCACTCCGGCGTCGACGCAGGCCGAGGCCGCGCAGGCGAACGTCGACGCGGCGAAGGCCATCACGACCATCAATCCCGCCATCCCGCTCTACGAAGGCGCGCAGTATCGCGACGATCTCTCCCGCCGCGACGAAGTGATGATCCGCAACCGCTACGGCGCCGGCGCGAAGGTCTACACCCTGGCCACCGACGACTCGTACCCGCAGGTCTTCCACTACTACACCACCTACCTGGCCCAGTTCCGCGCCTTCCCGTCGCAGGACACGTATCCGTCCGAACGGGAGCAGTGGCGCAACTTCGAGGTGCACCTGAACCAGGCCATGCAGGACCCCTTCATCCCCGGCGAAGCCCTCGACCCGAACGGCCAGCAGGTCGTCCTGCAGATCGCCGAGACCGAGGCCGAGCCGAAGACCGTGATCCGCTACATCGTGACGAATACGCCGCCGCCGGCACCGGTGGCCACGGCGTCGAATGGTGCGCCGGCCGAGCCTGTTGCACGATAGGCTCACAGGCGCATAGGCTCATAGGCTCACAGCGTCGTTCCTATGAGCCTATGGACCTGTGAGCCTGTGAGCCTGTAAATGTTCCGCCGCATCCTGATCCCCACCGACTTTTCCACCGCCTCGGAATGGGTGTTCGATGACGCCGTGCGCATCGCCGGCGTGAGCGGCGCGGAGCTGGTCATCGTGCACGTGCGCATGACCCGCACGTCCAATCCCGACGAGCTGCGCTTCCCCGCCGACTCGTCGCTCTACGAATACGCCGAGCAGCAGGAGCTCGACCGGCTGCGCGAGCGCGTGCGCCGCGCGAACGCCTCGCTGGCCACGCGGCTGATCGTGCGCCAGGCGCCCGATCCCGGACGCGAGATCTCCGAGGTGGTGAAGGAAGAGCACGCGGACCTGATCGTCATCGCCACGCATGCCCGGCACCACGTCGCGCATCTCTTCGTCGGCTCGACCACCACCTCCGTGCTCGATGCACCGCCGTGTCCCGTCCTGGCCATCCGCTACGGCATCCGCAAGCGTCCCGGCCTGCGCCGCCTGGTCGTGCCGGTGCATCTCGAGCAGAAATCGCGCGCGGGGCTCGACCTGGCCGCGCGCCTGGGGGACGACGTCCACCTGGTCATCGTCTGCGACGAAGACGACACCGCGCGCGCGGAAGCGCTGCTGGGCGAGCTCGCCGCGTCGCTGCGCAACCCGCGCACGGCCGTGCTGCAGGGCAGCGACGCCGACAAGGAGATCGTCCGCTACGCCACGCGCGTCGACGCCGACGCGATCTTCCTCAACGCCTCGCGGGGCCCGAGCGAAGGAAAGCTCGACATCGTCCGCCACGCGACGGTGCCGGTCATGATCGTCCCGTGACCATGACGCTGCGCACCGCCTCGGAAGCCGACGTCCCGCTGATCCTCCGCTTCATCCGCGAGCTCGCGGAGTACGAGCGCCTTGCGCACGAATGCATCGCCACCGAGGAGGGCGTGCGGGAGACCCTCTTCGGCGCCCGTCGCTACGCCGAGGTGATCATCGCCGAAGAGGACGGCCAGCCCGCCGGCTTCGCGCTCTTCTTCCACAACTACTCGACGTTTCTCGCGCGGCCCGGGATCTACCTCGAGGACCTGTACGTGCGTCCGGAGATGCGCGGCCGCGGCGTGGGAAAGAAGCTGCTCTCCCGTCTCGCCGCCATCGCGCTGGAGCGCAACTGCGGCCGTCTGGAGTGGGCGGTGCTCGACTGGAACGAGGACGCGATCCGCTTCTACCGTTCCCTCGGCGCGAAGCCGCAGGACGAGTGGACCGTCTATCGCGTCACCGGCGACGCCCTGCAGACCCTGGCCGGAACGTAGGGCGGGCTTCCGCCCGCCCTGCCGGCACTACACCGGGATCTTCAGCTTCTGCCCGACCTTGATCTTGTCCGGGTCGCTGAGCTGATCGCGATTCGCCTCGAAGATCCGGTTGTACTTCGACGCGTCGCCGTAATAGCGCTTGGCCAGCGCGCTGAGGGTGTCGCCCGAGACGATGTCGTGCGTGCGCTGCTCGCTCGCGCTGGTCGTGCCGAGGGGCGTGGCAAACGCGCCCGGCGTCGAGGAGAACGCCGTGCCGGCCGCCTGCGGCGTCGGCTTGTCGATTGTGATCTGGTTGACCGTGTTCTTCGTCTCCACCGCGGCGTTGAAGGCAGCCATGATCTGCGTCTTCGTGTCGAGGTCGGCGGCGTGGCCGGTCAGCGTCACCGTATCGCCCTGGTCGACGCGCGCATTGATCTGCGCGTTGGGAAACTGCCCCCGCACGCGCTCAATGGCGACCTGCACTTTCTCTTCGAAAGACTTTCCGAAAAGTCCCATCTGCTTTCCTCCTGGTTGTGAGAGGATCACGATCAGTGCCACGCACGCGGGGTTAGCTCAGCGGTAGAGCGTCTCCTTTACACGGAGAGGGTCAGGGGTTCGAATCCCTTACCCCGCACCATCCGATTTCGTGCGGTAGACTCCCCCTCCCGACATGCTGCCCCTCCTCAAGCGCAAGGCCCGGCTGCTCCTGCTCGACGACGATCCCGCCATGCAGCGGCTGATCTCGGCGTTGCTGCGGCGCGCGGGCTATCGCGTCGACGTCGTCAGCGCCGGCACGCCGGCCATCGAGAAGCTCGGCAAGGTCGAGTACGGGGCGCTGCTGCTCGACCTCATGACCCCGACCGACGGAGGGATGACCGTCATCCGCCACCTCAAGAAGAACCGGCCGGAGCTGCTGCGCCGCGTGCTGCTGGTGACGGCCTCGCCGGAATCGCTGCTGAAGAGCGTCGCGCCCGACGTCGCGGCGGTGGTGCAGAAGCCGTTCGAGGCGGACGAGCTGCTGAAAACGGTCGAGCGCGTCGTGACGCAGCGATGACGCAATTGCGCCTTGCCATTCTTCCGCATCGGCTCGCCGTCTGCCGGCTCTCCGCCGGCGCGCCGCTTCCCTCCTGGATCGCGGGGCCGTTCACCTCGGTGACGCGTACGGACGAGGAACTGTCGATCGTCTGCGACAGCGACGCGGTCCCGCACGACGTGCAGGCCGAGCGCGGCTGGCGGGCCGTCAAGGTGCAGGGGCCGATCCCTTTCGAGGTGACGGGAGTGGCGTCGGCGCTGGTCGCGCCGCTGGCCGGCGCATACATCAGCGTCTTTCTCCTGGCCACGTACGACACCGACTACCTGCTGCTCAAGGAAGAGTCGTTCGCGCGCGCCGTCGAGGTGCTGCGCGCCGCCGGTCACGACGTGACGTGATCGCCGTCGCCCTCTTCATCCTCGGCCACGGCCACGGCAGCCGCGCTCTGCACGCAACTGCGGATCAACTCGACGGTCTGCCGCAGCGCCAGCGGCTTGCGGAGTACGATCTGCACGATGTCGACGTCGAGCGAGCGCGCGGCCGCGGGGTTCGACGCCAGCACCAGCACCACCGGGCGCTGGTGATTGAGGGCGGCGATGGCGGAGACCATCTGCTCGGCGTCGCCGCCGGGAAGACCGACGTCGACCAGCACGACGCCGTACGGCTCCCCGCGCAGTTTCTCGAGGGCATCGGGGACGGTGGAGACGCAGTCCGAAAAGACGTCAACGGCCAAGAGCGCGCTGTAAAGGAGCTGCCGCAGATGCGGATCGGAATCCGCGATCAGCACACGGGAAGCGTGCATCGTCCTGCCCACATCTCTATGCAATTACAATACTTTTGCCATGTTTTCCGAGATTTCTGACGACCTCTGCCGCCTCTACCAATCGTAGAGGCCGTGGAACGCCCCTCGCAGTTTTCGAGGCTATGGCACTCTCCGACCTTCGCAAGAACGCAATGATGTCCCACCTCCTCGACGCGCTCGACCGCGGCGAGGACATCGGCCACTACGGCCGCCTGACCTTCGCCATGATCGCCCGGCATTTCCTCCCCGAGGAGGAGCTGTGCGCCTGGCTGCAGAAGAACCCCGGCTTCTCCGAGTCCGACGCGCGCGTGCTATGCAAGCAGGTGGAAGGACGCGACTACAACCCGCCGCGCCGCGAGCGCATCCTGGAGTGGCAGCAGGAGCAGGCGTTCCCCATCTGCCCCGACCCGAACGGATGCAATGTGTATCGAGACCTCGAGTTCCCCGAGCATGTCTACGCGCACATCCGCGAGTTCTACGAAAACGCGTAGCGTCTGGAGAGCGGCAGCGCCAGCTGCCGCTCTCAATGCCGCAGCGCCAGCTGCGGCCGGGGGGCGGAGGCTGGCGCCTCCCGCATCGAGAGCGGCGACTGGCGTCGCCGCACTCCAGACTCAGACCGCCTGCACCACGTTCTCCGTGCGCTTCGGCGAGAACGAGCGCTTGTAAATGTCGATGATCGACATCAGCAGCGAGAACACGAGCGGCCCGATCACCAGCCCCACGAAGCCGAACGCCTGCATCCCCCCCAGCACCGCGAACAGCAGCGGGATCGCGGGGAGTTGCGCCTTGCCGCGCATCGCCCACGGGCGGACGACGTTGTCGATCAGCGACACCGGGATCACGCCCCAGAGGATCATGAAGATGGCCTGCCACCAGGGACGGCTGCCCATCGACGCCGAGATCACGAGATAGATCGATGCCGGCACCCACACCGCCGCCGCGCCGACCATCGGGATCAGCGACAGCAGCGCCGCCACCGCGCCCCAGAATCCCGCGCCCGGCACCTGCGCGATCGCCATGCCGATGCCGGTCATCAGTCCCTGCGCGATCCCCGTGAACACCTGTCCGCGGAACGTGGCGTCGATTACGTCCTTGAAGCGCTCGCCGAATTCCTGGTCATAGCGTTTCGGCAGCGGCGAGAGCAGCGAGAGCTGCCGCACGATCTCCTCCCCTTCCACGTAGAAGAAGAACATCGACAGCAGCACGAGCGCGAAGCCGAGCACCATGCCGGCCAGGCCGCCGATCAACCCGCCGCCGTGACGCGCCACCCAGCCGGGGATCTGCTGCAGTGCCGGCAGCAGCAGCCGCTCGGGGCTGAGCGTCTTCGGATCGAACTGCGGTGCCACGCGTTTGATCGGCTCGAGGTACGACGCCACGTCGATCCGCCGGATCATCGCCTGCGCGTCGCCGGACTGCAGTTTCTCCACGACCACGTTCGCCTGCTGCACGAGCAGCATGGCCAGGATCAGCGCGGGAATGACCACGATGAAGGTGATCCCGAGGAGCATCACGATCGCGGCCTTGTTCGAGCTCCCCCGCGTACGGATGCGCACGCGGCGGAACATCCCGAACGTGAGCGTCACCAGGATCGCGCCGAGGAGGATGGCCGTCATGAACGGCCAGATGATCCGGAACGCCGCGTACAGCAGCAGCAACGCGAGCAGTCCGAAACTGATCACGCCCGCCAGCCGCCACTGCGGCTTGCGCTCGAGATCCGCATCCACCGGGGCATTCGGTTCTTCAATCACGCGCTCCTCCTTCGAAGACCTTCCGCCGCGCGGCGCTCGTCACCGCGCTGACGATGGGGTTCTTGATTTTCCTCTCCGCCGAGATCGCGTAGAAGCGCTCCCGGACCTCGGGCAGCCGCCCCACCACGCGCACGTCGTACTGCGCCTCGATCTCTTCCTCGATCGCCGTCGGTGCGGGAAAGATACCCGTCCCGCCGCGTCCGAACGCGGTCATCAGGGCCAGGTCGTCGAATTCGCCCACCCGTTTCGGCTCGATGCCGCTGCCGTCGAGCCACAGCTCCAGGGCCCGGCGGATCTGCGTCGACGCCCCGGGGAGCAGCAGCGGCGCCCGGTGCAGCGACTTCGGGAACTGCCTGCGCAGCGACGCCGCCAGTGCCGGGGCGGCGAAGAGGGAGGTCCCGCTCTCGCCGAGGAGATGGTTGTACGCGCGGAGCGGCCCGCCGGAGGCGGGAGCATCGGTGAGCACGAGATCGACCTCGTGTTGCCCGAGGGCGGCCAGGAGCGTCTCCGCCGGCGCCTCGCGGCAGATCATCTCCACTTCCGAGGCCAGCTCGAAGGCCGGCCGCAGAATGCGGTAGGCCACCAGCTTCGGTACCACGTCGGCGATGCCGACGGTGACCCGCACGGGCCGCCCCGTGGGACGGTCGCGCAGCGTGTCGCGCAGCTCGCGGCCGAGGGCGAAGATCTCGTCGGCGTAGCGGAGCGCGACGCGCCCGGCCTCGGTGAGAACGAGAGACCGGCCCGCTTTCTCGAACAGCTTCTCGCCGAGCGACTCCTCCAGGAGGCGGAGCTGCGCGCTGATCGTCGGCTGCGTCAGGTTCAGCTTCCGCGTGGCCGCGGCAATGCTCCCCTCGCGCGCCACCACCCAGAAGTAGAGGAGGTGGTGATAGTTCAGCCACTCCATTCACCATGCAGGGCGGGCTTCAGCCCGCCGTTCCATTCATAGATTAAACCAATCGCCTCGATTGAAACAATCCATCTGATCTATGAATGGCATCCGGGCCGCATGCGTTGTCCATGCGTGATGAAGAACCAGATCAAGACCATTCTCCTGCTGGGCGTCCTGTCGTCGATCCTCATCGGATTCGGAGCGATGCTCGGCCGCCAGTGGGTGGGCATCTTCACCCTCTTCGCCGTGGTGCTGAACTTCGGCGCGTACTTTTTCTCCGACAAAATCGTCCTGCGCATGCACCACGCGCAGCCGGCCGACGAGCATCAGGCGCCGCGGCTTTACGCGATCGTCCGCGAGCTCGCGCAGCGCGCGGAGATCCCCATGCCGCGCGTCTTCCTCATTCCCTCGCCGCAGCCGAACGCGTTCGCGACCGGGCGCAACCCCGCGCACGGCGTGGTGGCGGTGACGCAGGGCATCCTGCAACTGCTCGACGAGCGCGAGCTGCGCGGCGTGCTGACGCACGAGATCGGCCACATCCGCAACCGCGACATCCTCGTCTCCACGATCGCCGCCGCGGTGGCGGGCGCCATCGCATATATTGCGAACATGCTTCAGTTCACCGCCATCTTCGGCGGCAGCGATGACGATTCCCCCAACCCGATCGCAGCACTCGCGCTGGCCATCGTCGCGCCCATCGCCGCCATGCTCGTCCAGCTCGGCATCTCCCGCTCGCGCGAATACCTCGCCGACGAGACGGGGGCGCGCCTTTCCAACGATCCGGAGGCGCTGGCGCGCGCGCTGGAGAAGCTCGAGCACGCGGCGCACGTGATGCCGCCGCTGACGGCCCAGCCGTCCACCGCTAGCCTCTTCATCGTCAATCCCTTCTCCGGCACGCGAGGCCTGGTCAGCCTCTTTTCGACGCATCCGCCCATGGCTGAGCGCGTCCGCCGCCTGCGCGGCATGACCTTCGCGAGGTACGCGGCCTGATGGAAACGATCGCTTCACCGACTCTCTGGACGATCTTCAGCGTTTTCGTACTGGGCATGCTCGCCCTCGACCTCGGCGTCTTCAACCGGAAGGCGCACGAGGTCCGGATGAAGGAGGCGCTGACCTGGAGCATCGTCTGGGTCGCGCTCTCGCTCGCGTTCAACTGGTGGATCTACCACAAGTTCGGATCGCAGAAAGCGCTCGAGTTCCTGACCGGCTACGTCATCGAGAAGGCGCTGTCGGTCGACAACATCTTCGTCTTCGTCATCCTCTTCGCCTCGTTCGCGGTGCCGAAGATGTACCAGCACCGCGTGCTGTTCTGGGGCGTGCTCGGCGCGATCATCATGCGCGCCATCTTCATCGGCCTCGGCGCGGCGCTGGTGGCGCGCTTCGACTGGATCATGTACGTCTTCGGCGCGATCCTGATCTACACCGGCATCAAACTGATGAAGGAAGGAGACGCCGAGCCGCATCCGGAGAAGAACCCGATCTACAAGCTCGGACGGCGGCTCATGCCGGCCACGCCGGAGTACCACGGCAAGGCCTTCTTCGTCATGAAGGACGGCCGGCGCTACGCCACGCCGCTCTTCCTCGTGCTGATCGCCATCGAGGCCACCGACGTCGTCTTCGCCGTCGACTCCATCCCGGCCATCTTCGCCATCTCCAAAGACCCGTTCATCGTCTACACCTCGAACATCTTCGCCATCCTCGGCCTGCGGGCCATGTACTTCCTGCTGGCGGGGGTGATCGACAAGTTCCACTTCCTCAAGTACGGACTGGCGGTGGTGCTGCTGTTCGTCGGCGTGAAGATGGTGATCGCGGAGTGGTATCACTTCCCGATCGGCTGGTCGCTGGCCATCATCGCGAGCGTGCTGACCATCTCGGTGGTGGCCTCGATCATCTGGCCGCGGCACGTCGAGCTGGAGGTATCATCCGACGCTCTTGAAGATATCCGAGACAACCCTGAAGGGCGTTCTGACGATTGAGCCGCGGGTCTTCGAAGACCCGCGCGGATGGTTCATGGAGACGTTCAACGCCGCGGCGTTCCGCGAGTGCGGCCTGCCTGACACGTTCGCGCAGGACAACCAGTCGTACTCCACGCGCGGCGTCGTGCGCGGCCTGCACTACCAGTTGCACGAGCCGCAGGGAAAGCTGGTGCGCTGCGTGCGCGGCACGATCCTCGACGTGGCGGTGGACATCCGCCGCCACTCACCGTCGTTCGGCCGCTGGGCCGGCGTCGAGCTGTCGGACGACAACCGCCGCATGCTCTGGATCCCCCCCGGCTTCGCCCACGGCTTCTCGGTCCTCTCGGACGACGCCATCGTGCTCTACAAATGCACCACGCTCTGGCACCAGCCGAGCGACCGCAGCCTGCTCTGGAACGACCCCGCCATCGGCATCGACTGGCAGGTTGCTTCGCCCTCTCTCTCGCCAAAAGACGCGTCCGCTCCCCCGCTCGCGGAGGCGGAAGTCTTTTCGTCTTGACACCCCCCACCCACCCGTCTACGATGCGCCTCCTTCGGGAATGGCTGCGCCGTCCCGAGGGTTAGCAGGATTCCAACGACCGCGGGGTCGTAGTTCAGTTGGTTAGAACGCCGGCCTGTCACGCCGGAGGTCGCGGGTTCGAGCCCCGTCGGCCCCGCCAATCTAAAGCACTCACCAGCCGCCACTTCGGCGGCTTTTTTGTTGCCCGCGGGAAGGCGCCCGAAAGGTGCCACTCTCATTAGCACTCTCAATAGCGACCATTCGGCGGCTGGCGTTTTCGTGCGATCGCATAGTTGGACTAAGCCGCCTGGCGGCGGCGCGCTCCGCGTAGCGCACATGGAAGGCAGAGTGGCGCGATGGCGATGACCGCCCGATCGTGATTGGGGACTTCCCAGACTCAACACGAAAGGAGCGAGATCATGGTCACCACCGCGCTACGGGAAAGGATGCGCGCGATTCTGCGCGCCCGCAACTACTCACCTCGAACCGAAGAGACGCCCATCACGCGGGCCACGCCGTCGTCGGGCTGCAGCGTGCCGAGCCAGAGGCCGATCGCCGTCGACTTGCCGGCGCCGTTCGGCCCGAGAACCGCGAGGAGCTCGTCGGGTGCGACGCGCAGGCTGATGCCGTCGAGCGCAATCGTTTTGCTGTAGCGCTTCGTCACGTTCGCGAGCTCGGCGATCGACGCGGTCTCCACGGCCACGGCATGCGACTTCCGATAGCGGCGTCCGTTGAGCAGCTCGCCGATGAACGTGCGACGGACGAGAGAGTGATAGGCCGCGAGCAGCACACCGAGCGCGATCGCGACGATGAGCGGGAACTTGAGCGACCAGTGCAGCGGCACGTTCATCAGCAGCACCTGCAGCACGAAGACGATCGGCAGATGCGCGAGATAGAGAAAGTACGAGGCGTCGGAGAGGTAGCGGCGCAGCGCGCTCGCGCCGGAGCAGAAGCGCACCGCGGCCCCGATCAGCCCGAACGTCCAGTACCAGATCGCGAGCGGTAGCCGGCGGCGTACGCGAGCCGCATCGCGGCGCCCCCTTCGAGCGCGGTGGGCGCGGCGACGTTCGGCGTGAGCCCGACGATCGAAAGACAGACGACGGTGAGCGCGACGGCGATCACGAGACTCGTGCGCCACTGCCTGCCGAGGACTTCGAGGAGCGTCGATTGCCGATGCAGCAGCCAGCCGGCGGCGAATGCGGTGCCGTACGCGACGAGCGCGGGCAGCTTCGGCGTGAGGCCGGTGTCGGGCGTCTGAATCCCGAACCACACCGGCCATGACGCATCGAGATGGAGCACGACGAACGTCGGAATCGCGAGCGCGATCGGCGCAACGTACTTCGCCATCGCCACGCCGAAGATCGCATCGACGCGCTTTTGCGTCGATCGCAGCGCGCACCACCAACGCGACGACGTAGAAGATGCAGAGGTAGTAGAGAAACCAGAGATGCGTGAGCGGAAAGCCTTGCGGTACCGCGGCACCGGTGGGCCTGGCGTTCGGGAACGTGCGCGAGAGTCCCCAGATCACGGCGGCGATCGTCGGCGGCGCGAGGAGCAGCCAGCCCGCGGTCATCGGCACGACGATCCGCTTCGCGCGGTCGCGAACAAAAGTGCGCGCGCCGCGACGCTCCAGCAGCAGATGGGCGAAGAATCCGGCGATGAGATAGAACACGCTCATCCGGAAGATGTGGATGACGTAGAACGCAACGGCGAGCGTCGTGCTGCGCGAGCTGTCCTGCGCCGGGATTACCAGGAAAAACGACATCGTCGCGTGCAGCGCGATGCCGAGCAGCAGCGCAAACGCGCGCACCGCGTCGAGAGCATGAAACCGCTCCTGGGTACTCATCGAAGACTCCTCAGATGAAATCTCTTCTGCGCGAGGGGAGAGAAAACGCGACCCCGAGCGACAGCGCGATCGCCACGATCTCCGCCGCCAGCAGCGCCAGCACCGCGGGGCTCCAGGTCGCGATCGCGTCGTTGCGGCGCTCCGCGGCCGCGGTCCAGCGGCTCGCGCTCGCGAGAAACAACGGCACCGAAACGTTCGTGACGAGAATCGCCACGATCGACCAGGTCTCCGACATCGAGATGACGACGACCGCCGTCAGCACGCAGAAGTTGGTGAGAAAGAACGTCATCAGCACGACGAAAAACGGGATCGATCCCCGCGCCTCGCCGCTCGCCATCGCGACGGCCACGCCGCCCGCGGTCACACGATCCACGGCACGAGGAACGCGATCAGCGCCGCCCCCACCTTGGCCATCGCGTACTGCGCCGGCGCGATCGGAAGGCTCAGCACGAACAGCTGCGAGCGATCCTGCCGCTCCTTCAGAATCCCGCCCATGGCGATGAAGATGCCGAAGGCGATGATCGTCGTCATGAAGAGCACGACGCCCGCGTTCACGCCGGTGCTGACGTGATCCCCCGCGCTGAACCGAGAGAGCACGAGCGATGCGACGCCCGCCACCAGCGCGCACGCGATCAGCGGGCGGTAGAGATAGAGGTCCTTGGCCACCAGACGGCCGGTGATCGAGCGGTTCATTCGCCACGCTCCTTTCGTTTGTGCAGGACGCTGGCGACGAAGATTTCCTCTGAGCGTCATGCGCTGCAGGTCCCGCACGTCCGCCCCCGCGCTCGCCAACGCCTCGGTCATCCGCGGCTCGAACGCGTTCGTCGTGACCACGGCGATGCGCCCGCTGCGCGCGACGTCGACGATGCCGGGCAGCGCGGGCAACGCAACGCCCGCGGGAACGTCGACGCTGATCCGCCGCCACTGCTCGACGAACGTTTCCTTGTCGTTCGAATCGACGATGTGGCCGCGGTCGATGAACGTGATCTGGTCGGAGATCTGCTCGACGTCGACGGTGTTGTGCGACGAGAAGAGGATCGAGCGCTGGTCGTCCTGCAGCACGTCCATCAGCTCCGCGATCACCTCGTGCCGCGCGACCGGATCGAGGCCGGACGTCGGCTCGTCGAGCACGAGCAGTCGCGGCCGGCGCGCGAGCACGAGCAGCAGCAAGGCCTTCACGTGCTCGCCGCGCGAGAGCCCTTTGATCTTTCTGCGCCGGATGCAGATGGAAGCGCTCGAGCAGCGTCGCGGCGTAGCGCTCATCCCATCCTGGATAGATGGAGCGCACGAAGCCCATGTGCCACTCCAGCGTCGCCCCGCCGAACAGCCGCATCTCCTGGGAGACGAAGCCGACATCCCACTTCGCGCGCACCTGCGCCTCCGGCATCGGGTGGCCGAGCACTGTGACGGTGCTGCGGTCGTGGCGGATGAGGGCCATGAGGATGCGCATGGTCGTCGTCTTGCCCGCGCCGTTTGGGCCGACGAAGCCCATGATCTGGCCGGGCTCGAGGCGGAAGGAGACGTCTTCGAGCGCGAAGAACGGGTAGCGCTTCGAGACGCCGTGGAGCTCGATGGCAGCGGTGCTCATGTGTTGTTCCTTCTGCGCGCGACTCTGCGGAGGCGGGTCTCGAGCTCGGCGACCGAGAGCCCGAGCTCGCGCCCGACCGCGATCGCTTTTCCGAGGTGCGCGTCGAGCTCCTGTTCGCGGAGGTTCTGGCTCAGCTCCACGTTGTCGGCCACGAACGTGCCCCGCCCCTGCCGCGTGACGATGACGCCGTCGCGCTCGAGCTCGAGGTAGGCGCGCTTGATGGTGATGACGCTGACGTGCGTCTCCGCGGCCAGCGCGCGGATCGACGGGATCTCCTCCCCCGGCTGCCAGTCCCCGACGGCGATGCGGCGGCGCACCTGCTCGATGATCTGCAGGTACATCGGCCGGGGATCGGCCTGGGAGATGGTGAGCACACTGTGCATATCGATATGCACAGCATATACGGTGTAGGTGATGGGGGGGCAAGTGCTCGGTGCTCGGTGCTCGGTGCTCGGTGCTGCGTGCGGACGGCGGCGGCGATTGACAGGGACGAACGGCCGACGCCAGGCTCGGCGACATGGCGATTCAGCGGATGGACCACGTGCTCATGGTGGTCGAAGACATGGAGGCGGTGAAAGCATTCTGGGCGGGTAAAAAGGAGCGCCGGATGAGTCGGAGTCTCTGAGAAGCGGTTCACGCCGTATCGATCACGTCGATGTAATACGTCAGGCCGCAAAAAGCGTCGAGGCCGATGAGAACGGCATCGGTGTCGGGGTAGTACGCCAGGGGTTTGGCGATGAATGGCAGGTTACTGGCCACGGCGAAGCCATTCGAGGAGATCACCTCGGCTGTCGGCTCCGGCTGGTCCACGCACGGAGGGATGATCGTCAGAATCATCTGCACCAATGACAGGCCGCAGCTGTACCAATCGCGCCACGTCGGCGATTCACTCTGGTCGTCCGGATTGTTCTGGATGTCGTACGCGGTGTAGCAGTCCAGGCCGAGGCCGAGGAACTTGAGCCCCGCGGAACTGGCGTTGCAGACGAAATCGGTCGTCGATCCCGCGCCTCCGACGAACATCGCGGCCACAGTCAAGCCGGCGAGCACGGTCTCGCTTCCGATGTACAACGCCGCTCCGGCTTTCGAGGCGAACAGAGATCCGTCGCTGACGTCGTCGAAAGCGTCGACGACGACGAAGATCAGACCCGCGACCGCGTACGTGTAGAGGAGCCCTTCGCCCGCCGCGGAGTTGCTCGGAATCGCCGGTGCCGGCGTACGCTGCCCGGCCGCGACGTCGCTTTGTCCTGGAATCCAGCTCTGGTTGAACGCGACCGAAGGCAAGTCGCTGCTGGTCAAGCCCGAGCCTCGGCGGGCGGTCGTGATGATCTGTGCCGAGAACGCCACCATCATGCACGCCATGTCGAGGATGGAGAACGAGATCTCGATGTGGAAGAGCTCCGCGATCGCCGAAAGCAGAGGAATCGGGAAGGAGCTGTCGAGATAGCTGTCCAGGTCGGAGAAGATCGTGCTCACCGCTGCCGCCAGATCCTGCACGACCGCTGAGGCGACCTGAATCAGGAGCTTCACGGCATCGTTCAGCGTGGTGAAGAGGTCGAGCGGATTCATGGAGAGAAGGCTCGTACTCGACACGAGGTCGACGATCGTCGTCTGAAGCTGTTGCAGCGTGCTCGCTCCCTGCGACCCGATCTGCGCCTGTGCCCCTCCCTGCAGCGTGCTCAGCGCCGGAATGAGCGTCGAAAACGAAGGAACCGATCCCGCGCTCAGGTCGTCGAGGAGTCCCATGATCCTGCGGAAGAGCCAGTTCGACTGGATGCGGTTCAACGAGGGTAGATTGCTGATCGACGACGCGCCGAGGCTGCCGAGCGGCAACTGAGGGAGGTACTTGCCGATGACGTTCTCGTACTCGCTGCCGAACTTCGTGAGCATCGACTGTGCGGCGTTGGTGACGCTCGTGGTGTCCTGCGCGATGGAAGAGAACATCGCTTCCGCCGTCGACAAACCGCTGTCGACACAGCTCTTGATCCATCCCTGAACCGCAAAGATCTCCAGCCAGGCGAAGAGGTTCTCGAGCAGTTGCACGATCCACTCGAAGAGATCCTCCAGGGCCGCGCCGATGGCCTTGAAGACGGCCAGAACGACCGTGCCGATGTCATCGATGGTCTGGACGACGCCGCAATAGACCGCCTCCGTCCCGTTGATGGTGACGTTGATCACCGCCTGGATCGCGTTCTCGACCTCCCCCTCCACTTTGCTGAAGGTCGCGGTGAAATCCTTCCAGACCTCATCCACGCCGTTTCTGATGTCGTGCAGGAGATCGCCGAGGTCGCTCCCCAGGGAGTCCTGGCCGAGGTGAAACGCGGCCGACGCCGTGGCATTGGCGTTCGCCGATGCTCCGAAAGACGCGTTGCCGTTGCCGTCGATGCTGAGCTGCATGCCGGCCAGCGCGGAGGCGTCGAGGTTGCCCTGCGGAGACGGCAGCACCTGGTCGGACGGCAGATACTGGACGCCCTCGTATTTCTGAAAGGACGCCGTGTACTGCGGCGGTTCCCATGCTGCTGCGGCGGCGGTCGGCGCCTGCAGAACGTTCTGCAGACAGTAGCCGATGGCGTCGGCCGACGCGCTGTTCTGATAGTTGCCCGGCAGAATCTTGCTGCCGCTGTAGTTCGTGGCGGCGAGGAGTTGCGTGCCGAGGGAATTGTTGGACTGCGTGATCGTGCCGCCGGCGATGTTCGTCAGGGCCTGCACCGGCTGTTGCGGCCAGATCACGATCGACTCGCCGGGCGTCATGAACGCGGCCCAGAGATGCAGCGGAGGCGCAGTCATCGTGCCGGACGGAATGACCACTTCGATGTCGCCGGTCGCGGTCGTCACCGTCGCATAGCTCGCGTCGGCGTCGAGCACGCAGGCCACGCCGTTGACGGTCGCGGTGACCGAGCTGCCATCCGGATACGGCTGCGACCAGATCTTCACCGCTTCGGCCGGCAACGGCAGTTGATTGGAGTCGAGCACCGTGACCAGGAACTGATACGAGCAGCCGCGCGTGTACGTGCCGCCGGACGCCGGCCAATCTTCCTGAAAAGCGGCCTCGATGTAGAACTGGCTGAGGAGGTTCTCGACCTGAATCGCCAGGATCTCCACGTCGACGGGAAATGACGTGCTGCTGCTCACGCTGGCGGCATAGTTGATTCCGGAAATGGCGTCGGAGGCGAGGAGAACGAGCCCGCTGACGCTGTCCGTGGTGATTCCCTGCAGCGAATACGGAACGATGCAGAGTGCACCGTCGGTTGCGACGTAAAACGCCGACGAGGAAGTGTAGACGCCCTGCGCGAAGACCGAGGTCGCGGTGGGAAGCTGCTGCGCCGCGATGACCACCGCCCCCGTGCCCGGATTCACGGCCG
Source organism: Thermoanaerobaculia bacterium (assembly GCA_035627015.1). Taxonomy (GTDB): domain Bacteria; phylum Acidobacteriota; class Thermoanaerobaculia; order Gp7-AA8; family Gp7-AA8; genus QHVT01. Next base: position 27,211 of record DASPMO010000159.1, on the reverse strand, counting down.
CGATGGACGCACTGCCGTTCGAATCGTCGAAGACGTAGAGCAGCTCGCCGGAAAACGTCTCACTTCCGATGGTGATGTTCGATACGTTGATGTCGACGATGGGCGTCAACGCCGGCGCGGTCCAGGTCACCGCGCCCGTGCTCCACGACTGCGGCGATGCGGCCACGGCGATCAGGACGTCGTTGTAGCCGAAGAGGATCTGGTTGTAGGCGACGGAAACGATCAGCGGCCCGTTGAGGGCGAATCCGTTGTCGCTGGCGTTGTCGATCCTGTATTGCTCGAGCAGCGTGTCCTCGTAGTAGTCGTGGACGTCGTACGAGCCGAGCGGAGCGCCACTGGCGGCGCTGAGGGCCACCAGGTAAGCCCAGTTCCAGGCACCCTGGCCCACCGGATACGCCGTGCCAGCGTAAACCGCGCCGCCGAGGACCACGGGGGCGGTGACGAACGTCGATTCGGTCTGCTGCCCCTGCGGGCCGAGGCTCGCCGACCATGCCGTCGCGCCGGTGGTGAGATCGACGGCATAGAGGATGTTGACGTCGGTGCCGATGAAGAGGAGGCTTCCATAGCGCCGTGACGTTCTTTCCGAGCGGGTAATACACATAGCCGTTGCCGCAGACGGGCATCAGCAACTGCTCCCACCCGGAGAACTGGGTCGAGTAGTTCTGCGCCGCGGGATACGTCCAGCGCACCGTCCATCCGAGCTGGGAACCGGTATTCGAGCCGATGGCCGACATGAGACCTCCGCCACGCGATGTCAGGATTGCCGAATACGGCCAGCTCGGCCTCGGCGCGATCGACGAAACGCGTGCGGTCGAGCAGCTCGCATTCGAGCGTGGCGAAGAAGCTTTCGCACATCGCGTTGTCGTAGCAATCTCCGACCGACCCCGTGCCGTCACCGACGAGGTCGAAGTGCGACTCGCCGCCCGAGCCGGCGTACGCGAGCCAGAGCCGGACCAGGATCAGAAAAACAAAGTACGCCGCGCCGACCGCGATCACGTAGCGCAGCGCGAGACGGTTCACCCCCGCCTCCATCAGCAGCCGCGTGGCAATGAGCCCGGCCAGAAACGTCCCGCCAAGGATCAGCGTCATGTGAATGCGGAGGTAGAAGCGCTCCTCGAGCCACTCGCGGACACGGGCCCTGGTCAGCATGTCTCAATGTACGTCCCCCGGAGGCCGGTGTTTCGCCAGCCGGAGGGAGGGGTGATCTGGAGTGCGGTAGCGCCAGCTACCGCTTTCGATCGCGGCGACGCCAGTCGCCGCGCCGCAGCTAGCGCTGCGGCATGAAAAGGGGCAACTGGCGTTGCCGCACTCCAATGTTGGCGACGGCGATCAGGACCCGGTGCGGTGCGACGGCGTGACGAGACGCATTCTGCACGGCGATTCCGGGCAATCCGTCGAATGGCGCGTGCAGCGCACTGTGAATATTGACGGCTCAATGACAATTCGCGGACACGGCGTGTCAGACGATGCACGAAACTGCAGTGCATGGAAGCCAATTTGCGCAACGGGTATGTCGCGACGCATGGTGATGCTGCGACGACCAGCTCTCCGCGCGGCGTGAAACGCCATCCCCCACAGCTCGTGAAACGGATCAGGAAGCTCATCGCCTTCGGCGCGAGCGCATGCGCCTTGATGGCGTCGTTGGCCGGCGGATGCACCGGGCCTTCGCAACGGAGCGAATCGCACGCGGCGACTGCATCCCGCCGCGACAAAGTCTCTCCCGATCGGCCGGACAGGCCGGAGCGCCACGAGGGCTGGCTGGGCGTCGTTCTGCCGCGACAGAGTCTGGACCTGGCGCCCGAGATCGCGGGGCAGGTCGAGCAGGTCCACGTGCGCATTGGTGATCCCGTCCGCCGTGGACAGACGGTGGCGACCCTGCGGGCCGCGCACGACCGGCAGGAACTGGTGATCACGGAGGACGGCCTGCGCGCCGCGGAAGCGGAGGTTTCGCGCGTTCAGCTGGAGCTCGCCGAAGCCGAAAACCGTCTGTCGAGCCGGCTGGCGATGCCCGACGCCTTCCCGAAGGAGGAGATCCGGCGCGCGGAGATTCAGAAGGAGATGGCTGCGGTTCGCCTGGAGGGAGCACGCGCCGCGGCGGCAGCGCAACGGGCGCGCGTCGTCCAGGCCCGTGACCGTCTGGCCAAAGCCGAGGTACGCGCCCCGGCAGACGGCACCGTGACACGGCGCTACGTCGAGGCGGGCGGGCTGGCCGGCCCTGCCCAGCCGATCGTGCGTTTGATCGGCGACAGCCGGCTGATCGTCCGCTTCGCCGTCCCGCCGGAGGAAGCGCGCTCTCTCCGCGCGGAGGGGCGCGTACAGATCGCGGTCGACGCGGGGAATGTCCCCGCCGTCATCGAGTGGGTCTCTCCCGAGATCGATCCCCCTTCAGGCATGGTCATTCTGGTGGCGGTCCTGGATCCGCCGAGCCGCGTCAAACCCGGCTCGGTCGTCAGGGTCCATCTCACGTCCGCGGCCGTTCGCCGCGAAGGAGCCGTATGAGCGCGGATTCGACGAGCTGGCGTCCGTTGCTGGAAGGGCAGCTGGCAGTCCGGGCCGCAGATGCGGTGCGGGCGATCGCCGGCGCCCTGGCGGACCTCGGCCGCGATGACGGCCAGTCTCCAGCCGCCATGTATGCCGCCGGGTGGTCGGTCAGCGGCGCTGCAGGCCGCGCACTCTTCTTCGGCTACCTCGCCAGGAGTCTGGAGACGGACGCTGCCCGCTACAGCGAGGAGGCCGACCAGCTCCTGGAGCGTACGACCGAAGCCCTCGCCACGACTCCCATGGGCCCGGCTCTGTACTCCGGCTTTACCGGCATTGCCTGGGTCGCAGAGCACCTCGGCAAGATCCTCGCGGTGGAGGAGCCGGGCGCAGGAGACGATCCGGGCGAGGAGATCGACGAGGTTCTTCTCCTGGCGCTCGCCTCTCCCTGGACCGGCAATTACGACCTCATCAGCGGTCTGGTCGGCTTCGGCGTTTATGCGTTGGAGCGCGTTCCCCGCCTCACGGCAATTCGTTGCGTGGAGGCGATCGTAGACCGCCTGGACGAGACCGCGGAGAAGACCGGAGAGGGCATTACCTGGTTCACCTCTCCTGATCTGCTGCCGCCCGCCAATCGGGAACTGCATCCGAAGGGTTACTTCAACCTGGGAGTGGCGCACGGCGTTCCGGGGGTCATCGTCTTTCTGGCGGAGGCGTGTCGCCTGGAAATCCGGTCCGAAACGGCGCGTCCGTTGCTGGAGGGTGCCGTTCGCTGGGTCCTGGCGCATCGGCTCGCGAACCAGCGCGGCGCGTGTTACCCGGCGTGGGTCCTGCCGGGGATCGAGCCCCAGCCCTCGAGGCTCGCCTGGTGCTATGGCGACCCGGGAGTCGCCGTGTCCCTGCTTTGTGCCGCACGCGCCGTCGGCGTAGCGGAATGGGAGCGCGCGGCGCTCGATATCGCCATCCATGCTGCCGGAGCCGCTCAGGAAGACGCCGGCGTCAGGGACGCCGGACTGTGTCACGGCGCCCTGGGACTTGCACATCTCTACAATCGCATTTACCAGGCAGGCGGCGGCGAGCGATTCGCGGACGCGGCGCGCCTCTGGTACAGCGCCGGTCTGGACATGAGGCGGCCAGAGGGTGGAATCGCCGGGTTCGAGGCCTGGGTGCTCGGAGCGCACAGGGAGATGGTCTGGGCCGCCGATCCCGGATTTCTCACCGGCGCGGCCGGCGTCGGTCTGGCGCTGCTCGCAGGCCTGACGTCCATCGAGCCGGAGTGGGACCGCCTGCTGATGGCCGCCGTTCCGGATTTGTCGAAAAACGCGGTCGAGTGAGAGCAGAGGCGCAGAGGCTCTGCGCCTGGTGCAAGTCGCGCGGGAGAACGGCGGCAGTCCCGATTACGACGCAATCTGTCCCGCCCGGGCGGCTCGAGCCGCCCTTGCGGCCTGCGAGTCGTAGATCGCGCACAAAAGGTCGTAAATGACCAGTTCGTGGGCCCTCTGGTCGGATCGAATCAGGCGATTCACGTGCATGTGGACGAGGCTGGACGCAATGTCGGTCACGGGCATCGTGAGCCGCCGGGCCTGTTCCAGGCGCCGGAGCTCGGCGACGATCGAGGCGTTGTGCTCGGACCGGCTCTTCAGAATCGCCAGCGCCGGTGCAAGGTCACTCCCCGCCGACGCGGTGGAGTCCAGTAAGGGCTCCAGTGCACGGCGCTCGAGGCGGTGCTTGTAGTCGAGCTGAACGCGCAACGGCTTGCCGCCGCCGTACTCACGGAAAAAGCCGTCGCGCACCTGGCCGAGCAGGGTGCGCTTGCCGCTCGCGTCCAGGCCGAGGTCGCCGAGCAGGAGGTCGATTCCGCAGAGCGCGAGCCGCCAGCGGGCCTGGCCGCCCTCATCCCCCTCGAGAAGGTTCAGGATCGCCAGGACGGCTTCGCTGTCGGCGTGAAAGAGCTTTTCGCACGGGCCGATGCCGGCCGCCCCTCCATAGCGCTCGATCTCGCGGTCGTACGTGTCGAGCTGCATGCGCCAGAGCCGGCCATCATCGAGCAGCGGCGCGATCGTGGACTGGAGCACCGGCAGCACCTCCGCGGCGAGGCGCCACGGCGCACCATGGAATCGCACGCGCAGGTGCCAGTGCGGATCGCCGTAGCGGATGAAGAACCAGGAATCGGCGGCTCCCGACGCCTGGATGCGATGCGCGACCGGCCCCACTACGTCGCGCAGAACCGCGTCAGCGGTCGAGCTGCCGAGGTACAGCTTCGCGTAGAGCCACTCCGACCCCGGCACGAATGAGCGCTGTACGGCGCCGGCCGCCACGGCGGGCACGGTTCGCCCCGCGGCCGTCCTGGTTGCGGTTGCCGCTTCGCCGGAACGGACGAACGGCACCACGAGCTCGTGCACGAATCCGCCTTCCGGACCACGCGCACACAGTTCGCCGGGCGCCGGGAAGAGCTCGTGCAGGAGCGCCTCATTGCGCCCTTCGATGACGTCCAGCCAGGCTTCCACTGAAAGCACGTTGTCGAAATCGACCAGCAGCTCGTTGTCGAATTCGGCGTGCACGACCCTCTGCGGCATCCGGCGCCGCGCACGCAGGCGTTGCACAGCCGTAAAACGCTCGGTGCGCGATCCTGTGCAAAGAACGCGGATCTCTTCGTTCGACAATTTCCAGCGGGCGCGGCGAAGGACGAGCCGGCCGCTTCTCACCCTTGGGAGGAACGCGAGGCTCTCCAGCGGACCCCAGCTCCACGCAATACCGCCGATCACTCCCTGATCCTGCAGCGCGCCGAGGAAGCGGTAGATCGCGATGCCCGTGGAGAAGTTGTGCGCACTGGTCATGCGCGGAATCACTTCACGGCCGAGCCGCTCGGAGCGCAGCACGATCCGTTGTCCGATGACGGTCACCTGAAGATCGCTCAGAGGGATCTGGCACTCGTCCGGCGCTCCCGATCGCCCCAGCACCGGGATCTCGTAGGCGCGCAGAACCGGCCGGGCGATCAGATTGCCGGTGCGTCCCTGCGGCAGGTGGACGACCTCTGCGAAGATCGCCTCGGGGTGCGCGGCTTCCTCGGCGGCCAGATGCTCGCGGACGCGAGCTTCCAGCTCGCCGTCGGCATGGCAGAAGCGCCCCAGGATGCGCGCTCCCGAAGGTCCGCTCGCGCTCTTCCACAGGAGCTGGAAGCGCCCCTCCACCGCGTCGTCTTCCGACCTCGCCGCCAGCACGGCCATGACCTCCAGCGCGTCGGGAGGCGCCATCGGCTCGCGCGCCGCGAGTGCATCGACGTCTCTTTCCGTGAGCTCGATCTCCTGCTCGCCGCGTGCGAGTGCCCCCTCGAGCTTCCGGAGCTGCCAGTTTTGCAACGCGCCCCAGGAGACGGAACTGTCGGTCGACGGGCGTTTGAGGTCCAGGCCGTAGAGAAGCGGCGAGGATCCGGCGAATTCACCGCGATCGAATCCGATGCCGGTCTCCTCGTCGAGAACCTCGGCGAGCGGCACCCATCGCCGTTCGCCATAGCGATCGACGAAGTCCTGGCGGAACCGCTCCAGGTTCTGCTGGCGTAAGCGGCCGGACAGCCGATGCATCAGCGACAGGCCGCGCCGTATTTCCTCGACGATCGCGGCGCCGAGTCTCGACTCGGCCAGCGGCTTGACCATGTCCACCTGAAAAAGGCGCGAGAGCTCCACGCTCGTCGGCAGCTTCCGCAACTCCTGAGCGACCTCGAGATATCGATTGGCAGCGGCACCGAGGCCACCGGCATCGAGCGCGGCCAGCGTTTCGCGGGCCTCGGCGAGGACCGTTGCCGCGGCTCGACCCGATGGGAGTGCGGCGAGCTGTTCCTCCACGCCGTCGATCGGTTCTGCGCCGGTGACGCTCGGCGTGAGGTCCGAGACCAGCACCTGCGTCTCGATGAGCTCACTCACGTACTCCTCGGCATCCTGGAGCGTCACCTCGCCATCCGGATCTGCCGCGACGACGGCTGCCGCGATCTCCGCGGCCGTTGCTCGTCCCGCGGCGCGCTGCAGTGCCGCCTCGAGATACGGAGTGGGATCGAGAGCGACGAGGTGATGCGAGCGCATCTTGCCCACGAGCCGGGCCTCGGCGTAACGGACGCGGCCGGCGGCGCGATACAGACTGGAGTTGGGCTGATAGGCGAGCTCGCGGCGCAGCGCGGGATCACGGCCGAGATCCTCGCAGAGCGCGAAGAGATAGTCGTTGTCGAAGCGGCTGTGGCGCTGATAGGCGGGGCGGGGTGCGATGCGGAGGCGCGTCTCGGCCGACCCGTCGATCGTGCCGACCGAGCAACCGGAGAAGAGGCCGAACGGCGTGGGCCGCGTGGCCATGCGCTGGAAGTAGCGCACGAGCGAGTCCTCCGCGCGTTTGCCTTTGCGCGAATCGGGATCGTTGTGCCAGCGCTCGAGCGCCGCGAAGAGTCCGGGCGACGCGAGAAACACCGCTTCGGCGATCTCGGGCCGGCCGAGTGCCTCGCGGAGGCGCGCGCGCAGCTTCGCGCGGTCGCGCGCCAGCGCCTCTTCGAGCTCGTGCGCCTCGGCGAGTGCGCCTTCCAGTCCGCCGGACCACGCCTCGAGCTCATCGAAGGCGAGCAGCGGCGAGCGAAGGACGAAGAACCCGGAGGGAACGAACCGCGATACGACCGGCCGCGCAGTCATACGGCGACCTCCGCGCGATTCACTTGCTGCGCGATCAACTCGGCGTAGACGCCGCCGGCGGCCGCCAGCTCCTGGTGCGTCCCGCGCTCGACGATGCGTCCTTCATCCATCACCAGGATCAGACCCGCGCTGCGGATGGTGCTCAGGCGGTGAGCGACTACGACGCGCGTGCAGCGGAGTTGCGCGAGCTCGCGCTGGATCGCGCTCTCCGCGATCGCGTCGAGCGCGCTCGTGGCCTCGTCCAGGAGCAGAATCGCGGGGCGCGTCACCAGAGCGCGGGCCAGGGCCAGGCGCTGGCGCTGCCCGCCGGAAAGCGAGGCGCCTCCGTCGGCGAGAAGGGTTTCGTAGGCAAGTGGCATGGCTTGAATGTCCTCGTGGATGTGGGCTGATTTCGCGGCTTCGACGACACGGCTCAGGGGGAGCGAAGGATCGGCGAGAGTGATGTTGGAGCGGATCGAGTGACCGAAGAGGTAAGGGTGTTGCGGCACCACGCCGACGCGCGCGCGCACCGACTGCAAATTGAGCTCGGCGAGATCGACGCCGTCCAGCACGATGCGTCCTTCGGAGGGCCGATAGAGGCCCACCAGGAGGTTCGCGAGAGTCGACTTGCCGGCGCCTGAGCGCCCGACGACGGCGACGAAGCTGCCGCGAGGGATGTCGACGGACACGTCGCGCACGACCATCGGCGCGGCCGGGCCGTAGCGGAAGCTGACGCTTTCCAGGCGGATCGCGCCGCGCAGGTGCGTCGCCTGCAGCCCCGTCCCCGGCTCCTGTTCGCGCGGCGTCTGCATCACGTCGTCGATGCGCTCGAGATAGCTGTCGAGGAACTGGAACTGAAAGGCGGTGGTGACGAGTTGCGTCAGCGGTACGAGGAAGCCGGCCGCGAGCGCATTGAGCGCCAGCATCTCGCCGAGGGTGATCTGCCCGGCGAAGACCTGCCGCGCGCCGAAGAGCAGAATGGCCAGCGGCGAGGCCATCGCCAGTCCGGCGATGAGTGCATCGATGAGCGCCTGCAACCGCCCGCGCGCAAGCGAGACGTTCAGCGTGTCGACGAAAAGATTCGACCAGTGCTCGACCGCGCGATGCTCGGAGCCGCTCGCTTTCAACGTCTCCATGCCGGCAAGCATCTGGACCTGGTAAGCCTGCGCCGAGGACTGCGCCTCGAGCGAGCGGGACATCAGTTCCTTCTGCCGGCGCCGTGTGAGCAGCAACAGTACGATGCGCAGCAGGGCCAGACCGAGGACGAGCAGACCGAGTTGCGGACTGGCGGCGAACAACACGATCAGGTAAAGGCCGACGAGCAGGCCGTCCAGCACCGTCGACAGCGTTCCCGCGGTGAGGATCTCGCGCACCGTGGCATTGCTGTTCATCCGCATCATCAGGTCGCCGGCGGAGCGTTCCTGGAAGAACGCGTACGGCAGCCCGACCAGGTGGTCGACGAAGTCGAGCGTGAGCTGCGCGTCGAGCCGCGTGCGGAGCTCGAGCAGAAGGTGCGAGCGGATGAGGACCGCCAGCAGGTTGAAGGCGACCAGCGCCACCAGGCCGGCAGCAAGCACCGCCAGCAGGTCGAGGTCCTGCTGCGGGACCACGCGATCGACGAGCACTCCGATCAGCAGAGGCACGGCCAGGGCAAAGATCTGCACCAGCAGCGACGTCACCAGCACCCGGGCCAGCGTCCCGGAATGGGCGAGCAGCGGCTGGAGATACCGCTTCAACGCGTTCTGACGTGTGCCGGCCGATGCGGGCTCGAATCCGTCGGCCGGCTCGAACAGCAGCGCCACGCCGGTGAATGAGCGCCGGGCCTCCTGATGAGAGATGATCCTCCGGCCGCCGGCGGGATCGACGATGGAGAGACCGTCGCGTCGCACCCGCTCGAGAACCACGAAGTGGCTGAAGCGCCAGTGCAGGATCGCACCCGGCTCGATCGCCTCCAGAGCCTCCACGCTGTCCACGCGGACGCCTCGCCCTCGCAGTCCGAACCACCGCCCGGCGGCGAGCAGGGCTTCCGCGGTGGCGCCGCCGCGGCCGGCGCCCGTCACCTGCCGCACATCGGCCAGGTGCACCCGCTTGCCGTGGTAGCCGAGGACCATGGCCAGACAGGCGGCCCCGCAGTCCGTGGCAGTGTCTTGCCGCACGGCAGGGATCTGCCGCCGGGCGTGTCCGCCGAGCCGCCGGAGGGCGGGAAAGCGGCCGATGACGCCGTTCAGGAGATCAGCCACGAACCCGCTCCCAGACGGCGCGGAGGCCCGGTATCAGAGTGACCAGCAGCGGCTCGGAGCGCACCGGGACCTCGGCCGAGCCCCACATTCCGTCGTGGAGTGCGTAGCGCTCGCCGCGCGCATCGAAGGTGTCGGCGGGAAACGACGCGCTGACGCGCACGAGCGGCCCATTCAGAGCAACGGAAGTGGCGACTTCGGGACCGAGCAGGCGCCTGGCCTCCTCGGGGCCGACGACTTCGTCCGCAATCGATGCGATGGTCAGTCGTTGCGGCGTATGCCGGTAGCCGCGCAGCTCGAGGTTCAGGGGCATGCCGACTCGCAGCAGCGGCCTGTGCTCGCCGGGGAGTACGGCCATCAGAACCGGTCGCGAGCCGGCGCTGGAGAGAGAGAGCAAAATATCGCCCGCGGCAACGTGCTGGTCTCGCCGGCACCGCACGTCGCGGACGATGCCCGCCCGCGGTGCACGGACCACCCGCTCCTCCACGCGGGAACGTGCGAGGTCGCGCTCGGCGCGAAGCCCGATCAGCGCCTGCGCGGGCGGGTTCGCCGACAGGTCGCGCAGGCGCTCGACGAGCTGCAGCTCCCACTCCCGGTCGATGCGCGCGAGCTCCGCGGTCTCGCGTGCGCTCTGGAAGCGAACCATCACGCGGCCGGCAGTCATCCGGTCGCCGGGACGAACCTCGACCGCCGTCACGACGCCCATCTGGCTCGCCGTGATCTCGGTGCGACCGGTGAGCCGCACCACCGCGGGACCTGCCGAAGACTCGTCGATGGTCGTGACCGTGGCGAAGACGAGGAACGCCGCCACCAGGCTTGCCAGGAGCCAGAATGTGGCCGCGGTCCAGCGCGGGGAGAGGCGGAGCCAATCCCCTTCCTGCGCTCCTCGGAAGGCGTAGTGCTCGAGAGCCTCTTTGCGGAAGATCCCGGCCGTAGGCTCGCGCAGCTCGCCGTCGCCGCTGCGGCTGGCCGCCTCCAGCCGCGTCGCCAGGACGAGCTGGGCGAGCGACGGCGCCACCGTATCGGCGAGCAACGCGAGCGCCGCTTCGTCGGCCTTCGAAAAGGGCTCGTTCCCCCGATCGCGTACGGCGCAGAGCACCGCCAGGACCGGAGCCGCGGGCAGCCGCGTACGCACCGGCCAAGCCACCAGGTGCTCGCAGCGGCCGCCTCGAGGATCGTCGGCCTCGCGCTCGAACCGGGGATCGCCGGCCGCCCGGTCGATGCGCACCCCCCGCCCCGTTCGCGCGACGAAGCTCACCACGCCGGCGGCCGAGCTCTCGCGCCGTTCCTCCTCCCCCAGACCGGTCGCGCGCGACCAGAGCATCTCGCCTTCAGGGTCGTAGAGCAGGCAGTACACACGGTCCGCGTCGACCAGATCCTCCGCGGCGAGCCGGAGCAGGTCGCCGGCGCCGGCGAGGTCGCGCTGCGCCGCCACCCCGCGGGCGGCGTTCAGCGCCTCGAGCAACCCGGGCGCCGGCGGCTCCTCCGCCGGCGATGCTCCGCGTCGCTCGACAGCAGCGCGGACGAGCGCGGCCAGATCCTGCGGTGGCGGTTGCCCGGGACTGAGAAAGAACAGCCGGTCCTCGTCGATCAGATCCTGGAACATCGACGGATCGGGGCCGGTCGCGGTCAGCAGAACGAGCGGTGCCACGCCGGCCGCCTCGTCCATCTGCGCGATCGCGTGGCGCGCTTCGATCGGGGAGAGGTGCTGCCCCAGGCAGAGGACCACCGGCTCGTCGCGCAGCAACGCGAGCGAGAGCTCTCGCGCGGAACGTGCGGTCACCACCCGGCAGTCGTCCGACAGAAGCGCGCGCATTTCTGCCGCCTCCCGCTCCCCGAAACCACCGAGCAGCACCAGGGGCAGCGCTTGTGCCGCTGCGGCCGGGACCTCTGAAACGCGATTCATCGATTTCGCCTCTGGAGGACGAGGTGGCCCGGCGGAGCCGTTAAGAGGCTCCGCCGGGACACTCTCTGAGGAACGACCGACTACACCTCCATGCAGCTTCCGCTGGTGGAGCAGGCGCCGCCGGTCTGACAGTAGGGCTGGACGCTGCAGTTTTCGTAGGTGTTCGGGCAGTAGCCGTACGTTTCTTCACCGTCACAGACGGTGGTCCGCTGGCACGCAGTGGTGCAGTACTGTGACGGGGCGAAATCGGCGCCGGCAACGCCACGCAGTTCCATGGAATGCAGCGTCTCGCGATGGAGGATGAGCTTCCGTGATTTCTTCATGTGGATCTCTCCGTATTTCTCTAGATTTTTCGACCGACGATGAATCTACTGCACAGATGGTTTCGATATGGGGCCCCACGCGAAACGATAGGTGCGCTGCTGCGGTTTTACAATCGCCGTTGGAGCCGAATTCAGGCGTATTGACGACTCCACGACGACTCCATGACAACTCACAGACAAGCCATGCGAAACGCGCGTGATTCGGCCGATAACGACGTCCATTCCAGGGATTGCGGCGCATCTCCAGGACGGCTCTGGCGAGGACCCGAGCCGGGACAATGGCGTCCGGCTCATTGCGGCACAATGGCCGATCGTGGACGATTCGCTGACAATTCGCGCACAGTCACAAAAAGAAATTGCGCCGGATACTGAATGCCGCCGCGATCGATGCAGCGCGTGCAGTGGTGTTCGAGCGCCGCGTACCAGCCACAGTCCATCGTGGCCCATCCGGGAGCGGCCGCGTTTTGCAGGAGAGAATTGAAGACGCGCGCGCACCCATAGTGCGCCGGTTTCACAGTCGCAGGGATCGGGCGTGTCCGGTCACTGACTTGTGGAACCGCGGACCAGCCGATATCCGAAGCGCTGTACGGTCAGGATGTGGACCGGCAAGCGGGGGTTCGGCTCGAGCTTGCGGCGCAACTCGGCAATGTGCGAATCGACGGTGCGCGTCACGACGGCGTCGCAGTAACCCCATACGTCGCGCATCAGGTCGATCCGCGACACCGCACGCTCGTGGGAATCGAGCAGGGCGATGAGCAGCTCGTACTCCTTCGGCTTCATCGGCACGACCGCACGGCCGCGCGTCACCATCCGTGCGTCACGGTCGACGGCGATGTCGCCGAAGCGGTCGACGCGCCGGGCCCCGGAGGTACCGGCCCGGCGGAGCAGCGCTTCCACCCGGGCCAGGAACTCGAGAATGCCGAAGGGCTTGGTCACGTAATCATCGGCGCCGAGTTTCAGCCCGCGGACTTTGTCGCTCTCTTCGCCTCGCGCGGTGAGGATCAGCACCGGCACCTGCAGCGCGGCGGCGCGGATCGAGCGAAGCACGCGGTAGCCGTCCATGCCCGGCAACATGAGGTCGAGGATGACGAGATCGGGAGAGAGGGACTGCACGCTCTCCAATCCCTTGTTGCCGTCCATGGCCACGTGGACGTCGTATCCCTCGACCTCGAGATTGCTCTGCAGCCCGAACGCGAGCTCTTCGTTGTCTTCCACGACGAGAATGCGCGTCATTCGTCTCTCCTCCACGGGATTTCCACGACGAACCGCGTGCCGCCGCGACTTCCTGCTTCCGCGAGACAGAACCCGTCATGCCGCTCGACGAGCTCGCGCACGACCGCCAGGCCGATGCCGCTGCCCGCGACGTGGGTTTCGCGGTGCTGTTCCAGCCGGTAGTACTTCATCCAGATGCGGTGGCGCTCATCGGCGGGAATTCCGGGACCCTCGTCTTCCACGATGACGGAGATCGCATCGTCTTGGGGGATCACGATGACGTCGATCGTCTGACCGGAAGAGCCGTATTTGACGGCGTTGTCGAGCAGGTTCAGCACGATCTGCCGCAGCGCGTCTTCGTCGACGGAGGCGATGCATTCTTCGGGTGCTTCGACGTGGAAACAGACGTTGCGGTGCGAGGCGAGCGTCGTAAACGATGCGACGGCTTCGCGGACGATCGCGCACACATCGTGGTTCGTGCGCACGACGTGGAGTGTGCCGCGCTCGCCGCGCGTGAACGACAGCAGGTTTTCGACGAGGTTCGAGAGCCGCGTGGCCTCGCGGGCGATGTTTTCGAGAGAGCGCTGGCGCTGCGCTTCGGACGGCAGGCGGCTCAGCATCAGCGTTTCCGCGAACATGCGGATCTGCGTGATGGGCGTGCGCAGTTCGTGAGAGACGCCGGCGACGAAGTCCGCGCGGAGGCGGTCCAGCAACCGCGCGCGCCGCAGCACGAGCAGCATCGCGCCGAGGACGCAGATCGTGCCGACGAGCATCGCCAGCGGCCCGGCCTCGCCTCCGCGCGGGATCCCTCCGGGAATCACCGCCGGCACGACGCGCCGCGAGATGGAGCATTCCACGGTCGCGCCGCCCAGGACGTCGCCGAGCTCGTCGGGAAACCGGAAGCGGCGCCCCATCGGTGGGTCGAACGCGCCGGGGGTGCGCAAGATCTCGCGGCTGGGACGCCAGATGCGCAGGTATACGTCGCGTTGCGACAGGCGGTCGCCGAACGTGACCGGGAACGGGGCGCGGCGCTCGAGGGCGCGCTGCGCGTATTCGGTGAGCGCCGCCGATCGCACGACGATCCCGGCCATGCGGCGCGTCCCGGGGATGGGGCGCACATAAGCGATCCAGTGATCGCCGTCGCGGAGGGAGACGCGCACGATCTGCCGCACCACGGCGAACTGCTCGCGCTCGGCCATGACGGTCTCCAGATTTTCGAGGATCCACTGCTGCAGATCGCTTCGCAGCGGCGGCGCCACGCTGCGCGCGGCGAAGTCGGCGACGAACACTTCGTCGACCAGCGCCGAAGCCTGGCGCACGGACAGGGCGGCGTGCTGCCGCAGGTCCTGCGCGGACGGGACGCGGCCGTCGCGGAGGCCACGAGCGAGAAGCGGGCGCAAAAGGGAAAAGCCGAACTGCTCGTATTCGAAGATGGTGCGGCGCGCGATCTCCTCGCCGACGATGGCCGCCAGCTCGCTCATGATCCTCTCCGCGGCCAGGCGATGCCGGCGTTCGGCGGAGAGCGTCCGCCACGTCATCAGGGCGGCGAGGATGAGCGCGATGACGAGCAGACTGCCCAACAGCCAGGCTTCCCCGCGCCGAATCGCCGCCGCCAGCTTCATTCGCATCGAGGATAGCAACGGCCATCGACGCGCCGCGCCAACCGCGCAGTCATTTTACGAAACGATGACATGGCTGGGTCGCGCCGGAGAACCGTGGGTGATCAACGATCGCACTCAGGCGCGCGGCGGCGCGAGCGCGCGGCGTACACGCACTTCCGCCCCGCGTACGAGCGGCGCGAAGAGCGAGCGATGAGCGCCAGCGCGAGCGGCATCACGTGATGCTCACTTGCGCGCGACCGTGGCAACGGCTGGACCGGTCCAGCGCGGTCGCAGTGCAAACGGGCGCGCGGTCCTCCACGAACACGTCCACATCGGGAACGGCCCAAACCATCGATGATCTCTGCATCACATCGTCCTCGGGATGGCACACGCACACTGGCCGGCCGATTACGGTGCTGCTGGCGGGCGGCGAGCCTGCCGCGATTCCGAAGGAGATCACGGAAGCCAACATCGTCGAGCTCGACGAGACTGCCTGACGCACGGCACTCTTATCGCGGGCGTTTCAGTGCCGGGAATGAGCGGGGGATGTCCCAGACACTTTCGAACCGCTGTCCGGTTGCGCGCGACATCGCGTCTACCTTCCAGATCGAGCGCGTCTGCCAGATCGAGGCCGAAACGGATCGTCTTCGGATTTTCGACGGTGGGCAGAACCACCTCTTCGGCGATCCGCTGTCTCGTCTCGGGATCGAACTGCAAGATAGCGTTCACCACCCGTGGGATCCAGCTCTTCAACCGCTCGGCTCTCGCCGGAGAACTGAGCGCTTGGTGGAGGATGGAGATCCTCACGTCCTCGGACGCCGCGGCAATGTCCCGGATCAGAGGACCGTCGTCGTATTCGGCACCGATCCGGTCCACCAGCGATTGTCCCTGGTTGATTACACGAAGTCGGTACCATTCCCGGCCGCTGAGCACCAGCAGGATCAGCACAGTGAGCAAGGGTATGAACCGGAGAGTGCTGAGCGCCGCATATCGGACGGTCCTGCCGTACTCCAGGCGTCCCCGCAATCGCTCGAACGCCAGGTGAAGTTGTATGCCGATAGGCAGCAACGCACGCCACCGCGCCTTCCACCCAGTGCCGGCGGCACGAACGCTTCCTATGCGTTCACGCAGCGCCGTCCCCCAACGATCGGCGCGTCGTTCAGCGGCGAGTACGCCGCGGCAGAGGTAATCGTGATCGAGGGCCCACACTTTTTCGCCGGTATCCGGGATCGTCCGCATTCGCACGAGCTCGCGGGTCTGCCACTCTTCGAGCAAGTGGTCGATTGTGGCGACGGGCGCCGGGATCACCTCCGCGAGCTCGGCACTCGTCCTCGGAACAGTCTTCTGGGATCGCGCGTCGACCATCGACATCAGGAGCGCCAGCCGGTCACGAGCGCTGATCGCAGTGCAGCTCGCGGCGTGAGTGATGTGCCACTCCACGTCCGCCGCCTCCAAGCCAGCCAGGCCTCCGTGGCGGTCATATTCGGTGTCATTCAGCGCGTCGCGGTTCCCCAGCCCTTTGAGCGCGAGCTTCATCTGCGCGGGAAGCACCGCACCGTTTGCGCCGAGGTCGCGGGCTAGGCGCTCCCGCAGCACCGTCCAACCGTTCTCCGGGTTCATCACTACTTCCGCTCCGTCACGCGCCGCCGTGAGTTGCGCAAGCAACGGGACGACGAATGCCTGCCGCAGGACGGCGCGGTCGCGCAAGAACGTCATCGGCGACCGCATCGCCCTGGCAAAAACGACGCGCGAGCAGATGCAGACGCTGAAGGACCGCTACTACGTTCCGAACAATTCCGCGCTGCTCTTTCGGGAGACGTGCATCCGGCGGAAGCGTACGCGCTGGCCGAGGAACTGTTCGGCGAGTGGAAGGCCACGGAGGATCCGCACAAGCTCCATCCCGTCCCGCCGCATCCGCCGCTCCAGCGGAGCGCGACGATCGCCGTCATCCAGCGGGTCAAGACCGCGACGGTGCAGATCGCATGGCACGGGCCGTCGATGACCGGCGACGTCCCGGCGACGTTCGCCGCCGACGTGCTGTCGTTCATCCTCTCCCAGCCCAACTCGCGCTTCCATCGCAATCTCGTCGACAGCGGCCTGTTCGACTTCGCGACCGTCTCCTACTTCTCGCAGGTGCACACCGGGCCGATGACGCCTTCGGCCAGACCTCGCCGGAGCGTCTCGACAAGGCCCACGCGGCGCTGCTGAACGAGATCAGCCACTTCACCAACGCCGGCTACTTCACCGACGAAGAGCTGCCGTTCGCGAAGGACCAGCTGGAGGTCGCGGCGCGGACGGCGGACGCCAGGGAAGTCGTGGAGCGCCCGATGAGGCGGCGGAGATCGTCGCGATCGCTGGCAAGCTCGCCGCGTTCGAGTCCGAGGTCTGCATCCACGAGCATCTCGGCCACGGGAGCGGGCAGACCGACGCCGACGAGCATCTCGCGATATGCGTCAGGCGGAAGGTTGTTGTAGGCGACCGGCTTGCCGGCGGCGTTCGAGACTTCGGCAGCCAGTTCCGACATGGTGAACGCGGCCTCGCCGGCCAGCTCGTACGTTTTGTCTTCGTGTCCGTCCGTCGTGAGCACTTCCACCGCTGCCGCCGCGTAGTCGGCCCGCGCGGCCGCGGCAACTCGCCCGTTCCCCGCACTGCCGGCAATCGCGCCGTATTGCAGGGCGGGAGCGAGATTCTCGGTGTAGTTCTCGAGGTACCAGCCGTTTCGCAGGATCGTGAACGGCACTCCCGACTGGCGAATCATCTCCTCGGTTGCGAGGTGTTCCTTTGCCAGACTGATCCCCGAGTTGTCGGCGTTGAGGATGCTGGTGTAGACGAGCAGGCGCGGCGACGCGGCTTTGATCGCATCGACGGCATTGCGATGTTGCGCGACGCGCTTGCCGACCTCATTGGCGGAGATGAGCAGCACCTTCGTCGCCCCGCGGAACGCCGCGACGAGCGTCTCCGGCTTCTCGTAATCGGCGTAGCGGACATCGACGCCGCGCTCCGCGAGATCGGCAGCCTTTTCGACATTCCGCACCGCGACAGCAACTTCACTCGCCGGAACCTTCTTCAGCAAATCTGCGACGACGAGCCGGCCGAGATGGCCTGTGGCCCCTGTAATGACGATCATATTCTTCCCTTCAGCCAACCGCGTGCTGGCTCACTTCTGCTCATTCATCCCGTAAACCAGACCATCCGGACCTTTGAAGTGCACATATGCGTACTTCATCTCCGGCACACGAACGATGTCGCCGAGCACCTCGTAACCCGCTGCCTTTACTTCTGACACCGCGGCGTCAATGTCCTCGACGCGAAAGCCGAAGGCGAGACTGCCGTTGTAGCCGTAGGGCGGAACTTTGCTCTTGTCGTAGACCTCGAGAATGGTTCCGTTCGGCATCATGTAGACCGTGATGCCCTCCAACTGCATCATCAGCTGCAGTCCGAGAGTCTCTTTCGCGAATCTGTTGTAAGACTCGACTGCATCGCCTTCCAGAGTGACCGCGTGCCACGTGATTCCGTTGACTTGCATTGCCGATTCTCCTTACACCGGGCTTCGGTTGAACCGTAGCCCCGGTACGTAGCGCGCGTGCGCTGATGGCGTCGACCGGCTCGGGAGCACGCGAGCCCAGGGCAGTTGCATGATCAGGACCCGCGCGACGTCGGGTCAACCGGTTACCTTCCGGTAAGCGGTGGCGCCATGAGCCTGAGCGGGATGCTTGGGAATCGCCAACGGATCGGGGACGACGAGAGGCCTCCGGCGGCTGGGGCCATGGGCCCCAGACCCCATTGGTTGGCCTAGCCTCCGCGACACTGCCTTCCAAATTCGTGACGCTGTGTCGCGGAGGCTAGGCCAACCAGCGGGTCCGGGCCCGCGGCCCGGCCGCCGGAGGCCCCCGGTCGTTTCCCGATCCGTTGGCGACGCCAGAGCATCCTGCTTAGTACTCCATCCGCTAAATTTAGAATTGCTGCCCGAGAAGAAGCGAGAACGCGCTGTCGCCACGACTGGCGATGCCGTATGCGAAATACAACCCACCGAAGTTCGTATCGGCTACGGCGGCAAGCGTTGCCGTCGTGATCCAGTCCTGGCCGATCTGTTCGCGATTCCAAACGTTCCCAGCCTCCAGCCACGATCCGAGATAGATGCCTCGTCCCAGCATGAACGGCAGCTCGCCGATCTGGTAGAAGTCGCCCGCGCGGACCACCGCAAAATGCGGGCCGCGCAGCTCGCCGACGCTATAGCCGGAGAGCGAGAAGAGACCGCCGAGCGTGAACTCCGCGTAGGTCGGCAGCTCACTGCTGAAACTCGTACCCGCCGCCACGCCACCAAAAAAGATATGCCGCCCCGCTCTCGCGAAGCGGTGGTGCGATCCTGAAAGAACTTGATACTCGAGGTCGGAACCAAGCTGGGTCGCGGCGTGAAACCATTCGATGTTCAAGTCGAATCCGTCAGTCGGCAAGCCTCTCGTGTCCAGGTCATCAACGACGAAAGAGCCGCGCACTCCGCCGATGTGCGCTTCACCGGGCGGGAACGCGACAGGGCCGATGTCCGACTCTGCGTCGACCGCAGCGAACGACAAGCCGACGCGTACTTCGGCGGCGTGCCCGAAGGTCATGCCGAAATCGAGTCCAGCGCTGGATGTGTCGACCTGATATTCGGTCTGCTTGCGTCCATCCGCGAAGACGTCGAGACGGTCTTTCCTGTCCGCCAGCCTCGCCGAGACGAACGATCGTCCCTCGAACGTGAGCGGCTGATGGAACTCGGTCGCGATCCCTCTGGAGGTCCCGGCCTGCATGTCGGTGCGCCACTCCGCTCCCCGCGCGTTGATGCTCGTGCGCGTGACGCGGACGAGCAGATCGAAGTCGCTGTTGCCTCGCATGTCATCGCGTAGTCGGACACCGGTCCGGATGTACACCGGGCCCATCGCGTTGTCGCTGGGGACGAGCGTCAGGTCGACGTCTTCGCCGTCCACAACGATGTTCAGCTTGATCCGATCGAACTCGCCGAATTCGTAGATTCGTGCGATATCGCGCTCGAGCTGCTCGAAATCGAGCAATGCGCCCTCACGGCTCTCGATCGCAGCCTGCACTCGCCGTTCATCGACGCGCGCGGTGCCCGTTGCGGTCAGGCGTCTCAGACGCAGCGGCTCGGGAGCGGCGCGGCGGCGTCTCATCAATCCGGGATTCGCGAACGCGCGAAGTCGAGCCGCCACCTCGTGCGCTGCGGTCTCCCCGCTGGCAATCGCCTCGGGAAGCTTCGAGAAATCGAGCATGGCGATTCCGGAGAGTTGCGGCGTGATCACGACCGTCGCCTTCGCTCGCTGTTCACGGATGCGCTGCTCGGAAGCGAGCGACAGCGCCTGGTATGCGATCGCCAGCGTGGAGCCCAACTGGTCACGATCCATCAAAGGAGTCCCGACGTTGACCGCGATCACGACGTCTGCGCCCATCTGCAGCGCCGCATCGACAGGCAGATTATTGAGAGCTCCGCCATCCACGAGGAAGCGGCCGCCGATCTCCATAGGCGGGAAAACGCCCGGTAAGCTCATGCTCGCTCGAACCGCCTCACTCAGGTCGCCGCCGGAAAGCACGACCTCCTCACCCTTCACGAGATCGGCGGCTACCACGCGCAACGGCACGTACAGATGATCGAAATCGGAGACCGCGACGGTATTGATGAGCATCGTCCGCAGCAAGTATTCGAGGCGCGCACTCTTCAAAGCGCTATTCGCTGTGATCAGACGGCGCCCGCGGATGCCGGCTTCCAGGGGAAGGTAACGCGTATCTTCCTGTCTGCGCCGAAAGCTGCGCGACCGACGCGGCTGGCCGCCCACAATGACCTCGTTCCAGTTGATGGAGCGAAGCTCGGCCTCGATTTCATCAGGAGAGAAGCCGGCCGCATAGAAGGCGCCGACGACGGCGCCCATGCTGGTCCCCGCGATACAGTCGATTGGCACCTGTAAATCCTCGAGGACGCGCAAAACGCCGACGTGAGCGGCGCCGCGCGCGCCTCCTCCCGACAAGACCAGCGCGACCGACGGTCGCGAAACGTCAGCCCGGCAGGGCGGCGGCGCAGCATCGGCGTAAGCTGCCGCCGTCACGGTCAGCATGAAGGAAACGACGTGACGCGTCACCGCCGCTCGCATCGTTCTTCTCGCTACAGCGACTGGGCATTCATGGCAGGTTCTCCTCGCCGGTTGATACGGCCCGCGAGCGAGCTACTGCGTGAAAACCATCTCGTCCGCCGCGGCGCCGCCCGCCTTACGCAGCGAGATCACCATCTTCCCGTCGAGGGTGCGCTCGAGGCGGCAGTCCCAACCGGGCTCCGCGCCGACCAGCGCCTTCATCGCGGGGTTCCGATTGCTGATGCTCACCATCGGCGGGCCGCTCACCGCCGGCTTCGGGGTTCCGGGTGGAAGCATGTTCGCGAGCAGATACTCCTCGGAGATCGCGCCGTCCCGCCACTTCGCCACGGTGACCATCTTCATGTTCGCCGGTGGTGCCGAGATCCCGACCATGCACGTCCACTCGCCTTCGGCGACGATCGGCGCGTGGTTCGTCAGCGAACCGGGACTCTGCCACATCCCCTGCAGCGCTTCCACGTGCGCGTCGATGCCATGGGTCACGTTGCCCGCAAAGTCCACCTTGACGTCCGCCGTGTGCAACCGCCGGAACATGTCCATATCGCGATTGTTCCAGGCGACGAAATCCAGCATGTGAAAGTTCGTTGCGTTCGTCACCGCCTGATCCGTTGCTGCCGTCGCTGCCACGGACGCGCGCGCGTTCGGAGCCGCGTCAGAACCACTGCCGCCCGATGTCGCACAGCCCGCGGCTCCCAGCAGCAGCGCGAGCGCACATGTTGCGACGCCACTGTGTACTCGTTCGTGGGCGATGACCTTTTTGCTGTTGAGGCTCATGCGTCGCTCCTCCAATTCACGGCATGATCCGGACCGCGCGACGTCGATTCAACCCGTTACCTTCTGGTAAGCGGTGGCGCCGCCAACGCACGTGAGAGCGACGGGAGGCCTCCGGCGGCTGGGGCCACGGGCCCCAGACCCCGTGTGTTGGCGTAGCCTCCACGCCACATCAGTGGAATCCTGGCGAGTCCGCGGTGTGGAGGCTGGGCCAACACAACGGGTCCAGGGCCGTGGCCCTGGCCGCCGGAGGCCCCCCGTCGTTCCGCTCGCGTTGGAGTACTTAGTCTGACGGCCGGCTCGTGGCGACGCCGCGGATCTCGTGCTCGTATTCGAGGCTCCACGCCGCCAGAGCTTGAAGTGGACCGCGCAGCGCGTCACCCGCCGGGGTCAACTGGTACAGCCCCTTGAGTCCCGCCCTCTCCGGCGCCTGGCGAATCACCAGCCCGTGGTCGCACATGCGGCCCAGCGCATTGGCGAGGACCTTCGCTGACAGTCCCACCTCGCGTTGCAGCTCGCCGAAATGCGTCGGCTGAACGCACAGCCTCAGCAGGATCGGAATCGTCCATCGTCCCTTGACCAGATCGATCGCGAACCGGACACCCGCCTCGGCCTGCTGAACTGCAACGCGCATGGAGTCTCCTGACGTGGGCGGTGGCGGTTACGCGCGCGGCTGAATGGGCGCCGCTTTGCTGCGGCCCCAGGCGACGAAGGCGGCAAGCGCCGCGAGGACAACGTTCACCGGGATGGCTCCAGCTTCTCCACGAGAGAGATGGAAAGCGGACGCGAGGACCATCACCAGAATGAGACCGATCGCGGCGAGACTGATGAGCTGCGGCTTGATTCGCGTCAGCCACGGCAGGATGAGCCCGAGTGCTCCGGCGAGCTCGGCAAGGCCAATGAAACGGACGAGTGCAGAGGGAACCGCAGAGACCCACGGCATGGACGCCGCGAGTGCTTCGATGGGCTGCGTGAGTTTCATCAGACCGGCAGCGCCAAAGGCGAAGGCGAGCACGATCTGGACGAGAGCAAGCACGATGTTGAGTCCGCGACGGCGCGGCGCTGCAGGATTGGTGGCGTTCATGATCATTCCTTGTCGCTGTTGTCGTTGATTCAGTGAAAAGATCGACTCTGTCGCTGCTCTTAGCCGCTCAGCCGAACTGCACCGAGCGGCGCGTCATCGAGCCCATCCAGAAGCCGCTGATCGGGTACTCCACGGACTCGCGCTCGGCAGCACCCGCCGCCACGAGCAGCGGCACGAAGTGCTCACGCGTAGGAAGCGCCAGCCGCGCACCCGGACCTTTCGCCTCATAGTCGAGCAGTGCGTCGATGTCGGAGCGCGACAGCGCGTCTGCAGTCCAGCTGTCGAAGTCGCTCGCCCACTGTGGCGGCGGCAGCTCATTCGACCAGTCGATCGCACGCAGGTTGTGCGTGATGAAGCCGCTGCCGATGATCAGAACGCCCTCGTCGCGCAGCGCACGCAGCGAGCGGCCGAGCTCGAACAGCTGCTTCGGGTTCTTGCGTCGGCAGCGACATCTGCAGAACGGGGATGTCGGCTTCGGGATACATCGCCACGAGCGGCACGTACGCGCCGTGATCGAGACCACGCTCCGGCTCATCGGCGATCGGCATGATGCCGCCCAGCTCCTTGCGAATGCGCTCCGCAAGGGCAGGCGCGCCCGGCGCGGCGTACTGCTGCTCGTAGTACCGCTTCGGAAAGCCGTAAAAGTCGTAGACGAGCGGCACGGTGCGCGTCGCACCGAGCGTGAGCGGCCGGTTCTCCCAATGCGCCGAGATCATCAGGATCGAATTCGGACGCGGAAGACCCTCGGCCCACGTGTGAAGCTCGCTGACCCACTTCGCATCGTCCAGGAGCGGTGGTGCTCCATGCGCGACGAAGAGCGTCGGAAGCTTTGTCGCTTTCTGTGGCTGTGTCATCTTGCCTCCGAGCGCGGGCGCAGCGAGGAGCGCAGTCGCTCCTCCCACTGCCGCGCCGAGAAACTCGCGCCGATTCCAGTCTGATCCGGCGCGTTTCATCAGTGGATGTAGCGGAATCCCGCGTTCACACCGTGGCCAACCATGTAGCCGAGGGTGATGTTCAGGAGTGCGAGCGTTTCGAGCCAGCGGGCGTTCTGGAGCGGCCCGGCGTTCACGGCATCGAAGCCGATCGCCTTCGCCAGTTCAAGCGCGGTGCTCTTTGCCTCTTCGTCATCCGACGCGGCGAAAACGGTGAGCGTCTCGCTGCCGATCTTGCCGGAGTCCATGTGCTGCGCGAAGTTAGTGTTGAACGCCTTCACGACTTTCGCGCCGGTCGCCTGCTTCTGAAGCTCCTCGGCACCACTCGTGGTGAAGCCGACCGCGAGCGTCATGTCGGGGTTCAGCGCGTTCGTCACGTCGATGACCACTTTGCCGTTCGCCGCGTCGCCGATGGTCTTCACGACGTCAGGAACAGCAGCGAACGGTACGGCGAGGATGACCACGTCTCCCCAGGCCGCCGTCTCGCGTACGTTCTCTTTTCCGGTCGCGCGAACTTCGTAGCCCGCACGGCCAATCCCGCGCGCCAGCGCGCTTCCGACATTTCCGTCACCGATGATTGCGATCTTCTTCATTTGCCTGCTCTCCCCTTCTCCGGTTTCATCACTCGGATTCGCACCTGACAAACGAATCGGGGCAGAGGTTATTCCTCTGAACGACTAACCGCACGGCGGAGTAATATGAACGTGCGGCGAGGTTATGCGTACGGGAGGGAGACGATGACCGACAAACTCAAGCGTGAGCTCAAGCAGCGGCGGCCGTTCAGCAGCGTGCAGGAGGAAGTCGTGCTGAGTGCGGTACGGACCGCGGATGTGCTCGTGCAGCCGTTCGCCGAGGTCGTACGCGGGGCGAACCTCAGCCTCGCGCAATACAACATCCTCCGGATTCTCCGTGGCGCGGGAGAGGAGGCCCTTCCCTGCGGCGAGATTGGCGAGCGGATGGTGAGCCGCGATCCTGATCTGACGCGCTTGCTCGATCGTCTGGAAGGGCGCGGATTCATCGAACGCATGCGTGGAACCGCGGATCGCCGCAAGGTGCTGGCGAAGATCACGAAGGACGGATTGCAGCTTTTGGCAACCCTCGATGAGCCGATCCGTGATGCTGCGAAGCGGGCTCTCGGTCACATGTCCGCGGCGCGGCTCAACGAGCTCGCGGTATTACTCGACGAAGCACGAGCCCGCGCAGCGGAATGACTCAATTGAACGTCCCGCCCGAACGGCACGGCTGGTGGAACGCAGCACCGGAGGAGCGACGAACGCCCTCGTCGCACGCGGCTCGCCCATGCGCTGGGCGCACGTGCCACTCGTAACCAGAGATCGTCCGCGTTCAGATCGCGCGAGCGGCGAGAGCCGTTCGGTCACGCGCGACAGTGACGTGGTAGACCGGCTGGCCGCGCTCCCTCAGTGGCAGCACCATTCCATCGCGCTCGAGCTGCTGGAGCACGGCGCCTAGCTCGCCCTCGAGATGCGGCGCGTAGAGCTTCCCGAGGCTGTCCAGGCGCGTGGTCATCTCCGCGCGCAGTGTTGGGCTGAGCTGGTCACCAGGTTCCGCGGCCAGGGATCGATGGTCGAGCGACTGCGGCGCCGCGAAGCTGAGGTAGGCGATGTCGACCGTCGTGCCGAACTCGTGGGAACTGGTCGTGTCCGCCGCATTGGAATTGCGGCGTTGCAGGGCCGACTGCTGTTCGCTGGTGCGCAATGCGGAAGTGATGTCGAGACGGAACGGCGGCAGCCCATGCTCCTCGAGCCGTGCGTGGAATCGTCGCCCGACCTCCTCCAGGGCCGCCCGCGTGCCGGGCGTCACGTACGGCAGCGAATCATTCAGATCCCGCAGAACCCACCACCGGGTCGACGCTGGCAGCTGCACGAGTGCACCACGTTCGACGAGGGTGGACAGGTGGGCGCTGTCGCGCACCGGGCCGACGCCGTTGCTGCGGGCTGCCGCGACGTGCGCCGCGTTCAGGTGCCGTCGCATGTCCTGCCGGATGGATGCGATCAATCCGGGCAGCCGCTGAACGGCCGACTCGATGTTCGCCAGCCGCTGCTCCAGCGCCGCTCGGGAACGCGCCTCCGCCGCAGCATCCGACGGCGCGGCAGCTTGCGGCGCGGCAGCTTGCGTCGCAGTTGCTGGTGGCGCAACTGCAACGCCGGCCGTGGTGCTGGTCTCCGCGCTCCCGCCGTCGTCGCCACGGCAGCCGAGCAGAGCGGCCGTCGCGACGAAGCAGGCCGCTGTGAGTTTGCTGTTCATGCAGACTCGTACTGGCAAGGACTGCGCCGGGCAATCAGGGCCATTTGGCCCATCTGAACAACAAGGCGGAGAACCTCACGACGTGTGCGGTGCAGAGCTACCAGGTCGCCGAGCCGGCGCGGCTCACTTCTTCCGCTTCGATTTCGCGGCGCGACCCGCATCGACGGCTTCGCGCGTCCACTCGCGCAACGCCTCCTCGTCCTCGAGCACGTCGGGCGGCAGCTCAAAGTACGTCATGGAAGAAGTGCCGTCGCCATACGGCTGGAAGGCCTTGCTGCCCGCTTCGATGTACCGCGGCCGCGAGGCGTCGCCGGCTTTGTAGTAGAGCGTGTCGTCATCAATGATGGCGAAGAAAACCGAATCGGCGTAAAGACCGACCGCGCCGAACATCTTCTTCCACGTCACCCGCGCGATGGGCCGCAACTGCTCGAGCACGTATTCACGAAAATCATCGCTGACCGGCATCGGAGAAGCGTAACGCGAGAAGGATGGGATCGCGCTGACGTCTAGAAGCCGGCGAGAGGGATGTTCCGCGCGATCGAGGCCATGGGCGTGCGAGCTCCCGTTCGCCCCCGCCGGCAGACCTGTCATCCTGAGCCGCCGGAGCCGCATCAGCGGCGGAGGACGGTCGAAGGATCCCCTGCGGATGCACGCTGCGGCACCCCGCCGCGAAGCCGCTCTCGCGCTGATGCCGCAGTGCGCGGCGCCGTAGACGCGCGCGGGTACAAGCACGCGGAACTGCTGTCACACGCATGCACGCGCCCCGAAGTCGCTTTCATCCGAGGAACGGTCGCTTTTTTCCGATCCACGATCAGATTTAAACGATCCGCGATGGGATAAAAGCCATCCGCGATCGGATTTAAGCGATGCGCGATGGGATAAAAGTGTCCATCGGTCGCTTTTAAACGACCTGCGATGGCTTGAATCCCATCCGCGATCACTTAAAAGCGATCCGTGACGCTTTCCGCTACGCAGATCGTCGCGCTCCCTTGGTCCGCACCCGCTTCAGGCGACAGGCGCGCGTGTTCAGGCAGGCCGGATCAACGCCGCGCGTCGCCGCCGCTGATCAGCGTGACGCGGCCATGCTCGACCACGACCTGCACGTCGGAGCCGATCGCGAACCCATGCTCTTCGAGCCACCGTCCCGACATTCTCAAGTACGGCACGACGGCCTCGGCGAGGGTGCGTCGCATGATGCGTCGCGAGGAGAGTGTGAGGACGTACGGCGCGCGCGCCGGCCGCGGTTGCGGTTCTCTACACGGGGCGGTCGGCCGGTTGATCGCTTTGCGCGCGCGGCGAGGTCGCGGCCGGCTGAGCGCGGGAAGACGGCGGATCGCATCGGACAGTCGCGAAGACATGGCGCATCACCTCCAGGTCGGTTGCTTCAGCAGGCCCGGTCGCTCTCTCCCGCCTCAGGCCACGTCATCGCCTCCGTGAAGCCCGGAATGACGCGCGCGAGACGCTGCTGATTGAGATCCGCTAGTGTTGTGTCTCACAAATAGCTATGCCGTTAGCGGTCGGGGGAGTATCCTTGTTTCATGGGTCGAACCGCGAATCGGCTGGATGTCGCCAACGACCAGCTGGCAGAACTGCGCAAGATCGTGCGACGGCCAACGGCA
>DASPMO010000158.1:0-37130 GCA_035627015.1 Thermoanaerobaculia bacterium | reverse complement strand
CCCAGCCACACCCCTTCACTCTGGTCTTGAGTCGGGTGTAACCCATCCGCCCGGTTTTTCTGTTACCTATCCTCCCGGTTCGTACCAAAGGGGAGCCCCTCACCCTAGCCCTCTCCCCACTGCGGTGGGGAGAGGGGACTGGCAGCGCGCCGCCGCACGCTCTGCGTTCGAACTTAGCGAATCGAGTACTAAGCTGTGCGGCCAAGGCCCACGTGCCGAAGCCGCAGCGGCGCGCCGGTTGCCGCGAATGACGTTCGGCAGAACCGAGTTGCGAGCTGCAACCGTCGTGACGCGTGCGCCAAGAAGGCCTTGGAGAGGAGGAAAGTTCAGGATGCAATAGGCACTGAGCGGAAACTTCTCGAAGAGGGTCCGGCAGGTCCGAAGCGTGCTCGGTAAAGGTGGCCACCAGCCGAAAGCGAGTGTTGCACAGCGAAGGGTGACCTTCGAGGTGAAGCGTACACTGCGAGCATAATCACGGGTGGGTCAGCTCGAGGATTGCTTCCTCGATGTTGTGCGGTAGTTGAATTGGCAGAAACCAGTCTCTGGGGTAAAGGTAGTCTTCACCCTCTTCGTCGATCACTCGGATCATGTGGTGCTCAGCAGCGACGACGTCTTCCAGAACTTCATAGATCTTTCGAAGCTCGAGCGACTCCTCGTGCTCGTCGTTTCGAACACAAACTGCGAACTGCCTGACGCTCTCGCTCATACCTACTCGATCAGACGCTTGATCTTCATTCTACGCTTCCCGATTCCGTGCGCCTCAAACCAGTGCACTTCGGCTTCAGTAATCGTACCATCCTCAAGTCGAACCGTCGCTAACCCTTTCAGCTTGCGCCAGTTACCGCGGCCGTAGAGACGCACAAGCCGGGTCAGGATGTGAATGCCGTGACCCGAGGCGATCGTCTCTGTGCCTCGGATCTCGCTGATGATTTCGAACTTCACGGTCGGAAGATATCGCGTTCGCGCGCGATACGGGCGTGCTTGCCCGTCCCCTCAATAGCGCGGATAAGCGTCATTCGCATCGGCCTAGGCATCGTCAAGACAGATCAAACATTCGCCAGTAATGTCGCTCTCGGTTTCCGTGGATATCCCTGTCGACGGTTCTGGTCTGTGACAGGTGTGATCGGTTCAGCGTCATTTGCCTGAGCTTTCGGGAAGGGCACACGGAGCGTTCACTCGGAGGCGAAGAATCGGTCCTGGAAAGCGAAGGAGCGTTCGTGGAGGGCGAAGAAGCGTTCGGTGGAACGCGGGCGTGCGGTGCGGGAACGCTCGGGCGCCTCTTTCACAATGCACTGAAGCGTTGCAGTGAACGCGCGAAAGCCTTGTCGATGACCAGCGCGAGCGTCAGAGACAACGCAAACGCGCGCGTGAACCGCGGGCAACAAAAAAGCCGGCGCGCTGCGCCGGCTTTCGATTGTTCGATAGGGGAGGGGGGATCAGTTCTCGGTGACGAGTCTGCGGAGCGCGTCCACGGCGGTGCCGGCCGTGACCTGCTTGTCGAGGGCGATGGTGTGCTGCGGCGTCCATTCGCCGTTGCGGAGCAGGACGTACTGCAGCTTGCCTTCGGACGCGGTGTAGAAGGCCATGCTGCCGTCTTCGCCGTGCAGCCCTTCCATGCGGTCGCCTTCGGTGATGTGCATCTGCGGGGCGCGATAGCCGCCCTCGCGCTTGCCGCCTGGGACGCGCAGGCGCCCGTTGGCCGTGACCTTCGTGACCGGACGGACGCGCACGGAGTTCAGCGTGCCGGTCTCGAGGTCGCCGAAGAGCAGCAGCACGCTGTCCTGCTTCGAAGAAGCGACGAGCATCGGCTGCATCAGCACCCGGTAGTCGATCTGCTCCTGCTCCTCGTCCATGGCCGGCTGGAGCTTGTGCACGTAGGCGCCCAGGTCGAGCGGCTCCATGTGCAGGACGTTGCCGTCCTTGATCGTGACCATCATGTACTGCGCGGACTTCTCACGCGTCTCGTACGTGAACTGCCACCAGGTCAGGTGCACGGTCAGGCCGTTGCGGATCACGCCCTGCTCGTCGTCGAACTTGCGGGTCACGGCGATGCGGAGGTTCTCGCGGCGGTCGTTCGGGCCGCCGAACGGGGTGGCCTGGCTCCAGACGCCGCCGGCGCTGCGCGAGGCGAACATGAGCTGCGTCTCGCTGCCGGCGCGGTTGTGGATCCAGAAGGCGAACAGCATGCCGGTCTCCGCGTCGTACGCGATGGCCGGGTTGAAGTGCGCGCCGCCGTGCAGCGTGGCCGGGATGATCTCGGGAACGATCGTCTCCCCGCGCCGGGCGGTGAGCACGAGGTACGCGACCGACGACGCCTTGACGTCGGGATGGTCGGTCGAGCGCTCGTGATGAATCGTGTAGAGCGTCCCGTCCGGGATGAGCATGGAGTTGCTCTCTTCCGCGCCCGCGAGCAGCGGCACGAAGAGTAGAGCCAGCAGGACGATCAGTTTTTTCATAACTTGAGGTTCACCATCGACCGGAGATCGATCGCGTACAGCAGGTTCTTGAGGTTCCGGAACTGCGGGTAGTACTTCGCCAGCTCGGAGAAGTGGAAATCCGCTCCATCGGTGTCGCCCGACTTGTAGCAGGCCTCGCCGAGGAGATAGTGCGCGTTGCGGATCTGGCGCGGGTCCTTGGCGATGTCGAGACCGGCCTGGCCGTAGAAGAGAGCCTTCTCGTACTGTCGGCTCTCCAGATAGCCGTAGCAGAGATCGATGTACGCCTCGGCGCGGCCGATCGGGTCGTGCAGCAGCGCGAGCGCCTCGTGCACGGACGTCAGCCCCTCGGCGATCTTCCCCTGCAGCAGCAGGCAGTAGCCGAGGTTCTCGAGAGCGTAGCTGTGGCTCAGCTCTTTTTCCTGCAGCGGCGACTCTTCGACGATCGACAGCGACTCGTTGAAGCACTCGATGGCCAGCTCGATCTGCGAGTCGAGCTCGTAGATGTTGCCCAGCTCGAGCAGAACGATGCGGCGCCACGACGGCTCGTTCGCGTCTTCCGCGGTGCGGAGCGCGAGCTGCCCGTAGAAGAGGGCCCGCTTCAGGTCGTTCTCGAGCCGGTGCTTGTACTGCAGCGCGTACGCGGCCAGGTAGACGTGCCGCGGATTGGTGCGGCGCATGATCACGCGCGGCAGCGCGTGGACCTCGGGGCCCGTGCGCTCGAGCGCGATCATGGCGTCGGCCTTGTTGATCGAGATCAGCTCGCGCGTCTCGTCGTCCGTGGCCAGTTCCAGCGCCTCGTCGTACACCTCGAGCGCCTGTTCGTAATCGCCCTGGCGCAGGCGCGCCCGGGCTTCCTGGCGAAGCTCTTCGATCCGATTCTGTCTAAGCATCGGCTCCCCCACCCTCTCCCCCATCGAAGCTGTCATCTTCCAGATTGCGCTTGAACTCGATGAAGCTCTCCACTTCCTTCTGCGCCGCGGGACTGAGCTGGCGGAACTTCTCGAGGACCGTGTTCGCACGGCTCGTCTCGTCGAAGAAATCGCCGATGCTCAGATCGAAGCACTGCAGGATCTTGAGGAGCGTATCGAGACCTACTTTGTATTCGCCCTGCTCCATGCGGGAGAGGTCCGACTGGTGAATGCCGATCTTCTCGGCCAGCTCCACCTGCGTGAGCTTCCGCTGCCGCCGCAGCTGGCGAATTTTGCGTCCGACGAGTTCGAGTTGTGCAGGCCTGTTCATGGTGGCTTCGTTGACTTTTATGCTATTGAACAATAAAGTCGCGCAAATTTCAATATGCAGGCCGAAGTGCGGACCTGTCAAGCCCCGAGGCCGCCACGTACGCCACCCTCCACCTTCTCCGCGAGCTCGTCCGGCGTGATTTCCACGCCCGCTTCACCGGTTCCGCCCTCGGAGTGGTCTGGGCCGTCCTCCAGCCCCTCAGCCTCGTGGCCCTCTACTGGTTCGTCTTCACCTTCATGATCCCCGGCGGACGCGCCGGCGGCTCAGGGGACGGCTACATTTATTTTCTCATCTCCGGGCTGATCCCCTGGCTCGGCTTCAACGAGGGGCTGATCCGCTCCACCACCGCCATCGTCGAGAACGGCACCATCGTCCGCCGCGTTCCGCTGCGCAGCGAGCTCCTGGTCGTCGTCCCCAACATTTCCGCGCTCATTTTCGAGTGCATCGGGCTGGCCATCTTCCTCGTCGCCATCGTCGCCCGCGGCATGCCGTTACATCATCTTTGGCTGCTGCCGGCGGCCATTCTCATCCAGCTCGCGCTGCAGATCGGGATCGGCCTCTTCCTGGCCGCGAGCTACGTTTTCTTCCGCGACCTCAGCCAGATCCTCACCTTCGCCCTCTCCATCATCTTTTATCTCAGTCCCATCCTCTATCCGGTGCGGGGACGCTTCGAGGCGCTCTTTTTCTGGAATCCGCTGACCACGCTCCTCGGTTTGTTCCGGAGCGCCATGCTGGCGTCACCGTTACCTGACGTCTCCTCGATCGTCTTCTTATTGATCGTCGTGACGGCGGGACTGGCCGCGGGTCTGCTCTTCTTCCGCAGGACCCGGCCGACGCTGGTCGATCTCATCTAACTCTCAGGGAGCAAAAAGAGAATGTCTGTACGGAAGGTCCTTCTGACGTTGACCGTCATCGCGATGCCTCTCCTCGCCGTGGCGCAGGAACCGCCGAAGCCCGCCTCGGAACTGCTGGCGGCCACGGCCCCCGCGGCCGAGAGCGACACGATGGACGTCCCCGAAGGGGGCATGCCGCGCTACATTAAAGAAGAGACGCCGAAAGAGCGCATGGACCGGCTCGGCACCCAGGAAGACCCGGGCATCAACCCGAGCCCCGACAAAGTCTGGATCCGCTACGGCAAGCGCTACACCATCCGGAAGTACGAGAAGGAGTTCGCGCGCTTCTTCCCCGACCGTCCGAACCTGGTCCGCCCCGTGGCCATGGTGAACTTCACCTTCGAGATCTACCAGCTCAACGACAAGTACGTCTGGGTGTGGATGCAGGAGCTCGATCCGCCCAAGTCGCGCGAAGAGCTGCTGAAGGAAGAGACCACCATCACCGTGCCGAAGGAGACGATCGAGTACCTCAACTCGATCCGCGACGAGTTCTCGCCGCTCGAGCCGCCCACCGCGCCGGTGCGCGTGAAGTTCGAGGAGGCGTCCAACGGCCTGCCCGACAGCGGCTCGTGGCGCAACGCCCCCGCCATCGCCGACATGAACAACGACGGCAACGTCGATCTCGTCCTGCCGCCGCAGCGCGCCGGCAACGGCATGCCCTCCATCTACCTCGGCGACGGCAAGGGCGGCTGGACGCCGTGGCGCATGACCTGGCCGACGCGCATCAACTACGGCGCCGTCGTCGCCGCCGACTTCAACAAAGACAAGATCCAGGATCTCGCCTTCAGCGTCCATCTCAGCGGCATCGCCGTCTTCCTCGGCGACGGCAAGGGCAACTTCGAGGAGGTCCTGTACGACAAGGCCTTCCCCTCGCGCCGCCTCATCACCTCCGACATCGATCGCGACGGCTGGATGGATCTGGTGGCCATCACCGAAGGTCCGACGGGCCGCAGCAACGACCCCAAGGCGAAGGAGTACACCGCGCTGCGCGGTTATCTCAATCGCGAGGGGGGGAAGAAGTGGGAAGGGCTGAACATCGCCCACCCGAAGGACAACACCAGCGGCGACTGGCTGGCCTCCGGCTACTTCAACGGCGACAAGTACCCCGACTTTCTCGCCTCCACCATCTACTTCAACGGCACCTCGGTCGTGCACCTCAGCCAGAACGCTCCGAAGAAGTACGACTTCTTCTGGGACGGCAAGGGCTACGTCATCCCGTTCCGCTCCTACTACTACGCCGTGGCCGCGGGACGCTTCACCAAGAAAGACCGCGACGACGCCATCGTCTCGCACTTCCGCATCTGGCCTCCGAAGATGGACCAGGACGTCATCGCCGATCCGCCGCTGACGCGCGTCGTCGGCATCGACCACATCAGCTTCTCGGCCGACGGCAAGACCGCCAAGCGCAAGTCGATCATGCGCTGGGCGCCGGGCCGCGCCGTGCCGGGCCTCTCGTCGGGCGACTTCGACCGCGACGGCAAGCAGGACATCATGTTCACGCGTCACGACCCGCGCGAGGCCGTGCTGCTCGTCGGCGACGGCAAGGGGAGCTTCGCCCGCGCGCAGGTGGACGGGATCGAGCTGCGGCCGCTGGCGAACTACGATCTCACCGTGGCCGACGTGAACAACGACCAGCGTCCGGACGTGATCGTGATGTACGAGGCCGAGTCGGCGACGTCGCTGTCGGCCAGGAACGGCAGCGTGCACGTGTACCTGAACAAGGGGACGGTGGCGGGCCAGACCGCCGCGGCGCAGTGAGCGCCGCGGCGGCGGATTCCTTGCAGTCGAGGGAGATCGCGAGTATAGTGCGCCAAATCGGCACAACGGATATGGCGATACCGCATAACAAACCCTCTCGGGTATTGACTTTCCGAATATTTCAGCCTACTTTGTAGCAGCTCAGCCGGGGGAACCCCGGTCTTTGGTTCAATGAATTCGCGAAAACCTTTGAAAAAACTGAACACGGAGGTGATCGTATCGTCTGGATCGGGTGAGCAAAACCTTCGTTCGTTTTTCATTCCAACCGTTGAAGTGTAGGAGATAGAAATGAAGAAATTTACCGTTTGGGCCCTGTTAGCCATGCTCGTGGTTGCAGGCTCGGCGTTCGCCGCACAGGGCGCCAAGGTTGCGACGAACGCGACCTTCGCGACCGGTGGCCCGGCGACGACGAACAACGACGACAGCTGCGACATCAGCGTTGCACCCGCTGCCACGCTGCTGCTGCCGTACTTCGAAGTCGACCTGACCAACGCGGCTGGCGAGACGACCCTGTTCACGATCACGAACACGTCGAACCTCGACCAGATCGCGCACGTCACGCTGTGGACCGATTACTCGTTCCCGGTTATCGACTTCAACATCTTCCTGACCGGCTATGACGTTCAGGCGATCAACCTGTTCGACATCATCTCGCGCGGCGTCATCGCGCCGGATGCCGGCACGGGCACCGCGGTCGCCGTTCCGGGCCGCACGACGGCTCGCCGCACCCCGACGTCGGACGTCAACACGACGCTCAACCTCGCGGCCTGCGACCGTCTCCCGGGCACCCTCGATCCTGCCTACGTTCAGCGTATGCAGCGCGCCTTCACGGCTGGCGAAGTCCCTGACTTCGGTATCCTCGAGGGTTGCGATGAAGTGGGTCTCGTTCACACCAACGCGATCGGTTACGCCACGATCGACACCGCCGACCTCTGCTCCACCTCGCTGCCGACGGATCCGGGCTACTTCACCTCGGAAATCCGCTTCGACAACGTCCTGATCGGCGACTATCAGCAGGTCAACTCCTCGCAGAACTTCGCCCAGGGCAACCCGATGGTCCACATCCGTGCGGTGCCTGAGGGTGGCGATGTCGGTACGGTCGCGACGATCAACTTCGACCGCACCTTCTACAGCCGTTACCAGGGTGGCGACGTCCTCGATCGCCGTCAGCCGCTTCCGTCTGTCTTCGCCGCGCGCTGGATTCAGGGCGGTGCGAACCAGATGGCCACCTCGTACAAGATCTGGCGCGAAGGCATCACCGGTGTCGGCGCTCCGGTTCCTGACGAGTGCGGCGAGTGGCAGCAGAACAACACCAACGTTGCGGAAATCGTCCGCTTCGACGAAGCCGAGAACCCGGTCGGTGACGTTCCGGTCTCCCGCGTTTCGCCCCCGATCACCACGGAGTTCACGCTGCCTGAGACTTCGCGCACTTCGGTTGCCGATGCCTCGATCTACCCGCAGCTCACCAACGGCGCGACCGCCGGCTGGATGTACCTGAACCTCGACAACTCGACCACCGACACGCCGCTGGCCTCCCAGAACTGGGTCGTCGTCAGCATGCGCGCCGAGGGTCGTTACTCGGTCGACTTCGACGCCGCGTGGCTGGCCAACGGCTGCACGGTTCAGGAGCCGATCTCCGAGATCACGACCGGCACCGAGATCATCGGACCGGCCGTGGCCGCGACCCCGGTTCAGGGTCCGACCAATGCGAACTGGAATCCGGATCGCGTCGACGTCGGTGGCGGTCTGTAATCCTCAAATCCACGTAGTTGCCATCGAGGCGGGCTGGGAATCCAGCCCGCCTCTTTTTGCTTTTTGGAGCATTCGAGCGCGCGTCCCCGCCCGGCTTCGACGCGCCCTCGAACGGTCCAAAAAACTACTCCGAATAAAAACCTCTTGCATTCGGACGGCTCGTGCTTACAATAACAGTCGTTCGTCCTCTCATCGCCACGTTCCACTAGTTTTGAGATCAATTTTCTCGGGGGTGTCATGTTGAAGTCCGTTCGATATCTCGTTATCGGGCTGATCCTGTCCTTGGCCGCCGCAACGACGGTGTTCGCTCAGAATCATCCGATGCCGGGGTCCAAGAGCGAGCAGCCCGTCCTCTGCACTGGTTGTCCCTGGACGAATGTCCATGGCCAGGAGAACAACGGTCTGCCGACGTATCCGTACAGCGGCGTCCTGGTCAAGCACGTCGGACGCTACGTCGACTCGAGCAGCGTGCAGAGCTACCAGATGTGGGTCAACGCGTTCCGCACGGCTCGTGCGCGCTTCATCCGTGTCGCGCCGACCACGCGCGGCACCGCGCCTCCGCGTGTCTACATCCAGGTCGGCAACGCCATGATGGCGTACTCGCTCGACACCTTCTTCACCACCGACCTGCCGGGCGGCATGATCCCGATCGTCAACAAGTTCTCGGGCGTCGGTGGAGGCCGCGAGCGGGTCCTCGACTGGGATGCCTTCGTCTACCCCGAGTACTCCTCGTCCGGGTGGCAGACCGACGGCGGCGACTTCCAGGATCCGATGGCCAAGGCCGTTCCCTTCGACTATGACGATCGCGGCAACGTCTACGTCGCCACCGAGAAGTTCGGCTGGGCCATCGTCACCGACGACGGCCGCGTCAACGGCACGCACCTGCCGAAGGTGATCCAGTTCGTGGCCACGCCGAACCCGGAGTTCACCAAGGTCCTCACCAACACGTCCAAGGTCAAGTCCGAGTCGATCGTCTCGATCAAGAGCGGCGGCACCTACTACGTCATCATCGCCGACCGCGACTCGCAGATGGCCGTCTTCGACGCCACCACCACGAGCCGTCCGGTCGTGACCTCCACGCGCACCGGCGACAAGAAGAACGCCATGCGCGCCGTGGCCCGCAACGACGACACGCGCCGCATCGCCTACATCGACAACAACTTCAGCCTGCGCATCTTCGACTACGACGCGCTCATCTCCGGCGCCGCCCCGATCGCCGAGTACAGCGGCGACGGCGGCAAGTTCGGCGAAGTGGTCTCGATGGACGACCAGGGCAACGTCTGGGCCGTCGAGAACAACGGCAAGATCTGGAAGCTCACGCCCTCCGGCAACACGTACACCAAGACCACGTACCAGCCGTTCTCGGGCGTCTTCAATCCGCTGATGATGCACGTCAACGCCGGCTACATGGCCATCGGCGGCATCGACCGCGTGGCCTCGACGTACGACGTGAAAGTCCTGCGCATCGACTCCACGGGCGTCACCGATCTCAACATCGACAACTTCTTCCGCAAGTACTACCACCAGCCGCCTCCCGGCTACGCCCAGCCGGGCTCCTACACCGCCATCCAGGCGCAGTCGGCCGACGTCGAGATCGTCAAGTGGGGTGGGAAGACCTACCTCATGTACAGCGGCTTCGGCCTGGGCGACGTCTTCGAGCTCGAGGGCGGCAACTCCATCAACATCACCATGAAGGGGCCCCCGTACGGCACCGTCAACGCGAGCGCGAAGTCGACCGAGCCGGGTCCGTACTACGGCGACCCGGTCACCTTCACCGCCACCTCTTCCAGCCCGTCGATCGCCTATGACGTGCAGTGGGTCTTCGGCAACCCCGAGGCGGGCACCGGCAACTCCGGCCGCCGCACCCGCACGCCCGGCGACATCATCCATCAGTTCACCGGCATCACCACCGCCGGCGCCGTCACCTCGCCGAAGCTGGTCCAGGCCCAGACGGTCCAGGACTCGAACATCCGCGCGCAGTTGAATGTCGCGCTGAAGCTGCCGTCGCCGCGCATCGGCGTCCAGTCCATGATCGATCCGCTCACCACCAACGTCACGGGTCTCTATCTCGTGGCCGGTGAGTCGTTCGTCGATGCCTCGGACGGCGCCGTCGAAGGCCACGTCGCCCTCTGGAACATCGACGGCACCACCACCACGCTCGAGCCGAACAAGGGCATCCTGGGCGGCACTATCGGCCCGCACAAGCTGACGTTCCGCGCGGCGTACGGTGACTATGACGCGAACCTCAACATCAACAACCCGTACCTGACCCCGGTGCTGACGGTCGACTACACGGTCGTGCCCTTCAAGGCCTCGATCAACACGCCGACCAGCGACGGGACGAACGTCACCTTCACCGCGTCGCCGTTCTTCACCGCCAACCCGAACGTCCTCAGCGCCAAGACGTGGGACGTGGTCTGGACCGTGAACGGCACCCCGGTGACCACCGCGGGCAGCGTCAGCACCAGCGCCGTGGGCGAGACGATCGGCACGATCCGTCCGCTCGTGGTGCCGCGCTCGTCGCTCGGCGACGGCACGGTAATCGGCCTGAAGATCAACGTCGACCCGGCCACGCTCCCCGGCACCCCGCCGCAATACGCGGAGTTCTCCACGTCGCTCACGCTCTCCACGCCCGATCCGGACATCGAAGTGACCGGCTGCGCGAACGCGAACAGCCCCTGCAAGTTCACGGCGCGCTCCGCGGGCTCCAAGCCGATGACCGGCTGGGCCTACCTCTGGACGCTCACCCGTCCGGGCGCTTCGCCCGTCACCGGCACCGCCGCCACCTTCGAGCCGACGCTCTCGGCGCCGGGTACCTACACCATCACCCTCAAGGCCACCAAGACCATCTTCCCGGTCGAGGTGAGCAAGCAGCTCACCGTAGGCGGCTCGCTCTGCGGCCAGCTCCCGCTCTCGCACAACGTCTCCATCAACAAGATCGGCTGCTCCACGAGCTGCGCCCCGGGCACCAGCATCGAGTTCACGCCGACGTTCCAGGGCTACGCGCGCCAGGCGTGCGACGTCTACAGCTGGAACATGGGCGACGGCAGCAGCCCCAAGTCGACCGAGACGGTCACCCACAGCTACCCCACGCCGGGCACCTACACCGTCACCCTGACGCTGTCGAACGCCGGCACGTCGACGCCGATCGTGAAACAGACCACCGTCACGATCACGGGCACGACCGAGCCGCCGCCGACCAACCAGTGCACGGCGCCGTCGGGCATCACCGTCTCCGCCACCTGCAACGGCGGCGCGACCTGCCGTACGTCCGACACCGTCACCTTCACGGCCCGCCGCGGCGGCTCGCAGCTGCAGTCGTGCGACAACGTCACCTGGAACTTCGGTGACGGCTCGCCGACGAGCAACGTCCGTCAGCCGCAGAAGGTCTACTCCACGGCCGGCACCTACACCGTCAGCGCGGTGGTCTCCAACAGCAACGGCACCGCGCCGGCGGCCACGACGCAGGTGGCCGTCGCCGACCCGGTCGGCAACTGCGGGATCGCCCCGTCGATCAGCAACTTCGTGATCGAGTTCGTCGGCCCGACCACCAACTGCCGCCAGTTCAACGGCACGCCCTGCAACGCGGGCGAGGCCATTGCCTTCTCGTCGCCGAACTACTACTACACCGTCGGAAGCTGCGACCACTTCGAGTGGGACTTCGACGACGGCACGCCGAAGTCGGCCGAGCGCAACCCCACGCACAGCTTCGCCGGTGGCCGCGACTACAACGTCAAGCTGACGGTCCGCAACGGCGCCGGTTCCTACACCTACAACCGCACCGTCAAGGTCGCCGGTACCACGGCGACGGAGCCGCTGCCGGTCATCACTCCGACCACCTTCCCGGCCAACGGCCGCAAGGGGCAGGCGGTCACGTTCGTGGCCACGTCCAACATGGACACCACCACGGGCTGGACCTGGAACTTCGGCGACGGCACGGCCGTCGACACGTCGCAGGCCGGCGCCATCTCGCGCACCAGCACCATCTCGCACACGTTCGCCTCGGCCGGCACCTACACGGTGAAGGTCTCCGCGCGCAACTCCCGCGACGCCGCCACGGCGCCGATGGGTGACGCGCAGGCGCAGATCGTCATCACCAATCCCCCGGCCATTCCGGAGTACCGCTACCTCCTGCCCGTCACCGCCTACACGGCCGGCCAGGGCGGCAGCGCGTGGCGCACGGACGTGCAGATCTACAACCCCGACCCGCAGGTCTCCGAGACGAAGCCTCTGGTGATGGAGGCGACGTTCAAGGGCATCACCAAGAACCTGACGATGATCAAGGCCACCCACATCTACGAGAACTTCCTCGGCAACCTTCTGGACATGCAGAAGGAAGATCAGGGCCCGGTCATCATCACCACCAAGAGCGCGATGACGCCGCCGCACATCTGGACGCGTACGTACACGCAGACCCCGAACGGCACGTTCGGCCAGTTCATCCCGGCCATCCGCATCGACAACCTCGGCGGCGGCGCCGCGACGGGCGACGGCAAGTACTACATGTCCGGTCTCCGTCACGACGCGCGCTACCGCACGAACGTCGGCTTCCTGAACCCGAACGCCGCGCCCCTCAGCGTGACGGTCACGGTCTACGACGCCGCCAAGTTCAAGATCGCTGATTTCCCGCTCACGCTGCAGCCGTTCCAGCTCGAGCAGTACCCGCTCACGGTGAAGGTCCCGAACCTTCCGAACGACAAGCCGTTCAGCGTCAAGATCGAAGTCCCGGCCGGCAACTGGATCGTGGCGTACGCCTCGTCCGTCGACGCGTTCAGCAACGACGGCGTCTACATCCAGGCGCTGCCCGAGAGCGACGTCGCCTCGGCCGACTACAAGACCACCCTCCTCCCCGGCGTCGGACACGTGGGTCAGTGGCGCAGCGACGTCACGATCTTCAACCCCGATCCGGACGGCATGCTGTTCGACCTGACGTACTACAACTCCGCCGGTGAGAAGAAGGCCGAGGCCAGCGTCTCGCTCGACTCGGGCAAGTTCATCACCTACAACGACATCCTCAAGCAGGGTGTGCTCGGCAACGTGGACGACGGTCTCGGCACCCTCAAGGTGACGGTCCCGGGCAACCACGAGAAGTATCCGATGACCTCCGCCCGTACCTACTTCGACAACGGCGCCAACGGCACGTTCGGCCAGGGCATCCCGGCCTTCTCGCCGGCCCGCGCCAACGTGAAGCCGAACCAGGCTGCCATCATCGCCGGCGTCCGCAACTCGGCGGCGTACCGCACGAACATCGGCCTGGTGAACGTTTCCTCGTCCAACGTGGTGGCGACGGTGACGCTGCTCGACCCGAATACCGGTGCGGCCGTCAAGGCGGTTCAGTACACGATCCGTCCGGCCGAAACGATCGTCGGACCGTTCGCGGGCACGGCGGCGCAGCCGCGCGGCGACTGGAACGGCATCACCACGGCCACGTTGAAGATCGAAGCGAACGGCGCCCTCTGGGCCTTCGCCTCCTGCATCGACATGGAGACGCAGGATCCGGAGTACGTGGTCGCCACGCCGTTCCTCAATCAGTAAGCTCCATTCACGCAGTTCCTCCGAGGTGGCGGGCTCCGGCCCGCCACTTCGTTTTTGGACGCGTTCCGTGACAACTCCGTAGAATGACTCCGATGGAGATCGCCGTCCGCGCAGTCGACGTGTCGAAGCACTACGACATGTACCGCCGGCCTGCGGATCGCCTGGTCGAGCTCCTCACGCGCCGCCCGCACCACATCGTCTTTCCCGCCCTGGAGAGCGTTTCGTTCGACGTCGAGAAAGGGGAGACGGTCGGCATCATCGGCCAGAACGGCGCCGGCAAGAGCACGCTCCTCAAGCTGCTCTGCGGCGTGACCCGCCCCAGCTCCGGCACGCTGGAGACGACCGGCACGATCGCCTCGATCCTCGAGCTGGGCACCGGCTTTCACCCCGAGTTCAGCGGCCGCGACAACGCCGCGCTCAACGCGGCCATCCTCGGCCTCACCCCCGCGGAAGTGCGCGAGCGCCTGCCCGCCATCCTCGAGTTCTCGGAGCTCGGCTCCTTCATCGACCGTCCGGTGAAGACGTACTCCTCGGGGATGTACATGCGGCTGGCCTTCTCCGTGGCCGTGAACGTCGATCCCGACGTCCTGGTCATCGACGAGGCGCTGGCCGTCGGCGACGGTCACTTCCAGAAGAAGTGCATCGACAAGATCCGCGAGTTCCAGGAGGCGGGCAAGACCATCCTCTTCTGTTCGCACGCGCTCTACTACGTCTCCTCGATCTGCCGCCGCACGCTCTGGCTCGATCACGGCCGGGTGATGCGTTACGGGCCGTCGCTCGACGTGGTGCACGAGTACGAGACGTTCCTCCTGGAGCGCGACCGCGATCATCCGGCCAGCGAAGGCGTGCCGGAGACGCTGACGCCGGCGCGCTTCCGGTCGATCGAAGTGATCGACCGCGGCGGCACGCCGCGCGGCCGCTTCGCCCGCGGCGAGGACATCCACGTGCGCATCCGCATCGAGACCGACTCGCCGCGGCAGCCGGTGCACGTGATCGTCGGCGTGCACCGCTCCGCCGACGACCTGCAGTGCTTCGCCGTCGGCACGCACGCGGACGGCATTCCGCCGCTCTCCGGCCGCACGTCGTACGACCTGACCGTGCGCCTGGTGGACGTGCCGCTGCTGCGCGGCGACTACTCGATCATCGCCTACGTCGGCGATGAGAACGCCATGACCGTGTTCGACCGGCGCGACGTGCGTCCCGCGTTCTCGATGACCGGCGACCGCTTCGAGATCGGCCTGATCGGCGTCGACCATCGCTGGGAGCTGCCGCGCGTCGAAGAGCCGACGGTGCTCGACCGTCGATGATCTCGCTCCTCGTCGTCAACTACCGCTCCGCCGCGCTGGCGGCGGATGCCGTGCGCACCGCGCGCGCGGCTTGTTCCTCGCCGCTGCAGGTGGTGATCGTCGACAACAGTTGCGATCCTGGCGAGGCGGCCGCGCTGCACTTTGCCGACACGCTGATCGTCGCGAAGACGAACCGCGGCTATGCCGGTGCGATCAACGAGGGGCGCCGCGCCTGTGGCGG
This sequence comes from Thermoanaerobaculia bacterium, assembly GCA_035627015.1. Taxonomy (GTDB): domain Bacteria; phylum Acidobacteriota; class Thermoanaerobaculia; order Gp7-AA8; family Gp7-AA8; genus QHVT01. Next base: position 21,988 of record DASPMO010000158.1, on the reverse strand, counting down.
CGACACGATCGTGATCTCGAATCCGGATGTCCTCTTCGCCCCGCGCTCGCTCGATCTCCTCGCCGCCGCGCTCGATGCCAGGACCGCCGTCGCCGGCCCCGCGCTCTTCTGGGACGACGCCCACCGCTGGCACCTCCCGCCCGGCGATCTCCTCACCGCGCGCGAGAAGCTCGATCAGGTGCTGGCCTCGCGCTCGGCGAAGTGGCGGGCGCAGCGCGACGAGCGCCGCTTCGCCGCCCGCGTCCGCTTCTGGTCCCTGAGCCGGACGACCGAGGTGCGCATGCTCTCCGGCGCCGTCATGGCCGTGAGGGCGCGCGACTTCGACGTGCTGGAAGGCTTCGACGAGCGCTTCCCGCTGTACTTCGAGGAGACCGACTTTCTCCGCCGCGTGAGCGCGCACCGCAAGCGCATCGTGTACGTCCCCGAGGCGAAAGTGCGCCACGTGTACAACCAGAGCGCGTCGCAGACGGCGGAGGTCGCCGCCGCGCGCTACGCCGAGTCGGAATGGAAGTACCTGGAAAAGTGGAACGGGCCATGGCTGGCCAGGGTGATGAAGAGGCTGGAGCGGAGGACGGGCTTCAGCCCGTCCCCCCACGGGGGAGGCGGGCTGAAGCCCGCCCTACATTCGGCGGACGTCATCACCGAGGCTTCCCCTCTGGCGAGCTTCGACACGGCGGCCGGCCACTTCGGCTATGCCGAGGATGTTCCTCCCGAGGTCAGGGCCTCGCTGAAAGCCGCCCCCCTCTACCTCCGCTATAAAATCAGGCCATGACGTCGACCAGCGTATCGGTCGTGGTGCCGCGGCGGCCGGGCGTCAGCCCCGCCCTCGGCGCGCTCGAGCGGTACCTCGAGAGCACCGGCCTCACGTTCGAATTGCTCGCGCCGGAAGGGGAGGAGCTCGGCCCCGCGCTGCGCCGGGGTGTCAGCGACGCCAAAGGGCGGGTCATCGTCATGGCCGACCCCGCGCTTCCGTATCCCGCCGCCGCCATCGGCGACGCCGTGGCCATGGTCGAGTCGGGAACGTGCGAGGTGGTCTTCGCCTCCACGCGCACCGAGTACGACGGCCCGCGCTCGCTGCGCTGGCTGCTCGTGCCGATCCTGCCGGACCGCACCATCCAGCTGGCCGCGTTCTCGAATACCGCCGCCAAGATCGTCGTCGGCGAGTCGCGCCTCTGCGACGGCGGCTGCGAGCTCGAGCTGGCGTTCCTGGCCAACAAGTACGGTTTCCGCATCGAGCACCTCGTCGTGCACGCCGAGGAGCATCCGCGCTCGTTCGGCCCGTGCGGGGGAGTGCTGCCGGCGCTGAAGATCCGCCTCGCCAATCGCAGGCATGCCTACCGCGCCGCCCGGCGCTGCCCCGTGTGCTTCTCGTCCGAGGTATGGACGGCCGCGCAGATCCCCGGCAACGTCGTGCGCGCCTGCCGGCGGTGCAAATGCCGCTACCTGAGCCAGTTCGCGGACGAGGAGGGAACCGTCCCGGTGCGGCGCGTGCTGCGCGCGCAGGCCGCGCCGGCCACGCCGACCTACGAGACGCATTCGCCGTCGGCGCGGGAGCGCACCAGCCAGCGGCGCTTCAACTGGGTGCGCCGCCAGCTCCCGGCACGCGCGCGCGTGCTCGAGGTGGGCGTGCGCGACGGCAGCTTCGGCGTCCTGGCCGCCAAGGATTACGAGTACGTCGGCATCGACCCCGCGTCCGCCGCCGCACGCCACGCGCGCGCGCGGGGACTGGAGGTGTATTGCGCGTCGCTCTCCTCGTTCGTGAACGTCGGGCCGGCGTTCGACGCGCTGACGCTCTTCCACGTCTTCGAGAACATGGCCGATCCGCACGACGCGCTGGCGCGCATCAAGGACCTCATCAAGCCGGGCGGCGTGCTGTTCCTGTCGACCTTCGACACCGAGGGACTCCTGTATCTCTTCTTCGAGCGGAAGCGGATGGCGCAGAACTTCCGGACGCACCTCCTCCTCTACTCGCGCTCCGCCATCATCGAGCTGCTCGAGCACTCCGGCTTCGAGATCATCGACATCGGGCCGGACTTCGAATATCGCGACCAGAAGTTCCTGCGGCACTGGCTGGCGGCGCACCATCCCGTGCTCGCGCCGTTCGCGCGCATGCTGCTGACGATGATGCCGGACCCGGCCATCGTCAGCACCGGCTCGATCCGCATCGTGGCGCGGCGGCGCTCCGGCTCCGCCATGAACGTCCGCGCCATCCGCTCGGTGGAACCGACGCATGCCCGTTGAGACGCGCGGTTACGCCGCGGGCGACGAAGCACAGATCCTCGGCCTCTTCGCCCGCGCCTTTCCCCACGCGCCGCGCAGCCTCGAGCACTTCCGCTGGAAGTTCCGCGAGAACCCGTTCGGCAACGAGCGCATCAGCCTGGCCTTCGACGACGACCGGCTCGTCGCGCACTATGCCGGCTACGTCGTGCCGTTCTTCGCGTACGGCAACGACGTGCTGGCGCACCAGATCGGCGACACGATGACCGACGTCTCCGTGCGCCACATCGGCCGCGGCCCGACCAGCGTCATCGGACGCACGGCGCTCGACTTCTACGCGCGCTTCTGCGAGGGGCAGGTGGCGTTCAACTACGGCTTCAACGTCGGCAACATCCAGAAGATCTCGCTGCGCTACCTCCGCAGCGACCGTGTGGAGCCGGTGACCTACCGCGTGGCGAAGCCTCCGCGCCCCATCAGCCGATACGCGCGCTGGCTGCGCGGCTGGCAGCTGGAGCTGGTGCGCGAGACCACGGGCGAGTGGGACGAGCTGTTTGCGCGCTGTGCAAATGCTTACCGTTTCCTCGTGCGCCGCGACGCGCGCTACGTGCGCTGGCGTTACCTCGACTGTCCCGACACGGAGTACGCCGTCGTGGCCATCCGCAAGTGGCGCAGGCTGGTCGGCTGGATCGCGTTCCGCATCCGCGGGCAGCGCTTCACCTGGGGGGACGCGCTCTTCGACCCGCGGCACCTCGACGCGGTGGAAGTCGTGCTGCGTCATGTAGTTCCGTCGTATCCGGTCGACGCCATCGAGGCGTGGTTCCCCCCGCGCCCCCGCTTCTTCGACGAGACGCTGCAGCGCCTTGGCTTCGAGACCCGTCCCGAGCCGCAGGATCTCTCCGTCATGTGCGTCCCCTTCGCCTGGCCGGACGTGGTCGCGCACATGCGCGAAGATTTTTATTACACGTGGGGAGACAGCGACCTGTTCTAGCGGGCGTGCATCCTGCAAGCCGTTCTCATCCGTCGATAGAATTCAGGTCCCATGAACGTTGGAAGCGCGCAGACCGGAACGAAAGAGAAGCGACTGAGCGAGGTCGCCAAGAAGCGCGTGCTGGTGATCGACGACGACCTGCCGATCCGCGGCATGCTCGCCGCCGCCCTCCGCCAGCACGGCTTTCAGGTCCTGCTGGCCGGCGACGGCAACGAGGGGCAGCGCGCGCTGACGATCCACAATCCCGACGTCGTGCTGCTCGACCTGGCCATGCCCGGCGTGAACGGCTGGGACTTCCTGCAGCGTCTCCAGGAGACCGGCCACCTCGGCCGCATCCCCATCATCGTCGTCTCCGCGCACGCGGGGGTGCAGCCGCAGGCTCTCCTGCAGATGGGGGTGGCGGCGATCCTGCCGAAGCCGTTCAACCTTCCCGATCTCATCACGCTGATCGAGCACCTGACCGCGTGAAGGAGATCGCGCTCTCCAATCGCCTCGCGTCGCTCTACGACCGCCGCGCCCTGCAGGGGTACGTGCGCTGGAAAGTGCGCACCGATCCCGCCTACAGCGCCGCGCTGGAAGCGCTTCGCGGACGCGACCTCCCGCTCGTCGACCTCGGGTGCGGCGTCGGCCTGCTGGCGTTTTACCTGCGCGAGCACGGCTACACCGCGCCCGTGATCGGGATCGACTTCGACGAGCGCAAGATCGCGCTGGCGCGCGCGGCCGCGACGCGCTATCGCGAGGTCGACTTCATCGCCGGCGACGCGCGCGATCCGCTGCCCGACGGCCGCAACGTGGTCATCCTCGACATCCTCCACTACTTCGATGCGGCGTCGCAGCAGCAGATCCTCACCAACGCCGCGCGCGCCGTCCCTCCCGGCGGGGCGGTCATCATCCGCCAGCCGCTGCGCGACGGGTCGTGGCGCTATCGCCTCACCGTGGCCGTCGACTCGCTCGCGCGCACGTTCCATTGGATGAAGGCGGAGTCGCTGAACTACCCGACGCGCGAGGAGCTCACCGCGCCGTTCGCCGGCTTCACGCACGACATCCGGCCGCTGTGGGGGAGGATGCCGTACAACACGTACTTTGCGGTGTTTCGACGAGCGATGAGCGATGAGCGATGAACGATGAGCAATGAACCGGAGCCGCACAGGCTTCTGCTCATCGCTCATCTCTCATCGTTCATCGCTCGTCCGCAGCTGCTCGTCCTCCGGAATCACGAACCGGTACCCGCGCTCCTTCAGCGCCACGATCACGTGCTCGAGCACGCGCACCGAGTGATCGCGCCCCTGGTGCAGGACGATGATCGCGCCCGGGCGCAGGTGGGGGAGGATGCGCGCCAGGATCTCGCGCGGGTCGGAGCGCACCGCGTCGAAGCCGCGCGCGGTCCAGCCGATGAGTCGCATCCCGCGGCGCGCCAGCGTCGGGTGGACGGCGGGGTTCTTCATCCCCACCGGCGCGCGGAACCAGCGCGGCGGCGCGCCGGCGATGGAGGTGATGGCGCGGTTGCAGCCGTCGATCTCGTGCGCCACGCGTCCCGGCGGCGAGCACCAGAAGCTCCCCGCGGGATGGGTGTGGCTGTGGTTCGCCAGCGAGTGGCCGCGGCGGAGGATCTCCTGCGCGGCCTCGGGAAACTGCTCCGCGAGCTCTCCTTTCACGAAGAACGTCGCCTTCACGTCGTGGCGGTCGAAGAGGTCGAGCACCGCCGGCGTGTCCCCGGTCGGGCCATCGTCGATGGTCAGCCACACTTCCTTGCGGGCGGTGGCGAAATGCGTGACCACGGGGCCGAGCCACTGCACGTTCGGCCGCAGGACGGGATAGAGCAGCAGCGCGTGCGACAGCGCCACGACGCCGATGGCCGCCACGGGCGCGGTCGGCCACAGCAGCACCAGCGCCACCGGCGCCACGATCGCGAATCCCAGGATCAGAGCTCGGATGAAATGCCTCCCACGGCGTTCTCCATCTCGGTGATGTGGCCGCGCAGCAGAAATACGACCGGCGCGGCCAGGGCGTTCAGCGCCACGCCGGCGAGGAACTGCCACGCCGCGAACCGGACCCACGAATGCGCGCGCGCAAAATACAGCGCCGCCGCGATCAGCAGCGACATCAGCACAACCGAGTTCAGGCCGATGTTGTTCTCGCTGCGGCGCAGGGAAAGTCCGACCATCACGATCGGGATCTCCAGGCAGGTGATCGCCACCGGCACGCCCGCCAGCAGCGCCAGCGGCAGCGGCCAGTCCGCGAACAGCGTCCCCGCGGCGTAGCAGGTGACGGTGAGGGTCGTCCATACCCCGAGCAGGTGGCTCTCGAGGTTGTTCTGGTTCGGGTCGACGATCAGCGAGACGTCGCGCGGCTCCGGCTTCGTGCCGCGCATGCGCGCGTAGGCGAGCAGGCGAAAGATGGCGAAGTTGAATCGCGACGGCAGCCATCGCGCGTCGGCACGTCCGCGAACGATCTTCACGCCGCCTGCTCCCCGGCGAACGGCGCGAAGGTGTACCACTGGAACCACGCCGGCTGCACGATCGCCTCGAGCTCGCGCGTCCACTGCGCCATCGCGGTCTCGAACGCCTCAGCGCGGTCGCGCGTGCGGCGCACGTCGAACGGCTCGCCGACGACGAGCCGGTAGCGCCGCCGTCCCAGGCGCACGATGAAGAGCGGATACACCGGCACCCGTGCGGCCATCGACAGCGCGAACGGGCCCGCGGGCAAGATCGTCTGCCGTCCGAAGAGCGTCGCCGGCAGGGTGGAGATGCCCGGCGTTACGCGGTCTCCCTGGATGGCGATGATCTCGCCGCGCTGCAGCGCGTGCAGCAGCTCGATGGCCAGCTCGCTGGCCCGCGTGCTGAAGTCGACCTTGAGCGTCTCCGGCTGGCCGCGCTGCTGCTCCTCGAAACGCTGCGTCTGCGGGTCGATCTCCGGCGCGCGCACCATCACGATCTGCCGCTTCGACATCTGCGCGAAGAGGTGCGCGCCGAGGTCGTAGCTGCCCATGTGCGCGGTGAGGATGATCGCGCCGCCCGGCTCCTTCACCAGCCGTTCGAAGTGCTCGCGGCCGGTGAACTCCCAGTCCGGCACCACGCGCAGCTCCTTGAAGCGCACGTTGTCGTCGATGGTCCAGGCAAAGTTCCACATCACGCGATAGACGCGGAAGAGGTTCGCCAGGTACGACGAGCCGGGGAGGATGTGCCGGAGGTTGGCGATGATCCCACGCCGCCCCGGGCCCCAGAACATGAAGAGCAGCGTCCAGAAACCGAGGATCACTCCCTCGACCCAGTACGGCACGTTGAGCACGGCCCAGCGGAGGAACTGCCGCCAGAACACGCCGTGCGGCCGGAAGCGGCGGAGAAAGCTCACGGCCGCATGATCTCCTCGAGCGTTTTGTCCTCGGACGGCAGGGCGGGGCGGAGGATGCGGAACAGCGCGCTCTCCATGAGCTGCGCGTCGCCCGGATAGGTGGGGACGAAGTGCAGCGGAAAGCGCTCGAAGATCTCGCGGTCGCTGCGCTTGCGGCGCTGCTGCACGTCGTGGCGTTTCTTCGCCAGGCGCGCGTCGTTCTTCACGATCCAGTCGAAGGCGCGGAACTGCATGGCCGTCAGCGGATCGTCGATCGCCGCCAGCGGCGGCTTCGGCCAGCGGCGCTTGCGCTTCGACGGCGTGAAGAGCGTGCGCGTCAGCTCGTCCGCGCGCGGATTGCGCGTGGTGGCGTAGTGATGCAGGCGGTGCAGATAGGCGAAGAGCACCGCGGAGGCGGACGCGCCGAGGTTCTCGTAGTTCTTGATCGAGGTCTGCAGCGCGTTGCGCTCGAAGAGCACGCCGCGCTCGAAATCGCCGAGGCGGTTGCTGGTCGTGCTCGAGGCATGGCGCACGCACGCGCGCGGCTCGAACGTGACGCGCCAGCCGCAGATCCACGAGCGCCAGCCGAAGTCGACGTCCTCGAGATAGGCGAAGAAGTCGTCGTCGAACGCGCCGAGCTCCATCAGCGGCGCGCGCCGCGCGATCATGTTCCCGCCGCAGGCGAAGAGGATCTCGTCGCCGGGCTTCGGCTCCTCGCGCGAGCCGACGGGGTAGCGGAAGCCGTTCTGGAAGGCGTGCCCGTCGAAGGTGAGCACGCCGCCGATGAAGTCGATGTTCGTGCCGGTGGGATCGACGATCTTGCCGCCGATGGCGATGACGTCGTCGGCCGCGCCGTCCATCGCCTCGGTGAACGCGTCGAGCCACCCTGGTTCCGGGACCGCGTCGTTGTTGAGAAAGACGACCCGGTCGGCCACCGAGCCCGCCAGCGCGGCGGCGAGGCCGCCGGTGAAGCCGCGGTTCTCCTTCAAGGCGAACAGCTTCACGTTCGGATGTTTGGCCGCGATCGCGGTGGTGCTGCCGTCGGTCGAGCCGTTGTCGACGACGGTGATGGACGCGCCCGCGCGCAACTGCGCCTCGACCGCCGCGACGCATTCCAGCGTCTCGCGGCGGTTGTTCCAGTTGACGATGATGATCTCGGTGGTGGTCATGCGCGGAGCCGGCGCTTCAACCGGCGAAGGATCGACACCGGCCGCTCGGGGATGGCCGGACGCATCGCGAACGCGTCTTTCGTGCGCTCGACGCGCGGCGCGCGGCAGAACTCGCGCAACGGGGCGAGCGTGGCGCTCCACTGATGCTCGCGGACGAAACGCTCGAACTCACCGTCGCGCGGCACGCTGCGGATCGCCTCCGCGAACGCCCGCGGCGTCTCGTCCGTGACCACCACGCCGGCGTGGTACCGCGCCAGGATCTCGTCCGTGCCCGGCGCGGAGCTGGTCACGATCGGCAGCCCGCACCAGAGGTAGTCGTAGACGCGCGTGCGCATGGAGAGGTCGGTCTCGAGGGAGCGGGGGAAGGTGAGGAGGGCCATCGAAAAGCGCGCGAAGAACTCGGCACGCTGTTCATACGGAGCCCACGGCTCGAACCGTACGTGTGTGTACTTGTTTGCGCGCACGTGCTCCATGGCCTCGGCCAGCTTGCCTTGCGGCGTGAGCTCCGGGTTCGGATGATGGGTGAAGGTGAGGGTGGCGTTCTCGACGAGCCGCACGGCCTCGATGGCGAGGATGGGGTCGTACCAGTCGTAGATGCCGCCGAAGAGGATGTCCAACGTAGGACGGGCTTCAGCCCGTCCATTGACGACGAGGGGGCGGGCTGAAGCCCGCCCTACGTTCGGCACGCCGAACGGCGCCACCGCGATCAGCGAATGCAGATCCGGATCGCGCTCGAACGCCGCCGGATTCAGCCTCCCCGCCGCCAGCAGCGCGCCGAGGTAGAACATCCGCTGCGCCTCCGACGCGCAGAGAAAGAAATCGCCGCGCGCGAGAGAGCTCATCAGCGTGAAGTGATCGTGCTGGAACACTTCCGCGCCGCGCTCGGCGTAGTAGTGCAGGTTCTCGATGATGTACGGGTCGTACAGGTCGACCACCGTCGGGATCGGCGCGGCCTGCAGGAAGAACGCGTTGGCCACGTGTCCCTGCACCACCGCCACGTCGCTGGCCTCGCTCGTCGCCAGCAGCGTCTCGGGGTTGATGTAGCTGGACGCGCAGCCGGCCACTTCGCCCGCATCCGGCGAGAGAATGGTCACGGAGTGGCCGTCGTCGCGCAGCACCCGGGCGATCTCGACGAAGCGGATGCCGATGCCGGCGGGCTGGCCGTGTCCCAGCGGCTCGGGGCAGACGAGCATGACCCGACTCACCGGCGTCATCCGCGTCCCCGGAAGCGCTCGAGCGTCGTGTGCAGCTTCCACGTCTTCGAGCGATAGATCATCTCCAGCAGGCCGTTGAGGCGCGCGATCTCGACGCGCGTGCGCTCAAGCTCCTGATGCGTGACGGCGTGCGCCTCGCGGAGCTGCGCCTGCTCGCGCGTGAGCCGCTCCACCTGCACGGTCTTGTTGTGATAGTCGCTGGCGATGGCCTGCAGCGAGTGCGCGGTGGCCTCGAGCTCGCGCACGCGCATGGCGTAGCCGTTGATCGTGTCCTGCGCCTGCGCGTTCTGGGCGAGCACGGCCTCTTTCTCGCGCAGGAGGCGGTCCACGTCGTGGCGCAGCAGGTCCGTCTCTCCGCGGGCCGTCACCACGTGCGAGTAGACCTCGCCCAGGCGGCGCTTCTGCTTCTCGAAGGCACGCGCGAAGACGGCAGGCGCGACGCCGTGCTTCTCCCACACGCGCAGCTTCGCCGCGCGGAACTCTTCCGACCCTTCCGGCGCCGCGAGGATGACCGACGAGCCCCCCTCGAAGTGGCGGATCTCGCACGTGACGCGCGGGACGCGCAGAAAGTCGCCGCGCTTGGCGAGGCGCAGCAGGAGGTCCCAGTCCTCGAAGAGATCGAAGGACGCATCGAAGCCGCCGGCGTCGAGAAAGAGCTCGCGCCGCAGCAGCAGCGCCGGCAGCGGGATGTAGTTGTCGACCGCGAGCAGGTCGCGGTCGAAGTCCTGCGCGTAGACGCGCAGCCGCGCGCGCGTCTCGTACGCGCCGCTCTCGCCGAGGCGGAGAAACGCGGAGACCGCATCCGTGTACCAGGCCGCGTGCTGCGACCGCGCGGCACGCGCGAGCGTCTCCAGGTGCTCGGGGTAGAAGAGATCGTCGTCGTCGAGGAAGGCGATGAAGCCGTTCGACGCGGCGCGCACGCCGGCGTTGCCCGCCTCGGCGCGGCCGCGGGAGGTCTCGTGCTCGACGAGCGTCACTCCCTCGAGCTCCACGCGCGCGCCGCCGTCGTTCACCACCACCAGCTCGCACGGATAGCCGGCCGCGCGCACCGAGTCGATGGCCTCGCGCAGCAGCGCGGGCCGATCCTTGGTGCGGATGACGACGCTCACCGGCAGCGTCTCGCGCGCCGTCTCGAGCCGCGCGGGCGTGCCGGTCAGGCGCCGCACTTCGCTGAACGGCATGGTGCGCAGCGACGGCAGCTCGAGCACGAAATACCCCTCGGCGAACCTGCACGAGGGAGGCATGGTCATGGCGCGATACGCGTTGAGCCCGCGCGCGTAGGCCACGTAGTCGCGCTGCGCGAGCTGCGACCGGTGCTCCGCGATCGCGGCGTACTTGGTCTCGGCGACGTCCGTGATGTCGACGATCGCATTCGGCCGCAGCGGCTGGCCGACTTCGTAAAAGGCCACGCGCGCCGCGGCCAGGTCGACGAACAGCGTCTCGTCGCTCTGCACCAGCTCGCAGAACAGCTGCGACAGGGCGAGGTGATCGGGATGGATCTCGATCGGGCCGGGCACGAGGATGAGGTCGGGACGGAAGGAGAGGAGCTCCTCGCGGAGGCGCGGCGCGGCGTCGTTACCGAACGACCGGTCGGCGAAACGGAGAAACTCGATCTCCGCTTTGTCGCCGAGACGGGACACGCCACGGCGCGATTCCTGCTCTCGTGTTTCGGCGGTGCCGCCCTGGGCGCCATCCGTGGCCACGACGATCCGGACCACCCGTTTCTCGCGAAGATGCAGCGCAACCAAGCCGCCGCAGCCGATAGCCTCGTCGTCCGGATGAGGCGCCAGCACGAGCAGCCGCTCGCCGCGGAGCTGCGCCGGCTCGTACGGAATCGTCTCCGCCTCGATCACGGGCGCATTGTATCGGGGGAGCATGAGCAGGAACGCTACAATTGCGGCGGGTTCGCCGATGTCGGATGAGAGAACGCTGGACGAGCTCGCGCGTCTTCGCGCGGAGCGTCGCCAGCTCAGCGACCTGTTGTCGCTCATTCAGGAACTGACCTCCACGGTCGTGCGCAGCGAGTCCGTGGGCGACCTCTTCTCGCGCGCCGCGGCCATCCTGTTCAAGTGCATCCCCTTCGATGCCGGGGCCGCGGTCATGCTCGAGCAGCACCTCGACCTCTACGTCATCACCCGCGCCGGCGCGCAGGATCTCGTCAGCGACCGGCTGGTGACCACCATCCGGGGCACGCTCGAGTCGCTGATCCCCGTCTCCTTCGCCTCCACCGAGATCGTGGTGAAGGCGCAGCAGCACACGCTCCCCCTGAGCCCGGACGCCGGCCTCGGCGAGGTCGCCGCCGCGCTCCTCGAGCACGAGCGCCGCACCGCGGGTCTGCTCCTCCTCGCGCGCCGCGAGCCGTTCGACGCGCGCGAGCGGCAGATCCTGGACATCTTCGCCACGCAGGTCTCCATGCTCCTCGACACCATCCGCACGCGGGAGAAGATCCGCAATCTCGCCGACACGGACGACCTGACCGGCATCTGGAACCGCCGCTACTTCCGCCGGCAACTGCCGCAGGAGATCGAGCGCGCGCGCACGTTCGGCGTGCCGCTGTCGCTGCTGCTCTTCGACATCGACGAGTTCAAGCAGATCAACGACAGCTTCGGCCACGTCCTCGGCGACGTGGTGCTCTCCGAGCTGTGCGGCTGCGTGCGCGAGACGGTGCGCCCCACCGACATCCTGGCCCGCTACGGCGGCGACGAGTTCGCGGTGATCCTCCCGCACACCGACCTCGGCGGCGCACAGGCGGTGGCGGAGCGCATCCTCCGGCGCGTGCGGACGCTGACCATCCCGACGGACGAAGAGGGCGCCATCCAGTGCTCCGTCTCCATCGGGCTTGCGGAGTACCATCGCGACGACACCGTGGCCAACGATCTCGTGCGCCGCGCCGACGAGCGGCTCTACACGTCGAAACGCAGCGGCAAAAATCGATACACGGCGTAGTAGAGTGAGCGATGAATGATGAGCGAGGAACGATGAGCGACCGCTCCCGGTTCATCGCTCCTCTCTGATCGATCATCGCTGAACACCGATGGCGCGCTACCTGATCGCGAACTGGAAGATGAACCTCCCGCCCGAGGGAGTGGAGCGGTACCTGGCCAGCGTCGGGGGAGCCGATCCGCGCGACTCCGAGCTCGTCATCGCGCCGCCGTTCCCCTTCCTGTCCCAGGTGGCCCGCTGCGGCGAAGGCTTCGGCGTGGCGGGACAGAACTGCAGCGATCACGAGTCGGGCGCCTTCACCGGCGAGGTCTCCCCGCGCATGCTCCGCGAGTGCGGCGCCGAGTACGTGATCCTCGGGCACTCCGAGCGCCGCCATCTCTTTCACGAGAAGGACGACCTGATCGCGCGCAAGCTCTCCCTGGCCATCCGCAGCGGCCTCACGCCCGTGCTCTGCATCGGCGAGGACCTGCAGGTGCGCGACCTCGGCCACGCGGCGCGGCACCTCGCCGACCAGATCAAGGCAGTGGCGGTCGATGCGCTGGAAGGGGCGGCCACCGTCATCGTCGCCTACGAGCCGGTCTGGGCCATCGGCACCGGACGCAACGCCAGCGGGGAGATGGTGGCCAACACGCTGGTCGACATCCGGCAGGCCCTCCGCCGCTTCTGGCCCGAGGCGCACGCCAAGGCCCCGATCCTCTATGGCGGGAGCGTGACGCCGGAGAACGTGGACGATCTCGTGGCGAACGGAACCATCGACGGCTTCCTCGTCGGCGGGGCCAGTCTCGATTCGAGGAAGTTCCTGGCCATTCACGCCGGGATGGCTTGATGTAGGGCGGGCTTCAGCCCGCCTTACCGCGGCGAGCTTGACGGGAGCCGCAAATCCGGGAAGAATGCGCAGCCCTGACCGGTTCACAGTCAGGCGTCACCGGAGAATTCATGATCGCATTGCTCGTCATCATCCACGTCATCATCAGCATCTTCCTGATCCTCGTCATCCTCGTCCAGCAGGGCAAGGGTGCGGATCTCGCCGGTGCGTTCGGTGGCGGCGGCTCGCAGACGGCGTTCGGCGCGCGCGGCGCGACCACGCTGCTGCACAAGCTGACGACGGGTTTCTTCGTCGCCTTCGTCATTACCTCGATGACCCTGGCGGTGCTGCAGTCCCGCCCTCGCAGTTCGGTCATGTCCGGTGAAACGGCGGCGCCCACGGCGCCGGCGCCCGCGAAGAAGTAACGCTCTTTGAATCGCCTGCCCAAGTGGCGGAATTGGTAGACGCGCACGTTTGAGGGGCGTGTGGAGAAATCCGTGCCGGTTCGAGTCCGGCCTTGGGCACCAATCTGAATGAACGTGAAAGCCCGGCGCAAGCCGGGCTTTTTGCGTTTGCGCGCGTCCAGGCGGGCTGAAGCCCGCCCTACGTTCAGCATGCGTCGCGCGAAAAGCTTGCTCGACGTAGGGCGGGCTTCAGCCCGCCTCGCGCTCGCGACACACAAACACAATCGACGCCGGCACGCCCTTCTCCGGGTGCATCGGCTCGCGAATCTCCACCCTCTCGTAACGCGCGCCGAGCGCGCGGCTCCACGACTCCAGCGTCCGAAAGTACCAGGGCATCGGCTCGCGCCAGCCGTCGAGCGTCTCCGTGCGCCAGCCGTCCTCGTAAGGTCCGCCCACGAACGCGGGGTGAAGAGTCTGCACGACGAAGCAGCGGTGCGGGGGGAGGGTGGGGAGGCGGTCGTCGAGGAGCGAGAAGTTGGCGACGATGGTGTCGAACGGCCCGCCCGGCAGCTCGTCGTACGAGGCGACGAGAAACTCCGCGCCGCCGAGGGCCCGCGCCGATTCGATGAGCGGCTCAGACGCGTCGACGCCGGTCACCGCAATGCCCTGGGAAGATAGCGCCCGAGACAGCCATCCTTCCCCGCAGCCGAGGTCCAGCACCGTACGCGGCTGCGTTTCCAGTACGGCCGAGACGATGGCCGCGTCCGTGACCAGCCGGCGCGACTCGATCCGCTGTTCGCGCACCGCATCGGTCCACGCGGAAGCGTTGGCCACCCAGCTGCGGCGCAGTTGATCGGAGCTCACGACTTGTCGGCGATGCGCCGGTCGTACTCCGCGGCGCGGTCGAGGAACGACTCGATCGAGCGGCCCAGGGACAGCTTCTCCGCCAGCTCCGGCGACTTGTCGAAGTCGGCCCGCAGCCGTTCCGCCTCGGCCAGGTAATAGTCGCGCAGGCCGACCTCGATCTTGAACTCCGGATACTTCTCCGCCAGCACGCGCATCCACTCTTCCACCTGGCGGCGGCGGTCTTTGTCGCCCGTGCCGTTGCGGATCTCGGTGAGCAGGGTGTTCACCACCCCGGAGAGGATCTGCATGCGGTGGTCGTGCAGCGAAGGTTCGGTCGCCATGGCCGCGAATGGTACAGCGATTACAATGCGCGGCGGCATGAAAGTCCTCATCGCCAACCGTGGCGAGATCGCCGTACGCATCATCCGCGCGTGCCGCGAAATGGGTTACCCCACCGTGGCCGTCTACTCCGAGCCCGATCGCGCGGCGCTGCACGTCGTCTCCGCCGACCAGGCCATCCCCATCGGCCCCGCGCCGTCGCGCGAGAGCTACCTGCGCATCGACCGCATCCTCGACGCGGCGAAGAAGAGCGGCGCCGAGGCCGTCCACCCCGGCTACGGCTTCCTGGCCGAAAACGCCGAGTTCGCGCGCGCCTGCCGTGACGCCGGCCTGCTCTTCATCGGCCCCTCCCCCGAGTCGATCGAGGCCATGGGCTCGAAGACCGAGGCGCGCTCGCGGATGCAGGCCGCGGGAGTGCCGGTCGTGCCGGGACTCATCGAGCCGGTCAAATCGTTCGACGAGATCGCCGCGTTCGCCAAGGAGACCGGCTACCCGATCATGATCAAGGCCGCGGCGGGCGGCGGCGGCAAGGGCATGCGCCGCATCGACCGCGAGGAAGAGCTCTTCCCGTCGTTCGAGCGCGTAACCAGCGAGGCGGAGTCGTTCTTCGGCGACGGCTCGGTCTACGCCGAAAAGTTCGTCGAGTCGCCGCGCCACATCGAGGTGCAGGTCGTCGGCGACCAGCACGGGAACATCGTCCACGTCGGCGAGCGCGAATGCACGCTGCAGCGCCGCCACCAGAAAGTGGTCGAGGAAGCGCCCTCTCCCGTCGTCGACGCCGAGCTCCGCGAGCGCCTCGGCGCGATGGCGGTCAAGGCGGCGGCCGCGGTGAACTATTACTCCACCGGCACGATCGAGTGTCTGATGGGGCCGGACAGGCAGTTCTACTTCCTCGAGATGAACACGCGCCTGCAGGTCGAGCACCCCGTCACGGAGATGGTGTGGGGCGTCGACCTGGTGAAGGAGCAGCTGCGCATCGCGCGCGGCGAGCCGCTCTCGTTCACGCAGGCCGACCTGCGCCCCCTCGGCCACGCCATCGAGTGCCGCATCTACGCCGAGGATCCGGCCCGCAAGTTCGCGCCGTCGCCGGGGCTGATCCGCTACATCAACCTGCCCCAGGGGCCGGGCGTGCGCAACGACCAGGGGGTGTACGCCGGCTACACGGTGCCGGTGTTCTACGACCCGATGCTCTCGAAGCTGATCGTGCACGGCAACACGCGCGAGGAGGCCATCGGGCGCATGCTCCGCGCGCTGGCGGAGTACCGGGTCGAGGGGATCGACACCACCATCCCGTTCTTCACCTACATCATGAACAACGCCGACTTCGCGGCGGCGCGCTTCGACACCGGCTACATCGACCGCATCCTGCCGGAGATCGACTTCGCGCGGCGCCCGGCGAACGAGCGCGACGTCGACGCGGCCATCGCCGCCGCGGCCATCATCGCCTTCGAGGAGTCGCAGAACGTCAAGCTGCCCGAGGACACCGCCAGCGTGTGGCGCACCGCGGGGCGGCGGGAGGCGCTGCGATGAAGTTCATCGCCCGCGAGGGTGGCCGCGAGCTCGAGGTGGAAGTGCAGCGTCACGGCGCCGGCTACCGCGTGCGCCTCGGCGAGCGCTGGATCGAGGCGGACCTCATCGACATCGGCCGCTACTTGCGCTCGCTGCGGCTCGAAGACGGCACGCAGTACTCCCTCGTGCACCACCGCGAGGGAAACACGCACCAGATCTCGCTCGACGGCGCGACGGTGCACGTCGACATCATCGATCCGCTGGCGGCCAAGCGCCGCCGCCGCGAGGACGAGACCGGCGGCACCGGCACGGTCAAGGCGCTCATGCCCGGCCGCGTCGCGCGCGTGCTCGTCGCGAAGGGCGACACGGTGCGCAAAGGCACGGGGCTGCTCATCCTCGAGGCGATGAAGATGGAGAACGAGATCCAGGCGCCGGCCGACGGCACGGTCGACGAGCTCTTCGTCGAGCCGGGGCAGACCGTGGAGGCGGGGGCCGACCTCGTGCACATCGCATGAGAGTGCTCGTCGTCGGTGCGACCGGCACCATCGGCTCCGCCATCGTGAAGGCGCTGTCCGCGCACGAGGTGATCGAGGCGGCGTACAGCCACGGCATCCGCGTCGACATCTCCGACATCGAGTCGATTCGCCAGATGTACCAGGCCGCGGGGACGATCGACGCCGTGATCAGCGCCGCCGGCTCCACGCGGCGCAAGCCGCTGCGCGAGCTGACCGACGAGGACTTTGCGTACTCCATCGCGCACAAGCTGATGGGGCAGGTGAACCTGGTCCGCTACGGCCTCGGGTACCTGGCCGACGGCGGGTCGTTCACGCTGACGAGCGGCATCCTCGGCCGCGAGCCGATCCTCGGCGGCGAGGCGATCAGTATGGTGAACCTCGGCCTGGAAGGCTTCGCCCGCGCCGCGGCGATGGAGCTGCCGCGCGGCATCCGCGTGAACGTCGTCAGCCCGCCATGGGTCGAGGAGACGCTGCGCGAGCTGCAGATGGAGGGCTTCCGCGGCCTCCCCGCCGCGACCGTCGCGCAGGCCTACGTGCGCGCCCTGACCTCCTCGATGACCGGCGAGGTGCTCGAGCCATGAACCGCGCGAGAAACGGCGGGCTGAAGCCCGCCCTACATTTGGCAAACGTAGGGCGGGCTTCAGCCCGCCGCGCACTGGCGAGGACGTAGCCATATGCCCTTCCGCGACCTCTACGCGCACATGCAATGGGCCGACGCCGAGATCTGGCGCGCCATCGGCGACATCCGCGACGAGAAGCTGCACACGCTGATGACGCACATCCACGCCGTGCAGCACGCCTTCCTGCTGATGTGGCGCGGCGTGGAGGTCGACGGCAAGGCCCTGTACGTCCAGCGCGAGCCGCGCCAGCTCCAGGCGTGGGCGCGCGACTACTACGCCGCGCTCGACGACGAGCTCCCGCGCCTCGAGCAGCGCCTCGGCGACATCGTGGAGATGCCGTGGCTCCCGCATTTCGAAAAGCAGCTCGGCCGCCCGCTGACCCGCCCCACCGTCGAGGAGACCCTCATCCAGGTGCCGGCGCACAGCACGTATCACCGCGGGCAGGCCAACCTGCGCCTGCGCGAGGCGGGCGGCGAGCCGCCCCTGGTCGATTTCATCGCCTGGGTATGGTTCGGAAAGCCCGAGCCGCGCTGGCCATAACGCCCCCACCCGCCCCTGGTTGTTGCTAGTTGCTGGTTGCTTGTTCGTGGCGCTGCATGGCCTGAAACACGGGCAGCGCAACGAACCAGCAACACAGTAACCAGCAACCCTTGGCGAAGGACTGGAGGCCCGGCGACCTATAATCCTCGCACCATGTCCACCCCGGTCGCAGGTCCCTTCGTCATCGGAGAGCGTGTCGGCGCCTCGGTCTGGCTCGCCGAGGACACGCGCAACGGCAAGCGTGTGGCCGTCAAGCTGCTCACGCGGCAACTGCCCAAAGACCCGGCCAGACGCGAGGCCCTGATTCGCGAGGTGCGCGTCGCGGCGGCGCTGTACCACACGTTCCTCGTGCCCATCCTGGAGATCGTCCCCGAGGGGGACAACCTGCTGATGGTCATGGACGTCGTCGAGGCCACGCCCATCCACAAGCTGGTCGCGGGCAAACCGCTCGACCGCGCCGGCTTCTTCCGCATCGCCTATCAGCTCGGCTCCGTCGCCAAGTACCTGCACACGAAGTCGATCCTGCACGG
Organism: Thermoanaerobaculia bacterium; assembly: GCA_035627015.1. Taxonomy (GTDB): domain Bacteria; phylum Acidobacteriota; class Thermoanaerobaculia; order Gp7-AA8; family Gp7-AA8; genus QHVT01. The sequence continues at coordinate 4,019 of DASPMO010000158.1, read as the reverse complement.
CAACATCGCCGGCGACTCCGTGATGGTCACTCCCGAGGGGCAGGTCAAGCTCGGGGGGCTGAACATCGGCAACCTCCTGCGGCGCGAGAACGCGTCGAGCTCGTATCAGCAGAAGGGGAGCGACCCCCGCGCGGTGGCCTACCTCGCGCCGGAGCAGATCTCGGGCGCGACCATCGAGGAGCGCAGCGACATCTTCTCCCTCGGCATCATCTTCTACGAGATGGCCACGGGACGGCTGCCGTTCCACGGCCCCGCCGCACCCGACATCGCCCGCGCCATCGTCAACGACCAGCCTCCGTCGCCCAAAGCGATCAATCCCGAGATCGATGCCACGGTCATGCAGGTCCTCGGCGTCTGTCTCTTCAAGGATCCGTTCCGCCGCGCCAAGGACCTGCGCGCGCTGGTCGAGGCGCTGGAGAAAGCGGATCGCGACGCGGTGGCGTTCGCGCAGCAGCTCGAGAGGAAGGTGCTGACCAAGCCCGCGGAGGCGACCGACGCGCGCCGCAGCATCCTCTTCGTCGCCGACGTCGCGCACCACGAGACCCTGCCGCCGGACGATGCGGCCCGTGCCGTGGCGCGCATGCAGCAGCTCCTCGGCGAGGCCGTCTATCTCTTCGACGGCCAGGTCATCGACCCCTTCGGCACGCGCATGATCGCGGAGCTGCCGAGCGTCGAGGCGGCGCTGGAGGCGGGGCGCAAAGGGGAGTTCGACTTCACGCCGGGGCAGCAGGAGGGGGAGCCGCTCGACGTGCGCATGCTCCTCCATGCCGGCGAATTCGAGATGCGCGAGGGGACGGCCACCGGCCCGGCCATCGAACGGGCGGTGGCCACACTGCAGCACCTCGCCCCGAACACGCTCTTCATCTCCGAGGAGTTCGTGAAGGAAGGGCGCGGCAACGTGCGCCTGCGCGACGCCGGCGCGAGAGCGGGGGTGAAGCTCTACACGATCGTGCCGCCGGAGCCGGTGGCCCCGCCGGAGACGGAGATGACGCCCTCGTCGACCGCGTCGCAGGAGGCGGAAGCGGCAGCCATCGCCGAGGCGCACGCCCTGGCGCTGCAGGCACAATCGCGCAAGCGCCGCTTCGCCGTCATGGCGACGGCCGCGGGGGTGGTGGTCGTCCTCGGCATCGTGTTCGGAATCATGTGGCTCCGCGGCAACCGCCGCGATGCCTCGGCGCCCGTGGTGGCGACCAGGTCCGCGCCGCCGGCGGCCGACCGCGCCACGGCGGAGAATCCGAAGAACATCTATGTGGCGCCCTTCGTCGTCGACGGCGCCGATCCCGAGCTGACCGCGCGCGCGAACGCGATCCGCCTCGGCGCGACGGAGATCCTGCGCACCTTCCCCGAGCTGCGCGTCGTCGACGACGTCGCGCCCGGCACGACCACCGTCTCGGCGAGCGTGCGTCCGGGCGCAACCGGTCCGGAACTGGTGGCCAGGGCGGGCGCGAGGTCGTCGGCGCCGGTGGCGCTGCTCGACACCGCCAGCGGCATCCGCGCGATCGTCGAGCAGGCCCTGACGGAGGCGAAGGCGCCGCCGCGCAGCTTCGCCGTGGCCGGCGCGCTGAACTCGTACGCGGACGCCGTCATGGCCAGGCTGGCCAACGATTCCGCGCGCACCGATGCGTCGCTGCGCGCGGCCATGGCCTCCGACCCGAACTTTCTCCCGGCGCAGCTGCTGGCCATGCAGTTCTACGGCGACGCGGGGAGGCAGGAGGAGGCGCTCGCGGCGGCCAGGAAGGTGGCCGCGCTCGATCCGAAGAACGTCGAGGCCGCGCGCCGCGTGGCCAGGGCCAGTCTCCGCCGCGGCGAGCTGCAGCAGGCCTTCACCTTCTACGACATCGTCCTCGACCGCGAGCCGAACGACGCCGAGTCGCTGAACCTCGTCGCGCGCTACGCCGTCTCCGCGAACGACACGGCCCGCTTCAACGCCACGCTGGCGCGCCTCCGGCGCCTGCCGCCGCTGCACGTCACGGTGCACGAGCCGGATCTCCTCGCCTCCGCCGGCCGCCTCGGCCTGGCGGCCGACAAGTATTACGAGGTCTCCTCGAACGGCGGCGACAACGCGTCGCTGGCCCTGAAGCTGGGGCGCCTCTACGTGCTGCGCCACACGGTGACGCTGGCGCAGGAGGAGCTGAAGAAGCTCGCCGACTCCGATCCGCTGTACGGCTATCCGCTGCTCAAGGCTTACATCGCCGCCGAGAACGGCAACGCCGCCGAGGCGAAGAAAGAGCTGCAGTCGGCGCTGACCGCGGCCGAGCCGGGCGACGATTCCTGGACCTGCGCCGCGGAGGTGCACGCCATCCTCAACGACACGGGCGGCGTGCTGACGGCGCTGGAAAAGGCGGCCTCGCGCAAGGAGCCGAGCGCGGCGTACGTGATGGCCAACCCGCTGTTCCGCTACCTCGCCAGCGAGCCGCGCTACCAGAAAGTGCGCGTGACACTGGCGGCGCAGCAGGACGAAGTGCGCCAGGCCCTGGCCGCCGTCAACTGAACGTCTGGACTGCGGCAGCGATCAGCTGCCGCTCTCCAATCCGGAGGCCGCCGCGCGTTCAGCTGACGGCCATCACGCGCACGGACTCTTTGTAGTCCACGATGGCCAGCTTCTTCGCCCCCCGGAACATCGGGGCGCGGAAGCGCGTGTTGAGCACGCGCCGGTAGCCGTCGGTGATGCGCGTGGTCGAGATCGTCAGGACCTCGTCGTCCTGGCGCAGGTAGACGAAGCCGTTCGTGACCAGCGCGGCCAGCGAGCGATAGATGTCGTCCGGCAGCAGGAAGACGCCGTTGTGGCAGACGACGTAGTGCTCGTGGTTTGCATCCATAATGACGCGCGATGATCGTGACGGCTCGATTGACCTTCTCGGCAGCCCACCGTTTGCACAATCCGAACCGGGATGCGGCGTGGAACCGCGAAATCTACGGGAAATGCGACAACCCGAAGGGCCACGGCCACAACTACGCGCTGGAAGTGAGCGTGAAGGGCCCCATCGATCCCGAGACCGGGATGGTCATCGACCTGAAGCGCCTCAAGGACATCATGCGCGCGCGGGTCATCGACCGCGTCGACCACACGAACCTCAACGAAGACGTCGACTTCCTGCGGGACGTCGTCCCGACCGCCGAGAACCTGGCCCGCTGCTTCTGGCAGCAGCTCGCGCCGGCCATCCGCGAGGGGGAGCTGTACGAGATCGTGCTGCACGAGACCGAGCGCAACTCGGTGCGCTACCGCGGGGAGGACGAGCCGTGAACTACGACCTGGCGATCATGGCGCTCGAAGGGATGGCCCGCGCGCCGCTGTCCATCCGCACCGACGGCGACGAGGTGACGATCGAGGGAAGCGCCGCGACGTTCAAGGAGCTGGCGCGTCTCTGCCTCCTCCTCGGCGGAACGCAGACGGCGGAGGATGCGTTCGAGCTCGCGCCAGGCACGCACCTGGACGCGTCATCGCCGCGGCTGCAATTGCGGCTGGTGACGGAGTAGGCGCAGCCGCCGCCACGCGAAGAGCCATCGTCGCCACGCGAGGCGCAACGGCCGCCACGCGAAGTGCAGCCACCGCCACGCGAAGTGCAACTGTCGCCATCTGAAGTGCAACTGCCGCCACGCGAGGAGCACTCGCTGCCCTGATCTGCGATGGTCCTGCCGCTGCCGGCGATAGTCCTGCCGTTGGCGGCGATCGCACTTCCGATGGCGGCAATGGCGCTTCCGTTGGCGGCGATGGCGCTTCCGTTGGCGGCAATCGCACTGCGGTTGTCGGCGATCTCCCTGGCGTTGCCGGCGGTGCCGCTTCGCGGGGAAGCGAATCCGGCAGGAATCTCAGGAGGCGATCTTCGCCTCTCTGCTGATCTCGTCGATCTCGACGGCGACCCGCTCGAGCCTGCGCAGGAGGAGGATGGGGTCGACGTCGGCGGATGGCTGATGTCCTTCGGGTGGCGGCGGCGCGAGGCGGCGGGCGACCTCCACGGCCGCGCGCGCATCCATCGCCAGGTGGACCGCGCCGCGCAGCGCGTCCGCCAGGCGCACCA
>DASPMO010000157.1:0-19638 GCA_035627015.1 Thermoanaerobaculia bacterium | reverse complement strand
TTTTCCGTGGAGAAACTGCAGTGAGCACCACCGACACCACCCAGCCCATCACGCTGAAGGGAGAACGGCGCAAGAGCCGCGCGCGCACCACCGCCCGCGACGTCCCGCCGGCCATCCAGTGGCACGAGGGGATGCTCCTCGCGCCGCAGCATTTCCAGTGGCTGTCGCAGCGGCAGGAGTCGCTCCTCCACTATCACTCCTCGAACATCTCCCCCTTCCACTGGGGCATCCGCCACCTCGAAGTCGACACCGTGAAGCTCGTCGACGGCCTGTTCCGCGTCCTGGAGCTGGAAGCGGTCATGCCGGACGGCCTGGTGGTCTCCTACTCCGCGGGCGACGGCCCGGACCTGGTCTTCGATCTCACGCAGCTCCCCGACATCCGGCAGAAGCCGGCCATGGTGCACGTGGCCGTGGTCGCGCGCAGCCGCGGCCTGGCGCTCGCGGAGCGTTACGCGTTCGAGGAGAGCCAGCCGGTGCCGGACGAGAACACGGGGGAGGGCGACCTGCCACTGCTCGTGCTCCGTCCGCGGCTGCAGCTCCTGGCCGGCGGCGACGTGCCGCCGAAGTACGTCAGCTTCCCGCTGGCGGAAGTGAAGTACGAGCACGAGGTCTACACGCGGACGCGCTTCGAGCCGCCGATGCTGCGCGTCGCTCCCGTCTCCGCGCTGCACAAGCTCTGCTCCGACGTCACCGCCGCGTTGCGGGAGAAGGCGGCCACGCTGGCCGACCAGGCCCGCAGCACCTCCGACGTCTTCGCGCCGCAGCGCCTGGAGACCAAGACGCTCATCCACTGCCTGGTGGGCGAGCTGCCGGCGTTCGAGGCGGTCCTCGGCTGCGGCAACGCGCATCCGTTCCAGCTCTACGTCGCCTTCTGCGCGCTCCTCGGCCACGTGGCGGGAGTGAGCCGCTCGCTCATCCCGCCGCCGCTCGACCGCTACGATCACAACGACCTGATGGCCACCTTCGAGCAGGTGCGCGCGTCCATCGCGCGCTCGCTCGAGGAAGGCATCCACGAGTCGTACATCGCCTACACCTTCAGCCGCGACGGCGAGGCGTTCCGCCTCTTCTTCGACCCGGAGTGGATGACCCGCCCGCTGATCATCGGCGTGCGCGCGCCGGCCGGCGTGGCCGTCCGCGACATCAGCGCGTGGGTGGCGGCGTGCGTGATCGGCAGCCGCTCGCACGTCGACTCGCTGCGCAACCGCCGCATGACCGGCGCGCGGCGCAGGCAGATCGAAGCCGACGCCGACCTCGTGCCGGCCAGCGGCGTCACGCTGTACTCGCTCACCCCCGATCCCGAGTTCATCACGCCGGGCGAAGACCTCGTCGTCCTCCGTCCCGGCGAAGGCAGTGCCGTCAGTCCCGAGCAGATCGTCCTCTACGTCAAGAAACGCAGTTGATCCCCGGGGGTCCGGAGTCCGATGTTCGTCACGGAGAAGTTCCAGCAATTCCACGCTGAGCTGATGCGTCTTCAGGAGCGGCTGCGCGGCGGAGACATGTTCGACGCCGACGCGGCGGAGCCGCGCGGAGCGGCGGTGCTGAGCACGAGCGCCACCTGGCGGCGCGTGATCTCGACGCTCGAGCGCCAGGAGTCCGAGGCCATGCGCCAGGGCGGCGCGCTCGCGGTCGAGCACTACAGGCGCGCCCAGTACGCCATGGCCGCGCTGGCCGACGAGATCTTCCTCAACCTCGACTGGCCGGGACGCGAGGCGTGGCGGCAGAACCTCATCGAGGCCAAGCTGTTCGGCACCCACCGCGCCGGCGAGGAGATGTTCGAGCGCATCGACGAGCTGCTTCGCGACCGCGACGGCACCAGCGGCAACGCCGAGATCGCGCGCATCTTCATCTCCGTCCTGGCCCTCGGCTTCCAGGGGAGGCTGCGCGGACGTCCCGACGCCGAGCAGGAGACCGAGACCATCCGCCGGCGCCTCTACCGCTTCGTCTACAACCACGATCCGCGCGTGGTGCGCGGACGCGAGGCCGTCGTCCCGCAGACCTACGCGCCGACCCTGAACCGGCCGCGCGTCGAGCTGCCGTACCTCAAGCCGTGGATCTGGGCCATCGTGGCCATCACCGCGCTCTGGATCGGGGGATCGCACCTGATCTGGACGCGCGCGGTGACCGAGATCTCGCCGCTCGTCGATCGCATCCTCGGCACGACGCCCGCCGCGGCGCCGGCACCGGTCACGGAGGCGAAGCGATGAATCTCGACACGCTCTGGCCCTACGCCCTGGCCCTGGTGATCGGCATCGCCCTGGTCATGCTCGTCCTCCTCTTCCTGCTGCTGAGGAAGTCGGCGAAGGCCTCGCAGTTCCCGAACCCCAACGAAGAGCCGGAAGAGACGCCGGCGGCCCCCGAAGAAGAGCACGTGCAGGCCGTGCCGTCGATCGGCAAGGTGTTCCGCAAGGCCGCGCGCCGCATGCGCGCCACGCGGCAGGGCGACCCGCACGAGCTGCCGCTGATCCTCCTCCTCGGTGCCGCGAATTCGCGCGAGTCGAACCTCCTCGCCACCAGCGGGCTGGATCTGCCGTTCGGCACCGCCAGCGACGCCGGCACCTCGCTCGCGTACGGCCGCGGCTTCTGGCTGTTCGACCGCGGGGCCGTGCTCGACGTGGCGGGCGACATCATCCTCCGCGCCGACGGCACGACCGCCGACGACGACTCGTGGTCGAAGGTATTGCGCCGGCTGCAGAAGCTGCGCCCGAAGCGCCCGGTCGACGGCGTGATCGTCACCATCTCCTGCCGGACCCTCCTCGATGCCACCGCGAACGAGCTCGCGCAGACCGACCTGGCCATGCGCATGGGCAAGATCCACCGCCGCCTGACCGACGTGCAGCAGAAGCTCGGCTTCCGCGTGCCGGTGTACGTGCTCCTGACCGGCGCGGACACGCTGACCGGCTTCGAGGCGCTCTGCGCGGGGCTGCCGCCGCAGTCGCGCCGGCAGATGCTCGGCTGGTCCAGCCCGTACACACCCGACACGGTCTACGCGGGCGAATGGGTGGACGAGGCCTTCCGGGCCATCAACGAGCGCGTGCAGTACGTGCAGATGGAGATCCTCACCGAGGGGAGCGCGGACGCGAACACGCTGCTCCTGCTCGACGACTCCGTGGCCTCGCTGGCCGCGCCGCTGCGCGTCTGCCTCGACCAGCTCTTCCGCGCCACCGCGTATCACGACGCGCCGGTCGCGCGCGGCATCTACCTCTGCGGCAAGGACTCGGGCGACAGCGCGGACCTGCTCGGGCAGACCAGCGGCACCGCCTTCGTGGCCGAGCTGCTGGAGCGGAAGATCTTCCCGGAGTGGGGTGTGGCCACGCCGACGACGTGGAAGCTCGTCTCGCGCAACCGCAGCGTGCAGTACGCGCAGGCGGCCACGCTCATCCTCGGGCTCCTCTTCGGCGGCGGCACGGCCTGGGGCGCGTGGCGCATGGCCGGCGAGAACCGCTCGCTGCTGCCGTTCCTCGAGAGCACCGCCGAGCACGTGGAGCAGGTCCGCAGCACGCCGGTCGAACGGATCAGCGAGTCGGAGAAGCACCGCTGGTCGGTCCAGCTGCTGAACGGCATGGCGCAGATCAACTTCCGCCGCTACGGCTCGGTCTTCATCCCGAGCTCGTGGTTCTCGCCGTTCGAGCGGAAGCTCGAGGGGTCGATCACCGAGGCCTTCGAGCTGGTGATCCTGGACGGCATCCGCACCGAGCTCGAAGAGCAGTCGCGGCGCATCCTCGATGGCTCCGCCACCTGCGCGCAGCCGGTGCTGGCGGAGGCGAGCGCGCCGGCCGAGAACGTCCAGTCGGGCTACGGCATCGAGCAGGCGCCGGAGTTCGTCGAGCTGGGACGCATGGTGAACTGCTTCCGCCAGCTCGAGCAGCACAAGCGCACCTTCAACGGCCTCGGCGCCACGGCCAACATGAAGGAGCTCGGCGCGCTGGTGAAAGTGGGCTTCGGCCAGGAGCTCTCGCCCGAGTTCTACAAGAACGATCACCTCTACCGCCGCGCGCTGCGCCAGGCCGACTACGTGCGCTTCGACGCCACGCGGTTCCGCGACGAGGCCAACCTGCGCGCGGCCAAGCTGGCGTTCGGCGTCTACGACGGCCTTTTCCAGCGCAACCTCTTCTACACGCGCCTGCGCGAGCTGGCCGGGGCGATCAGCGCGACGTCGGTGCAGTGGCCGTCCGCCGGCGAGACCGAGCGCTTCGCCGATCTCGTGCGCCGCATGAACGAGATCGAGACCGCGGCCACGAGCCCGCAGATGGCGTGGGCCTTCCGCCCGACGTTCGGCCTCGGCGCCGACTACGAGCGCGTGGTGCAGGAGATGGAGAGCTCCGAGTTCTTCGGACGTCCCGCCGCCGTGGCCATCCGCAACGACGGCGCCGCCGCGTGGCGCGAGTACCAGCGCCGCCTCGCGGGCACGGTCTCACCGCTGACCGGTCCGATCCTCAATCTCAATCAGGGGCGTCCGACGATGCAGCTCTCGTCCGACACGCTCCTGCTCAAGTCGGCGCTGGAGACGTTCCTCGGCCAGAAGTTCGTGAACACGCCCGCGGCGCAGCGGCACGTGCAGACGCGCCTCCTGCCGAACACGCGCCTGGCGTGGAACGCGCCCGCGCTGGCACAGGCCACCGACGTCGTGGCGGCGTACGACCGCTTCCGCGAGAAGACCTTCCCGCTCATTCCCGCCGACCTGCGCATCAGCGTCGACCAGGTCGCACGCGACCGCGCACGCGCGCAGATGATGGACTTCCTGGCCCAGGCGCAGCAGTTCGAGAACGTGCTGCCGCCGGCCACGATCGACGCGCGCGAGGAGGCCATTCGCAACGACGTGACGACGTTCGTCGCGGCCACGAAGAACCTCTCCTCGGCGCTCGACGGACTGACGCGCCTGAACCTCGTCGACGACAAGCGCGACGTCTCCGCGGCCATGAGCGCCGAGGCGCGGCGCATCCTGGCGGAAGTGGACCAGCTGCTCGAGGCCGAGCAGCCGTACCGCCCGCGCCAGGGGAGCTTCGACTGGTGGAACGGCGAGGCGCCTCCCTCCCCCGCGGCGTGGGGCGCGCGCGAGCCGGCCGAGGTCATCGTGTACCTCAACACCACGCGCGAGCGCGTGGCCTACATCGGCCGCACCTACGCGCATCCGCTGCTGGCGTTCCTCGGCAGCGAGGGGGCGCATTCCACGCCGCTCGCGCGCAAGTGGCAGACCATCCTCGACGACCTCCGCGACTACGACGCCAAGAAGCCGGGCAACAGCGTGGCGCTGCTCGAGGACTACATCGGCGAGAAGATGGCGAAGATCGACCTCGCCAACTGCGCCGCGTCGCGGCTCCCCTCCGGCTACCAGCCGAACCAGGGGATGTTCAACGCGCGGCTGCAGGAGATCGCGTCGCAGATCAGCATGCGCTGCACCGGCGCGGCCATCGAGCGCGTGGCCTCGCGCTACAAGGAGATCGAGCAGTACTTCAACCAGCGCCTGGCCGGACGCTATCCGTTCACCGACGCGCTGCCGCGCGCGGGCGAGCCGGAAGCGGACCCGAACGACCTGCGCGGCTTCTTCCGCATCTTCGACGCCTCGGCGGCGATGGTGAAGTCGATCCCGGTCGACGCCACCGCCGATCCGACGTTCGCCAAGGCGCGCCGCTTCGTGGACGACATCACCGCCGTGCGCGGCTTCTTCGCCACCTACCTCGAGAAGCCCGAGGCCGGGCCGGCGGTGGACGTGGAGACGATGTTCCGCGTGCTGCGCGAGCGCGAGATCTACGGCGACCAGATCATCGGCTGGACGCTGCAGATCGGCCGCGACGTGGTCACCAACCGCGAGGCCAAGGTGCGCAAGGTGCGCTGGACCTACGGCGAGCCGGTGCGGCTGTCGCTGCGCTGGGCCTCCGAGTCGCCGCGCGTGCCGGTGGCCGGCTCGGAGAAGCCGGGCATGATGGTGCGCGAGCGCACCGTCACCTACGAGTACAAGAACGCCTGGTCGCTCCTGACCGCGCTCGAGCAGAACCTCACCTCCGCGGACGACCTCCCGTCGTTCATCGACGTGGAGCCGGTCACGCTGACGCTGCAGGTGCCGACGCAGAGCGCCTCGGACAAGAGCGAGGCCGCCAGCGACGCGCGCGTGTTCCTGCGCCTCTCCGTGCTCGACCCGAAGAGCGCGCAGCCGCTGACCATCCCCAAGTTCCCGGCCATCGCCCCGAGAATCGCCGGCGCCGCCTTCACCACGGAGGCGCGGCGATGACGACCACGGTGCCGAACGTAGGGCGCGGCTTCAGCCCGCCCCCCGGGCGGGGCGGGGGCGCGCCCGAGCCGCGAGCGCCGCGAGCTCCCGACGGGCTGAAGCCCGTCCTACGTTTCCACGTGCATCGCGACGGCGAGGTGCTCCCTTGACCGCGCAGGTCGTCCCCATCGCGCGCGCGGCGCTCGACGTCGAGGCGCTGCTGGCGCCCATCTCCGCGGAGAATCCCGCGGGGGAGTGGCTGCGCTTCGACGCGGTCTTCGACGACATCCAGAAACTGCGGCAGGAAGACGATCCCGGGCTGCCGGTCGGGGTGTGGCAGCGCGAGCTGAAGAAGGCGGACTGGCGCGGCGTGGAGCAGGTCTGCATCGACGTCCTCACCACGCGCTCGAAAGACCTGCAGGTCGCGGCCTGGCTCACCGAGGCGTGGCTGCACCTGTACGGCTTCACCGGCTTCGCCGCGGGCGTGCGGGTGATGGCGGGCCTCTGCCGCAACTTCTGGGAGGGCCTCTATCCCCCCTTCGATCCGGAGAGCCCCGACTACCGCCTCGCGCCGGTGGGGTGGCTGACGCGCCTCGCCATCAAGCTGCAGTCCGTGCCGCTCACGGTGCCCGCTCCCGAGGAGACCACCGCGTACGCGTGGAAAGAGTGGCTGAGCGCGCAGCATCTGGCCAAGCTGGCCGTGAAGGACCAGGCGGCGCTGGCGAAGGCGCAGCAGCGCGGCGAGGTCACGCAGGCGAAGTTCCTCGTGGCCGTCTCCCTGACGCCGGGGCCGTGGTACGCGTCGATGAACGAGGAGCTCACCTCCGCGCTGGCGGCGCTCGGCGAGCTCGATGCGGTGCTCGACGAGAAGAGCGGCGCCGCGCTGGCGCCGAGCCTCTCGCCGCTGCGCGAGGTCCTGCAGGCCGTCCAGATGCTCGTCGCCCGCGTGATCCGCGAGCGCATCGAGAAAGGGGAGCTCGCGCCGGCGCCGCTCCCTTCCGTGGATCGAACGACGGAGCCAGCCATGTCCGAGGAAAGCACCGAAGCCGCGGCGGAGACGCCGTCCGCGAACGCGGCCGCCATCGGCCCGATCAGCAGCCGCGCGGAAGCGTATCGCGCGCTCTCCACCGCCGCCGAGTACCTGATGCGCACGGAGCCGCACAGCCCCGTGCCGTATCTGGTCCGCCGCGCCATCGCGTGGGGAAACATGAGTCTCGTCGAGCTGCTGGAGGAGCTGCTCCAGAAAAACGCCGACATCAACACCGTTTACGCGTTGCTCGGAATGAAACGTCCGGGCTGAGATCGGACCCAGAACCCGAGGGGGTGACCCACGACCGCATGCAGAGGAAGCAGAGAGCAAATCCCATCCACAGGACATCACGCATAGGAGGCTTCAGTGAGTGAAAGCACACAAAAGAAACTGACGCGAATTCGCCCGCCACGGGTCCAGATCTCGTACGACGTCGAGACCGGGGGCGCCATCGAGAAGAAGGAGCTCCCGCTCGTGGTCGGCATCCTGGCCGACCTGGCCGGTAAGCCGGACGGCCCGGCGCTCCCGATCAAGAACCGCAAGTTCGTCGAGATCGACCGCGACAACTTCAACGACGTGATGGCGTCCATCTCGCCGCGCCTGGCCTTCCAGGTCGACAACAAGCTGCAGGACGACAACACCAAGATGAACGTCGAGCTGCGCTTCAGGAAGCTCGATGACCTCCGCCCGGAGGCGGTCGTGCAGCAGGTCGACACGCTGCGCAAGCTCTTCGAGGCGCGCCAGCGCCTGAACGACCTGCTGGCCAAGCTCGACGGCAACGACGACCTCGACGTCCTCCTGCAGGACATCGCCACGAACACCGATTCCCAGCAGCAGATCAAGGCTGCCGTCGGGGGAGGAGAGACCAATGGCTGACGAGACCCAGGCAGCAACCGAGAGCGGTGCGGCAGCGGCTGAGCTGTCGCTGCTCGACCAGATCATTTCCAAGGGCAAGCTCGCCCGCGACGAGCAGCAGAAGCCGCGCGCGAAGGACCTGGTCGGCGAGTTCGTGAACCAGATCCTCGACCAGGGCATGACCGTCAGCCGCGACACGATGGCCATGATCCAGGCCCAGATCGCGCGCATCGACGAGATGCTCAGCAAGCAGCTCAACGAGATCCTGCACCACCCCGACTTCCAGAAGCTCGAGGCTTCCTGGCGCGGGCTGCACTTCCTGGTCATGAACACCGAGACGTCGACGCGCCTGAAGCTGCGCCTCCTCTGCGCCTCGAAGCAGGAAGTCTTCAAGGACCTCGACCAGGCCATCGAGTTCGACCAGAGCCAGCTCTTCAAGAAGATCTACGAAGAGGAGTACGGCACCTTCGGCGGCAATCCGTTCAGCCTCCTGGTGGGCGACTTCGAGTTCGGCCGCCATCCGCAGGACATGGCCCTGCTGGAGAAGATGTCGGGCGTGGCCGCGGCCGCGCACGCGCCGTTCATCTCCGCCGCCTCGCCGCGCCTGTTCGACATGGACAGCTTCACGGAGCTCGGCAACCCGCGCGATCTGGCCAAGATCATGGAGTCGACGGAGCTGATCAAGTGGCGCTCGTTCCAGCAGAGCGAGGACTCGCGCTACGTGACGCTGGTCCTGCCGCACATCCTGCTCCGCCTCCCGTACGGCCCGGACACGGCGCCGACCGAGGAGTTCAACTTCGTCGAGGACACCGACGGCCGCGATCACAAGAAGTACCTGTGGGGCAACGCGGCGTGGGCGCTGACGCAGCGCATCACCAACGCCTTCGCCCTCTACGGCTGGTGCGCGGCCATCCGCGGCGTGGAAGGCGGCGGCATGGTCACCGGCCTGCCGACGCACACGTTCAAGACGGATGAAGGCGACATCGCCCTCAAGTGCCCGACCGAGATCGCCATCACCGACCGCCGCGAGAAGGAGCTCGACTCCCTCGGCTTCGTCTCCCTCTGCCACTGCAAGGGGACGGACTACGCGGCCTTCTTCGGCGGCCAGACCACCCAGAAGCCGAAGCAGTACGACACCGACGCCGCCAACGCCAACGCGCGCATCTCCGCGCGCCTGCCGTACATCCTGGCCGCGTCGCGCTTCGCCCACTACCTGAAGGTCATCTGCCGCGACAAGATCGGCAGCTTCCAGACCAAGGACACGCTCTCCCAGTTCCTCAACCGCTGGATGGGCATGTACGTCCTCGGCACCGACGACGCCGGCCAGGAGCTCAAGGCGCAGTTCCCGCTCCGCGAGGCGCGCGTCGACGTGTACGACGTCGCCGGCAAGCCGGGCGCGTACCGCGCCGTCGCGTTCCTGCGCCCGCACTTCCAGCTCGAGGAGCTGACCGCGTCGGTCCGTCTCGTCGCCGAGCTGCCGCCGCCCGCCGCGTAATTCACAGTTCAACGGAGGATTGATCCATGGCTATCAACATGTACCTGAAGTTCGAAGAGCCGGCCGTCACGGCCTCTTCGACGGCATCCGAGCACGCCGGCGAGATCGAAGTGCTCTCCTGGAGCCACGGCTTCGTGCAGCCCACCAGCCCGACGCGCAGCGTCGCCGGCTCCGGCACGGTCGAGCAGGCCACGCACCAGAACTTCACCTTCACCAAGTACCTCGACACCGCCACCGACCAGCTCCTCAAGTACTGCTGGGCGGGCAAGCAGTTCGGCAAGGCCACGCTCACCTGCTACCGCGCCGACGGTGCCAACGACAACAAGCCGGTCGAGTACCTGAAGGTCGTGATGGAGCACGTCGTCATCTCGAACTACAGCGTCTCGGGCGGCCCGGGCGACATCCCGGTCGAGAACGTCTCGCTCGACTACGGCATCGTCCAGTACACCTACAAGGACCAGAAGCACGCCGACGGGACGGCCGACGCCAACAAGCCGGCCAAGCACAATCTCGAAACGCGAGTCGTCGAATAGGCGACAGAGAACGTCGAGTAAGCACGTAGATGGCGACGAAGATCGAGGTCCGCATGCCGCTGTTCGACCGGCTGGTCGACCGCGATCCTCGTCTGCCCTACGAGCTGCGCCCCACGCGCACGCTCGACCGCCGAGGTCTCCGCGAGTCGGTGCGCCGGGAGCTGGAGCAGTTGCTGAACACGCGCTGCCCCTTCCCGGCGCATCGCCTCCCGATCGGGAGACGGTCCGTCATCGACTACGGCACTCCCGACTTCACCGTCTTTTCCGCGCGCAGTTACGACGATCGCGTTCGCCTGGCGGAGCTGCTCCGCCGGACGATCGAGGCTTTCGAGCCGCGCCTCATCGATGTCTCCGTCACGCTCGAGCCGATGCCCGGCAACGATCTCTCGCTCCTCGGCTTCATCGAGGCGAAGATGCTCACCGACCTCGTCCCCGAGCCGGTCTCGTTCGAGACCTCCCTGGACATGAAAGAAGGAAAGGTCGAGGTGCATGCGGGCGCCCGGTAGCGACTTCCTCCGCTATTACCTCGAGGAGCTGTCCTACCTCCGGGAGATGGGCGAGCAGTTCGCGCGCAGCTACCCGAAGGTGGCCTCGCGCCTGGAGCTGCAGTCGGGCGAGTGCCCCGACCCGCACGTGGAGCGGCTCATCGAGTCGTTCGCGTTCCTGACCGCGCGCATCCAGAGCGATCTCGACGCCGACTTTCCCGAGGTCGCGGCCGAGCTGCTCGACGTCCTCTATCCGCACTATCTCCGCCCCGTGCCGTCGATGGCCGTGGCCCGCTTCGACTTCGACCCGCTCCGCGCCAAGCTGACCACCGGCTTCGAGATCCCGAAGCATACGCAACTCTTCACCACCGCCGGCCAGGGACAGGTCTGCCGCATGCGCACCGCCTATCCGGTCACGCTCTGGCCGGTGCAGGTGACGGAGACGGAGATGGAGGTGCCGGAGCGCTTCGACTTCCTCGGCGCCGACGTCGCCGCGGTGCTGCGCGTCCGCCTGGAGTCGCTGGGGGATCCGTTCGAGACGCTGAACGTCGATACGCTGCGTTTTTACCTGCACGGCGATCCCGTGCTCGTGAGCGGCCTGTACGAGATGCTCTTCCGCGACACGATCCGCGTGGCGGTCGTGCCGCATGACGCGAAGTCGCACTCGTACCTCCCCAAGTCCGCGGTCTCGCCGGTCGGCTTCGGCGAGGACGACGAAGTCATCCCCTACCCGCGCCACTCGCATCCCGGCTACCGGCTGCTGCAGGAGTACTTCACCTTCCCGGAGAAGTTCCACTTCGTCGACGTCTCCGGCCTGGCCGGCCGCGCCTCGGGACAGGCCATCGATCTCCTCTTCCTGCTCGACCGCGCGTCGAAGCAGCGCCTGCTCATCACGCCCGACTCCTTCTCCCTCGGCTGCACGCCGATCGTGAATCTCTTCCGCAAGACGACCGAGCCGATCCGCGTCGACCACCGCCAGATCGAGTACCGCCTCGTCCCCGACATGCGTAAGGAGAAGACGACCGAGATCCACTCCATCGTGGCCGTCTCCGGCTCGTCGAACGAGGCCGAGAGCTCCCGCGAGTACGCCCCGTTCTACTCGTACACGCACGGCATGGAGATGCGGAAGCAGAAGGCGTTCTGGCACGCGCGCCGCGTGCCGGTCACGCGCGAGGACTTCACCGGCACGGACGTGCTGCTGTCGTTCCGCGACCTCGACTTCAAGCCGGCCCTCCCGCCGGACGAGATCGTCTTCGCGCACACGCTCTGCACGAACCGCGCTCTCGCGCTGCAGCTCCCCGCGGACGCGCTGCTGCAGACGGACGACGCCATCCCGACCTCGCGCATCGTCTGCCTCCGGAAGCCGACCCGCCCGCTCGATCCGCCGTTCGGCGGGCAGGCGCTCTGGCGCCTGGTGTCGCACCTCTCGCTCAACTACCTGTCGCTGACCGACGCAGGACGGGCTTCAGCCCGTCCCGCGGATGGGCGGGCTGAAGCCCGCCCTATGTCTGAAGCCCGCCCTGCGTCTGAAGCCCGCCCTGCGTCTGAAGCCCGTCCTACGTCCGAGTCGCTCCGCGCGCTGCACGAGATCCTCGGCCTGTACTGCTTCTCCGACTCGCCCGCGCACTGGCAGCAGATCCGCGGCATCCGCTCCATCGCCCAGAGAAAGATCATGCGCCGCGCGCCCGACTGGATGGGCTTCGCGCGCGGCACCGAGATCACGGTCTCGTTCGACGAGACGCATTACGCCGGCAGCAGCGCCTACCTGCTGGCGTCGGTGCTGAGCAGCTTCTTCGGGCTGCACGCCTCCACGAACTCGTTCACCCAACTCGTCATGACGCGCGTCGCGCGCGAAGGAGAAGCGAACCGATGGCCTCCTATGGCTGGCGGCAAAGCCGTTCAGTAGCCGAGGGGCTGTGGGAGGAGGGGCATCGCTTCTCCTTCCTCCAGGCGGTGCGCCTCCTCGAGTCGCTCTACCCCGAGCGCACCGCGCCCGCGGAGGGGGTCGATCCGCGGCGGGAAGTGGTGCGCTTCAAGTCGGAAGTGCGCCTCGACTTTCCTCCCGGCGACGTGGAGAAGGTGCAGCGTCCCACGAACGGCGAGCCGGCCGAGATGCACGTGAACGTCCTCGGCCTGGCCAGCGCCATGGGGCCGCTGCCGCCGGCGATCGTCGAGCTGATCATGGAGCGCTCGTTCCGCAAGGACGACGCCTTCGCCGAGTTCCTCGACATCTTCAACCACCGCCTCGTGTCGCTGCTCTACCGCGCGCGGAAAAAGTACCGTCCCGCGCTCGACACGAACGCCCCCGACCGCGGCCGCGTGGCCACGGTGCTGCAGTCGCTCCTCGGCCTCGGCACGCCGCACCTGGCCGGACGCATGGGCGTCCGCGACCGGACGCTCCTCGCCTACACCGGCTTCTTCGTCGAGACCGTCCGTCCCGCGGTCGGGCTGAAGCGCCTCGTCGAGGACGCCTTCGACGCGCCGGCCGAGGTGACGCCGTTCCGCGGCCAGTGGGGAAAGATCGAGGCCGACGACGTCACGCGCATCGGCCTCGGCGGGCAGAACCAGGTTCTCGGAAAGACGGCCGTCCTCGGCGGCCGCGTGTGGGACCAGGCCGCCGGCTTCGAGCTCACCCTCGGGCCGCTCCCGCTCGCGCAGTTCCTCTCCTTCCTGCCGAACGGGCGCGCCTTCCAGCCGCTGGTCGCGCTGGTGCGCTTCTACGTGCGCGAGGAGCTCGGCTTCACCTTCCGCCTCGCCCTGCAGGCAGCCGAGGTGCCGGAGCTGCGGCTCGGAGTCGCGTATGGTGCCTTCCTCGGCTGGACGACCTGGCTGAAAACGAAACCGGCGACGCGTGACGACACGCAGGTGCGGCTGACAGGGAGACGATGAGTGGGACGCCAATGTTGCTGTGTTGCTGGTTGCTGGTTCGTTGCGCTGCCTGGGTTACAGGCCATGCACCGCAACGAACCAGCAACCAGCAACCAGCAACATCCAGCGACAAAAGAGAGGCTGTCCAATAAAGCATGAGCACTGAACTGAAAAGTCTGATCGCGAGGCTGAACCCGATCTCGAAGCGTGCCCTCGAGACCGCGGCCGCGTTGTGTGTCGCGCAGACGAACTACAACGTCGAGGTCGAGCACCTGCTGCTGAAGTTCCTCGACTTCCCCTCCACCGACCTCGCGCCGGTGCTGCGCTACTACTCGGTCGACACGGCCGAGCTCTCGCGCCAGCTCACCACCGCCATCGAGAAGTTCGACCGCGGCAACAGCCGCACGCCGGCCATGTCGCCGCACATCCTGCACCTCCTGCGCGAGGGGTGGGTGCAGTCGACGCTCTTTCTCGAGTCGGGCACCATCCGCTCCGGCGGCATCCTCCTGGCGCTGTACGAAGACGACTCGCTGCGCACGACCATCTACGAGTCGTGCCCCGTGCTGGCCAAGGTGTCGCGCGAGTCGCTGCGCGAGACGTTGCGCGAGCTCGTGCGCGAGTCGAGCGAGAACACCATGTCCGCCCCCGCGGCGAGCGCCGGCACGCCGGCGTCGTCCGCATCTTCGCCGGCGCAGGCGCCCTCGGGGCCCATCGACACGAGCGCGCTCGGCAAGTACACGGTCGACCTCACCGCCGACGCCCGCGCCGGGAAGATCGACCCGATCCGCGGCCGCGACTCCGAGATCCGCCAGGTGGTCGACATCCTCACCCGCCGCCGCCAGAACAACCCCATCCTCGTCGGCGATGCGGGCGTCGGCAAGACGGCGGTCGTGGAAGGGCTGGCGCTGCGCGTGGCCGCGGGCGACGTCCCGCTGCCGCTGCGCGAGATCTCGCTGCGCGTGCTCGACCTGGCCCTGCTGCAGGCCGGCGCCGGGGTGAAGGGGGAGTTCGAGGAGCGGCTGAAGAACGTCATCAACGAGGTCAAGACCTCGCCCAAGCCGGTGATCCTCTTCATCGACGAGGCGCACACGATGATCGGCGCCGGCGGCCAGGCCGGACAGGGCGACGCCGCGAACCTGCTCAAGCCCGCGCTCGCGCGCGGCGAGCTGCGCACCATCGCCGCCACCACCTGGTCCGAGTACAAGAAGTACTTCGAGAAAGACCCCGCCCTCACCCGCCGCTTCCAGCTCGTCAAAGTCGAGGAGCCGGACGAGGAGGGGGCGCTGGACATGCTCCGCGGCATCGCCCCGCACCTCGAGAAGCACCACCGCGTGCGCATCCTCGACGACGCCGTGCGCTCCTCGGTCGCGCTGTCGCACCGCTATCTCTCCGAGCGCCGCCTGCCCGACAAGGCCATCGGCGTGCTCGACACCGCCTCCGCCCGCGTGGCGCTGGCGCAGGAGGGGACCCCCGCCGCGGTCGAGGACATCGACCGCCAGATCCGCATCGCCGAGACGGAGCTCGACATCCGCTCGCGCGATGAAGACGACGCGCAGCACCGCGGCCGCTCCAGGAGCGAGCTGGAAGAGGAGCTGAAGACGCTCCGCGAAGAGCGCACGAAGATCCAGGAGCGCTGGACGAAGGAGCGCGAGCTGGTCGCGGAGATCCGCAAGCTCGAGGGGAACGGCAACGGCCCCGCGACGGAGAAACGCGCCGCGCTCGACGAGCTGCAGGGACAGGACCCGATGGTCCCCCTCTCGGTCGACGCGCGCACCGTGGCGGCCGTGGTCTCCGGCTGGACCGGCATCCCGGTGGGGCGGATGATGGCCGACGAGATCCGCAGCGTGCTCACGCTCAACGAGCGGATGTCGCGGCGCATCGTCGGGCAGCCGCAGGCGCTGGAGTCGATCTGCCGCCGCGTGCAGACCTCGCGCGCCGGCCTGGAAGACCCGTCGAAGCCGAAGGGGGTCTTCCTCCTGGTCGGCCCGACCGGCGTCGGCAAGACCGAGACCGCGCTCACGCTGGCCGAGGAGCTGTACGGCGGCGAGCGCAACCTGATCTCCTTCAACATGTCGGAGTTCCAGGAGGCGCACTCGGTGGCCACGCTCAAGGGCGCCCCCCCGGGCTACGTCGGCTACGGCCGCGGCGGCGTGCTCACCGAGGCCGTGCGGCGGAAGCCGTGGAGCGCCGTGCTGCTCGACGAGATCGAGAAGGCGCACCCCGACGTCGTCGACCTTTTCTACCAGGTGTTCGACAAGGGCATCCTCGAGGACGGCGAAGGGGTGCCGGTGGACTTCAAGCACACCGTGATCCTGCTGACCTCGAACGCCGGCTCGGAGGTGATCCACGAGCTTTGCCGCACGCCGGTCGAGAAGCGCGACCCGGCCGCGGTGGTCGAGGCGCTGCGCCCGTCGCTGCTGCAGCACTTCCGCCCGGCGCTGCTGGCGCGGCTGGTGGTCGTCCCGTACTACCCGCTGCGCAAGCGCGAGGTCGTGCGCATCGTGGAGCTGAAGCTGAAGTCGATCGAGCGGCGCGTGAAGGAGAACCACGCCGCCGAGCTGACCTACGACCCGCGCCTCGTGCAGACCCTCGCCGACCGCTGCGACCCCTCCAGCGGCGCGCGCGAGATCGACCAGATCCTCACCCAGACGCTCCTGCCCGAGCTCTCCACGCGCATCCTCGAGCGCATGGCCAACGGCACGAGCTTCACCAAGATCCACATTTCCGTCGATGAATTCGGGAGGTTCCTGTGAAGCGTTACCGGTTCGACAACCTGACCCTGACCGTGCTGGTCCTGTCGGTCTTCATGCTGAACGTGCTGCTGTTCAGCGCGGGCGTGCTGGTCGGAAGTGTGCCCAACGTAGGTCGGGCTTCAGCCCGACCCTCCCGTGCGCGGGTGGTCGCTGCCCCCACCGCCCCGCCCGAGAGACGGGCTGAAGCCCGTCCTACATTCGTCATGCCGCGCTGGTCGCCGCCGGCCGATCCGCAGGTCGCGCCGCAGCCCCAGCCCGAGCTCACCCTCGTCGCCAGGCGCGAGCCGCACGACCTCACCGCCCTCATTGAGGAAGCCGCGCATCGCGAGTCCGTCCCGCCGTACCTCATCGCCGCCGTGGCCCGCGTCGAATCGAACCTCAACCCCCGCGCGATCTCGCACAAGGGCGCCATCGGGCTGATGCAGGTCATGCCGGAGACCGCCAAGCGCTTCGGCTTCGACGCGCGCCGCCTCCACGACCCGGTGCACAACGTGGCCGCCGGCGCGACGTACCTGCGCTGGCTGCTCGAGCGCTACGACGGCGATCTCGATCGCGTCCTGGCCGCCTACAACGCCGGCGAAGGCGCCGTCGCCAAGTACGACGGCATCCCGCCCTACAAGGAGACGCAGGACTTCGTGAAGCGCGTCCGCGCCGTGCTGGCGAAGACCACGACGTCGCAGATTTAGTTGCCTGTCATCCTGAGCCGCGCAGACGGCGAAGGACCCCCTGCTGAAACCCCATGCCGCTCCGTAGGCAGGGGGATCCTTCGCCCTCTGCGGGGCTCAGGATGACAGCTACGCCGCCGCCTCTTTCTCTTTCTCCTTCTCTTCCTCCCTCACCCACGCCTCTTTGTCGAGCTCCGGGAAGGTGACCTTGCAGAGGCCGGGGGGCACTTCCATGAAGACGATGGAGCCCTTGTCGTCGAGCTTCCCCTCCCTGACCGTGCCGCCGGGGAGCGTCACGGTGTAGGCCATCCCGGGGATGGGCTGCTCGTCCTCGCCGATCAACTCGATGGCGATCCAGGTGCGCAGGCGCAGCTTGTCGCCGGCCGTGCCGGCGGCCTTGCAGAGCTGGACGTTGGCCGTGAGCGTCACGCCTCGGCCTCCTCCTCCTCGGCCGCGGGCTCGACGTCGAGCGTGGTCTCGTCGGTGGCGGGGTCGTAATACGAGGTCAGCTTCGTGCGAAAGTCGTCGTCGATCGTCCCCGTCACCTCGAGGCCGGTGCGCTCCTGAAAAGCCTTCACCGCGGTGGTCAGGTCGCTGCCGAAGCCGAGGTTCTCGAGGCGCGACTGCACGCCGCTCTCCTCGCCGATCGGATCCATCCAGCCGCACTGGAGCTTCCACTCCTGCAGCTCCGTGGCCGTGATCCACACCTTCAGCGTGGCGCTCTTCGTGTCGATCGGCACCGCCGCCTCCACGATGCCGTCCGCGGCGGTGGTCCCCGTCGCGGGAGTACCGACGCTCAGCTCCCACTTGCAGCTCGCCAGCGCCGCGCCGGCGGCATCCTTGAGGGCCAGGCGCAGCCACGCCTTGGCGCGCTTCACCTGGAAGGGGTGCTTCGCGTCGATGGCCGAGGGCTGCTGCTTGAGGACCTTGTTCGGGATGAACAGGCTGATGCCCGGCTTGACGATGCCGGGATCGGCGAGCGTGTCCTTGATGGAGGCGTTCTCGGAGGCATTGACGATGTCCTCCCACGTGTCGAGCCCGTGCTTCACCGCGAGCGCGAGCAGCGTGTCGCCCTGCTGGACGGTGTAGAACGGCATCAGCCGCCTCCCGGCGTGGTCGAGTCCTGGTCGAAGTCGGGGAAGGAGATCTTGGCCGTGCCGGGATCGACGCCGTCGATGCGCGCGTAGCCGTTGGCATCGGTCCGTCCCGACTTCGTCGAGCCGTCCGGCAGCTCCACGAAGTACGACGCATTGGGGACGGGCTTCCCTTCTTCGTCCTTCAGCTCGACCTCGATGAAGTGCGTCTCCTCGGCCGCGGCCTCGGTGGCTCCGGCGCTCGCGGCCTGCGCCGCCTCCTCGTCCTGCAGCGGCGTGGTGGCGGCCGCGGAAGAGGATGCGGCCGCGGCGGAAGAGGCGGCGGCGGACGATTCCGTGAGCGTCCCCTGGATCGAGGTCAGGTACGTGTCGGCGCAGGAGACGACCAGCAGCCCCTCGTCCACGACGCGGCGCGCCAGCTCGTCGAGCAGCTCGGCGTCGCGGACGATCGTGTCCGGCTCCAGCACGCGGCGGATGGCGATGGCGTTGCCGGCCTGCCCGATCAGCGGGCGGAGGAACTCCCGCGCCGCCGCCACGTCGCGAAAGTGCCGCGTGTGACTCGGCGAGAGGATCTGCAACCGCGCCGGACCATCCTGGAGAAAGAGGCGCATGGGTGGAGATGATTTTAGCGGGAGTCGAACGTGACCGGGCGCGCTTCCACGCGCCCGGTCACCACTGCTACTTCACTTCGGCGGCTGCGGCGGCTCACCCACCGGCTTGGCCCGGCGGGCGCTGACGTACTTCGGCACGCGCTTCATGCGCTCGACGTGCGGCAGCAGATCGCCGTGGTCCTCCTGCTTCACGAGCTGCGTGCTGACGTTGTACGCCTGCAGCGCCGCATGGGCGATGCGCTCGCGGCGCACGACGTTCCCGGCGGCCACCCCGCGCAACAGCCCGCTCAGCTCACCCTCGACGCGTCCCCAGGCCGTGGCCTCGTTCTCGGCCTGGAGCAACTCCTCGGGCGTGTTGCCGATCGCGGACTGCACCGTGGCCGAGGTGCTGATGGCGCCGAGCGCCTGATGAGTAAACTCGGGGTTGAGTCTGCTCTTCTGGCGCAGGTATTTCGTGGCGCGGTCGTTGGGCAACTGCACGAGGTCGGGGATGCGCTCCCGCAGAATGCGCAACTGTTCGAGGACCTCCTCGGGGGTGAGCATCGTCGTCTCACCGGCCGACGCCTCGGCCGCGGTACTTCTGGTGACACTCTTACTCTTGATGATGGACATGGTTCTTCCTCCCGTCCCGCAAAGGGACTGTTTGTGAATCGACGCCCGCCTGGCCCACGCGACCGCCGATTCGGTCGATGATTGCCCCGAGGCCCGGAGACTCGGGAGTAGATGGGGACGGGCAAGTGCCGGAGGAGCTCAGCTCAGACTTCTTCACTCCGCATGGGTCGCGATGGGCATTGCTCAACCACTGTCGCGCCTCGCTTGCCTCGGGACGTACTAGGCGGCCGGACGTCTCCGGCGGGGGGTTCCAGTCCCTGCGCTCGATCTTCCGGCATGGCTCAACCGGCTCTGGCGGCTGTCTACAAGATTACTCCCGAGCTCAGCAGTTGTCAACAGTCCGTAAGCGCGAAACCGGTGGACACACACGCGCAACTCCGGGACACACGCCTGCAGCCGCCGGACACACGCCTGCAGCCGCCGGACACACGC
>DASPMO010000156.1:0-19652 GCA_035627015.1 Thermoanaerobaculia bacterium | reverse complement strand
TGCTACTGGACGCTCATCGTGCGTGGGTTCGGCTCGCTCAACATCATGAGCGGCTGACGCCGCGTTATCCGTTGTCTGTTGTCGGTTGTCTGCGCTGTATCGCCCATGCAAGCACTCTCAGACAACCGGCAACCGAGAACTGACAACATCATGCGGAATATCTCAATCCTTGGATCTACCGGTTCCGTCGGCCGCAGCACGCTGGCCGTCGTCGATTCATTTCCTGAAGCACTGCGCGTCGTGGGCCTCGCCGCCGGCGGCAACGTGGAGCTGCTCGCGGAGCAGATCGAGCGCTATCGCCCCGAGCTCGTCTCCGTCAAGTCCGAGGCGGATGCGCTGCGGCTGCGGTCGCGCTTTCCGGGGCTGGAGGTCATCCCCGGAATCGAGGGGGCGTGCGCCGTGGCCTCGATGCCATCCGCGGATGCGGTGATCGCGGCCATCGTCGGCGCGGCGGGCATCCCCGCGGTGTACGCGGCGCTGGTCCGCGGGAAGCGCGTCGGCATCGCCAACAAGGAAGTGCTCGTGGCCGCGGGCGACGTGATGACCCGCGCCGCGCGCGAGCACGGCGGCGAGATCCTCCCCGTCGACTCCGAGCACAACGCCGTGCACCAGGCCATCCGCTGCGGAGCACACTCCGAAATTCAGCGGGTCATCCTCACCGCCTCCGGCGGCCCATTCCTCCAGCGGGACCTGGCCACGTTCGACGACATCTCCATCGAGGCCGCCCTCGCGCACCCGACGTGGCGCATGGGGAACAAGATCTCGATCGACTCGGCCACCATGATGAACAAGGGGCTGGAGGTGATCGAGGCGCATCACCTCTTCGCCCTCCCCGCGGAGCAGATCGACATCGCCATCCACCCGCAGTCGATCGTGCACTCGATGGTGGAGTACGTCGACGGGTCGATCATCGCCCAGCTCTCGACGACCGACATGAAGTTCCCGATCCAGTACGCGCTGCTCTATCCCGAGCGGGTGCCGGCGCCGTTCGCCCGGCTCGACCTGGCAAAGATGCGCTCGCTGGAGTTCCTCCCCGTCGATCCGCGCCGATTCCCCGCGGTGGAGCTCGCCTACTCGGCCCTGCGGGCGGGCGGCTCGATGCCGGCCGTCCTCAACGCCGCGAACGAGGTGGCGGTGGAGCGGTTCCTGGCCGGAGAACTTCCGTTCACAGGAATCGTAGACATGGTGTCGCGCGTGCTCGAACGGCACGCCGGGCAGGTCAGTCCTGTCGGCTCGGTCGAGGACGCCTTGTACTGGGACGGATGGGCGCGGAACGAGGCACGCGAGGCGCATGTTGCGCCTCGTTGCTAGTTGCTGGTTGCTGGTTCGTGGCGGTGTTCAGTGAGCCGCAACGAACCAGCAACCAGGAACCAGTAACTTTTATGGCCCAAAACTTCGCCACGAACCTCTTCGCCTTCATTCTCGTCCTCGGCTTCCTGATCTTCGCGCACGAGGCGGGGCACTTCATGTTCGCGAAACTCTTTCGCGTCCGGGTGCTCGTCTTCTCGTTCGGCTTCGGCAAGCGCCTGTTCGGCTTCCGGAAGGGCGACACGGATTACCGCGTCTCCCTCATCCCGCTGGGCGGCTACGTGCGCATGGCCGGCGACAACCCCGAGGAGAACGTGGCCGGGAACCAGGACGAGTTCCTTTCCAAGCCGAAGTGGCAGCGTTTCCTGATCCTCTTCGCCGGGCCGTTCATGAACATGCTGATCGCCATCACCTTCGTGGCCGCCCTGGCCATGGTCGGCACCGAGCAGCTCGTGACCAAGCCGATCATCGGCGAGGTGCTGCCGAACAAGCCGGCCGCGAAGGCGGGCCTGCAGACCGGCGACCGCATCGTGCGCATCAACAACGAGAAGATCGACGACTTCGAAGACATCCGCATGCTCGTCACGATGAACGCCGGCACGCCGCTGCGCGTCGAGTACGAGCGCAACGGCAGGCTGGCCACGACCACCCTCACGCCCGCGAGAGAGGAGACCGATTTCGGCCCCGTCGGCCGCGCCGGGATCCAGTACGGATTGGAGCCGGTGGTGGGCCGCGTCGAGCCGGGCTCTCCCGCCGCCGCCGCGGGCCTGCAGGCCGGCGACCGCATCGTCAGCGCGAACGGCAAGCCGGTGCGCGCGCTCGAAGACTACGCCGCGGCCTCCGAGGCCCTCAAGACCAAACCGCTGGCGCTGGTCGTCGCGCGCGGCACGCAACAGCTCCCCCTCACCCTCGCCCCGAGCCCCGACCCGCAGCTCGCCTGGCGCGGCATCATTCCCCAGACCAAGCTGTTCAAGCTCTCCTTCGTCCCGGCGCTGCAGTACAGCGTGAAGGAGAACTGGCGGATGCTGAAGTTCGCCTTCTCCGCCATCGGACGCATGTTCCGCTCGGAGGGAAGCGTCAAGGAGCTGAGCGGCCCGATCAACATCGCCCGCATCTCGGGGGAGATGCTCCGCCGCGGCTGGGTCGAGGTGATCGGCCTCATGGCCATGATCTCCCTCCAGCTCGGAATCATGAACCTCCTCCCCATCCCCGTCCTCGACGGCGGCCACATCATGATCCTCCTCATCGAAGGCATCGCCCGCCGCGACCTCTCGCTGAGGGTGAAAGAGCGTATCCAGCAGCTGGGGTTTGCCGCGCTGGCCACGCTGATGATCGTCGTGCTGTACAACGACGTGATCTCGAACGTGCTGCGGCTCAGGAACGGGTGAGGGTTTTGAGGGGCGTCGTCCCGGCGATGTGCTCGAAGTCGCTGTCATCGTGGAGGAGCGGGATGCCATGCGCGATCGCACATGCGGCGATCAGGGTGTCTGACGTTGACGGCGTGATCCCTGCTTTGCGGCAGCTCACGTAAATCTGCGCCGCATCTTCGAATCGCTCGAGCGGTGTCGGGCTGTCGATCATCTTCGCGCGCATGAGCAACGCACGGGTCTTCTTCCGCTGCCCGGCGGTTGTGCCGCGCAGCACTTCGAGCACGACGATCGGGCAGATGGCGATATCCTCTTCTTCGCTCAGAACGTCGAGGAAATCGATATACCCGCGCTCGATCGCAATCCAGAAGGACGAATCAACGAGAACCACGGCGAGTCTTCTTCTGAGGGGCACGCTTCTCGTGTGCAGAAATGCGCTGTTCCCGCTTCTTCCACACGGCGCGCGATGCCGGGCGCAATTCCTCGAGATATCCCGGCTCGAACATCCCACCCTTTCGGGCGTCCTCGGCCCATTCCTTATAGGCTGTCCAGAAGTCGTGCTTGCGTACGTACTCCTCCAGTGCCTTCGTGATCGCGGCAGTGTAGGTACGTTCGCCGCTCGTGCGTTTCGCCTTCTCCAGCAGCTTCTCGTCCAGAGAGACCGTCGTGCGCTTCATGCACACCAATCTGCACTCATGTGTCTGACCGAGTCAACAACTCTCGCCTGAGTAGATCGAGCGCGGTCTGCGCGGAAAACCACTTCACCATGGTCCGGGAAGCGGGCCAGAAGAGTTTGCGGTGGGTGTCGCCGTGGGGGCCGGAGACGGCGATGTGGACGGTGCCGACCGGCTTCTCCGGGGTACCGCCGGTGGGGCCGGCGATGCCGGTGATACCGACGCCCCAGGTCGTGGCGAAGCGCTCGCGCGCGCCGCGGGCCAGGGCGAGGGCCACCGGCTCGGAGACTTCGCCGTGCTCGCGGATCAAGGCGGGGTTGACCCCGGCGAGATCGCTCTTGGCGGCGGCGGTGTAGCAGACCGCGCCGCCGAGGTAATACGCGGAGCTGCCGGGGACGTCGGTGATGCGGGAGCCGAGGAGTCCGCCGGTGCACGACTCGGCGGTGGAGACGGTCTCGCCGCGTTTCAGCAGCAGCGAGCCGATCACGCTCTCCAGCGTGTCGTCGTCGAAGCCGAAGAGGCGGTGGCCGAAGAGCTCCGCGATCTCCGCTTCGCGGGCGGCGATGAGTGCGCGGTCGTCGCCGCCGAGGTGGATCTCGATCTGGCCGCCGCTGGCGAGGATGGTCACGAGCTCCCCGGGATGGCGCTCGTAGTACGGCTTCAGCCTCTCCTCGACGCCCGACTCGGTCAGGCCGGCGATCTTGAGCACGCGCCGGTGCCGCTCGCGCCCGCCGCTGATCGAGCGCAGCCACGGCGTGAAGTACGTGGCGATCATCCACTCCAGCTCGTGCGGCACGCCGGGGAAGACCCACACGTGCTTCCCCTCGGTCTCGAGATGAAAGCCGGGCGCGGTGCCGCGCTGGTTGCGGAGCGTGGTCTGTCCGGTGAAGACGTTGGCTTGTTTGCGGTTGACCTCGGGCATCGTCCAGCCGCGCTCCGCGAAGCGCGCCTCGATCCAGTCGACAATCGACGGATCGATCTCCATCGTCAGCCCGAACGCCTCGACCAGCGCTTCCCGCGTGAGGTCATCCTCGGTCGGCCCGAGCCCGCCGGTGATGACGAGGAGATCGACGCGCGCGATCGAGAAGCGGATCTCGGCGACCAGGTCGGCCAGGAGATCGCCGACCACCGACTTGCGCACGAGCGGGATGCCGAAGCTCTCCAGCGCGGCCGTGATCTTGAGGGAGTTGGTGTCTTGGCGGGTCGGCCCGAGCATCTCGGAGCCGATGGCGAGGATCGAAGCGTGCATGGCCGCGACAGCTTATCGCTGCCGCGGCCATGCGGATCACAGAGGGGAGGGAGAGGGGTTACTTCTTCTGCTCGAGCGCCGCGAGACGCTCTTCCATCGCGGCGAGCTGCGCGCGGAGCACGTCCACTTCGGCGCTCTTCGCCTGGAGCTGGGCGGTGCGCTCCTCGAGCGCTTTGACCGCCGCGAGGCTCACGCTGGCCAGGTCCTGCACGCCGATGCTGGCGTTGCCGGTGCCGAGCGCGAAGGCGCTGTAGAAGTCCTCGGCCATCGGACCGATGTGGCGGACGTTCTTGCCTTCGGTGATGTAGTTCCAGGTGGTGATGTCGAGGTTGCGGAGGACGGAGAGGACCTGCTCGCCGTCGACCGGCGCGAAGTTCTCCTTGGTGGTACGGCTGGAGGTGCAGTTGAACACGCCCGAGCCGGCCGGCAGGTTGCAGCCCGTGGTGCCGCCGAGGTTCGTGCGGAAGCGGAAGCCGCCCGTGGCGCGCGCGGCGAACTCGTTGTTCGCGGTGTTGCGGAACGTGTCGGCCGACTGCTGCGCGGAGCCGTCGCTCCAGATGAACGTGCCGCTGAAGCCGTTGTTCGAGGCGAACTTGCCCATCGCGGTGGTGTGGTCCTGGTCGGCGGTCACGTTGTAGCCGATGGCCACCGCCGCCAGTCCGCGGATGTTGAACGTGTCGGGGTCGCACTTGCCGTTGATGAGCGGTCCACCCGACTGCGCCTTGTTGCCGAACGCGAGACCGTAGGTGTCGCAGACGCGGTTGCCGGCACCGGCCGAGAAGCCGGCCGCACCCTTCACTTCGTTGCCGCTGCCGAAGGCGATGCTGCTGGTGCTGCGCGCGAAGTTGGTGTCACCGAAGGCGAAGGCGTACAGCCCCTCGGCCGTCGAGTTGCTGCCGCCGGCCCAGGAGAAGAAGCCGACCGTCGCGTCGTCCCACTCGTTGTCGGCGTAGCCGGAACGGAACGCACCCTTATACGAGTCCCACGAGGTGCGGTAGCCCTTGCCCTGCATCGGGTTGGTGCCGATGCCGAGGTTGCCGGTGGCGACGAAGCTGCCGTTCTGGAAGACCTTGAACCACGCCGGGGTGTGGCCGCCCGGGCCGGAGCAGCAGGTCGAGCCGCCGCGGAGGTTGATCATCGGGGCGGTGCCGTTGGCGTCGCCGACGGAGAGCTGCTCGGCGCCGGGGACGAACTTCACGAAGTTGGCGTCGACGTAGGCCTTGTTGGTGGCGTCGCCGGCGTTCACGGGATTGCCGACGTTGGTGATCAGCGCGTTGTTCGCGGAGATGCCGTTGGCGAAGGTGTTGGTGCCGGTCCAGTGGTTCGCGCCGCCGAGGGTCGGCGTGAGACCGCCGCCGTTCTCGACGAAGTAGCCGTTCATGTCGACGATGACGTGGGTCGTCTCACCGCTATAGATGTCGATCGCGCCGTTCGTGCCGGCGGGAACGATGGCCGCGTTGGCGATGACCTGTCCCGCCACGTAGTTCATGGTCGAGACGAACGTGACCGTGCCCGTCGGGTAGGCCTTGAGGTAGCCGGTCGCGGCGGGGGCGACCACGGTGATGTTGATGGAGTAGGCCGCCACGTTGGCGGGGATGCCGGCGCACGGACCGTTGTCCAGGTCGAACGTACGCGTGCCGTTCTGGCCGATGGCCGGGCCGCCGTAGGGGCCGGCGGCGTTGCGCGTGTCGAGCACGCGGCAGGGGGCGATGGCCACGAAGGTGCTGGGCAGCGTGGGAAGGGCATTGGCCTGCACTTTGGTGCGGGAAGCCTGCGCGGCGCCCTGCTGGGAAAACGGCACGACCCAGTCGCGCAGCGGAACATCGATGTCCGCCGCGGACTGGGCCTGCAGCGGAAACATCCCGGCCGCCATGGCGGCCACGATCAGAGTGCGAAGAATTGCTTTCATGTGGTTTACGTCTCCTTGAGGTCCCGTTACGAGCCGGCCGTTTGGTCCGGCTCGATGTCTGGGCACAAGTTACGGAGCCGCGCTTACGTCGCGCTTACGTCGCTTACGGGGCCTGCGTGTAAGAGGAGCTGCGTACGATACGCACACCATGATGCGCACCATGCTGCTGTCCCTGGCCCTCCTCGTCCCCACCCCGCTGCTCGCAGGCTCGTCGTACGTCTCCGCGCTGCCGGCCGGAAAGATCAAAGTGGATGTGATGCAGGCCGTGAGCTCCCCGCGCGCCACGGAGCTGACGTCAAAGCTGCAGTCCGCCGTGCAGTACGACCGCGAGCAGTGGATCGCGGACACGCGCGAGAAGCAGCCCGAGGAGCGCCTGGCCTGGAACGAGCGCCTCGGCCTCACGAAGGAGGAGCGCGACGAGTTGCACCGCCTCGGCGGCAAGGTGGCCTACGTGAAGTCGGGCGAGGCGGAGATCGAGCTCGTGCACTCGAAGGATGGCCGGGTCATGCTCGTTGCCGACTCGTCACTGGCGGAGCTGAACGGCATCATCATCGACGTCGAGAACGATGTCGTGGAGACGCCGTTCGGACGGACGACGGAGCGCACCACGGTCGTGGCGAGCGACGACCTGAAGGAGGTCGGCTCGTTCAACGGCGAGCAGTGGAAGCTCGAGGCGCCCGGCAAGACGCCCGGCACCGGTACGTTCGTGAAGCTCGCGGTCGGCCAGTTGATCTTCGACGGCCGCGCCATCCTGAGCTACGAGGCCAAGCAGGTCGAGGAAGGCAAAGTGCCGCGCCGCGCCAGCCACGTGCTCGTGTTCTCGGTGCGCTGAGCTGCCCCAGTCCCCTCTCCCCCGTGGGGAGAGGGCTAGGGTGAGGGGCCGTTCTTCGCTCGAAACTTTCGCCCCTCACCCTGACCCTCTCCCCACGACGTGGGGAGAGGGGACTG
This sequence comes from Thermoanaerobaculia bacterium, assembly GCA_035627015.1. Taxonomy (GTDB): domain Bacteria; phylum Acidobacteriota; class Thermoanaerobaculia; order Gp7-AA8; family Gp7-AA8; genus QHVT01. The sequence continues at coordinate 12,197 of DASPMO010000156.1, read as the reverse complement.
TGGAGCAGCCGCTCAGCGTCGCGGCGCGATCTTCCAGAGCTCTCCCGCGTCTTCGTCCGTGACGATGTAGAGCGCGCCGTCGGGGCCCTGGCGCACGTCACGGATGCGCTGGCCGCGGTCGGCGAGGAGGTGCTCCTCGCCCGTGACGCGGTCGTTGGCGATCGTCAGGCGGACGAGGCGCTCCTGCCCCAGCGCGCCGATGAAGAGACTGCCGCGCCACGCCGGGAACGCATCGCCGGTGTAGAACTGCGCGCCCGAGGGAGCGATCACCGGATCCCAGTAGTACACCGGATCGACGAAGCCGGCGCGCGTCGTCACCGCATTCGGGATGGGCGCGCCGGAGTACTCCTCGCCGAACGAGACCAGCGGCCAGCCGTAGTTCTTCCCCTTCTCGACGAGGTTCACCTCGTCGCCGCCCTTCGGGCCGTGATCGACGATCCAGAACCGCCCCTGCGCGTCGAAGGCCGAGGCCTGCACGTTGCGATGGCCGACGCTCCAGATCTCCGGACGCGCGTCGCCGCGGCCGGCGAACGGGTTGTCCGGCGGCACCGTGCCGTCGGGACGGATGCGGATGGTCTTGCCCATGTGGCTGTCCATCTGCTGCGCCTGCGGACGCACCTCCAGGACCGAGCGCTCGCCGAGGGTGATGTAGAGCATGCCGTCGGGGCCGAAGGCCAGGCGCGAGCCGTAATGCATCGTGCCGTCGTAGGTGGGGAGGGCGCGGAAGACCACCTGCACGCCGTCGACGCGGCGCAGGTCGGGCGAGAGCACGCCGCGGGCGACGCTGGTGGCGTTCCCTCCCTGGCGCGGCTCGCTGTAGCTCCAGTAGATCGTGCGGTCGGTGGCGAAGGCCGGGCTGAGGGCGACGTCGAGCAGGCCGCCCTGGCCGCGCGCCATCACGTCGGGCAGGCCGGTGATCGGCGCGCCGAGGGTGCCGGAAGCGGAGACCACGCGCAGGCGTCCCGGACGCTCGGTCACCAGCAGCTCGCCGGTCGGAAGCGGCTCGACCGCCCACGGATGCGCCAGGCCGCGTGCGAGCACGACCACGTCGAACGCGACGCCGGACGTGACGCCGCACGCGCGCGTCTGTCCGGCGAACGTCGCGCGCTGCGCCGGGACATTCGGCCCGCTCGTCTCGAGCGGCGTGCACGGAGCGGCGGCCGTGCCGGTGGCAGACTCCGGCGCCGTCGATACGGGCTGTTGCGTGCAGGCGAGCGCGAGAACGAGCAGGAGAAGCAGCGCGGAAGACTTCATGCCGCTGCGTGGTGCAAAACTCAGACTACCGCGCTCTCGAGGTCCTCTTTCTCCCGCGACAGCGTCTCCCACTTCGCGTACAGCAGGTCGATCATGGCCTTGAGATCGTGCTGCTGCTGCTGGATCTTCTTGACGCGCTCGCCGTCGCGGAAGACTTCCTGCGAGCAGAGGAGGAGCTCATTCCGCTCGCGCTCCCCCTCGGCGCCGGCGATGCGGGCTTCCAGCGCGGCGATCTCTTCGTCGATCTTCTTCATGCGCTTGGCGCGCTGCTTCTGCTCGGCGCGATCGACGACCGGCTTCGGGGGAGCGGCCGGCGTGGGAAGAACCGGCTGCGCCTTGGCCACTTCGATCTTCTCCGGCATCGCCGCCCCCTCGGCGAACTTCGCCACCAGCTCGCTGTAGTTGCCGCTGTACACCTCAGCCGCGCCATCCTCGACGAGGATGATGTTCTCGGCGACGCGGTCGATGAAGTAGCGGTCGTGCGAGACGACGATCAGCGCGCCGGTGAAGTTCTCCAGCGCTTCCTCCAGCGCCTCGCGCGTGTAGACGTCGAGGTGGTTGGTCGGCTCGTCGAGGAGCATCACGTTGCCGCCGACATACATGATCTTGGCCAGCGCCAGGCGTCCCTTCTCGCCGCCGGAGAGGTCGCGCGTCTTCTTGAACACGTCCTCGCCGAAGAACGAGAACTGCGCCAGGTACGAGCGCACTTCCTCCTCGGTCTGCCGGGTGTCGATGTCCCACACTTCGTCGATCACTTTGCCGTTCGGATTGAGATCGCCGAGAGTCTGGTCGTAGTAGCCGAGCTGCACGGCGTGGCCGAGGGTCACCGTGCCACCGAGCGGCGCGATGCGTCCGGCGATCGTCTTGAGCAGCGTCGATTTTCCGGAGCCGTTCGGACCCATGATCGCGTAACGCTCGCCGCGGCGGACCTGCAGCGAGAAGTTCTCCACCACGCGCTTCTGCGGATAGCCGACCGAGAGCTGGTCGAGGGTCATGGCCACGGCGCTGGAGCGGCCGCCGGCGTCGAGCGTGAACTTCGCCAGCGTCTCGTCGGTCTCGGGGCGCTCCACCTCGTCGAGCTTGTCGAGCATCTTCCGCCGAGACTTGGCCTGCTTCGTCTTCTGCCCGGCGATGTTGCGGCGGATGAAGTCCTGCGTCTCGGCGATGTACTCCTGCTGGCGCTCGTAGTCCCTGGCCATCTTCTCCATCCGCTCGGCGCGGAGCTGGAGGAACTTCTCGTAGTTGCCGGGATACTCGATGAGCTTTCCGTGCGCGAGCTCGACGATCTTGCCGACGGTCCTGTTGAGAAACGTACGGTCGTGGGAGATGAGGAGATAGCTCCCCTTGAACTCCTGCAGGAACTCTTCGAGGAACTCGATGCCCTTGAGGTCGAGGTGGTTGGTCGGCTCGTCGAGGAGGAGCAGGTCGACCTTGGTCAGCAGCACGCGGGCGAGCATGGCCCGGTTCTGCTGGCCGCCGCTGAAGGCGTGGATGGGGCGCCCCCACTCGGACTTGTCGCTGAAGCCGACGCCGGTCAGGACGCGCTCGACGAGGGCGTGCAGGGTGTAGCCGTCGGCGTGCTCGTAGTCGTGCTGCAGCTCGGCGTACTTCTCGAGGAGGCGCTCGTGGTCGGGACGGGTGACGTCGGCCAGGTCGTGCTCGATGGCGCGCATCTTCCGGTCGATGGCCAGGACGTTCTCGAAGGCGGTCTCGACGAAGTCGAAGAGCGACATCCCCGGCTCGGCCTGGAGGTGCTGGCCGACGTGGCCAATGGTCAGCCCCGAGGCGCGGATGATCTGGCCGCGGTCGGCTTCCTCCTGCTTGAGGAGGAGGCGGAAGAGCGTGGTCTTGCCGGCGCCGTTGCGGCCGACCAGGCCGACGTGCTCGCCGGGGTTGTGCTGCCAGGTGACGCCTTTGAGGACATCGTGCGGCCCGTAGCTTTTCTCGACGTTATCGAAGCGGTAGAGCATGGTGTCGAACCGTGAACGCGGGGCATGTCCTCTGCACTTCCCGCGGCCATGCCAGTGGACGACGCGGAGCTCAGTCGGGCGTTGCACGAACGCCGGTAAGCGCCCGTTTTGTGCACTAAAGCGCATTCTCTTCCTCCTGGCGCGCCTGCCGTATGCAGGAATGTGCGCGTTGCACACGCGTGACCCTGCTGTGTAATGCATTTACACAGCAGCGCCAACGCCTGACACGACCGCGCCAGGCGTTTACACGGCCGCGCCAACGCCTGACACGACCGCGCCAACGGCTGCCACTGCCTGGCATCGGCGGGACGCCGGCGCTCCGCAGTCAGAACTTTGTCTTCGGTCTGCCGCCGGTGACGTCCACCGCTCCATCCGACTCCATCCAGACCGGGAAGGCCGCCAGCGCGGCGGCGACGGTGCGATAGAGCTCGCGCGCCCACGGCGGCGCCTCCTCGTGCAGCACCGGACCGGCCACGCGGAGGTCGTTGGGGGCGATGATCACGCGCACGTTCCCGTGTCCCGTCTCCGCGACCATGGTGAAGAGCTCCTCGATGGCGGGATCGCCGAGGGCCACGCAGCCGATGGAGACGGCCTTGCCGTGGATGAAGATGTCGCCGCCGAGGCGCGTGCGGCCGTCGCGCCTGGCCATGCGCCGGTCGTAGGCGTTGGGGTAATCCACCTTCATCGAGAGGTGGTAGCTGCTGTTCGGGTTGAGGTGGGCGATCCGGTACACACCCTCGGGCACCTGATGGTCGCCCTCCCGCAGTTTCGGTCCGGCGTGCCCGCTGGCGGCGAGGATCGGATAGTTGCGCAGGAAGCGCCAGCGCTCCGGGCCGCGCACCCAGACGGCCACGCGGCGCTCCCGCTTCAGCACGAGGATGGCGATCTCCTTCGGCGGCCAGGCCACGCCGGCGCGCGTGAAGTGCGGCGCGAGCCGCGCGCGTGCCGCGGGGCCGTACCGGGCCACGACGTCGGCGACGGTACGCGGAGTGCGCGGTGCGCGGACGAGGCGCAGCAGCATCGGCGCCGCGAGGTACACCCCGCCGGCCACGATCAGCAGCACCGCCGCTATGACAGCGTATCTATGACGCCGATTCACACTGCTACCCTGCTTTCATGAGATTAGCAGTGAACATCGATCACATCGCCACGATTCGCGAGGCGCGCAAGACCGACGAGCCCGACCCGGTCGCGGCGGCGGTGTTGTGCGAGCTGGCCGGGGCGCAGGGGATCACCGTGCACCTGCGCGGCGACCGGCGTCACATCCAGGACCGCGACGTGGAGCTGCTGCGCCGCACGGTGACGACGCACCTGAACGTGGAGATGGCCTCGACGACGGAGATGGTGCGCATCGCCCAGACCATCAAGCCGCACCAGGTGACGCTCGTCCCCGAGCGCCGCGAGGAAGTGACGACCGAGGGGGGGCTGGACGTCGTGCTGCACGCGGGGAACGTCGAGAAGACGGTGGCGCAACTGCTCGACGCGCGCATCGACGTCTCGATCTTCGTCGATCCCGACCTCGAGCAGATCCGCCAGTGCCACAAGCTGCGCGCGCCGAAGATCGAGATCAACACCGGCAAGTACGCCGATGCCTGGAAGGACGGCACGGACCACTGGCAGGCGCAACTGGACAAGGTCGCCACCGCCGCGCGCGCGGCGAAGAAGCTGGGGCTGACGGTGTACGCCGGGCATGGGCTGACTTACCGCAACATCGACGGCATCGCGGCGATCCCGGAGATCGAGGAGCTGAACATCGGGCACTCGATCGTCTCGAGGGCGGCGCTGGTGGGGCTGGAGGCAGCGGTCAGGGAGATGATTGCGCTGATGCGCAATCCGCGTTCTGGAGTGCGGCGACCTTAGTCGCCGCTTTGGATGCGGGAGGCGCCAGCCTCCCGCCCGCCGCAGCTGGCGCTGCGGCATGGAAAGCGGCGACTAGGGTCGCCGCACTCCATATTAGGTGCGGAGCTCGGCGAGCTTGCGTTTGAGGGTGCGGGCGCGGCGGCGGTCGGGGGTGGCGCCGAAGGTTTCCTGCTCGTACATGACGATCAACGGGGCCAGCTCCTCGGCGGCCTCGGGGGGGAGCTGGCGCAGCGCCTCTTCCATGGTCATGGCCGGTCCCACCGCGATGCCCTGCGCGGCGAGGTAAGACGCGATCACGTCGAAGAGGCGGCGACGGCGGCGGCGGAAGAGCAGCACCATGGCCACCGCGCCCGCGATCGCCCCGAGCACCATGGCCGCGTTCCCCATAGGGATCGTGCGGCTCCCGCTGCGCAGGCGGTCCGTCAGCGTGGCGATCGTCTCGCCGCTCCAGGTGGCGATGTCCTCGAAGAGCGAGATCTGGTCGCCGAGGCCGAAGGTCAGGACGTAGCGGTCCCAGAAGAACGTCAGCGAGTCGCTCAGGGCGGCGGCGTAGAGGCGGAGCGGATTCTCCTGCGTCGCGCCGGGGCGCTGCGTGGGCGGGGTGCCGTCGAACGTCATCCAGCGCGTCCCCGTCCAGACCTCGGTCCAGGCATGCGCGTCCTCGCGGCGCACCGCGTAATAGCCGGTCAGCGGGTTGATCTGCCCGCCGTAGAAGCCGCCGGCGATGCGCGCCTGCACGCCCGTCGCGTTCAGCAGCGCCACCATCCCGGCGGCGAAGTACTCGCAGTGGCCGCCGCGCTCGAAGAGCAGGAAGCGCTCCAGCGTGATCGGCTCCGCCGCCTGGTCGTTCGGCACGTAGCGGAAGTTGCGGATCATGTACTGCTCGATCAGGGCCGCCTTGCGCGCGGGATCCTGCTCGTTGCCGACGATCGTGCGGGCCAGCGTCTCGACGGCGGGCGAGATCGGATAGCCGCTCTGCGCGCGCGGGCGCGACGGCCGGAGCGGCGCGGTCTCCGTCGACATCCGCACCTCGAAGCGCAGCGGGCCGTCGTCGTACGTGTAATACGTCTCGCGCGCCGGTCCCTCGTACAGCGTCTGCGGTCCCTGCAGCAGGTAGGTATTCGGCGGCAGGAAGACCTTGCCGCGCTGCGGGCGCATCTCCACGACCGCCGGACCCTCGTGGCCGCCGGCGGTGCCGGTCGAGAACTGCGGGCCGCGCTGCGGCACCTGGCGCAGTCCGCGCAGCGACTGCTTCCACTCGCCGTTCTCGTAGTGGTCGTAGATCATCCCACGCAGGCGGAGGGGCGTGAAGCGCGCGCGCATCTCGTCGCTCATCCAGACGCGCGCCACCACCGTGGCGTCTCCCTGCGCGGCGCGGCGGTCGTTGAAATTGATCGTCTCGCTGAGCGCCGTCGCCGACTGCGCGAGCGGCCCGGAGAGCCCGCGCACGAGCGGATTGCGCAGGCGCGGCAGCAGCGGGAAGAGCAGCGTCCCGATGACGATGGCGCCGGCGAGGTAGAAGCCCGCCGCGCGTCCCGCCGGCGCCTCGCCGTACTCGTGGCCGATCGACCGGGCCGTCTCCTCGTGGCTCACGTGCATGAGCTGGCGGAAGACGAAATACGCGAAGACGACGATGAACGGGATGATGGTGATGTGCGTCGACGTGGCGATGGAGGCGATGAAGATCAGCGCCGTGGTCAGCAGCCGCTGGGCGTGGTTCTGCCGGTGCACCGACTCGATCGGCTGATACGCGGCGATGAAGAGCACCAGGTGCGTGGAGGCGGCGATGGCGCTGCGCGAGATCATCCAGTCGATGATGTAGAACGGCACGTAGGCGATGGCCACCCAGCGCATGATCGACGCGGGGATGAGCTCCGGCGTCCGGCCGAGGAGCACGCGCAGCGCCATCAGCCCCGTGAAGGCGTGGAAGAGGATCAGCGCCGTGCCGGCGATGGCGTACGTGAAGTAGAGCGGCACGGCCGCGAACATCGTCAGCAGGAGCATCTCCAGCTCACGCGCTCTTCGCGTCATGTTGCCCTCCCAGGGTGAAGAGAACCGTGTGGCGGTCGACCACCTGATGCACCGGCTCGTACGCCGGCTCGACCAGCGCCAGGGCGCGGAAGAGCGGCGATGCGGCCTCGCCGTCGCGCGCCCGGAACGTGGCCCGCGGCAGCGAGAGCGTGACGTCGAACCCGTCGCGCGAGGCGTGCCAGACGAACGTCGCCGCGGCGGCGATCATCTCCTCGAAGTCGTCCGGCGACCCGTGCTTCGGCAGGCAGGGATCGACCATCACGTGCACCGCCTTCGCCGACTCGGCGTCGGTCTGCTTCATGATCCAGCGGCCGAGGCTCGCGGACTTTTTCCAGTGCACGTGGCGGAGCGAGTCGCCGCGCGCGTAGTCGCGGAACGAGTGCAGCTCGCTGCTCGTGCCGGCGCGGTTGGCGCTGGTCTGCTCGCCCGACGTGGACCGGAACCGCTCCGTCGACGCGCTGCCGCCGAGGAGCTGCGGGAAGACCACCACCTCGCTGGTGACGGGCAGGCGGCGCTTCTTCAGGAAGAAGCCGAAGGGGTAGCGCGTGTACGAGTCGACCGCGCTGACGTGCGCGCGCCCCCGCTTGCGGAAGAGGAACGACACCTCGACCGTGACCGTCTGCCGCCGCCCCACGAGCGGAATCAGCACCGGCTCGGCCAGGACGTCCGAGGTCAGCACCACGTCGCGGATGTTCCAGAGCCGCGACGCGTTGCGCACGTGCAGCGTCCCGCGCCCGGCGCGCCCCGCCCACACCTCCCCCATCGCCCCGACGTCCACGTGCAGATGCTTCAGCCCCCCCTTCGACGCCATCCCCGACAGCAACAGCGACCCGAGCATCAGCGCCACGCCAATGTAGAGCGCGTTGTTCCCCGTGTTGATGGCGGAGATGGCCAGGATGACGGTGGCGATCAGGTAGACGGTGCCGACCTTGGTGAAGCGCACGACGCCGTTGAATTCGAACGCGCTCATCGCGGAACGGCTATTTCGTTGACGATGCGCGCAATGAACCGCGCTTCCGCCGAATGGTCGCCGCGCTCGAGGCGGCGGTCTTTCATCACGATGCGGTGCGAGAGCACGGGGCCGGCCAGGCGCTTGATGTCCTCGGGGACGACGAAGTCGCGGCCCTGGACCATGGCCAGCGCCTGGCAGACCTTGAAGTACGTCAGCGCGCCGCGGGTGGAGACGCCGAGGGCCACCTCGGCGTGCGTGCGCGTGGTCTGCACGATCGCCATCAGGTACTCGACCAGCGACTCGCTCACGTGCACGGTCGACACGTGCGCCTGCAGCTCGCGCACTTCGTCCGCGTCGAGGACCGGCTTGAGGTGCTCCAGCGCGTCCTGCGCGCCGCCGGCGCGGAGGAGCTTCTTCTCGTCCTGCGCGTTCGGGTAGCCGATGGTCAGCTTCATCAGGAAGCGGTCGAGCTGCGACTCCGGCAGCGGGTACGTGCCGACGTGCTCGATCGGGTTCTGCGTGGCGATGACCAGGAACGGGTCGGGCAGCGCCATGCGCCGCTTCTCGATCGTGATCGTCCCCTCGCTCATCGCCTCCAGCAGCGCCGACTGCGACTTCGGCGTGGCGCGGTTGATCTCGTCGGCCAGGAGCACGTTCGTGAAGACCGGTCCGGAGATGAACTCGAACTCCTGCAGCTCCTGGTTGTAGATCGTCACGCCGACGATATCCGCCGGCAGGAGGTCGCTGGTGAACTGGATGCGCTGGAAGTCGAGCGAAAGCGACCGCGCCAGCGCGTGCGCGAGAGTGGTCTTGCCGACGCCCGGGACGTCCTCGAGGAGGATGTGCCCCTTGGCCAGCAGCGCGGCGATGCAGAACTGCACCACCTCCGCCTTGCCGCGGATGACGCGCTCCACATTCGCCTGCAGCGCGGCGATGCCGTCTAGTGACCGCGTGGCGGGAACCGGTTCGGTGGCCATGAACGTAGGCGGTGCAACATCGGTGCGGTGCATTTGCATTCTCATCAAGGGCTAGGACGGGCGAGAGCGCTCAACGTCCCCTCGCCTGTCATCCTGAGCCGCGTAGACGGCGAAGGATCCCCTGCTGGAACCCAGTGCTCGCTCCGTAGGCGGGGGGTCCTTCGCCGTCTACGCGGCTCAGGATGACACCTTGGCGAGCGGGATCTCCACGACGAACTTCGCCCCTTTCCCCGCCCCCGCGCTCTCGGCGTGTACGGTGCCGCCGTGCATCTCCACGAGGTGGCGGACGACGGCCAGGCCGAGGCCGAGGCCGCCGTGCGCGCGGGAGGTGCTGCTGTCGGCCTGGCGGAAACGGTCCCAGACGTACGGGAGGAACGCGGCGTCGATGCCCTTCCCGCTGTCCGACACCTCGACGCGGGCCATGGCCTCGTTCGCCGAAAGGCGCACGGTGGCGCTGCCGCTGCGCTCCGTGAACTTCACCGCGTTCGTGACCAGGTTCCAGACGATCTGGCGGAGGCGGCGCTCGTCGCCGCGCACGACCGCCGCGCTGTCCGCCTCCTGCGTCAGCGCGATCCCCTTCGCCTCGGCCGCCGGCCGCGCCGCGACCAGCACCTCGTGCACGATGCGCAGCAGGTCCACCGGCTGCACGTCGAGCTGCATCGTGCCGGCCACGACGCGGGAGAGGTCGAGCAGGTCGTCGATCAGCTCCTTCTGCGTCTCGGCGCTGCGGACGATGGTCTCGACGGCCAGCTTGCGCGTCCCCTCGTCCTCGATGCCGTGCTGGAGCATGTGCGCCCAGCCGGCGATGGCCGTGAGCGGCGTGCGCAGCTCGTGCGAGAGCGTGGCCAGGAAATTGTCCTTGGCGCGATTGGCGGCATCCGCCTCCTCGTACAGGCGCGCGTTGTCGAGGGCCATGGCCGCGCGGCGGGCCAGTTCCTCCATCAGCGCCGGGTTGGGGTCGCGCGCGGCCAGGACGAGCTTCCCGAGCGTGCGTCCGCGCGCCACCATCGGCGCGACCAGCGCCTCCGCGGGGAGCTCCGCGCCGGGAGGCTCCAGCACCACGCGCTCCTCGCCGAGGTGGATCGCGCAGCAGTCGCCGAGGGCGGGCACGCAGAGGCGGGCCAGATTGCGCATCGCCTCCCGCGAGTCGAGCGTCGACGACAGCACCTCGCTCGCGCGGTTGATGAACGACGCCGTCTCCTCGTGCTGCTTCCGCTCGTGGACGTCGATGATGATGCCCGTCCACTCCACGATGCGGTCGCCGTCGCGCACCGGCGCGGCCTGGCTGGCGAACCAGCGGTAGCTGCCGTCGCGCAGGCGGACGCGGATCGTGTCCTCGTACAGCGTGCCGTGCGCCAGCGCGTGCGTCCAGCGGTCGCGCGTGCGCGGCAGGTCGTCGGGATGCACCGCGCTCATGCCGCGGCCGGCGGCGAGGTCGTCCATCGTCTGCCCGGTGATGGCCAGCCACTCCGGCGCCCACATCACCGCCCCGTCGGGCGTGGCCGTCCACATGGCCTGCGCTACCGGCGTGGCCTCGACGATCGTGCGGTAGCGGGTCTCGCTGCGGCGCAGCCGCTCGCTCAGCAGCTTCGCACGCCCCACGGCGATGCTGATGCCGGTGGCGAAGGCGGCGAAGAGCGTCAGCCGGATCACGTCCGCGGTCCCGCCCACGGCGAACTGCCCGGGCAGGAAGACGAACCAGCTCGCGCTGAGGACCGCCAGCGCCGTCGCCAGCAGCCCGGGCACCGTCCCGCCGAACAGCGCCGCGATCAGCACCGCCACCCAGAGGAAGAAGAGGCGCATCGGCGCCAGGAATTCTCCCAGCCAGACCGTCAGCGCCAACGCGATGGCGACGCTGAAGAAGGCGACGGAGTATCGCGCAAGCGTGCGCACGCGCCGGACATCGTCGTGCATGTCCGGCGAACATGCAATGTAGGGTGCGGCTTCAGGGCCGCGAGGAGCGGCGTTTCCGTGGCGGCTGCGGCGTGCCGTCGCCGGCGACGATGATGGCCGGTGACTGCGTCCACGTCGTCCGATTGCCGGCCACGTCTTCGATCTCGATGCGCAGGTCGACGGTAGCGGCACCGGACCGCGTGACCGCGGAGAGGTCGGCGCGATACATCTCCCCCACCGGGAACCGGCGCAGATCCAGGACCACGCCGAGGTCGGAGCCGAGATGGACGGCCGTCAGCGGAATCCAGCTCGCGGTGCCGTGCGGGCGATACGACACGCGCGTCGCGTCGCGTTTCAGGTCGCGCGTCGAGCCCATGGCGCGCTGGTCCGCCGGCGGGTAGTGGTAATCGCCGGCGGCGAAGAAGAGCGACGCATTGCCGTCCCGGTCCAGACGCGTCGCCAGCCGCCCCTGCGCGTTCAGCAGGCGCAGGGCCGTGAGCGTCGGCGCCTCGAGGTCGGCCCGGTCGCTGCCGAAGCGCACCTCCACCTCGCCGCGCGAGGCGTGCCCGGCGACATCCATCCCGTCGCGCGAGGCCACGTATCGACCGCCCGGCTGCGGCGCCGGACCCGGATCGCACGGACCCTCGTCGCAGGTGGTGAGATTGGTGTACGTGCCCGCGGCGACCTGCGCCCCCGCGGCGTCGTAACTGACCCACGGCGTGTCGGCCGTGGTGTAGCGATACCACTCCCCAAGCGCTCCGGCGAAGCCCGGCGGCAGGCCGATGTAGCGGTTCGGCGCCGTCCCGAAGAACGAGAACGCGTAGAGCGGCGACGTGGCGAGTGTAATCTCCTCGCCGTCGGAGATGCGATACGCCGCGGGCGATGGATGCGTCCAGGGGACGGAAACGATTCCGCCGTCGATCCCGCGCAGCATCCCCACCGCGGTGCTTCCGACGTCGAAATCGATTCCCGACACTCCGTCCGCCGACTCCGCGGTGGTGAAGTATTCGACGACCATCGGCGGTCCGAGCGCGACGCCCGAGCAGCCGCTGAGCCCTCCCAGCCGGCCCGAAGCCGTCTGCACTCCGGTGGTGAGGCACGCAAACGTCGCATTCGGCCCGAACTTCGGCTGGGGAAAACGAATGCTCGTGCGTTTGTAGGAGGCCGGTCCCGCGCTCAGCGTCTGCGAGCCCGCCACGCCCGCCAGCGGCGGATGCTGCACGTTGTAGGCGCGGCCGTTCTGCACGTCGAAGTAGCCTT
>DASPMO010000155.1:0-20082 GCA_035627015.1 Thermoanaerobaculia bacterium | reverse complement strand
CAGCCCGGCTACAAACAGGCCACCGAGAAGGACCAGTACGGCCTCTACATCGACGTCCCGCGCGAGCCGGGCTCGAAGTACGACATCGACAAGCGCCTGGACATGGCCACCTACGGCCGCTCCAGCGGCATCATGGGGCTGCGCCTCTTCCCGAACCCGAAGTTCGACCCGGCCAAATGGGATGCGGAGGCGTACTGGACCAAGCCGAACTACTACAAGAATCCCAGGCTCGAGCGCCCCTACCGCGTCGGCATGGCCTGCTCGTTCTGCCATGTCGGGGCCGATCCGGTGAATCCGCCGGCCGACCCGAACGAGCCCGACTACGCCAACCTCTCCGACTACGTCGGCCAGCACTACCTCAAGATCTACGAAGTCTTCGCCCACGAGCTCGGGCCGGACAACTTCATCAAGCAGATCCTGCTCTCCAACCCGGCCGGCTCGCTCGACACCGCCTTCATCGCCACCGATTACCTGAACAACCCCGGCACGATGAACGGCGTCTACAACCTCGAGGGACGGCTCTCCGTGGCCGTTCCGGAGAAGCTCGCCGGCGGCGCGCTGGACCTGAAGAACCTGGAGCTGGTGGACGGGCAGCGGGACATGGTGAAGGCGCCGCGCGTGCTCAAGGAAGGCGCCGACTCGGTCGGCTTCCACTGCGCGCTCTCCCGCGTCTACCTGAACATCGGCGAGTACTGGGAAGGGTGGACGAAGCACTTCAAGCCGCTGGTGGGGATCAAGAGGCAGACGCCGATCCGGGTCAAGGACGCGCAGCGGCTCTCGCCGGCGTGGAACTGGAGCGAAGAGGCCGCGCCGCACCTGGCCCAGTACCTGGTGAAGTTCGCCCGGCCGCACAAGCTCGCCGACGCACCGGGCGGGGAGAAGTACCTGAGGGCCGGCGCGGCGGAGCTGGATCGCGGCAAGCGCGTCTTCGCGCAGAACTGCGCGCGCTGCCATTCGAGCAAGCGCCCGCCGGCGGGCATCGCCGCCAACTCTCCCGAGGGAAGGGCCTGGTTCGAACGGGAAGTGATGAAGGCCGACTTCCTGGAAGGGAACTTCCTCGGCAGTGAAGAGCGCGTCCCCGTCACCGAGGTCGGGACCAACGCCTCGCGCGCCGTGGCCACCAACGGACTGGCGGGCCACATCTGGGACAACTTCTCGTCGCAGACCTACAAGGAGCTGCCGGGGGTCGGTGCCATCGACGTGTGGAACCCGATCACGAAGACCACCAGCAAATGGACCGTGCCCAGCCCGGGCCGCGGCTATTACCGTCCGGCCTCGCTGGTCAGCCTCTGGAGCGCCGCGCCGTTCCTCCACCACAACGTCATCGGCAGGCACGTGCACGGCGTCTCGGTGGACGAGCGCATGGCCGCCTTCAACGACGGCATCGAGAAGATGCTCTGGCTCGACAAGCGCGCCGGCCGGGCCGGCAACAGGGACGGCGCCGACGGCCAGTCGACGTCACTCTGGCTGACCACCGAAGAGAGCTGGCTGAAGGTGCCGGAGTCGTACCTCCACACCCGCACCATGAAGCGGCTCCTGCGCAAGTACATGGAGAAAGACGAGGTCACCGGGGAGACGTACTTTGCCTTCGGGCCCATCCCGAAGGGGACGCCGGTGAACCTCCTCGCCAACACCAACCTGGAGCTGGGCGGCCTGCGCAAGGACAAGGACCTGGCCAGCCTCCTCATCGAGTCGGTGAAGGTGATGAAAGACATCAAGAGGCAGGGGCTGACGGGCGACGCCGCGCGCGATCGCTGGCTGGAATCGAACGTCGTGCGGAAACTCTACGACCTCAATACCTGCCCCGACTTCATCGAGGACCGCGGTCACGAGTTCGGGACCGATCTCCCCGATGCCGACAAGCGCGCGCTCATCGAGTATCTGAAGACGTTCTGACCGAGGAGGTCCATGGGCACTCCGGAAAATCCCGATTTCGATTACATCGTGATCGGGTCTGGTGCAGGGGGCGGGCCGGTCGCGGTCCGCCTCGCGCAGGCGGGCTATGTGGTCGGCCTGATCGAGGCCGGCCAGACGCCGCAGCAGAAGTGGTACGAGGTGCCGGTCCTGCACGCGTTCGCGAGCGAGCATCCCGACATTTCCTGGGAGTTCTTCGTCAAGCACTTCGAGGACGAGACCCGCTCGCGGAAAGATCGCAAGTATTCCCCCGACAAAGGGGGGGTCTTCTACCCCCGCGCGGGCACCCTCGGCGGCTGCACGCAGCACCACGCCATGATCACGGTGTACCCGCACAACAGCGACTGGCAGAACATCGTCAACATCACCGGCGACGCGTCGTGGGCCCCCGACAAAATGCGGGGCTATTTCGAGAAGCTCGAGCGCTGCAAGTACGCGAAAGACCCGGTGGCCGAACGCCACGGCACGAAGGGGTGGCTGACCACCACGGGTCTGGACTGGAAGCTCGGCCTCGGCGATCCCGACATCCTGAAGACCGTCTGGGAGTCGAGCAAGGCGGCCTGGAAAGCGGGATTCGGCGGCGTGCTCCCCGAGGCTCCGCAGGACCCGAACGCCTGGCGCAACCCGGAGTTCCAGGGCATCTGCTTCGCGCCGCTGGCCACGCTGGAGGGTCGCCGCGCCGGCACGCGCCAGCTCATCCAGGACACCGTGGCCGTCTCGCCGCGGAACCTGATCGTCAAGCAGAGCAACCTGGCCGCGAAGATCCTGTTCGACGCGGGCAAGCGCGCCATCGGCGTGGAGTGCTGGGAAGGTCAACATCTTTACCGCGCCGACCCGAATGCCTCCAGCGCCACGCCCGTGGTCAACCAGTATTACTGCCGGCGCGAGGTCATCGTGGCCGGCGGCGCGTTCAACTCGCCGCAACTGCTCATGCTCTCGGGCATCGGGCCGGCCGCGGACCTGAAGAAGCTGAACATCCCCGTGCTGGCCGACCGGCAGGGAGTGGGGAAGAACCTGCAGGACCGCTACGAGATCGCCGTGGTCAGCGAGATGACGCGCAACTGGAAGGTGCTCGCGAGCGCCACCTTCGCGCCGCCGCTCTCGTCGAACGAGACCGGCGATCCCTGCTACGTCGACTGGCAGAACGGCAAGGGCGTCTACACGACCAACGGCTCGCTCGTGGCGGTGATCCGCAAGTCGAAGCCCGAAGTCCCCGATCCCGATCTCTTCATGTTCGCCGTGGCCGGCAAGTTCCAGGGCTATTACCCCGGCTATTCGAAGGAAGTCTCGCGCACGAAGAACTTCCTGACCTGGCTGGTGCTGAAGGCGCACACGAAGAACACGGCCGGATACGTGCGCCTGCGGACGGCCGATCCGCGCGACCGGCCCGAGATCAACTTCCGCTATTTCGACGACGCGAAGACCGCCGAGGGCGATCTCGACGCGCTGGTGACCGGCGTGGAGTTCGTCCGCACCATCGCCAGGCACAACTCGTCGATCAAGAGCGAGGTCATTCCCGGCAAGGAGAAGAGCGGCCCGGCGCTGCGCGAGTTCATCGCCGACAACGCCTGGGGCCATCACGCCTCGTGCACGAACGCGATGGGAACGCCGGACGATCCGAAGGCCGTGGTGGACAGCAGTTTCCGCGTCATCGGCGTACAGAACCTGCGCGTGGTGGATGCGTCGGTGTTTCCCCGCATTCCCGGATTTTTCATCGTGACACCCATTTACATGATCGCGGAAAAAGCCGCGGACGTGATCCTCGCCGACGCGAAGAGAACAGGAGGAGCGTAATGGTTAACCAGCAGAAGAGACGACGCCGGCCGGCAGCGCTGATGGTGCTCGGCGCATTACTGGTCGTCGTCGCGCTCGTGCATCCGGACCAGGCAGTGGGACAGGAGCTCCCGAAGCCGTTGCCCGAAGACCAGCCGCACCGCGGGTGGTGGAACGCTGCTGATGACCTCTATCCGTCGGCCAAAGTCTGCGGCGAGTGTCATCCCCGGCAGTTCGAGCAGTGGAGCGTCTCCTCGCACGCCTACGCCAACCTCTCCCCGATGTTCAACAAGTTCGAGCAGAAGATCAACGACCTGGCGTCGGGCACCATCAATCACTTCTGCGTCCGCTGTCACGCCAGCGTCGGCTCGGCGCTCGGGGAACGGCGCGACATCGCCTGGTGGGAGCGCAGCGCCGCCTCGCAGGAAGGCATCACCTGCGTGAGCTGCCACCGCGTCGGCGAAGGCTACGGCAAGACCAACGCCGCGCGCCGCATCACGCCGGGCAGTATCCACGAGCCGATCTTCGGTCCTTTCGAGACCTCGGGCGGCCTGAAGGCCATCAGCAATGCCATGACCTACGGGATCCTGGTCAGCCCCGACCAGCCCGACAAACCGACCGAGGCGGACGGGAAAAAGTGGATCCGCATCCACCAGACCGCCATCCAGTCCGACCTCATCTCCAAGTCCGACTTCTGCGTGGCCTGCCACCAGGTGCAGGTCCACCCCGGCATCAAGCTGGAGACGGTCTGGGAAGAGTATCTCGCCTCTCCCGCCGCCAAGGAAGGCATCACCTGCCAGCAGTGCCACATGAGCACCAACCCCGGCCAGAACGTCGGCTACGCGAAAGGGTGGGCGGCGAAAGTCAACGGCTTCACCATGCGCAACGACCGCCCGCTGACCGACCACACCTTCGTCGGTCCGGGCTATCCCATCAGCCACCCCGGCCTCTTCCCCTT
The DNA here is from genome assembly GCA_035627015.1 of Thermoanaerobaculia bacterium. GTDB lineage: Bacteria > Acidobacteriota > Thermoanaerobaculia > Gp7-AA8 > Gp7-AA8 > QHVT01. Next base: position 15,437 of record DASPMO010000155.1, on the reverse strand, counting down.
CCGCATGGAAGAGTCGCCCTACACGCCGCAGCAGTGGCTGAAGTTCGACTACCGGGCCAAGTGGGGGAGTGACGACTTCGAGCGCACCTCCGCGGGCTCCACCACCTTCCCGCCCGAGTGGCAGAACCCGGCCGACCGCAGGAAGGCCTGGCACATCGTCCAGGAGAATTACGAGCGGTGGCACCATCGCCGGGAGATGCGCGAGAAGATGCTGGAGGGCGCCTCGGAGATCGAAGGGCCGATCTTCAAGGGGAGACCCGAGGCCGGCAAAGCATTCGCGTTCGAGTACCGGATCCACAATCGCAACAAGGGCCACAACCTCCCCTCCGGCTCCCTCGGCGCGCAGCCCGAGCTGTGGCTCAACGTCGCGCTGCACGACCCCGACGGCAACCTCGTCTGGGAATCGGGCTACGTCGACAAATACGGCGACGTGGCCGACCTGCAGTCGAAGGAAGTCCGCGAGGGGACCATCGACCACGACGACCAGCTCGTGAGCATGCAGGCCAAATTCATCACCACCAACGTCAAGGGCACCGATCGCGAGATGTACCTGCCGATCAACCTCGACGTCGACCAGCGGCCGTTCATCCGCCCCGGCGGCACCCCCACCTCGCTGCTCAATCACCCGCCGCTCGCGCGCATGGAGAAACGGAGCATCCCGCCGCTGGGGACGCGCGTCGCCAAGTACAAAGTCCCGGCCTCGAAGATGACCAAACCGGGGACGTACAAGCTGGCCGTGCGCCTGCGCGGCCGGACCGAGCCGATCTACTTCATGGAGTTCGTCGAGGCCACCCGGGACATGATCCGGGCCGAGAACGAATGGGCCGACGATCTCCATCCGCGTGCGGACGAGTTCGAGGTGTCCGGCACCTCGCAGGAGGTGCGCTCGCTGGGCAGGCTCGAATCCGTGAAAGGGTGGTTCAAGCCCGATCCGAACTACGACCACGAGCCGTACGACGCCGCCGCCCAGCTCGCGATCTACGATTCCAAGCACACGAACAAGACGGCGCAGCCGCTCGTGCAGCAGGGCATCCGTCTGTACGACCGCGGCGCGTACACGCCGCGGCCCACGTGGCTGGGCGAGCAGAACCCGATCAACTTCCACTTCCTGTCGTACGGCGACCTGCGCATCGGCGGCGCCTACTACGACAACGGCATCCCCAACAGCAGCGGCCAGACCGAGCAGTCCGTCCTGGCGGCCCGCCTGAACCTGGACATGGACCTGGCCATCACGGCCACCGAGCGCCTGCACGCCTTCGTGCGCCCGTTCGACCGGAACGGCTCGTTCACGCGGTACCAGCTCAGCGGCGGCGAGTCGCGCGAGTTCATCGACGAATTCGACTTCACGCTGGAGACGCTCTTCTTCGAGGGCGATCTCAAGGCCATCCGCCAGGGACTGACCGGCCGAACGTGGCGGCACGACATGCCCATCGCCTTCGGCCGGGTGCCGCTGTTCACGCAGAACGGCATCTGGCTCGACGACGCCTTCGACGGCATCGCCTTCGGCCTCACGGCGCGGAACAGCCCGCGGTTCGACATCAGCAACACCGACCTCACGTTCTTCGCCGGCTTCGACAAGGTCACCACCGCGGCCGCCCCGGGCGACAACGCCAAGGTCTTCGGCCTGGCCGGCTTTGCCGACGCGCGCAAGGGCTACTTCGAGTACGGCTACGGCTACGTCCGCGCCGACAACGACGACCAGAGCTACCACAATCTCACCGCGGCGTTCTCGAGGCGCTACCGCCTCACCAACCGGGTGGGGGTGGCGAACAGCGTCCGCGTGATCGGCAACCTCGGCCAGCAGGGGCCGGCCAAGACCGCCGACGGCGTGCTGCTGCTGCTGGAGAACTCGTTCCTCCGGCGCGACCCGATCTTCTTCGTCCCGTACGTCAATTTCTTCGCCGGCTTCAATCGCCCGCAGCCGCTGGCGCGTGCCGCCGGCACCGGGAACGCGCTCAAGAACACCGGCATCAACTTCGAGTCCGACGGCCTGACCGGCTATCCGACGCTCGACGACACCGCCGAGGATGCGTTCGGCGCGGCCGCCGGGGTGGAGAAGCTGTGGGGCATCAGCCAGCAGGTCGTCTTCGAAGGGGCCATCGTGCAGCGCATGGGCTCGAGCACCCTCGGCAACCAGTACGCACTCGGCGTCCGCTACCAGCGCCCCCTCAACAACGCCTGGATCTTCCGCGCCGACGCCATGCACGGCTGGCGGCAGGGACAGAACGACGTCTACGGCGTCCGTGTCGAGCTGCGCCGCAAATTCTGAGAGGAGGATTTCCGATGCCTGTATTTCAGCTCCATGTCAACGGCTCGATGCGCACGGTGAACGTCGACGGGAACATGCCGCTGCTGTGGGTCCTGCGCGATGTCCTCGGACTCACCGGCACCAAGTTCGGCTGCGGCGTCGCGCAGTGCGGCGCCTGCACCGTGCACGTGAACGGAAGGCCCGTCCGCTCCTGTGTCACCGATGTCGGCGTGGCCGCCCTCGGTCAGATCACCACCATCGAAGGGCTGGCCCAGGATGGCCAGTTGCACCCCTGCCAGCGGGCCTGGGTCGAGGGATGCGTGCCGCAGTGCGGCTTCTGCCAGCCCGGCCAGATCATGACCGCCGCGGCGCTCCTGGCCAGGAACAAGAACCCCAGCGACGAGGACATCGACAACGCGATGCGCGGCAACATCTGCCGCTGCGGCACCTATCCACGCATCCGGGAAATGATCAAGGAAGCGGGGAGACTGTCATGAGCGTCATCTACAAGGTCACCCGCAGGGATTTCCTCCGCGACCTCGGCGTGGGCACGGGCGCGCTGGTGCTCGGCTGTTCGCTGACTCCCGAGGCCTCCGCCAAGCTGCCGTCCGTCAGTGAGCTGATCCACGGGATTCCCGTCCCGGACGTCCCGTTCGTGGCCCTCAAGCTGAACGGCGACGTGGTGATCATCACGCACCGCGCCGAAATGGGGCAGGGCATCCGCGCCAGCCTCGCCGCCGTGCTGGCCGACGAGCTGGAAGCCGACTGGAGCCGCGTCACACTGCGCCAGGCGGACGCCGACTCGACGAAATTCGGCGTGCCGTTCCCGTATCCCATCCCGCCCGAGACCAAGCTCGGGTATCCGTACAACCGGGCCCGCGGCACCAGGCAGTTCTTCATCCTCGACCCCGACGTCGCCCAGTTCACCGACAGCTCGCGCAGCATGGCGGCGTTCTACGTGCCGATGCGGCTGTTCGGCGCGGCCCTGCGCCGGGCCATGGTCATGGCCGCGGCGAAGAAGTGGGGCGTCGACGCGAGCGAGTGCTACGCCGAGCAGCACCAGGTCAAGCACCGCGGGAACGAGCACCGTCCGCTCGACTACAAGCGCCTGCTCCTCGGCGCGCAGAAAGTCCCGGTGCCGCAGTACGACGAGCTCCAGACGTGGCTCAAGAAGCCGGCCGAGTGGCGCTTCATCAACAAAGAGAAGATGCGCGAGACGTTCGCGACCGACGCCACGGCCATGGTGACGGGGCAGGTGCAGTACGCCGGCGACTTCCACATCCCCGGCATGCTCACGGCCATGATCGAGCGCTGCCCGGTGGCCAACGGCGCCGTGAAGAGCTGGGACGATACCGAGGCCATGAAAGTGCCCGGCGTGGTCAAGGTGATGAAGGTCTCCATCCCCACGCCCCTCGGTCCCGGAGGCGTCGGCGGTGCCTTCATCCCGCACGACGGCGTGGCCGTGATCGCCGAGAACACCTGGGCCGCCTGGCAGGGACGCCGGAAGCTCAAGCCGACCATCCAGTGGGACCTCACGTCTCCGATGGCCGCGGACAACGCGCGGTATGACTCCACCGAGTATCGCCGCACGCTCCAGGAGTCGACGTCGAAACCGGGGAGGCCGGTGCGCTGGCGGGGCGACGTCGACGGCGCCCTCGGGGGAACCACCGTCGAGGCGCACTACTACGTGCCCCACCTGGCGCAGGCGCCGATGGAGCCGCCCGTGGCCACCGCCCGTCTCGCCGGCGACCATCTCGAGGTCTGGACCACGACCCAGAATCCCGACATGGCCCAGCAGATGGCCGGCGTGGTCGCCTTCGGCATCCCGTACGACAACTGGGAGCTGGAGAAGACCAAGGAGGAGATGCGCAAGAAGGTCACGCTGCACATGCCGCTCCTCGGCGGCGGCTTCGGGCGCAAGTCGAAACCCGACTACGTCGTCGAGGCCGCGTACCTGGCCAGGGAGAATCCCGGCATCCCCATCCGCGTGCAGTGGACGCGCGAGGACGACATCCAGTTCGCGTATTACAACGCGGTCAGCGACCAGTACCTGAAGGCCAGCCTCGGCGCGGACGGCCGTCCCACCGCGCTCCTGCAGCGCAGCGCGTTCACCTCGCTCTTCGGCACGCTCTTCCCGCCGCCGCGCAAGGACTTCACGTCCGAGGTCAACACCTACTACCGGGAGAAACGGCGCGACTTCCGTCTGGGCGGCGAGTATCCCTACGGCTCCAGCATCGAGCGGTCGCAGGGGCTGGAGGACATGCCCTTCAACGTGCCGAACCTGCGCATCGAGAACAACCCGGCCCCGAACCACATCCGCGTCGGCTGGATGCGCTCCGTGGCGAACGTCTACCACGCCTTCGGCATCTGCTCCTTCGCCGATGAGATGGCGCGGGCGGCCGGCCGCGATCCGAAGGACTACCTGCTCGACCTGATCGGCACGGGAGGAATCCTGGCGCTGGAGAAGGAGCACGTCGAGCAGAACTACAACAACGAGTTCCCCATCGAGAAGATCGAGGTGCCGTTCAGCGGCAGCAAGGTCTTTCAGGTCATCCCCGGCTATCCGCCCGACACCCGCCGCCTGCGCAAGGTGGTGGAAGAGGTGGCCCGGATCTCGGGCTGGGACGCGAAGAAGGGGACGCTGCCGAAGGGGCGCGGCCTCGGCATCGCCGCCCACCGGAGCTTCCTCAGCTACGTGGCCCTCGTGCTCGACGTCTCCCTCGGCGACAACAACGAGCTGACCGTCAACGAGGCCTTCTGCGCCATCGACTGCGGCCTGGCCGTCAACCTCGACCGCGTCACCGCGCAGATCGAGGGAGGGATCAACTACGGCCTGAGCATGGCCCTCCTCGGCGAGATCACGGTGAAGAACGGCGCCGTCGAACAGCACAACTTCGACGACTATCCGGTCCTGCGCATCGATCACGCGCCGAGGAAGACCACCATCCACATCGTGCAGACCGACCTCGACCCGACGGGCGTGGGCGAGCCGCCGACCCCCGTGGTGGCGCCGGCACTGGCCAACGCCATCGTGGCCGCGGGTGGACCTCGCCTGCGCGAGATTCCGTTCCGCAAGAAGATCGTGGTGTGACATGAGCGAAGCGGCCCTCGGCATCCAGAGCTTTACCGCGGAAGACCGGCCCGTCGTGGCCGGCTCGCGGTACAGCGTCGTCCGCGACGCGATCTTCGCCAACCCGTACCAGCCCGTCTGGGGAGCGCCGGGAAGCGCGCCGTTCGAGCGTTTCCCGGTCACCCTCGCGCCGCTGCTCAAGGGGATGCTGCCCGGCACCGGGAAGTGGCATTTCCTCGGGGCGGCCCGGCGCGTGCTGCACTCGGACTCCGACCTGCGCTGGGGGCCGGACCGGAAGGGCTTCCGCCGCCTGCTCCACTCGAACGGCATCTGCATGACCGGCCTGTGGGAGATCACCGAGGAGACGCCGTACACCGGCTACTTCCAGAAGGGGAGCCGCGGCCTGCTGATCGCCCGCTACTCGACGTGCTGCACGGAGACGCGGCGCGGCCATACGCGCTCGCTGGCGATGATCGGCCGCATCTACCCGACCACCGACCCGAATCACCCCGACCCGCTGCCCACGGCGAGCTTCATTACCCAGGAAGACATCGGCGGGGAGGACACGCCGAGCATCAATGCCGCGCAGCTGCGCAACGCCCCGAACACGACCGTCACGCGCCGCGGCAGCGGCATGCCCATCCTCCTGCTGACGGGCCTCGTGCTGAACATCGCCGAGAAAAAGCCGACGATCCGGCAGGTCTATCCGATCGCCGAGCTTGGGAAACCGCCCGGCCAGCGCACGAACGCCCCGGAGTTCCTGCAGCTCACCGTGGCCCCGGGCCAGCCGGTCATCCCCGGCGACGACCTCGATTTCCGCGACGAGATCATGGCCCACATCTATGACCGCGGCGACGCCACGCCGAAGCGCAAGCTGGTCTTCGACATCGAGACCTCCGATACCGGCACCACGCACGGCCCCCCGGTCAAAGAGCGCCGCGACATCACCAACTGGAAGAAGATCGGCACCATGACTTTCGACGACGCCGTCGTCTCCTTCAACGGCGACCGCGTCTTCCACGTCAACCACCCCGCCTGGCGCGAGGACCGCAACGATCCCGCCACCACCGTCAAGAGCAAACGCTGACTACGACAGCGGACCGCCGGCGTCCCCGCCGGCTGTCCGGGGCGGCGTCCCGCCGCCCCGCCTCGGTTCTTGGCGAAGCGTAGACTCTCCCCATGTCTGACCAAATCTCCGCGGTCCGTCCAGCCCCGAGCGCCGTCGATGCGCTGGCGCGTGTCCTGGCGGAACTGGACACGGCGCAGCATCTTCTCGAGGAGGTCTCCGTGATCGGCCTCTGGTCCCGGTCGGATGACTGCAGTGACAACAGGCAGAGGCGCAAAGGCCTTCGGGAAACAGATTGGGCGGTGTCCGGAGCACTCCGGGCGCTCACGGATCTGCGCTCCCATCAACCCGACATCCCGGCAGGCCTGGTCACTCTCGAGGAGGAGCTCCGAGCGCTCGTCAAAGTGCTCGAGCCGCTACCCGACACGGTTTCGGACACGATGGGCGATACCGGACCTCTGGATTCAGCAATTCGTGAGATCTCGCGCGAGATCTCGAATCTCAGGGAGAGGGCTTCGCAGCTCCGCGGCAGCGGCCTGCCCCGCGCGGGCTAAGCAGACTGCACTGGCTTCGCCAACGGAAACACAGCGGACCGCCGGTGTCCTCGCCGGCTGTCGCGCAGGCGTCCCGCGCCTGCGCCCTGGGCGGGGAGTGGCGGCGCGGGACGCCGCCACGACAGCCGGCGAGGACGCCGGCGGTCCGCATCCGTTGGCGAAGTCCGTGTGGTCTGCTTAGAGCGGCGGCGAAAAGATCCGCTCGTCGACTTTCTTCGCCGAAAGCGCACTGAGCGCACGGATGATGAACTGTTCCTCGGTCAGCCCCGCCTTCGTGATTTCCTGCTTCATCGCGTCATTGGCCAGGGCGAACGACGCCACGAGGTCCAGCTTCCATTGCCCCTCCACAGTTGAAGCGAAACTTCGTTCCCTTCGTTGTGGACGCACACAATCGCGGTCGGATATTCAGGACCATTCATCTGAGGCAGCTTCTTGATCTTGAAGTCTCTTCGACCCACGCCGTGTGCCTCATACCAATGGATCAAACGCTGACGTCTACAAAACGTAGGGCGGGCTTCAGCCCGCCCCCCCCCCGTTGGGCGGGCTGAAGCCCGCCCTACGTTTGGCGCAACCACTCGATGGGCGAATGACGAGGTCGAGCTCCGGCGGCGCTGCCTTCAGAGCTCGTACCACTCCCCACTCCGGAGCTCAGCACGTATAGAAATATCCGTAGCAGTAACACTCGTAGGCGGGTCCCTCGAGTTTGCAGACGGACTGGCTGATGGTTTCTCCGCAGTAGCCTTCGATCGAACAGATCTGGTGGCAGGCACTGCGGCCCGCGGCGTCGCCACTCCCGCAGACGTCGGAGAACGTAGTGCAGAGCATGCGGTGATAGCAGTTGTCCGCCTCCGCGGCAGGGACGAGCGTCAGGCCGACCGACACAACCAGGGCGAGCAATGCTGCGAGCTTCAGTCGTTTCATGAGTCTCTCCTGTGATGATTCCACGTGTCGACAATTTCGTCCGTATTGGGCTGTTCGCGCCAGACTCTCACGATCCGGCCGGCTCGATCGACCAGGAGAACGCGCGGGACTGCCAGCAGGCGAAGCTCGGCCAGCTGCTTCGGGTCCAGCGTCATGGAGATGACCTTCGCGAAGCCGCTGGAGGCGAAGTATTGCCGGCTTTCTTCCCGGTCCGCGCCGTTCAGCAGCGGCACGAGCAGCAGCACGTTTTGTGTGCCGACGCGTGCAACCAGCTGCTGAAAGTACGGCATGGCCGTGCGACAGCCACCGCAACGCGGTGTGGAGACGATGACCAGCCGCGACTCACCGCGCTCGAGATGGATCGGTGCGCCGAGCAGAGACTTCCCCTCCAGCGGGAGCAGTCTCATCCCCGCCACCACCTCTCCACCGGCATCCACCTGCTTTTCCAGCAGACGGATGCGGCCCTGCAGGACGCTGATGTAGATGGCTGCGCCGACGATCGTGAGGATCATCAGCACATCTACCGCCCGTGCCGCTGCGAATCGTCGCGTTGAATTCATGACGGATCGAATAAGGAGTGTCCGTCAGGCATCGTTTCCCTACCCAGGCAATCCCAAGGCAGCGATCGGCCGTCACGACAGCTGAAGTTACGAAACGGTTTCGCGAGTGGCGTCCGAAAGAGAGGACGCTCGCGTGATCGCGGATCTCACGCTTGGGATCCGCGATCCCAAGCTTGTGATCCGCGATCCCACGCTTGGAGTGCGCGGACTTCACGGTTGGGATCACGCATGCCAACGTCGTGATCCATGGACGTCAATTCGAGGTCATCTCATGTCAAACGTGTGAACGTTGATGCCACGCACAAGGTGCGGAATTCCACACTGTGGCTCCTGGACCACAATCGTGGGATCGCACATCCCAAGCGTGGGATCGCGGATCACAAGCGTGAGATCGCGGATCACAAGCTTGGGATCGCGCATCCCAGGCGTTAGGTCCGTGCACCCCAAGCGTGGGATCGCGGATCACACGCTTGAGATCGCGCATCTCAAGCGTGAGGTCGTGCATCCCGAGCGTGAGGTCGTGCATCCCGAGCGTGAGATCGCGGATCCCAGGCAGGAGATCCGGGATCCCAAGCATGCGTGCCGTTGGAACACTACTATGTATTGACAGGTACTTGGCCAGGCAGCATTGCGCTCGTCGCGGCCGGAGGCGCAACGCTGATCTACTACCGGCACTGATCGTGGGCGACAGGAAGCCGGCGTAGGATCGGCGGATGAGCAGTGGCCTGGCAGCGGGTTTCCTCCTCGACCAACAGTGGCACTGGCTGAGAGGCGAAATGGAAACGACGAAGAAGCCCGCGCTCGCGGCCCTGGTGCGTGTCCTCGATTCCGCGAACGTCTCCTACGCGATCATCGGCGGTGTGGCGGTTCAGGTTCATCATCCCGATCCTCGGACCACCCTCGATATCGAGGTCGCGGTTCTGAGCGCGGATGCCATTCCCCGGGATGCGTTGATCGCCGCTGGATTCAAATCGACCGGCTCCTTCGAGCATTCGGAGAACTGGGTGGCGGAGAACGGCACGCCGGTGCAGTTCACCGACGATCCGGACCTGGCCAGTGCCGTGCGTTCCGCGGAGGAGATTTCTCTCGAGAACGTCACGCTGCGAGTGATCCGCGTCCTCGACCTCGTCCGCCAGAAGCTCCGCGCCGGAAGCGACCCGGCGCGCGTCGCTCCAAACGGCTTTCCGATCTCGTGGACGCGCAAGGGCTGCTCGAGAACTATCCGGGTGTTCGCGCCGAGCTCACGCCGGAGGAGCTCGTGGTGCTCGATCGGCTGCCTTTTTGAGCCGCGATTCCGAGCCCGGTGAGCTTCGTCATCGGGCGATGAAGCCTCGCCCAGGGCGGCAGGTGCTCTACGCGGGGGTGGAGTGACGGACTGTTGCGCGATGAATAACTATATGCTTCAATGCCATATTCATGAGCCGCATCCTGTTCGTTCTCGCGCTGTGTCTCGCCTCTCTCACCGCCGTCGCGCAGTTGCCGAACGCTGATGTCGACGTGTCGGCGTTGTCGGTCGACAAGACCACGGTCGTCTCCGGCGACCGGTTCACGCTGACCTTCCGCGTGCGCAACAACGGTACGGACCCCTCCCGCGAGGTCAACATCAACATCAGCAATTCGTACGGGACGCGGTCCTGGATGGCCGGCTCCACGGCGCCGGCGGGGTGGATGTGCTCTCCCGTCTATGCGACCTGCTGGACGGAGGCGCTTGCGCCCGGCAGTGAAGCGCAGCTGACGATGACGCTGCTGGCGCCGACGCAGGTGCGGCCGGCGGCGTCGCTCACGGTCACCGTGCACGCCTCCTCGGCGACGGACCGGGTCCACACCAACAACCGCCGGGAGGTCGTCTTCACGCTGCAGCGCTCTTCGCGGCAGGCGAATCTCACGCTGACGATGAACGCGCCGCCGAATCCGGTCGCGAAGAACACGCCGGTGACGGTGACGTTCGCGGCACACAACCATGGCCCCGACGCCTTGAGCAACATCCGCATGCCGATCCTCTTCCAGATCTTCGGGCGGACTCCGGCCGTCACTTATGAAGGCGCCGGCTGGACGTGTGCGCCGCACGGAGCGGTCACCCTCTGCCAGCGTGAGTCTCTCGCGCCCGGCACGCCGGCCCCGCTGGAGGTGCGCTTCACCACGCCGGACGTGGACAGCAGCGTTCATCTCGAAGCCTCGGTGTACGCCGACCAGGCGCATTCCGACGACGATCCGACGGCCGAGCAGGTCGCGCACACCGTCTACGTCGGCAACGCGTCCGACTGGTCCCGCATCCTCCTGCCGCTGACGATGGAGGACACACCCGGCGCGAACGGATCGCTCTGGAAGACGGAGATCACCGGTCTGATCGAATCGAGCGAAGGCCTGCTCATGGACCCGGAGGGCTGCGGCGGACGTGAAGATCCCTGCTCCCTGCCGCCGGTGCAACGCGCATTCGACGTACGCGACGAAGACCTCATCGTCAGCATCGGCACCGCGCAATTCATCTATGTGAAGCGGGAGCAGGCGCACCTGCTGCGCGTGACCACGCGCGTCTACGACAGTGCCCGCGACACGGAGACCGCCGGCGCGTTCGTGCCCAGTGCGCGAGACGAGGATTTCTCGCCGAACGGCTTCTCGCTCCTCGGCATCCCGGTCGCGCCGCAGTTCCGCTCGACGCTGCGCGTCTACGACTACGACGGACGCAACATCCCCGTGCTCGTCTCGCTGTATGGCGACGACGACGATGAGCCGTTCTCGACGACGACGCATTCGCTCCACGTCGAATCGCGGTTCACGCTCACGACGGCGCTGCTTCCCGGCCAGCCCGCAACGGCTCAAATCGATCTCACGCGGCTGATCCCCGCCGGGACCTACGAGCGCGTGCGCGTGGCCGTGCGCCCGCTGCACCCGGGCTCGCGGGTCTGGGGCGCGGTGAGCATCACCAACAACGAGACGCATCACGTCACGGTGGTCACGCCGTGAGTCAGCGCGCGAAGCGGGTGCGGTTGCTGGCGATCTGCTGCAGCTCGTCCGGCGTCAGCGGGAGTTTCGTGCGGAAGATCTCCCAGCCGCGGGCGATGCTGCCGCCGGGGACGCTGAGGTCGGAGCCGTAGAGCACGCGCCCGAGGCCGACCTGCCGGAGGCGCTGCGCCACGAGCGCGGCGTCGGCAGGGGTGGTCTCGTTCGTGACGTTCGACGAGACGTCGAAGTAGAGGTGGCTCATCCGCGGGTCGTTGCGCTCCGCGGCGGCACCGAACACCGCCATGACCTCGTCGTGCTGCGGCGAGTAGCCGGGGCCGGAGGCGCCGAGGTGTGCCACGACGATCTCGATGTCCGGCGCGGCCGGGACGATCCTGTCGAGCAGGAGGTGCGCGTCCTCGGCGCCGTAGTTGCTGCCGCCGCGTGCGCGCATGTGGATCAGGACCGGCGCGCGCCGCCGCTGCGCGAGCGCGAACAGTTGCTGCATGCGCGCGAGATGGGCGGGATCGCGCAGGGTGATGCCGGCATTGCCGAGGTGGACCTTGATGCCGGACATGCCGGGGAGCCCGAGGCATCGCTCGAGCTCTTCGAGCGCGACGGGGCGCAGCGGGTTGGCGCTGCAGAAGCCGATCAGGCGGCGGGCGTGCTTCGTCACCTCGGCGGAGGTCCAGTCGTTTTGCTCGCGCGTCAGCCGGTCGGGATCGGGCAACGCCTTGCGCTCGTCGGCGAAGCTGTAGCCGACCGAGAGCACGACCGCCCGCTCGATCCCGGCCGCATCGAGCTCCCGCACCAGCGCTGCCCCGTCCCGTTCGGGCATTTTCACGATCGGCACGAAGCCGGGGCTGACCAGATGCTGGTGATAGTCGACCAGCGGCGCCGTGCGGCGGAAGTGTTTCTCCAGGAACGCGTCCATCGGGGCGTAGTACTTGTCGGGAAACGGCTGCGGTCCGACGCCGAAATGTCCTTCACCGGGAAAGACGGTGAGTGTCACTTCGACGCCCGCCTTCGCGAGCGCGTCGCGCAGCAGCTCGCTCTGGCCGATCGAGACCTCCTCGTCGCCGCTCCCGTGAAGGATGAGGAACGGCGGATCGTCCGGGGTGACCCACCGGATCGGATTGGCGGCGGCGGCGAGCTCGCGCCGCTCGCTGACCGGGCCGCCGAGGAGGCGCTCCATGGCGAAGGTCGGCTGTCCCTGCTCCACTTTCCGCTGCTCCAGGCGCGCCAGCTCCCGCGGCTCGAGAAAGTCCGTCGGTCCATTCCAGTCGATCACGGCATCCGGTCGCGCGGCGCTTTCGAGGCTGGTCCCGGCGAGCGCCGCGAGATGCCCGCCGGCGGACTGTCCCCAGACCGCGACGCGGCGCGGATCGATCCCGAGCTCGCTCGCATGGGCGCGGAGATACTCGAGCGCCGCACGCACGTCCTCGATCTGCGCGGGGAAGATCGCCTCGCCGGAGAGCCGGTACTCGATCGACGCGGCGACGTATCCCTTCTTCACGAAGTGGATCAGCGACGGCAACCCTCGCTCGCGCGTTCCCTCCGTCCAGCCGCCGCCGTGAATGAACACGATGGCAGGGCGATGGGTGGCCGCGTTGCGCGGCAGCAGGACGTGCATGCGCAGCGGTCTCGGTCGCGTGGTGTAGACGACGTCCGGCCGCAGCTCGACGTCCGGCGGCACCCACTCGCGCAGCATCGCCGCGAGCTCGTCATCGGAAACGGGGCTGCCGAGCTTCTGCAGGGTGGCACGAATGCGGCCGTCGGCCGGCGAGCGCCGCAGCGCCTCGCGATACCACTGCGCCGCGCTGGCCTGGTCTCCGCTCTCGAGATACGCCTCGGCCAGGCTGTCGTAGACGTTTGCGGAGTGCGGATACGCCCGCACGTTGAGCTTGAACACCTCGATGGCGTCGGCCTTTCGCCCCTCGCGGAGCAGGGCGTATCCGGCCGCGTTCAGCGTCCGCTCTTCGAACCGCACGGCGTTGGCGTCGCGGGTCGCCGCGGCGATGCCTTCCGTGCGGATCTTCCGGACGAATGCCGTGCCGGCAGCATCGAACGGCACCGGCACGCCGGCGACGGTTACCGGGCCCTGCTCGGTCTCCTCGACGCGTTTCGTTTTCCATCCATCCGCTGTCCGCACCCAGGTCTCGCGATGGCGCATGTTGCTGATGCGCTCGACCGGATTCCCCGCCGGACCGCGCACCGTGCGCACGAGGTGCTGGTTCGTGAACACCGTCGCGACGTTGCCGCTGACGACGATCTTCTCGATGGCCGTGTGCGTGGCGGGACTGAAGTCGATCGTCGACTGCTGAAACTCCGCGATGCCGCGCTCGACCTCCGCCCGGCGCAGGACGCGCCCGTCGAGCGTGACGACCTCGAAGTCGGGAGTGAGGAGCTCGAGCCGCGCCGCGGGGTCGTGCCGCCGGTCGGCTGCGATCGACGCGTCGATGGCCGCCTGAATCTCACGCCGCGCGGTGCCCGTCGAGGCGCAGCCGTAGAGAACCAGGGAGATGAGGAGGGGTGCCAGCGTTTTCATCGTGACAGGGAGAACAGCAGGATGAGGACCAGCAGCAACGCGGATCAGAGAATCCAGCACTGTTCCCGTCGATCCATGGGCGTGCATCGGAATCATCCCTCCGCAAGCGCTCGACGCGGCGCGAGTGCCGTAGCGCATCTACGTCAGCTCCGCGATCCGTGCCTCGACCTCGTCGATCACGTAGTCGGGCGTCGAAGCGCCGGCCGTCAGGCCGACGACGTGCGCGCTGTGGAACCAGTCAGGGTCGAGATCCTCCGCTCCCTGCACGAGGTACGACGGCTTCGATTCGCGGCAGATCTCCCAGAGGTGTTTCGTGTTCGCGCTCCTGGTGCCGCCGATGACGACGATGAGGTCGACTTCCGGATCGCGCGCGAGCAGGCGCGCGGCGTCCTGATTCTGTTTCGTGGCGTAGCAGATCGTGTCCGCGCGCTCGACGGTCGCGGCGCGGCGCTCGATGGTCTGCACGACCTCCTCGAGCTCCTCGGCGTTGAGGGTGGTCTGGTAGAAGACTTTGATCTTCGCGTACGGCGACCAGTCGACCGCCACGGCCTCTTCGACCGTCGAGACGATGTGGTACGCCGCCGGGTGGAGATCGTGCGTGTAGCCGATCACCTCGCGGTGCTTCGGGTCGCCGATGAAGACGAGGTGGTACCCCTCGGCCAGTGCGTCCTGCGACTCGCGATGGAGGTCGTAGACGAACTTGCAGGTGGTGTCGAGGATCTTCAGGCCGGCCGCCCTGGCGCGCTCGTGCAGGGAGGGAGGGACGCCGTGCGCGGAGAAGACGATGGTCGGCTCGTGGACGGACGCGATCTCGTGGACCGTGCGCACGCCGAGCGTTTCCATCTCCTCGACGACGCGCTCGTTGTGTACGAGCTGCCCGAGGACCGCGCCGCGGCCGCCGCCGGCGGCGAAGCGGCGGACCTTGAGGTCGGCGATGCGCACGCCGGAGCAGAAGCCGTATTTCTCCGCTCTCCTGACCGTCGCGCTCATGACGCCACCGCCTCGCCGGGGATGGCCCCGAAGCGCCGCTCGCGCGTGCGATAGTCGTCGACGGCGCTGGCCAGGTCCGTCGCGTCGAAGTCGGGCCAGAGGCGATCGCTGAACACCAGCTCCGCATAGGCCGCCTCGAAGAGGAGAAAGTCGCTGAGGCGTTTCTCGCGTCCGGTGCGGATGAGCAGGTCGACGTCTTCGATGGTGGAATCGGCGTGGACGGCCAGGGAGAGGCGCTGGCGGAACGAACGTGCCGAGCATTTGTCGCAGGTCGCTCGGGCAATGGCATCGCGCGACGAATAGTCGACGGCCAGACGCAGCCGCAGCTTCCGGCAACCGGCGGTGGCCGCTTCGGAGGATTCGATGAGACGAACCAGCGCCGGCGAGAGGCGGTCGCGGCGGCCGATGACATTGAGCCGCACGCCCGACGTGACGCAGCGCGCCGTCTCGGTGGACAGGAACCGCTCCAGGAGAGTCATCAGCGCCTCGACTTCGTACTGCGGCCGGCTCCAGTTGTTGGCGGAGAAGGCGTAGAGGGTG
>DASPMO010000154.1:0-75003 GCA_035627015.1 Thermoanaerobaculia bacterium | reverse complement strand
TCGAGCACGTACCCCGCGTTCTCCCGCACGCCGTGCTGATACGGATTCAGCCCGGTGAGGATGTTCGCGTGCGACGGCAGCGTGACGACGTTGTGCGCGTGCGCGTTCGTGAACACCACCCCCCGATTGGCCAGCCCATCGAGAAACGGCGTCTTCACGGCCGCGTTCCCCGCGAACCCCGCCGCATCCGCCCGCCACGTGTCGATCGTGACCAGCACGATGTCCCCCGCCGCCGCGGCCGTCGCCGTTTGCACGTTCTCCGTCCCCTTGCAGGCACAGAGCAGGACGAGAAGAGAGAGAAGGGGAGCGCGAAACCTCACGCCGGCATTTGACCACAGGAGGTTCCCGGCTCATGAATACGCGGCGCGTTCGGTGTCGACAGGGATGCCGGCCGCGTTCAGCGCTTTGGCCAGATGGATGCGCCAGGCGTCGGCGGAGTCCATTTCGGTCCAGAGGACGCCGCCCGAATTCGAAGGCATCTCGATCTGCTCGCCGTCATTCCTGCACAACACGGTGACGTGGTCACCGCCCAGCTTCCCCACGAAGTATCCCCATTCGAGAATCACGTTCTGACGGGCGCGGGGCTGATACGCCGCATGCACCTCCTCGCGGCGCCTGCCGAGGTCGTCCGGCGTGAGCACGATGACCGCGAAGCTGACGTTCGAGACCTCGTCCAGCAGTTCCGTGATCGCTTTGTGTTTTCTCGGCTCGCTTGAGAGCGTGACGGGCCGGACACCGAGAATCTTCAGGCAGTCCATGACCGCGTTCTTCGCGATCGGGTCGTGACCGTACGCGACGAAGACACGGTGCGTCACGAGCGACTGGATGCGCCGGTGCAGCCCATCGATCTCCTCGCTCTTCAGCATCGAAACGATCGGTTTCCCGCTGCCCGGCTGCGTGGCCGCAATCAAGGTCTCCGTGTCGTCGCTCGCGGTCATCAGGACAACCGGGATCCTGCCGTGAATGTCGCCGCGGGCGAGGCGGTAACCGCTGTCGTCCCCAGCCCTGTAGTCGTCCTTGAGGCGGAGGTCGATGACGGCCACATCGAACTCGTTGAGACGAGTTCGAATCACGTCCTGGGCTGCGCCGACCGACGCGCACTCCACGACGTCGTATCCCTTCCCCACGAGATTCAGCCGCCAGATCTCACGCGAAGTCTCGTTGTTCTCGACGAGAAGCACCTTGAATCTAGCCATGCTCGGCCATCTCTCTCTGTCTCTGCCGTGCGATCGGCAGTGACAACATCATCGTCGTTCCGCGCGGCTCCGCGTCCAGTCTCTCGATCGAGCCGTTGAAAATGGTGAGGACCGTCTGGGTGATCCAGAGACCGATGCCCAGTCCCTCGGCATCAGCATCATGCTCGATCGGACCGATGAAGAGCCTTGAGCGCATGTCATCCGGAACGCCGGGCCCGTTGTCGGTGACATAAATCTGCGCGGCGGCACCGGCTTTTCTGACTCCGATATCGATTTTTTTCTCGCCCTCGGTGGAGCGCAGCGCGAATGCCGCATTCTTGACGAGGTAGGTCAGAACGCGTGTCAGCCACTCCACGTTTGCTTGAATTTCCACGGTCTCGGCGCATTCGTGAAGCGTAATGACGACGGGATCATGGACCTTGGTGACACGTTCTACGAATGGCGCGAGCAGCGCCGTCTGGACATCGAACACGTCTTCGGTTGGTTTACCAAGTTGCCGTGCTGGCGGACGGCGGAAACTGCCGACCGCTTCGGCGACCTTTTGGAGAAGGTTCAGCAGGTCGGGGGTATGGCTCTGAACGACCGGACGGATCAATGACAGCAGGTTCGTGACATTGGTGAGGTTCTCGTTCAGGTCGTGTGACCAGTCGAGCACACGAAGTCCCATCCATGCGAGCAGCGTCCTGGCGTCCGCAAGATCCTGCGCCGCCCGCAGGTCCGCGACGAGTTTCATCTGCTCGTCGATCTTTCGCAGCAGGCTGTCGAAGAGCTGCGCCGCCTGAATCGCCACCGCGGCCTGACTCGCGAAGAGCTTGATGTCCGCGATTTCCTCCTGCGAGAAGTCGTGGTCCCGCTGGTAATTCACGAACATCACGCCGACGCGGTTGTCGCCCGCCTTCAACGGCACCGCCGCGCAGGAGCGGATGCCAGCCTTCTCGACGAAGCGGCGGTGCTGGAAGTCCGGATCCTCGAGCACCTTCGACACGGTTCGCGGCTCGTCGCGCTTGAGGATGCTCATGACCAGGTCGTAGTCCTTCTTCTCGTCGGGATGCTCGAGAATCTCGCGGGGGACTCCCGCCGATGAGCGCGCCGGATGACTGAGCTCGTTCGTGGTTGCGTCGAAGTCGAACAACACGACGTTCGCGCAGTTCAGTGCTTCCTTGACTTGCTCGGCGATGGCCGTCATCGATTGCTCGCGGTTTTGATAGCCCGCGGCGACCGCTTCGGCGACGACTTTCGCGGCTGCTTTTGTGCGGCTCACTGTCTCGAGGAGAAGGGCCTTCTTGAGCGCCCAGGCAATGTCGTTTGCGAACTCGGAGGCGATGAGCTGCAGGTCTTCACTGAAATACAGCGGCATCTGATGCAGTGTGTACAGGACGCCGACGTTTTCCGCACCGACCTTGAGCGCCATGCCCTGGAAGCCGCGCGCGGCGTCCTTCATAACCGCGACGAGCTGCGGATCGAGCCAGTCTCGCTGCGGTTCGGCCGTGACGTCCGCCACCGCAATCCAGTTCCCGCTCATCACTTCTTTCGCCGTGCGCGACGTCGAGGGCGGCCGGATGCTGTCGCGCATGCTGTCCCACTGCTCGCTCGTGAGTCCGACGTTCGCGGAGCGCTCGGGGAGGAAGCTGTCGCCCTGAGCGTCGTATACCAGCAGGATGGCGATCTTTGCATTGAAGAGCCGGCAGGCGTTCTCCACCGCGCAGCGGACGATCTCCGCCACCCCTTCGCGCTGATTCAGCGACTCGTCCGCGCGCCGGATCGCCGCCTGTGCCTCGATGACCTTCGCCTGTTCGTACGCGACCGCGCCCTGGTTCACCACGAGCTGCAGCGCGTTGACGAGCGAGTCGGAGAACTTCATCGGGCGGTCGTAATGCAGCCAGATCGCGCCGAGGCGATTGCGGGGCGTAGAAAGCGGAAGGCACAGCGCGGCTTGGATCCCGCGCTGGAGCATCCGCGGATGGATCCGGTTCCCGACGTCGCCGAGTGCGCGTTTCACATCCTCGATACGGACCGCCTTGCCGGTCCGCATGACCTCCATCGTGAAGCCGTTGGGCCGGATGATGTCGTGCGCCGCGACGCCGCGGTCGTCGCCGAACGTGAGCGGCTTCGGGAAACGCTCGGTCGTCGCGTCATACCGGAGCAGCGTGACTCCCCACGCCCCGGCAATGCGGCCGATCGCTTCGCCGAGTGTGTAGAGGATGCGGTCGGGCTGGTCCATGGCCGTCAGCCGGCTGCTCATTTCCGCCAGCGCGAGCAGTGCCTGTTCGCTGCGCTGCGTTTCCCTGAGCAGCTTGCGATTGTCGATGGCGATGGCGACGGTGCTGGCGAATGCCGACAGCGCCTTGAGCAGGCTTTCGTCGATGAGCGCGTGGGTGAACTTGTTGTCCACGACCAGCAGGCCGAGTGCTTTCCCGTCACGGCCGACGAGCGGCACGATCACCAGCTGGGACGTGGGATTGAAGCGATTGAGAAAGAGCTCGGGCAGCCGGGGGATCTCCTCCTGCGGCACGACTCGAACGTGTTTAGTCTTCATGACCTCGACGAAAATGTCGTCGTTATCGAGCGCGAACCAGACGCCCTTGATCAGCTTGTCGACCGTCGAAAGCTGGACCCGACCCGCCTTCAGCAGTTCGAGGTAGCTACGGAAGTCGCTGAGGTTCGTCGTGTCGTCGCCATGCCACGCCTCGTGCGCGCGCGCCCCTTCGATCTCGCCAATGCCGCGCGCTCCTTCCAGGCGCTTGCCGAGATCGTCGGCAAGAAGCAGGAACGCGCGATTGAAGCGGAGACCGTAACTTGCCGTTACGCCGGTGAGGAACGCGTGGTACATCTCGTCCTCGTCGGTGCTTTGCAGGATGTAGTCGCTGAACAGGTGGAGGATCTCCAGCCGCCCGGCAAGTCTCTGGTTGTCGTGCAGATGCCGCGAGGTCCGCAGCGCCGCGGCGGCGTGGACGGCGAAGCGTTCGAGCATGTTGCGATCGATGGTGTCGAGGCCGTCGCGCGTCTCCTTGTTCGCCACGAACAGCACCGCTTCGACGTCGCCACTCGCCGGGCGCATCGGGACGGCGTACACCTGTGCCAGGTCGATTCTCTCCGGTCCTTCTGCCGTAATCGAGAACGACGACTCCTCGATCGTTGCCTTCGCATTCGCCGCCTCCAGGATCGGACACCCATCCTCGGCCTGCATTCCGATCGAGGCAAGCGGCAGTCCCTCGACGCTCGACAGTTCGAACCGGTTCGTCTCGACGTTGCGCACGAAGACGCCGCCGATCTCGTAGTCGACCAACTCGGCCGCGAGACGCGCGACGTCTCTGAGCAACGCCTTCGTCCCCGCTTCCGCGCGCAACGCGGGAATCAGAGAGGTGAGTTTCGTCAGTCGCTTCTCTCGCTGTTCGGTCTGATCGACCAGCCGGAGGCGATCGGTGAGAACGGCCATCTGCGCCGCGATTGTGTCGATAAGCTGCTGTTCCTCTTCCAGGTCGAACGCGGCGCGCCCTTCCGCGCGGCGCTCACCGAGATGGATCTGGGCGATGACACGGTCTTCGATCCGCAACGGTACGACGCGGAGGGTCCGCATCGGCACGTCGAACGCCATCAGCTTCGAGAGGGCGCGCAGCGCGGCACGGAACTGTTCGTCTTCCCACGTGCGTTCCGTCGGCGAAGTTTCAGCGAGGAGCTGGCGAACGCCGGGCCATGAGTCGATGAGCAGCCGTGCGTCCGACGGAGGGCGCCACGCAGGCCGGTCGGCGCGGCTCGCGGCGACCAGCGTGAGAAAGCGGTTGCGGTCGTCGGCAAGCAGCACCGCACAATACGTGCGGTCGAGGAGCACGGACATCGTTTCGACGAACTGCTGTAATCCGTCGCGAAGGTTGTTCGCCTTGGCGATGTCGTTGATGACCTGCAGCAGTTTTTCGCGGCGCTCGTGCCGTTGCTGCTCCCGCAGATCCTCGAAGTAGCCGACGCTGCCGATCCTCTGGTCGCCGGACCACAGCCACGTAGCGGAATGGCGGATGGGAATTGCTTCGCCACCGGGTCCGCGAACCGACGTCACATAGTTGATGACGCGGCCTTTCCTCTTGTGGAGCAGGCTCCCGATCTTGCGTGGCTCGCTCGGTTCGAAGTACAGATCCGCCACGGGCTTGTGCAGGACCATGTCCTTCGTCTTACCCAGGATCTCTCCCGCACGCTCGTTGTACTCGGTCACTTTGCCGTCGCGGTCGACGGCGATGATTCCACTCGGGCAACTGCTGATCAGGTTCTTCCGGTAGTGAACCCATTCGGCATTCTCGATCGCCACAACCGCCGCATCGCCGAAAAGCTTGATGAGCCACTCATCAACCGGCCCGAAGCCGCGGTCGGTCAGGATCTTCCCCTTGGCGTTTTTTTTGTTGTCCGCGCGGAGCAGGCCGACGAGCTCTTCTTTTGCACCAACTGTCTTCTTGAGCGGAAGTGCGATCAGTGAGTAGCATGATTCGAGCTCTGCGCCATGCGCGACCGCGAAATGCTGTTTTAAGTCGTTGCCGTGTTCTCTGAACAGATTTCCGGCAGCAGCGATGTGGCTGGTCAGGCCCCCGCCCCGCCTGCTCTCGATTGGAAACGTGTGACCGATACGCACGGGACGGCTCACGCTGCCGGCGGTCGCCTTGAGGATCAGTTCCTTTCCATGAGTGCGGTCATCCTTGTCCTTGACGAGAAGGATGCTGCACGTCTCCGCCTCAAGGACCTCCAGCGCCGCCTCGGCAATGCGCTTGAGGTGATCGTCGAGCTGCATCGTCCCAAGGTTGCGCATCATGTCGCCGGTGAGTTGCGACAGACGCTCGAGCCGGCTGAGACGAAGGTGATCGTCGGAGGGAACAATTGACATGGATCTGGCTCCCCGAGGCGCTTGCTGAGCAATCAGGTTTGTGGTGTAGGGAAATTCTAGGATAAGCCGGCTTCCGCGGCCATATGCCACTTCACGTTCTGCAATGACACCAAATGCCGATCGATGTGGGGGACGCGGCGGTCGCGATGCGTTTGCGGAGGTTTTTACCGCTCCTTTTCCCTCCACATCCCGAACCCATCCCGCGCGAACCTTTCCTTCACCGCCGCGATCGCGCGTTGCCGCGCGACCGCGTCGTCCCGGCGCGAGCCATTCTGCTGCAGGGTCTCGCGGTACACGGACTGGAAGAGCCGCTGCGCGGCCTCGGGGAGGTTGTAGCGGTAGACGAAGGGGATCGGGACTTCTTCCGGGACGTGCTCGGACAATCCTGCCCCTCAGTCGTAGTATTCGTGGCCGAGATGGGTGATGGGGTCGGCGCCCATGGCCCATCGCATCGTGTTTTTCATCTTCATCAGCTGGATGAACAGGTCGTGCTCGGGGTAGAGCTCGGGGGCGTGCATCGGGCATTTGAAGTAGAAGCTCAGCCACTCCTGCACGCCCGAGAAGCCGGCGCGCGCGGCCCAGTCGAGCAGCAGCGCCAGGTCGAGCACGATCGGCGCGGCCAGGATCGAGTCGCGGCAGAGGAAGTCGATCTTGATCTGCATCGGATAGCCGAGCCAGCCGAAGATGTCGATGTTGTCCCACCCTTCCTTCGCGTCGCCGCGCGGCGGGTAGTACTCGATGCGCACCTTGTGAAAGAGGTCGCCGTACAGGCTCTGGTGCAGCTGCGGCTGGAGGATGTAGTCCAGCACGCCCATCTTGGTCATTTCCTTCGACTTGAACGAGCCCGGATCGTCGAGCACCTCGCCGTCGCGGTTGCCGAGGATGTTCGTCGAGAACCAGCCGCGGACGCCGAGCATGCGCGCCTTCAGCGCCGGCGCGACGACCGTCTTCATCATCGTCTGCCCGGTCTTGAAATCCTTCCCCGCGATCGGCACGCCCAGCCGGCGCGCCAGCTCGAACGCCGCGGGGAAATCGAGCGCCAGGTTCGGGGCGCCGTTCGCGAACGGGACGCCTTCTTTGATGCACGCCCACGCGTAGAGCTGCGAGCTCGAGATCGTCGGGTCGTTGTGGTGCAGCGCCTGCTCGAACGTCTCCGGCGTGTGGTGCACGCCGTTCGCGGAGACGTAGACCTCCGTCGACCCGCACCAGATCGCTACCGCGCGCGCGCAGCCGTGGTCGCGCTTGAAGCGTCGGATGTCGCCCCGCAGCTGCTCCACCATCTCCCCCTTCGTCGCCCCCTGCTTCACGTGCGTGCCGTTCAGGCGCCGCACGTACTCGGGATAGAAGACGCCGGGGAAGGGGACGATAGCCTCCAGCTCCTCGCGGATCGGGTCGAGGTGCTCGCGTTTCAGCACGTCCGCGTGCACGGCAGACTCGTAGGCGTTCTCCGGGAAGATGTCCCACGCGCCGAACACGAGCTGGTCGAGCGTGGCCAGGCCGAGGAAGTCGCCGATGCGCGGCGACTGCGCCTCCGTGCGTTTGCCGAGGCGGATGGTGCCGAGCTGCGTGAGCGATCCCACCGGCTGCGCCAGACCGCGGCGCGCCAGCATCACGCCGGCGATGAACGTCGTGGCAACGGCTCCGAGGCCGGGCAGCAGAACACCCAGGCGTCCTTCAGCGGAGCGGATCGACTGCGGCTGTCTCACGGGTGACGACCTCCGCGAAAAGCGCAGGCAAGAGGTGCGCCAGATGATTGCGAGACGCGTAAAAGTTCCGGTTCGATTGTTGCATCACGAGCAACCCGTGCTGGAGCAGATCGTCATCACTTCCGGAGAGACCTCCGGCCTGTCCGTCACCCCTCTGTTGATCCGAGAGCTGGCGGCGCAGTTCCCCTCGGTGCACATCACCGCGATGGGGGAGCGGGCCGGCGAGGGACTCCGGCTGCGCGCCAGCGAGTGGCGGCACCGCGACTTCGACGTTTACCGCTTCGATTACGAGCTCGATCGCGCCGGCGACGAGGAGCTGACCCTGCACATCGTCGACGACGATCCCCCCCGCTCGGCGGCGCTGGAGATCCTGAACCGCTGCCAGCGCGCCATCCCGCGCCGCAACCGGCACACGCAGGGCGCGCGCTTCGACAGAGTGCTGGCCGCGTTCCGGAGACTGCACGATCTCGACAAGCCGCTCGTCCGCGCCGACTACAACCATGCGCTGGACACGTTTCAGTGGCTGCTGCGGCTGGCGCCGGACGCGTCGCTGGCGCTGCAACTGGCCGCGCTCTTTCACGACATCGAGCGGCTCGACTCCGAGGCCGATGCGCGCATCGAGCATCGCGCGGCCGACTACATCGCATTCAAGCAGCAGCATGCCGTCCGCGGGGCCGCGAAGGCGCGGGCCGCGCTCGAGCAGTGCGGCATCGACGCGGCGACGTGCGACCGCGTCGCGGAGCTGATCGGCGAGCACGAGCGGCGCAGCGGCGGAGATCCCGAGGTGGAGCTGCTCAACGACGCCGACGCGCTCTCCTTCTTCTCGCTGAACAGCACCGGCTTCGCCGACTACTACGGCCCGGAGCACACCCGCCGTAAGCTCGTCTACACGCTGGCGCGCCTCGGCAGCGCGGCGCGCCATCACCTCTCCTCCATCCATCTGCGCGGTGACGTCGAGGAGCTCTTCGCATCGTGCAGCGGATGAACGTCGTCATCTTCGGGCTGACCATCAGCTCCTCCTGGGGGAACGGCCACGCCACGCTGTGGCGCGGTCTCTGTTCCTCGCTGGCGAAGCGTGGCCATCGCGTCGTCTTCTTCGAGCGCGACGTGCCGTATTACCGCGCCCACCGCGACGTCCATGCGAGCGATGCGTTCGAGCTCGTGCTCTACGAGCGCTGGGCGGACGTCGAGGCCGAGGCCGGGCGCGAGCTCGCGCGCGCGGATGCGGCCATCGTCACGTCGTACTGCCCCGACGCGTTCGACGCCACGGCGGCGATGCTCGACTCTTCCGCGCGGCGGAAGATCTTCTACGACCTCGATACGCCGATCACGCTCGACCGCCTCGCGCGCGGGGAGACGGTCGACTATCTCTGGCCCGAGGGGCTGGAGCCGTTCGACGTGGTGCTCAGCTACACCGGCGGCACGGCGCTGGACGAGCTGCGCGGGCTCGGCGCGCGCGAGGTGCATCCGCTGTACGGCAGCGTCGACCCATCGGCGCACCGCCCCGTGAGCGCCGCGGAGCGCTATCGCTGCCGCTTCTCGTATCTCGGCACGTACGCCGAGGACCGGCAGGAGGCGCTGGAACGGCTGTTTCTCGACACCGCGCGCCGGCTCCCCGAGGCACGGTTCATCCTCGGCGGGTCGCAGTATCCGGAGGACTTCCCCTGGCGTGACAACGTCTGGTATCTCCAGCACGTCCCGCCCGGCGATCACCCGGCGTTCTACTGCTCGTCGGACGCCACGCTGAACGTGACGCGCGGCGCGATGGCGAAGCGCGGCTACTGTCCCTCGGGGCGCCTCTTCGAAGCGGCGGCGTGCGGCGTGCCGATCGTCAGCGACGACTGGCCGGGCCTGGACGAGTTCTTCACGCCGGGCGAGGAGATCCTCGTGGCGCGTGACACCGATCATGCGGTCTCGCTGCTCTCCCGTCCGTCCGGGGAGCTGCGCGCCGTCGGCGATGCCGCACGCGCGCGCGTCCTGCGCGATCACACGGCCGACCGCCGCGCCGCGGAGCTGGTCGACATCATGAGGAGGGTCTGATGTGGGGCATCATCCCGGCCGCCGGAATCGGCAGCCGCATCCAGCCGCTGGCATTCTCGAAAGAGCTGCTCCCCGTCGGCTCGAGACGCGACGGGGAGACCGAGCGGCCGCGCGCGGTCAGCGAATACCTGCTCGAGCGCATGGTCGCCGGCGGCGCGACGCGCATCTGCTTCGTCATCGCGCCGGGCAAGTCGGACATCATCGAGTACTACGGCGGCAGCTACGGCCCCGCGGAGATCTGTTACGTGGTGCAGCCGCAGCCGGGCGGTCTCTGCGACGCCCTTTTCCGCGCGCTGCCGCTCATTCACGACGACGAGATGGTGCTGGTGGGCTTGCCGGACACGGTCTGGTTTCCCGTGGCGGGGCTGCGCCTGCTCGGCGACGGCGACCTGTCGTTCCTCCTGTTTCCGGTGGAGCGGCCGGAGCTCTTCGACGCCGTGGTCGCGGACGAAGCGGGCAACGTGCTGGAGATCCAGGTGAAGCAGCAGGGCGCCGCGTCGCGCTGGATCTGGGGCGCCTTCAAGCTGCGCGGCGCCGTCCTGCGCGAGCTGCACGCGCTGTGGTGCACGCGCACGCCGCGCGACCCGTACATGGGCACGCTCGTGAATGCCTGGATGGCGCGCGGCGGCCGCGCGGAGGGCGTGCGCCGCGGCGAAGCCTACGTCGACGTCGGCACGCTGCACGGCTATCGCGAGGCCATCGATCTGCTGCGCCGGCGCGACGCCCTTTCCCCCCAGGACGAATGTGCGGCGCGCCCGGCGCGCCTGATTGCAGCAGGAGAGCGTGCATGACCGATGTCGAGATCGAAGCCGAGGTGCGGCGCCTCGGCCCCTGGTTTCACAACATGAACCTCGGCGGGGTTCCCACCGCGCCCGAGCATTTCCTCGGCGACTACCCGCGGTTCAAGTGGGAGAAGTTCGCCGGCGCCATTCCGGACGATCTCACCGGGAAGACGGTGCTCGACGTCGGCTGCAACGCCGGCTTCTATTCGATGGAGATGAAGCGCCGCGGCGCGGCGCGCGTCCTCGGCATCGACAGCGACGAGCGCTACCTCGAGCAGGCGCGCTTCGCGGCCGGCGTCGAAGGGCTGGACATCGAGTTCGCGCGGCGGTCGGTCTATGAAGTCAACGACCTGGGGCAGCGCTTCGACGTCGTCCTGTTCATGGGGGTGCTCTATCACCTGCGCTATCCGCTCCTCGCGCTCGACCTGCTGCGCGACGTCGTCGGCGAGCTGCTCGTCTTCCAGTCGATGCTGCGCGGCGACGGCGAGGTGATGCCGCTCGAGGAGGACTACCCGTTCGAGGAGCGGGCGATGTTCGACCACTCCTCGTATCCGAAGATGTTCTTCGTCGAGCAGCGCTACGCGAACGACCCGACGAACTGGTGGATCCCGAACCGCGCCTGCGCCGAGGCCATGCTGCGCAGTGCCGGCTTCCGGATCCTGGCGCGCCCGGAAGAGGAAGTGTTCCTCTGCGGCCTGGGGGAGGTCACGCGATGATCGAGGCGATCATGCTGTGGAACGAGCCGAACAACCTCTCGCACTGGGACTTCGAGCTCGATCCGGAATGGAAGATCTTCTCGGACATGGTGCGCGCCGCGTCCGATGCGATCCGCTCCGAGAACCGCGAGGTCCTGCGGGTCCTCGGCGGGATCTCGCCGATCGATCCGACGTTCATCGACCGGATGAAACGGCAGGGAGTGATCGACTGCATCGACGTCGTGGCCGTGCACGGGTTCCCGCTCGACTGGAACCACTGGCAGATTCACGAGTGGCCGGCGAAGCTCGACGAGATCCGCGCCGTGACCGACCTCCCGCTGTGGGTCAGCGAGGCGGGCGTGTCGTCGTTCGGCGCCGAGGAGGTCCAGGAGTTCGGGCTGGAACGGACGGCGAAGCTGCTGATCGGAAAAGCGGACCGCATCCACTGGTACAGCCTGCACGACCTGCCGCGCGCGTGGCCGGCCACGACCCGGCATCGCGAGGCCGAGGGGTCGTCCTATTACCGGCACTTCTACATGGGCCTCCTGCGCGAGGACGGCACGCCGAAGCTGGCTTTCGACAAGTTCCGCGAGTTCGCACCGGACCTCGGGATCTGCCAGTGGTTTCACTTCGAAGACCCGCGGCTGGACGCGTCGGTGAAGCTGCTGAAGGAGCTCGGCGTGCGCCAGCTCCGCACCGGCTTGAGCTGGGCGGACAGCCATCGCCCCAACGCCGAGCAGTGGTTCGACCGGCAGATGAAGGCGCTGGAGGATTTCGACGTGACGCTGACGTATTGCTTCACGCCGGAGTCGTGCGGACTGCGCGCGCACCACACCAGCCCCCCGCAGCGCGTGGAGGAATTTGCCGACTTCTGCGCGCGGATGACGAAGAGGTATGTGTGACGGGCGTCCGGTCGTCTGCGTCGACCTGAACGGCGTGCTCGACGCGTACACCGGCTGGCGCGGCCCGGAGCACTGGGACCCGCCGCGCGACGGCGCGGAATCGTTTCTCCGGTCCCTGCGGGATCACGGCTTCCGCGTCGTGATCTTCACGACGCGCTGGGCCGCCGACGCGCGGCGCTGGCTCGACGAGCACGGCCTCGGGAGCTACGTGGACGAGGTCACGGACCGCAAGCCGGCCGCACACGTGTTCGTCGACGACCGCGCGGTCTGCTTCCGCGGCGATTTCGACGCCACGCTGTCGGATGTGCTGTCGTTCACGGCGCACTGGGAGTGACGGGGGATGTTGCTGGTTACTGGTTGCTGGTTCAAGGCAATGCACGGCCTTGAACCAGCAACCAGCAACCAGCAACAAAATCAGGTGTAGCGTGCCGCTGCTTCCGTATTTCCATGCAGCGTATGAAAGCCGTACCAGAACGCGCGATAACAGACGGTGTAAAAGTGCAGCACGCGCGGAGACCAGCTCCGGCCGGTCATGCGTGCGACGGAGTCGGTGACGTCGAGCCCCAGCTCCACCCTCGCTCCCGCCAGGTCCCAGGCGAGGTCCTGGCAGCCGATGAGATCGTGCGCCGCGTGATGGTCGACGCCGTCGCACTTGAGGATCGTGCCGTCGGGCGCGGCGATCCACTCCTCGGCGTGCAGCTTGTTGTCGGTGACGACGCGGCGGGCGGTGTCTTCCACCTCGGTGACATACGCGGAGAGGTCGAGGCCGGCATTGAAGCGCGCCATCTCGGCGAGCTGCTGCGCGCTCGCGCCGCCGCGCGTTGCAGGCCACTCGTCGTTGCGGAAGGCGAGGTAGCGCGCCACCGTCGACGGCAGCACGTGGACGGGATGGGACTGCTCCAGCCAGCGTGTGAGGAGGAAGCCGCGGTGCCGGCCTGTGACCGGTGGCGCGAAGCCGGCTTCGGCGAGCTCGCACGCGCGCGCGTACATCTCGTCGCCGCGGACGCCGAGGCCGTTGAACTTGGCCAGCCGGTCGTCGAGCCGGTATTTCCGGCGGCTGCCGCCGTGCAGCTCGCGTGCACCTTCGAACAAACCGAGCGACTGGAAGTCGACGAACGATTTCCGAATGTCGCGCCAGAGCGCCCGCGTCTCCTCCGACGCCATCCGCCCCGGCTCGCCCGCGTGACTGGGGAAGAACACCATGCGCCCGCGCGGCACGCCGCGGCGTTCGAGCCACTGCGCGACGGCGGCGAAGGAGCTGCCGGAGAGGCCGGGACCTTCGTCGACGATCGCGTACGCACCTGCCGGCTGCGCGAGCACGCTCTCTTCGTAGGGCGACGGATGCAGCTCGCGCGCGTAGGGATGGCCGGTGGGACGCACCGTGACGAACCGGGCGTTTGGCAGCGCCGCCGCGACGGCCGCGCCGAGACTGGTGCCGATGCTGCGGATACCGATCACCGTCCACGACGACGCAAGGTGCCGCACCGCTTCCGCGGCCTTCACGTACAGCTCCGGGTAGACGGCGTAGAAGGCGTAGCCTTCCGGCTCCTTCACCTCGATGGAGTCGGGCAAGCTGTCATCCTGAGCCGCGCAGACGGCGAAGGACCCCCCGCGGGCAACGCTGCCCGCGCCTGAATCAGGGGATCCTTCGCCGTCTGCGCGGCTCAGGATGACAGCAGGTCCCAATAGCAGTGCGTCGAGCTCCGGCAAGTGCGATCCCGCCGCATCCGCCAGCGCCTGCGCGACCTCGCCCGCGGCGATCAGCCGGGACGTCGGATCGCGCAGCGCCAGGAGCTCAGCGAGCGACCACGTGCGCCGGTTGTCGCCGTAGACGATCATGGAAGAGGTGCGACTCCAGCTCCGCGGCGCGATGGGCGGCGGTGTGCTCGCGCAGCACGCGCTGCCGCGCGCGCTTGCCGACCTGGTGCCGCTCGCGCTCGTCCATCTCCCGCGCATACGCCAGCGCGTCCTCGGTGGTGCGCGCGACGAGGATCTCCCGTCCCGGCTCGAAGATCGTCTCCAGCCCGGGCCACGCGTCGCTGATGATCGGCACGCCGCAGGCGGCGGCCTCGAAGAGGCGCACCGACGGCGCGTAGCCGGCCTGGATCATCGCCGCGCGCGTGACGTTCAGCGTGAAGCGCTGCGCGTTGTAGAAGGCGCGGTGCTGGTCGGGGGGGATGTGGTCGATGCGCGTCACGTTCTTCGGCCAGCGGATCGTCTCCGGATACTGCGGCCCGGCCACGACGAACTTTCCGTCGCGCCAGCGCGTGGCGGCCTGCAGCAGGAGCCGCCGCAGCGTGGGCTGGCGGTCGTCACTGTACGTGCCGAGGTAGCCGAGGTCGTAGTCGCGATCGATCCGCTCCGGAAAATAGAGCGCAGGATCCACCGAGCAATACAGCGGCAGCGCCGCCGGCGAGCCGTACTGCCGCTCGATGCGGTCGAGGATCGGCCCGCCCGTGAACGAGAGATAGAGGTCATAGCGCGGGATGAGCTCCGGCGCGAGGTACTCGCACTGGCCGCGCTCCAGCGCGGCCATGGTCACGGGCGTGTCGATGTCGTAGAAGGCGGTCACGCCGTTCGCCGTCGAGACGACCCATTCGCCGGCCGCGATCCCCTCGGGGACGTACGACCCGACGATGACCGCGTCCGCGTCGCGCACGAGCCCGCGGAAGCGGCGCTTCAGCGCGGCGAGGGAGCCGTAGAGATGCGTGGCGCAGTACGGCGGCTTGCGCAGGTCGCGGTGGGCCGCGTACCACGGCACGTCGCGCTCGAGGAACGTGATCTCGTGTCCGCGCGCGGCGAGCTCGCGCACGAGCGCGCGGTACGTCGTGGCGTGCCCGTTCCCCCAGGAAGAGGTGATCGAGAGGCCGAGGATCACGATCTTCATGACAGGATCGCCTCCACCTGCGCGGCGCGGTGATCGTACGTGTGCTCGGCCATGACCCGCCGGTACGCGGCGTGCCCGATCGACGCGGCCCGCTCCGGCGTGAGCTCGCAGGCCAGGGCCGCGACCTCCAGCCCGTCGCCGGCCACGAGCACCTCTTTCCCCGGCTCGAGGAACAGCTCGATGCCCGGCCAGGCATCGGTGACCACGCACGCCGCCGCTCCCGCCGCCTCGAACACGCGCGTGGCGGGCGAGAAGCCGTAGCGGGCCATGCTCTCGCGGCTGATGTTCAGCACCGCCCGCGGCGTGCAGTTGAAGGCATTGTGGTCGGCGGTGAAGAGATGGCCGATGTAGCTCACGTTCTCCGGGCGCGGCTTGTCGTCCCACCCCGCGCCGGCCAGGAGGAAGCGGCAGGAGGGGGAGGCCGCCGCGGCGCGGAAGAAGAACTCGTCGACGCGCGACTCGCGGTCGGGGAGGCGGTTGCCGAGGAAGGAGATCTCCGACTCGAAGCGCGCGTCGCGCTCGACCGGATGATGCGTCGACGGATCGAGCGCGTTGTAGATCGGGACGCAGCGCCGCGCGCCGTGATTTTGGTACGCGCTCACCACCGGCTGGCCGCCGCCGTACGTGAAGACGAGGTCATATTTCGGC
This sequence comes from Thermoanaerobaculia bacterium, assembly GCA_035627015.1. GTDB lineage: Bacteria > Acidobacteriota > Thermoanaerobaculia > Gp7-AA8 > Gp7-AA8 > QHVT01. The sequence continues at coordinate 59,283 of DASPMO010000154.1, read as the reverse complement.
ACCAGCGCGCGGAACGGATCGTCCGGATTGCGGTCCAGGCGGTCGAGCGTGGCCGGCGCGTCGACGTCCCAGAAGATCACGCCGCGCCGCCCGTCCTGCAGCGCCAGCACCTCGCGCTCCAGGAGCTCGTCGAACACTCCCACGCCGCTGGCCTTCACCACCACGTCGGCGTGCCGCGCGTCGTCGAGCGCGGCGGTGACGCCGTCGGTTCCTTCGCCCGCATAGACCACCACGCGCGCCCAGTCGGGATCGTCGATGTCGCGATGCTGCTGCCGCCCGAAGGCGTCGGGCTCGTAGAAGGTGACCTCGTGGCCGCGCCCGTGAAGCGCGCGCACGATGCCGCGGTAGTAGGTGGCCGCGCCGTTCCAGTACGCGGAGACGAGACTCGAGCCGAAAAATGCGATCTTCATGATGCGATTGCCGCGCTCTCCTTCACATCCAGGGTCTTGCAGATCGCGAGGAGCTCGTCCACGCGATGCGCGCACGTGTGCCGCGCGCGGATGGTCTCGAGGCCGTGCGCGCGCAGCGACTCCGCGAGCCCCTTCTCGAACAGGACGGCGCGCAACTGGCGCGTCATTTCGACTTCATCGTGCGCGACGAGGAAGTCGGTACCGGGGGCGAAGAGGGATTCCGCGTCGCTCCACGGCGCCGACACGAGCGGGATGCCGCACGCCAGCGCCTCGAACACGCGAATGGTGGGGATCCCCGGCAGCGCCTCGACGTACGGCCGCCGCGGCACGTGCACGGTCACCCGGTGCCGCGCGAAGACCTCGGGGACGAGGAAGTTCGGCAGCCAGCCGCGATAGGCGATGCCGCTGTTCCGCAGCAGCGCGACGGCGTGCTCCGGATAGCGTACGCCGTGGACGTCCGTCATCAGCTGCAGGGCACGCACCGGTTTGATGAGGAACGTCTCCAGCTCCGCGCTGCGCTCGCCGTCCCCCCAGTTGCCGATCCAGACCAGGTCTCCCTCCGCATCGCGCTCCAGCGGGTGGAAGACGCGCACGTCGGCGGCCTCGTGCCACGTCCAGGCGCGCGCGGCCCAGCCGCGCTCGAGGTAGAGGTCGCGGATCCGCCCGCCGAAGGCGAGCACGCCGTCGTAATCCCGCAGGTCGTACTCCGCCATCTCCTCGGGCGCCGTGACCGCGCGGTGATGGGTGTCGTGGAAGAGGAGCCGGAAGCCTCCGCCGGCGGCGCGATGCCGGCCGACCCGCGCCACGAGCTCGCGGTCGTTCCACTCGTGGACGATGACCAGGTCGGCGCCGTCGAGCGCGCGCTCCAGGTCGAGCGAGCCGAGCTCGTAGCGCCGCGGCTGCAGGCGCGGATACGCGGCCTGGAATGCGTCCAGCGCGGCCGGTCCGGCGTCGGCGAGCAGGTTGGCCAGGCTCCACGCGTCGTGCGGCTCGTACACGTCGACGCGGTGACCGCGCTCGAGCAGCTCCGTCACCACGCCGCGCAGAAAGTGCGCGTTGCCATGGTTCCAGTCGGAGAGCAGCGAGTGCACGAAGAAAACGATCTTCACGCGAAGACCTCCTGGGCCAGCTCCTGATATGCGGCCAGGTAGCGCCGCGCCAGCGTCTGCGGAGCGAACATGTCCGCGCGGCGCGCCGCTGCCTCGGCCAGTGCCGCCCGCCGCGGCTGGTCGGCGATCAACTCCTCGAGCGCGGCGCGCAGCGCTCCCTCATCGGAAGGCGAGACGAAGACGGCGGCGCCGTCCCACATCTCGCGCAGGCTGGCGATGTCGCCGAGGACGAGCGCGCAGCGCGACAGCGCCGCCTCGAGAATCGTCAGGCCGAACGGCTCGTAGCGCGCGGGGAGGCAGTAGATCGAGGCGTGGGCGTACTGCTCCGCCAGTTGCGCGGACGTGAGGCGGCCGAGGGACTCGACGTTCGGGACGTCGCGCTCTTTGGGATCCCCGGCCACGCGCACCGGCCACGAAAGCGACGGCGCGACGCGCGTCAGCAGCGCGACGTTCTTGGCCTCGTCCCACAAGCGGCCGGCGCTGAGGATGAACGGCTCCTTCGTCCCGGCGCGGTATCCGCCGTTGCGCGAGTTATGGATCACGCGGCCATGCAGGCCGCTGCCGTAGATCGAGCGGATCGCGTCGAGCATCGCCCACGACGGCGCGACGAGCAGGTCGGCGGCCACGAGGCCGGCACGCACTCGTTCAAAGTACGTCGACCATTGCGGCGGTGGCGGCTCGCCGTGCACCGCGAGCCACCACGAGAAGACGCAGGAGTGCGCGACCACGAGCCGCGGCACGCTCCACGGCAGCGCCGCGTGCGCGTAGCCGTTGAGGTGCACGAGGTCGGGCGACGTGTCGCTCGCCAGCGCGAGCAGCCAGTCACCGGCGCGGTCGACGTCCTGCCACGGCTCGTCCATCCATTCGAGGCGGAAGTGGCTCTCGGCGAGGCGCACGTTGTCGAGCGCCGCCGCCTCGGCGTGCTGGTCCGCGGAGACCGGCTCTCCCATCGTGGCGATCGTGAATTCGACGCCATGCGGCGCCAGCGCGCGGGCCAGCTCGAGCGAATAGCCCCACACGCCGCCGACCGTGTCCGCGGTCATGAGCACCCTCACGAGGAGATCTCCAACGTAGGCCGGGCTTCAGCCCGGCTGGTCGGGCTGAAGCCCGACCTACGTTCGTGCATCCCGTACACCGCGTCCAGCACGCGCGCGACCTCCTCCAGCGACGCGATCGACTCATCGAAGCGACGGCTGCGCGCCAGCTGCCGCACCCACGCCACCGCCGCCCGCCCTCCCCACGCATCGGGAGGGGAGGCCAGCGTCCGCCGCGACGTTTTCTCGAACCGCTCCGCGGTGAAGTCGTAGAACGAGCCGTGCTCGTTGTGCAGCGACACGGCGCCGCGCGTGCCGTAGAACGTCGCGCCGATCTCCGCGTCGCGGCCGGCGGAGAGGTTCCACGAACAAGCCACACGCATCGCGGCGCCGCTCTCGAGCTCGAGGTCCAGCAGCGCGTGGTCCTCGACGGCGGCGCCGTCGCGCACGAAGGGAGCACCCTTCGCGAACAGGCGCCCCCGCACGTCGCGCACGCGCGGATTGCCGAACATCCAGAGTCCGAGATCGACGAGGTGGATGCCCAGGTCGATCAGGCAGCCGCCGCCCGACTGGCGGGCGTCGTAGAACCACGGCTTGTCGGGGCCGTAGGCGTTGTGAAAGACGAGATCGGCCGCATACAGCTCGCCGATGGACGGGAGCTCGCGGCGCATGGCCTCCACCGCGGCCGTGTGGCGATAGGAGAGATCGACGCCGAGGAGCCGGTCCGCGCTGCGCGCGGCCGCGATGGCGCGGTGCGTCTCCTCGCCGGACCGTCCCAGCGGTTTCTGGCAGAAGACCGCCACCCCGCGCTCCAGCGCGGCGATGCACTGCTCCGCGTGCAGCGCGCTCGGCGTGGCGATGACGATGCCGTCGAGGTCGAGCGCGAGCAGCTCGTCCAGCGACGCCACGACGCGCGCCATGGGAGCGAGCGTCGCCGCGGCCTCGGCTGCGAGGGCGGGGCTCGCGTCGGCGACGGCCGCAACCTCCGCTTCGCCGCTCTCGACGATCGCGCCCATGCGGTGCTGGCCGATCCATCCGACGCCGAGAAACCCGAGCCGCGGACGGCTCATATCGTCACCACCGCCTTGACGAAACCGTCCGGACGCTCTTCCAGCGCGCGGAACGCGTGCTCGATGTTCGAGAAGCGATGCGGAGTGTAGAGCCGGTCGAGGTCGAGCCGGCCCGACGTGACGGCGTCGACCGCGTCGTGCATCCCGCGCACGTACGCCGCGCGCTCCCGCTCGTGCGCGTTGACCACGTCCAGCCCCTTCCAGTTCCAGAGCTGCATGTCGACGGTGCGATGCCCGTCCTGGTGATAGCCGGCGATGATCAGCCGGCCGCGCTCGCGCACGATCTTTCCCGCCAGATCGAGCGGTCCCTGCAGGCCGGTGGCCTCGATAACCCGGTCGCACTCGACTTGCGGCTCCTCGTCGAGCGGAATCGTGGTCTCCGCACCGAAGTCGCGCGCCAGGTCGAGCGCGAATTTCCGGCGCGAGATGGCGATCACGCGCGCACCCGCGTCCGCGGCCAGGCGCACCAGGATCGCGCCGAGGAAGCCGATGCCGATCACCGCCACCGTCTGCCCGGCCGCGATGTCGCTCCGGCGAAAGGCATTCATCGCGCAGGCGATGGCCTCGCCGGGGAAGAGGCGTCCGTCGAGCGCCGCGGGGAGAACCACCACGCCGTCCGCGGGCGCGACGTCGAGCTCCGCGAACGCGTTGTTCGACAGGAACGCCACGCGCTGGCCGCGCTTCAGGTCGCGGACATCGCTGCCCACCGCGTCGATGATGCCCCATCCCTCGTGTCCCGGCGCGCCGGGAGCGGCCGGGTAGTGGAACCAATCCCGTCCCTGCCACAGCGGCAGGCTCGACGCGCAGACGCCCGAGCCTTCGACGGCGATGCGCACCTCGTTCGCGGCAGGCCGCGGCACCGGCACGCGCGCGATGGAAATCTGACGGGACGCACCGATGACCGCTGCATTCATTGCGCGGCCACCGTCTGCGGTCGCACGACCTCCGGCGCGCGGAACGGCCGCACCGCGCGGCGCCTGCCGCGACCGCGACGCGATTCGAGCAGCCACTCGTGCAGCAGCCGCACTCCCTGCCGCGCGCCCGTCTTCGGCGACCACCCCGTGGCCTCGCAGAACGCGCGCGTGTCCGACACGTAGTAGCGCTGATCGCCGCGCCGCCACTCGCCGAGGGTGATGGCGGGACGCTGCCGCTCGAGGTCCTCGATCATCTCCAGCAGGTCGAGGAGGCTGATCGCGTTCGCCGCCCCGCCGCCGATGTTGAACGCGCGGCCGGAGATCGCGGCCATCTGCTCCTGCGCGGCGAGAAACGCGTCGACCAGGTCCTCCACGAAGAGGATGTCGCGCACCTGCTTGCCGTCGCCGTACACGGTGATCGGACGCCCCTCGATGGCGCGAATGAGAAAGTGCGCGACCCACCCCTGATCCTCGGTCCCGAACTGGTGCGGGCCGTAGATGCAGCTCATGCGGAACACGACCGCGGGGATGCCGTACGAGCGGGAGTAGTCGAGCACGTACTGGTCGGCCGCCCCTTTCGAGCAGCCATACGGGCTGTGAAAATCGAGCGCGCGATCCTCGGCCACGCCATGGCTCGGGCCGCGCACGTCCGCGGGCTTGTACCGCCCGCCGGAATCGTCCAGGCGCATGTCGTCGAGCGCGCCGTACACCTTGTTCGTCGAGGTGAACACGAGCGGCGGCGGCGTCTGCCGGCGGCGGATGGCCTCCAGTACGTTGAGCGTGCCGCGCGCGTTGACCTCGAAATCCTTGCGCGGATCGTCGAGGCTCGTCGTCACCGCCACCTGCGCCGCGAAGTGAAAGACCTCGGACGCGTTCCGCACGGCGCGCGCGATCGAGCGCGAGTTGCGGATGTCGGCGATCTCGGCGTCGACCAGGTTCCCGTGCGTGGCGCGCAGGTACTCCAGGTTCTGCTCCACGCCGCCGCGCGAGAGGTTGTCGTACAGCAGCACCCGCCGGCCGCTCGACAGCAGGCGATCGGCGAGGTTCGTCCCGATGAAGCCGCAGCCTCCGGTGATGAGCACGTACGGTTGCCTCATACCGTCAGCCCCCGCGCCGCGAGCTCCGCGCTCGCCTCGGCCACGCGATCGATGGCTACCTGTCCCTCCAGCCAGCTCGCCAGCGAGCCCAGTCCCTCTTCGAGCGCGACTTCCGGCCTGTAACCGAGGAGCTCGCGGGCCAGGGTGATGTCGGCGAAGCAGTGGCGGATGTCGCCCATCCGGTATTTGTTCGTGACCTCGGGGACGATGTGCTGTTTGCCCAGTGCGTCGGCGACGCGCTCGGCGATCTCCCGGACGCTGTAATTGCGGCCGCTGCCGATGTTGAAGACCTGCCCCGCCGCGGCCGGCACGTCGAGCGCCAGACGGCAGGCGCGCGCCACGTCGTGGACGTGCACGAAGTCGCGGCGCTGGTGGCCGTCCTCGTTGATCAGCGGCGGATGGTCGTTGAGGAGCCGCGCCGCGAAGATGGCCAGCACCCCCGTGTACGGATTCGACAGCGCCTGGCGCGGCCCGTAGATGTTGAAGAATCGCAGGGCCACGGTCGGGATGTTGTAGCTCTTCCCGATCATCAGCGACATCCGCTCCTGGTCGAATTTCGAGAGCGCGTAGACCGAGGCGAGGGAAGGGGCCTTCGTCTCCGGCGTGGCCACCGGCGTCAGCGGCTCGCCGCGATCGCTCAGCGGCTCCCACTCGTGCGCGCGCAACTGCTCGAGCGTGCGGCAGGCGTCGGAGACGAGGCGGCCGTCGGGCGTCCGGTAGAGCCCCTCGCCGTAGAGACTCATGCTCGAGGCGACCACCAGCCGCTCCACCGGCTTCTCGATCAGCGCCTCGAGGAGCACCGCGGTCCCGACGTTGTTCACGTCGGTGTAGCGCAGCACCTCGTACATGCTCTGGCCGACGCCGACGAGCGCGGCGAGATGAAAGACGGCGTCGACTCCGTCCAGTGCCTTGCGGACGGCGCCGGGATCGCGGACGTCGCCGACGATCAGCTCCACTTCGTCATCGAGATATTCGGGGCGTTTCTGTTCTCCATGGACCTGGGGCGCGAGATTGTCGAGCGCCCGTACTTCATGACCGCACCGGAGAAGCTCGTCGGCGAGGTGCGAGCCGACGAACCCCGCTCCTCCGGTGATCAGCACTTTCTTCTTCATGTCTCCTCTTTCCGGACCTCGGAGGCAAAGCATCCGCCGCCACGAATTTTGCGAAGCCAACTGCATGAAGAGAAACCGTCCGGACGAACGCGCGCGCGCTGTTTCCTCAGCCACCCTGCACGCTTTCACAGGAAGCAATATTCTTGCCTACCTCTTGCGTTTGATGCAAAGACGTGCGCAGCCGAAGTGACATGACTCGCATGGGTGTCGCGCTCGCCGGCGTAAGATGGCGCGCACCGGAGTCATCGTATGGACCAGCCCCAACCGTCACGCGGGCGCGGTTGCGCGACGGCTGGACGCGATGCGCGGCGGGCGGGTCACGCTCATCGCGGCCGCGGCGGCCCGCGCTTCTGGTCAGCGTCGGCCCGGAGCTGCAGCAGCTCAATTACGCGCAGCTCATCGTGCAGGTGCGGGACAAGCACGACACCGGCGAGCTCGTGCCCCGCTCCGGAAGGCGCTGTCGGCGGAGGTGCCGGGAGCGCGCATCGATGCACGCCAGCTGGAGATGGCCGCGGTGGGCATGTCCGTCTCGGTGCGCATCAGCGGGAGCGACATCCCCACGCTGCGGCGCGAGGCGGAGAAGCTGAAGGCGATCTTCCGCTCGATTCCCACCGCCGCGCGCGTGCGCGACGACTGGGGCGACGAGAGTGTGGTGCTGCGCCTCGGCATCGACGCCGACCGCGCCAACTTCGCCGGCATCACCAACTACGACGTCGCCAGCTCCTCCTCCTCGGCGATCAACGGTCGCGCGGTCACGCAGCTCCGCGACGGCGACAGCCTCATTCCCGTCGTCGTGATGCCGTACGGAATCGCGGCGTGAAGTGGCAAGGGACGGGGGTGGTGCCGGAGATGGCGTGATGCTGGAAAAGTGGACCGCCGGCGTCCCGCCGGCTGTCTGTGGCGGCGTCCCGCCGCCACCGTCTGTCCAGGCGAGACGCCTGCACAGACAGCCGGCGAGGACGCCGGCGGTCCACAAGGTGGGCAAGGCCTACAATGTGCCATGCCCCCACCCTCCGGCGACGCGCCAATCTGTGTGACGCGGTCCTGGAGCGCTCCGACAGCGAGAGCATGCTGCAGCAGCTCGACGCGGCCAACCTCTTCCTCATCCCGCTCGACGACGTGCGCTACGGGTACCGGGATCACCATCTCTTCGCCACGCTGCTGCAGCACCAGCTCGCGCGCGCGTGCAGCGCGGCCGAGATCGCGGAGCTGCACCGCCCGCGCGGCGGCCGAGCTGAAGCTGCTGTAACGGCGCGCGTCACATCTCTCACATCCGTTTGCATCGGCTTCCCTGAACGTTTCCGGCATTCCGGCATTAACGGACTCATCTTGTCTGTGAGACGCGGGACTGTCCAAAACCACAAAGGAGAACTGATGAAAACACGCGTAACCCTGCTCCTGGTATTCGCCATCGTCCTGGCCACGGCGCCGGTGGCGCTGGCCAATCACTGTAAGGTCTGCCGGCCGCTCCACGAGGCGTGCTCGACCTCCCTCAACTACGGCTGGGCCAACTGCGCATGGGACGAGAGCACCGGAAAGTGCGTGACCTCGAACTACTGCGGCAACCACGTTGCCGCCGCGACGCAGATCGCGCCGCTCGCCTCCCAATACGCCGTGGCCGCGGTCGAGCGCCTCGACGAGCCGCAGAGCGTCAACACGACTGAAACCCGCGTCGCCTCGCTGGAGACGGCGCCCACCCTCAACCACTGATCGATCGCCGGTCCCGCGTCTCGAAGAAACGATAGGAGAGCCACCGATGCCTTTGCTGCCGATGCTGATCCTGCTCGCCGCCACCGCCCCCGCCCCCGCCACCGCTCCCGTGGCGCCGCGCGCCGCGATCGAGGCCACGATCCGCGGCACGAGCCAGCCGCTCGAAGTCGAGCTGCTGCTGCGCACACCGTCCGAGGAATGGGAGGAGCTCGAGCACAGGAGCCTGCCGGCGGAGACGCGCACCGTGCGCTTCGAGGGGCTGGCGGCCGGCGTGTACCAGATCCACCTGCGCGGCCCGGTGGCCACGGAGCAACTGGGGACGAAGGTCGTCGTCGGCGCGAGCGACACGCGGCGCATCGCCATCGATGTGCAACCGTTCACGCTCACGGGCAGGGTCACCTTCGGCGACACGCACCTCGGCCAGGGCGGGGTCCAGTTGCGCCATCGCGAGCTGCGCTGGCGCGTGCTCATCGGGCTCGATGAGCAGGGCACGTTCCGCGCTCCCTTCTGGCAGCGCGGCGGCTTCTCGGCCGAGGTGCGCGGCCCCGCGCTGCCGACATCGTTCAGCGACACGGTGGAGATCGAGGAAGGGAAACCCGTGGCGGCGTTGAGCATCAATGTTCCCGACGGCCGCATCACCGGCATCGTGCGCGACGCGAAGAGCGGCGATCCCGTGGCCGAGGTCCGCGTCGCGCTGCAGACCACCCTCGCCGACAGCGAGGAGCACGTGACGCTCACCACCGGGCCGGACGGAAAGTTCGATTTCGCGGGAACCAAGTACGGGAAGCAGACCGTGCGCATCTATCCGCCGCAGCACCTCGAGCCGGAGCCGGTCGCGTTCACGATCGACGACACGCAGCGCCTGCGCGAGCTCGACATCCGTCTCGACGCCGGACGTGCCGTGGCCATCACGGTCATCGACCGCGAGAACGATCCGGTGGCGAAGGCTCAGGTGTTCGCGGTCTCGGAAGGGAAGCTGCGCTCGCGCACGACGACGGACGAGGATGGCCGCGCCTCGGTGGCGCTGCCGGCCGACGACGCGGCGACGCTGTTCGTCGTGGCGGAGGAAGGTCCGTTCGGCATGCTCCGCGTGCCGCGCGAGACGACGAAGGGACGCCTGCCGCTCTACCTGCCGCGGTCGACCTCCTCGCTGCTGATCCGCGCGCAGACGACCACCGGCGGGACGATGCCGCCGTTCTCGCTCCTCATGCGCTACAACGGCGAGCTCGTGCCCCCCGAGGTGGCGGAAGAGCTGGCGAACGTGCAGGGGCTGCAGCTCATGACCGGGCCGGAGAGCGAGGCGCACCTGCGCAACATCCCCAGCGGCAGCTACGAGTTCTGGCCCTACAGTACCGAGGACGAGGCGGAGTCGATCGTCGCCTCGGCCGATGCCCTGCTGGCGCCGATCCAGGTGAACGTGAAGGTGGGGGAGAACAGGATCGCGGTGAAGTTCGTGGGGAAAGCCCGCTAAGCGGACCGCCCCAGTCCCCTCTCCCCACCGCGGTGGGGAGAGGGCCAGGGTGAGGGGCTTCCCAAGCGCCACAACCCCTCACCCTGACCCTCTCCCCACCGCGGTGGGGAGAGGGGACCGTGGGGGGATCCTTCGAAATACGCCGTTCGGCGCATGCCACTACGCCGGCCTCGCACCTACGTTGCGGGTGTAAGGAGGCCCACTGTGCAACGTTCCCGAACCCTGGTTTCCATTCTCCTCGTCGTCATGTCCGCGTGCCGTCACGGCAAGCCGGAGCCGGAAGTCATTCAACTCAACGGCCGCATCGAGTCGGTGACGGTCGACCTCGGACCGAAAGTGGCCGGCCGCGTGGCGGAAGTGCGCGTCCGTGCGGGCGACCGCGTCAAGCGCGGCGATCTCCTGCTCCGCCTCGACCTCGGCGAGACGTCCATCGCCGTGCGGCGCGACCAGGCCGGCGTCCGCTCCGCCGAGGCGCGCGTCGAGGACCTCGAGGCCGGCAACCGCAGGCCCGAGATCTCCGCCGCGCTGGCCGAAGTCGCCGAGCGCCGCGCCGCCGTGTCGCTGGCCTTGAAAGAGGACGCGCGGCAGACGGCGCTCTTCAACGAGAGCGTCGGCACCGCGAGCGACGCCGACCGCGCGCACGCGGAGCTCGAGCGCGCGCAGGCCGCGCTGAAGGTCAGCGAGCAGCGCCTGGCGCTCGCACGCGACGGCTTCCGCCGCGACCAGACCGCGGCCGCGCGCGCCGAGGCCGAGCGCGCCGCGGCCATGCTCGAGCAGTCCGTCATCGTGGCGCGCGAAGGAGAGATCCGCGCCCCCGCGGACGGCATCATCGTGCACCGCCTGGCCGAGCCCGGACAGCTCCTCGCCGCGGGACAGGCCGGCGTCACCATGGCCTTCGCCGACCGCCTGTTCGTCCGCACCTTCATCCCCGAGGCCAGCCTCGGCAAAGTGAAGATGGGCATGCCGGCGCGCGTGAGAGTCGATGCCTTCCCGGACCGCACCTTCGGCGCGCGCATCACCGAGATCTCCCCCGAGTCCGAGTTCACCCCCAAGGCCGTCGAGACCAGGGCCGAGCGCGTGAACCTCGTGTACGCCGCCAAGGCCGATCTCGATCGCGGCTGGAGCGAGCCGCTCGTGCCGGGGCAGCCGGCGGAAGTCGAGGTGAAGCCGTGATCGCCGCGACGCAGCTCACCCGGAAGTTCGGCGCCACCACCGCGCTCGACGCCGTCGACCTGCACGTCGATCGCGGAGAGCTGTTCGGCCTCATCGGCCCCGACGGCGCGGGCAAGACCACCTTCTTCCGCATCGTCGCCGGCGTGCTCGCGCCCACCGCGGGCAGCGTGCAGGTCGAGCGCGGCACGACCTTCGGCTTCGTGCCGCAGCGCTTCGCCATGTACGAGGACCTCTCCGTCGACGAGAACCTGCGCCTGCGCGCGAAGCTCTACGGCGTCCCGACCGACGTCGCGAAGGCGCGCGCGTCGGAGATGCTCGAGCGCGTCGGCATGGCCCGCTTCGGTGCGCGCCTGGCCGGCGCGCTGTCGGGCGGCATGAAGCAGAAGCTCGCGCTCGTCGCGGCGCTGCTCACCCAGCCCGCGGTGCTGCTGCTCGACGAGCCGACCACCGGCGTCGACCCGGTCTCGCGGCGCGAGTTCTGGATGCTCCTCAACCGCCTGCATCACGACGGGCTGACCATCATCGTCTCCACGCCCTACATGGACGAGGCGGAGTACGCCACGCGCATCGCCTTCCTCGACCGCGGGCGCGTCTCCAAGAGCGGCACGCGTCCGGAGATCCTCGCCACGTACGACCGGCCGCTGCTCGAGATCCGCACGTCGCAGCGTCTCGACGTGCGCACGCTCCTGGCCTCGATGCCGGAGGTCGACGACGTGTCGCTGTTCGGCACCGTGCTGCACGCCCGCGGCGCGAAAGGGACCGGCGCGGAGCTGGTGACCCGCGTGCGCGCGCGGCTGCGCGAGCTCGTGCCGGCCGACGACGTCCGGCCGCTCGGCCCCAGTCTGGAGGACGTGTTCGTCCTGGCGGGTGAGGCATGAGCACGCTCATTCAGGTCCGCAACGTCACGCGCCGCTTCGGCACGTTCACCGCCGCGAACGACGTGTCATTCGACGTGCCGCGCGGCAAAGTGTTCGGCTTCCTCGGGCCGAACGGCTCGGGCAAGTCGACCACCATCCGCATGCTGGCCGGCCTACTCGCGCCGACGTCGGGCAGCATCACCGGCTTCGACGGCCTCGACGTCGCCCGCGACACGGAGCAATGGAAGTCGCGCCTCGGCTACATGAGCCAGAAGTTCTCGCTGTACCTCGACCTGACCGTCGAGGAGAACCTCCGCTTCTTCGGCCGCATCTACGGCCTGACCGCCGGGCAGACGCGCGCGCGCATCGCCGTGCTGTCCGAGCGGCTGCGCTTCACCGGCATCATGGATCAGCTCACCGAGGGACTGTCGACGGGACTGCGGCAGCGCGTCTCGCTGGCCGCGGCGCTGCTGCACGAGCCGGAGCTGCTGTTCCTCGACGAGCCGACGGGCGGCGTCGACCCGCGCGGCCGGCGCCTGTTCTGGGACCTCATCTACGAGCTGGCGGCCGACCGCGGCATGACCGTGCTCGTCACCACGCACTACATGGACGAGGCCGAGCAGTGCGACACCCTGGCCTTCATCCTCGACGGCGTCCTGATCGCCAGCGGCTCGCCGCGCGAGCTGAAGCACGACCTGGCCGGACGGATCCTGGAGGTGCGGCCCGAAGGAGACCCGTTCGCGCTGCTGACGCGGTTCGCCGGACAGCCCTCCATCGAAGACGCGTATCTCCTCGGACTGACGGTCCGCACCGTCGCGGCGGACGGCGGCCCGTCGGAGCTGCATCGTTTGTTGTCCGCGTTCGGCTCGCCGGAACCGGCCGAGCCTTCACTCGAAGACGTGTTCGTATCGCTGGCGCGCAGGCGCGTGCGCAGCAGGGAAGTGGTGACCGTATGAATCGCCTCCTCGCCTTGACCTGGAAAGAATTCCTGCAATTGAAGCGCGACACGATGACGCTGCGCATGATCGTCATGGTGCCGCTGCTGCAGACCCTGATCTTCGGCTACGCCATCAACTACGACGTGAAACACCTCCGGACCGTGGTCCTGGACGAGAGCCGCTCGTTCGAGAGCCGCGAGCTCGTGGCCAGGATGACCGGCACCGGCTACTTCGACGTGGTCAAGCACGTCGACACGATGAAGGCCATGCAGGCGGAGATCGACTCCGCGCGGGCCGCGGTCGGCCTGGTCATCGACGCCGACTTCGGCAAGGACCGCCACCGCCACGCACCGGCGCAGGCCTTCCTGATCGTCAACGCCTCCGACAGCACGACCTCGTCGCAGGCCATGTCCATCATGAGCGGCATCTCCCAGAAGATGTCCATCGAGGTGCTGGCGCGCGCCGGCGGCTGGAAGCACAAGGCCATGCCCGTCGACCTGCGCGTGCGCCCCTGGTACAACCCCGACCTGCGCACGTCGCGCTTCATCATCCCCGGGCTGATCGCCATCATCCTCACCTTCACGCTGATCCAGTTCACGGCCACGGCCATCGTGCGCGAGCGCGAGCGCGGCACGCTCGAGCAGCTGCAGGTCACGCCCGCCACGCGCGCGGAGCTGATCCTCGGCAAGATCATGCCTTTCATCGTCATCGGCTACTTCCAGTTCACGCTGGCGGTGCTGCTCATGCGCTTCCTGTTCAAGGTGGAGATCATGGGCTCGGTGCTGGAGCTCTACGTGGTCGGCTTTCTCTTCATGGCCGCGGTGCTCGGCCTGGGGATGCTGATCTCCACCGTGGCCCAGACGCAGATGCAGGCCTCGCAGATGTCGATGTTCTTCCTGCTGCCGTTCGTCTTCCTCAGCGGCTTCGTCTTCCCGATCGCGGGCATGCCGAAGATCTTCCAGTGGCTCTCCGCGCTCGTGCCGGCGAAGTACTTCATCGACGTCATCCGCGGCATCGTCCTGCGCGGCTCGAGCCTGATGGACCTCTGGCGCCCGGCCACGCTCCTGGCGACGTATACGTTCCTGATCATCACCCTGGCGGTGATGCGCTTCAAGAAGACGACCGCGTGATCACTTCCGCCGCCAGAACGTGACGTGCCCCTCCTCGAAGTCGGGCTCGAAATGGTCGAGCAGGTACTGATGGAGGAGGGGCGCCCGCCGGGAGTTGGGGATGAAGTCGATGGAGAAATCTCCTTCGCGGATGAGCAGCGCGCGGATGTGCGGGTTGGATTCGATGACGCGGATGACCTCGCGCTGCTTCTCCTCGGACTGGAGGTAGGCCATCTCGTATTCGCGGATGGGCCAGTCCCGCCGCGTCACGTAGTGGAGGATGGCCGTGTCCGAGAAATTGAAGAACGTCTCGTGCGGTGCGAGGGTGAGCGAGAGGTACTTCTGCACGCCGGCGATGGCCGTGGCGTCGCGCACGTGCCAGAGCGCGCCGCGCGCGCGGGGGATGTCGCGGATCTCCACCCAGTCGGCGGGCGGCGTGCCGCGCGCGGCCCGGTTCACTCCCACGACCGCCGCGTGCATCGACGGCCGCGCCAGGATGATGGCCGCGGCGATCGCGGCGATCGCCCACGGGCTCCGCTTCCGCACCAGGCGGAAGATCCACCCGGCCAGCAGCACGACGGCGATCATCCCGAAGTAATGGTTGAAGCGGTAGGCGAAGGAGATCCCCGACAGCGCCACCCACGACGCGAGCACGAGCAGCGGCTGGACCGTGCGCGGCCAGCGGCGCGTCAGCGCCGCGCCGAGGCTCACGACGATGATCAGCCAGACCAGGTTCTGGTACACGTCCGGCTGGAGCAGCACCGTCAGCACCTCGGGGAAGGAGGGATGCTGCTGCATCGCCGCCGGCGCGCGGAAGAAGCCGAGGCGGTACGCGGTCGACGCGGCGGGGGTCTCGACGAACGTGCCGCGGAGGAAGTCGTCGAGGATCCCCAGCGCGGCGAAGGTCCCGAACAGCGGCACGACCCCGGCGGCGATCCCGAGGGCCGCGGGCACGAGCGTGCGCCGGAGTCCCGCCAGGAGCATCGCCACCGCCAGCGCGCCGCAGGTGTAGAACGCGTAGTCGAGACTCATCGCGCCGCTGAGGACCGTGGCCAGGCCGGCCCAGGCGAACCAGTGGCGCCCGCGCGTGCGCACTCCCGCCACCATGCACGCGAGGGCCGTGACCGGGACGAGCGTCCGGATGGTCGGCGTGAAGGTGCCGGTCATCATGCTCAACAGGACGGTCAGGAACGCCGCCTCCGCCGAGCCGGTGGCCGCGAAGGCGAGCGCGTACAGCGCCACGCTGTTGAGCTGTCCGAAGATCTCGCGCGCCTTCAGCGTCCGCCCGACCGTGACCTCGCCGGTCCGGAAGACGAAGTAGTCGAACAGCCCGTCCTCGATCAGTCCGTGGCCCGGCAGGATGTCGCGATAGGGGAGCTCGCCGCGCAGATACTCCGACGCGGGGACGAGCGCGTGCCCGTCCTCGAAGTAGTTGACGCGCGATTTTCCGAAGGCCGTGGAGGCGCTGGTGGCGTTGCCGTATGCGTAGAGCGCGAGCGGAAACGCGACCAGCGTCAGGAGCCGCATGGCCAGCCGCTCCCGCCGCAGGAAGAGGCGCAGCACGAACGGCGTGACCACGACGACCGCCAGCGCATGCCACCCGAAGTAGCGCTGGTCCCGCGCGAAGAACCCGGTCTGCAGGACCAGCCCCAGCGGCGCGAGGACGAACGCAAACGCGGGCGGCAGCGGAGAGCGGATGAACGTGACGCCGATGCGCAGCGCCAGCACGAGCATGGCCGCGAGGAGGACGTGCTGGTGCGCCGCGAGCGTCGTCCCGATGTCGATCAGCGCGAGGAGCGCCGCCAGGAACGTCGGCACGAGCACGAAGTCGCGCCGCGTGAACTGCAACTCCCGCTTGCGCAAGAGCAGGCATGCCAGCACGACGATCCCGCACGGCACGATCGCCCACGGCACGCGCTGCTGCACGCTGATCAGCCACAACGTGACCAGCGGCGCTGCGACCACCACGTTCCGCGCCCACGCCTCCCCCTCCGCCAAACGCCGCGCCACCGGCCGCAAGACCGCCGGCACGAGCACCGGGAAGAGGAGGAGACAGAACATCCACCGCATGGAGCCTTTGGCATCGATGTTGGCGAGCGTGGCCACACTCATGGCCTGATCGGGCGGCGCCGGCTTGCGCAGCACGGAGCTCATGGCGATGGCGATGCAGAGCCCCCAGAGCGCGAAGCTCAGGGCGAGCAGGAGCTCGCGGCGAGATCGCTCTTGGGTGGTGGGGAGCACAGCCATGCGCAGTTACCAGTATGTGGCGACGCCGAGGTCTTTCGCGCGTTTGCCGAGCTTCTGGTCGAAGGTGGCGATGGCGTCGTATCGTTTGCTCGCGGCGACGGCGACGATCGCCGTGGAGAGAAAGACGTTCGCATCGACGACGACGCGTTGCACGTCAGATACGCCCTCTTCGCTTCCGCGCTTCGTGAACGGCTTTCACCACGTCGGTGGGGCCGTGCTTGATGAAGCCTTCCCATCGCCAGAACGCGGGGCGCTCCGTCGCGACCGAAACGCGGCCGCCGTTCACTTCCCATGTAATTTTGTCGCCCGGGCCGATGTCGAGCGCGTCCCGCACTTCCTTCGGTACGGTCGTTTGTCCCTTGCTCGTGATGGTGGAGGTCGGCATCGGGTTGGCTCCTTATCTGATGCTATCGCTAGTAAGGCGCGAGTGCTCGATCGTCTTCGCGAACTCTTTGATGAAATGCCGCGCCATCGCCGAATAGGGCCGCGCCGGATGGGCGAAGGCGTGCAGCTCCGTCATTTCGTGGATGAGCAGATCCTCGATCAGTTCCGCTGTCCTGCCGGTCGAGCGGTCGAGCAGATCGATCAGCACTGCGATGGTGTGCATCCGGTGGCGGAGAAGGAGCAGCAGTTGCAGCCGCTCGTCGACCAGGGCGGAGCGGTTCAGCGCATAGACGCGGATGGACTCGGGCGCTTTTTCGCTGTTCCGCCGCGCGCGCACGACCGCCTCCTCGGTGTACCGCAGGTGCTCGTCGGGATCGTCATTGGCGGGATGCAGGAGCAGCGGCACTTCCCGCGCCATCGCGGCGCGCGAGGTGGCCCGCTTCGATCCTTTGGCGAGTGGAAACAACGTGCCCTTCCCGGCGCGCACTTTCTTCCTCTCGTCGACGAGCAACTGATACCGCTGCCGGTTGCAGTCGATGCACGACGGCAGGAGGTTGTCCCAGTCCGACGCGGCCCACGGATACTGCGACTTCGGACGCCAGTGCTCCACGTCCATCGGCTGTGACGCGGCATACCGCGTCTCGCAGTACGCGCATTTGCCGCGGAACAGCCGCTCCAGCGCGAGCTTGACCTCCTCGGACGCGTACACTTTGAACGGGAAGCTCTTCTTCGGATGCTTCTTCCGGAGCTCCTCGGCTTTCCTGCGCTCGCGTCCCGCGGCACCGTCATCGAGCAGGCACGCCGGCGCGTCACCACGCTTCACGCGAATCATGCCGGGCTCCCCGCGGACGCGGCGCGCCGCCAGAGGGACAGCACCTTCTGCTTCGTCTCCTCCTTCAATTTCGCACGCCCTTCCCTGTCGAGCAGCGGCTCCTGTGCGAGAAAGTCGTCGATCCATTCGTAGATGAGCTGATCGCGGCGCGTGTAACCGAGGATTCCGTGACGCGAGAGCTGCTCTTTTTTCGCCGCGATGATCCTTCGGTCCTTCGCCGTCCGGGTCGGCTTCGCCAGCAGCGCGTAGTAGTCGCGAAACTCCTTCTCCACCTCGGGATCGAGGGTGGTGTGGAGGCCGAACAGCGGCGACGTCAGCAACTGGTCGACGCGCATGGTCTCGTGCGGCGGCAGGTCGGTCACCGCTTCGACGGCGCGCTTCTCGTTCGTCCGCATCAACACCACTTCTTTGCGCTTCGTGCCGCGCAGGCAGAGCGGCTCGTGCGTGCTCACGATGAACTGAATCATCGGAAAGGCGTCGCGCAGCAACCCGACCACGTTCATCTTCCAGCGCGGATGCAGGTGCGCGTCGATCTCGTCGAGGATGACGATCCCGGAGGCGTAGCGTTTGTCCGTCATCTGCGCCGGCGCTGCCTGCATGATGTCGATCCCGAGGCCGAGCATCGCGTGATACCCGGCGCTCAGCTGCTCGACGAGGACCGGACCATTGCCGTGGTCGATGCGGATGCGCCGGTTGCGGACGGTGAGCGGCGTCCTGACGTTGGTGATCCGCAGCAGCGATTTGAGCGACTTCGCCGCGTCGTTGAATGCCTTGGAGCTCTTCGACAGCTCGAGCAGCCACGCCTCGGCCGGCGTCAGCCGCACCCGCGGGTCGAAGAGGTTGAGGATGCGGCGCGCGCTCGTGCTGCCGCTGACCTTCGCTTTATCGTCCGCGATGCGCGTCGCGCCGTAGCCGAGAACCAGGCCCGGATATCCGTCGCCGCCGTGCACGAAGTGCGGGCGCTTGCCGCGCTGAAATTGCAGCTCGATGCGCGGCGGATCGGCCGACGTTTCGACGATCACCGTCGCCGCGCTCGTGCCGTTGCGGATCATCGCGTCGAACGATTCCTGCTCGAACCCCTCGAGTCCCTCGTCGCCAGCCAGCGCGAGAGCGACGGCCTGCAGGATCGACGACTTGCCTGCCGCGTTTTCCCCGAGGAGCATCAGCCACCCCGCCTGCTCCTCCCCCTGCGAGGGAGTGATGTTCAGCGAGAGACTCCGGATGCTGCGGAAGTTGGTGAGGACGATGCGTTTGAGGAAGCCGCCGGTGCGGAAGGCGGTGGCGGTGGCGGCCAGCTTTTTCGAGACTGCCGTCTGTTTCTTTGCCAGCGGTTCCTGCACGGACATCGCCACCCGGCGCGCGGCGTGTCGTACGGGGAGGGTGTCCATGATCGCGGCGAGATACGGAACGTGCGGCGCGGTCAGCTCTACCGGGGTGGCACCGTTCCGGAGCCTGAGCTCGGCTTCTTCGATCGCAGCCATCCGTTTCTCGACCAGCGACATGCGGTTCAGGCCCAGCAGCTTGATCGTCACATTTCCACGAATCGAAGTGTGTCGGACGTACCCGTCACTCAGGAACCGAAGGTGCTTCCTCGGGTCCTCACCGCACGGGTCGATCAGAAGTGGCTGCTCACCGCGGATCGAGCCATCAATGGGTGCGCGCTTTCCTTCTACGGGAAAGAACGTTTTCTTGTTCAGCTCACATTCGCCGCAACCGATGTAGAGATTCGACCAATCGTAGGCGAGCCAGTAGTAGTGATTCGGATCGATCGTGCCCTCGAGGTCGCACGCCCCCAGCTTCGGCCGGAAATGATCGACGTTTCCACCCGCCCACCTGTCGAATGGCGTCTCGCAATACGCGCACTTGCCGTGGAACATCGTGTACAGAGGGAGCGCAGCCTCACTCCACTCCTTCCGCGAGAACTCGAATCTCGTCTGCGCCCCACGGTGCTTCTTGAATTCCTGATTGGTCCGCGCCGCCGCACGCTCAAGTACCGCGGCGAGGTGCGGAGACGCGGGGGGCCGCTTCACGTGGATCATCGAAGCCGTCCCGCCAGGCTTTCGAGCTCGTGCCCCGAGATGACTGTATCGAGGACACGCAGGGCGAGCTCCTGTCGGTGGGCGGGAAGCTGGTCGAGCTGGCGCATGCGCTCGAAGAGGCGGGTGTTGGTGAACGCGGGCGGGCCCGGCGGAGGCTCGCTGCCGGTGAGCTCGTCGAGGGAGACCTGGAGAACCTTCGCGAGACGCATCGCGGTCTCGAGCGACGGCAGGCTCTGCCCCTTCTCGTAGCGCGAGATCTGCATGTAGTCGATGCCGAGGAGGTTCGCGAGCTGGGTCATCGACAGGTGCTGCCGCTCGCGAAACTGCGTCAGCCGCACTCCAAACTCACGCACCTTCATCGCTTCCTCCTTCAGCGAGTCCGCTGAAAATCATACCGATGCCACCGCCCACCTCGGCGTAACTGCTGAAAATGGAACGTTGACTGCCGCGAATGCAGCGGTGATCCGCCATATTTTCAGCGAACTCGCTGAAAACGCAGGCTTGGCGCGCTGCATTTTCAGCGAACTCGCTGAAAATGTGGCCAATGCACGCTGGTACTTTCAGCGAGTTCGCTGAATTTGTCCGCGAATTCAGTGGCGATTTCAGCGAGTTCGCTGAAACTTAAGCGAACTCGCTGAAATCGCAAGCGCGCAGTCACGATTTTTCAGCGAGTTCTCTTAACTTCGAAGCGCAATCGCTTGCGATTTCAGCGAACTCGCTGAAATCGCTAGTTCGACGCGCACGCCGTCGAGGGCAGATTCGACTGTTGCCCGTTCGTGGTCATCCACCAGTAGTAATACTCGTTCGCGAACTTGCTCTCGGCAGGCGTCGCTCCCGACCAGAGCATCCCGCAGACCTTGCCCGGGTCGGAGCACATGGCCTGGCTCACCAGGATCACGGTCGGCTTGGTGCTCGTCGGGCACTTGCAGATGGCCCGCGTCGGGTCGCGCGGGTCGACCTCGCACTTCGCGCCGTAGCACCACGCCCACTGCGTCGACGCCGGGCAGCTGACCGTGGCGCTGCCGAGGTTGAACAGGTTCGAGTACGTCGAGGTGAGGTTCTTCTGCCGGTCGTCGCACGAGTTCGGTCCCATGTTCCAGCCGGTCTGGATGACGCAGCCGCACGGATAGAGATTATTCGCGTCCGGCTTCTTCTCGCACGGCGCCTTGATGCAGAGGGCGTACGTGCCGTTGCACATCGTCGCCGGCCCCGTGAAATCGGCCGGCTTCTTCGGTTCCTCCGCGGCGGCGGCAGACAGAGCCATGGCGAGCAGGAGCACCGCGAATAGGTTTTTCATGATGGCGAAATGGTACCCCTGACGAGCTCGCTGCGCCAGCGGGCAGCCGAGAGGTCACGCTACTCCGGCAGCAAACTCACAACCTGTCCCGGTTCCTCCGCCGGGTAGTGGGCCGTGAAGCCGTAGCGGTCCTGCAGTCCCTCCCAGACGTCGTTGAGCGGCGTGCGGTAGTTGAAGATCAGCTCGGGCTTGCGATCGCCGATCTTGCGGTACTTGATGATCCGGGCGATGGCCTCGCGGTCGGGATGGTTGAAGTGCGCGCCGTTGCTCGACACGAGGAAGCGGGGGCAATCGAGCATCGAGACCAGCTCCCTGCTGACGTTGTTCTGGCTCGCGTGATGGGAGACCTTGAACGCGTCGATCTTCAGCCGTGTTTTGCCGCGCGGGAGCAGCTTGCCGAGCGATTCGGTGAGCACCGGCGCGTGCGCATCGGCGCCGAGGAGGGCGACGGCGCCTTCGTACTCGGCGAGGACGGCGATGCTCGAGCCGTTCGGCGCGGCCGGGTCGCTGCTGAACGGCGTCTCCGCGAGCTCGTCGAGGTCCGTCGAGGTCGACGGCTTGCCCTTGAGGAACTGGCTGTAGTCCATGCGTGCGCCGGGCGTGAGAGCGTAGCGCTTGAGCTCCCGGGTCCAGACGGGTGCGAGCTTCTGCAACTGCTTCGGCGTCGGCGAGAGCAGCGTGAGCTTCATCCCGCCGGGCAGCGTGGACGTCGGCAGCTTTCCGTTGCCGATGACGATGGCCCCGCCATCCATCCAGACATTCCACGGCAGCTCGAGATCCTGAATCGCGGTCGAGAACATCTCCCCCTGCCGCGCGCTGAGCCGGTCCGACAGATGGCGCCAGCCGTTGAACCAGACGTCGCCGAAGCGCAGGCCATCGCGGACGGCTTTGAAGAACGGCAGCGCACCGCCGATGTGATCGGAATCGATGTGCGAGAGGATGAACAGGTCGAAAAACTGCTCGCGTTTCGGCAGCGCGGCGACGCGCTTCAGCAGCTCCCTCGCCGTCTGCTGCGTTCCGCAGTCGACGAGCACGCGATGCACGTCGCGCTCGTTCTGGCCGTACTCGATCCACAGCGAGTCGCCATGCCCCGCCGGCAGCATGGTGATGTCGAAGAAAGGCTTGGTGCGCGCGCGGCGCGAGAGCGTCGCACCGCCGCCAGGCTTGCCGCCGCTCGGCTTCGGCGGCGGCTCCGGCGCACCGCCGCCGTTGCCGCCGGCAGATCCGGAAGAAGGCGGCTTGACGGGAGGACGGAGGTTGCGCTGCATGATCTTCACGACCTCTTTCGCCACCTGCGTCACGCCGTGCTGGCCATCCCACGGCGCGCGGCGGGTCAGCCCGCGCTCTTTCAACCCATCTTCGAATTGCTGCGAGCCCCACCAGTCGGCATAGCGCTCGAACTGCCTGCGCGTCGACTTCACCGGAAACTCGGTGCGCAGCGGATAGAGCTTCACCAGCTCGTGAATGTGCTGGAGGACGTCCTGGTGATGCTTTTCGCGATCTTCCTCGTTCAGACCGGCTTTGCCGAGCTTCACGAGAAAGAGCTCGGCCAGGCTGCCGTGAGCCCATGCGCGTTGCTCGGTGTCGAGATGATGCCGGTACATCTCGGCAGAGAGATGAGCGGCGGTCCAGCGCCGGTCGTCGCCTTCGCGGCCGAGGATCATGTCGAGCGATTCGAGCTGCACGAGCAGCCAGTGCAGCGTGGCCACGCGTTGTGCCGGCCCTTCGCTGATGACCAGCAGCGAGTCCGCCGCGCATTTGTAGTCGATGTAGGCCTGTTCGAGCAGGTCATACGCATCGCGCGGGGATTCGGGAGTGTTGAAGGCCGCCTGCGCGAGCCGTTTGCGCGCGCTCGCGCGGATGCCGATGCATTCGGCCGAGTACGGACCTTTGAGCGGCAGCCGCCCGACCGCGGATTCGATCTCTTTGTGGAGTTTCTCGAGACTGGCCACGCTTCGCTCTTCGAGGGCCCGTTTGACCGCGCGGTCGATTCGTTCGAGCGTGGCGTTGATGGCGCGTTTGGTCTGAAAATAGCGGAGCTTTTCCAGCTGCTCGTTGAGAGCCTGCGGCAACGCTTCGTACACCACGAGGCTGGCCCAGTCATGCCACTTCGATGTGTACACCGTATGCAGCTCCGCGCGGAGCTCCCGCAGGAGCACGAGCGGGTTCTTCCCCCAGAGCAGGCCGTCGTACAGCGTCGCCGCGAGCGGCACCGAACCTGGCTTGCTCAGCGGAAACTGCGATGCGAGGACGAGCGGAATCCCCGACTGGTGCAGGGCGTGCGCGAAGCTCGCGCCGGGTTGCGCGACCTGATTCACATTGCCGCTGTCGCAACTGGCCACGGTCACCACCGTCGGCCGGTGATGGACCGAGGCGAGCGCGGTGGCGAACTGGTCTCCGGAAACGACCTCGGGCGAGCCGTCCTCGCCGCGCATCACCAGCCCGTACGAGTCAGGCGAGGCCTCGTTGAGATCGCCGTGCGTCAGGATGTGGACGTGGGTGTACTCGTTTTCCCTGCACTCGCGGAGCACGCGGGCGAGAGTCGGATCGACGAGAATCGTCAGGAGCCTGCCGCCCTGCTCGCGCCCCTCCTCCGTCACGACGACATCGTCCTCGTCGGGATATTGAAACGGCTCGATCGCCTTGAGCAGCGCCTTGCGATGTTGCTCGTAGGGCACGTCACCGGGATTCCCGGAAATGAACAGAATGCGCGGCTGATCCGGCCAGACGACCCCTTCGGGTGAGACCGTGCGAATGTTGCGCGTGACGCAAACCGGCGGCCGGGTCTGGATCGACAGCCAGTTCTCCGCGGTGTTCGTCGCCGACACCGGCGCCTTCGCCAGCTCGAACGGCAGCATCGCGAGCTCGGACGCGGAGAGCGTGATGCGAAGTTGAATCAGAGTTCCCTGGTGATTCGCATCCATCGTGAGTGCACCGGCCAGCCCGGGCACCGCGCCGAGGATCCTGCTCATCTCGACGCCGGTCGAATGCAGCATGGCCAGGCGATCCTCGGGATCCCCCGAGTCGTACCGGAGTTGCTTGAGGCGGCGCGAGAACTCCGCCTGCTCGTACGGCACCGTGACCACGCCGGCTCCGCTGTCACCGGAAATGGCGAGGTACTGCGTCAGCGGCGAGAGAAGCTGGTTGTGCGGAGGCCCGGGACGGAGAAACTCCACGTGCACGAGCCGGATCTGAACGTCGTCGCTCATCTCCATAGGAGAGCCACGGGATGGCGGTTTTCCTACCCAGGCGTAGCCGAAACCAGGAAAGTCCGGCTTGGGGCTACACGTTCGCCATCCCGACACCAGACACGGAGGCACTTCGTCGCTTTCGTGTGCTGAAACGAAAAAAGCCGCCAAGTGGCGGCTGGTGAGCGTCTTATTTTGGCGGGGCCGACGGGGCTCCCGCGCCCTCCGGTGTGACAGGCCGGAGGGCGCGGGTACTTAGGTTAGAGAGAAGTCGATCTACAGACGGTGGGATAACTCACTGAAACCGAGTAACTTGCGGGCGACCTTGCGAGTCACCTTGCGGGTTTCGGCCGACTCGCAAGGTGCACTCGATTTGGTGCGTGGACACACCCTTCAGCCGTGGAAGATCGTGCTTTTGGTGGGTTATTTGTCAGTCGCTACGATGGCTGAGGCGAACGGAATCGTACTTGGGTTGTGCTTGTCGATAATGATCCCCCTCGCGCAAGGTAGCCGCGTCATTCCTTCGGGCCGGACCTAAACCGCCACGACGTCGCGTTCACTCCGCGTCTGCATGCGGTATCGAGGAGAACCTCGTACCTATCAAGAAGGAGGTCGGAGATCGAGTCACCGATGACGCGAATCACCTGCAGCGAGCCGTTCCGACTGTCGCAGAGCGAGTGCAGCACTCGGTTATCAGCAGCGGCCAATCTCCTTTGATTCCTGAAGTTCAATTCGAGTTCGATGAAACGCTCCGCCGGCCCGCGGAAGTGACACTCGAGCGGCGCTGTCAGGTACTCACTACCGCGTCGAGTGCGATGCGCTCACGGTTCAATCGAGTCGCGAAGCCGGCGGCGATCGGTGACGATGACGTCGGGTGTTGCTTCGCCGAGGAGGTCACTCGCCGTTGTCGAGCCGCTCGGCAATGCGTTTGATCGTGAAGACACTCGGGTCCTGTTTGCTGCGGTCAGCGGATCCCAGCGCCTCCGGGGCTGGTTGCAAGCCGCTGTAGGCGCTGTCTTTTCCGGTGGTCCGGCATTGCGAGCATCGCCAGCTCCTTCTGCCAATTCGTGACATCGCACAATTGCCAGTACCCCCGGAATGAAGAACGTCTCCGGCCAATGCTTGCCCTCCAGCAACTCGCGCACGAACGTGCTGAGCGTAGCCAGCAGGGCCGCCATAACCGCCATCGCGATGAGCGCCACCGTTCCCCCGGGGCAAAGGCGCTGACGGTGAAGGCGAGAACGAAAGGACAGACGAAGGCACGAGACACACGCGTTACGATTGAACTCCTCCTCAATTGAATGGGCGATATGTGCGGGCGTGCTTACTGGCAGTCGGTCGTTTTGTCGATGCAAAAAGAACGGTGTCCCGTCCGTCTGCAGCGCATTGGAGGACATGTCCGCGACGACATCGGTAGTGGCCGCCAAAGCTCCGCCTTCAGCGTTCTCTCATCTGATCCTCGATCCGTGGATCGCGTTCTCCTGGCTGGTTTTCGTGTTCACGGGCATGATCTCCGTGCTGATGCTGGTCCAGCAGCCGTCCTACCGACCGACGACCAGCACCGCGCCGACGACGACGGAACGGCACGCCACCAGGCACGTGCCTGTCGCCCCTGTTTCACCGCAGTGGCGTAAGCCGACGCCGTCGCAGTTGTTGTCGCGATTCCTCTTCACCGGGTACGTCTTTTGGTCGTGGTACTTCGGCCTCGCGGCGTCGTGGCGGTGGGTACTGGGGCGGCTGAGGAACCTCACGGTCACGTGGGCAGCGGTGGGGTGCCTCTGGGGGATCAGCGTTGGCTGGCTGTTCTTCGTGATGTGTCTCGTCGTCGCACTACTCGGCGGTGGGCTGTACCAATTCTTCCGCCGCTGGTGGCTGCTCGCGCACGGACGACGGCCAGCTTTCGTCGGCGTTCCGAGTCAAACGGAGAGTGTACAGGCGCGACTCGCGGAGCTCGACCGTCTGCTGCGCAACGGCTCGATCACACAGGCCGAATACGACCGCCATCGCGACGAAACGCTGCGCCACCTCTGAAAAACGGTGCACTGCGTCCGTCTGACGCTCCCGAGGAGAGAACGGTATGTCGATGGGCGATGTTTATCTCTCGTTCAACCCCGAACAGGCGCCGCGTGTGCGCACCATCCGCGCCGCACTGGAGTCGGCGGATTTCACTGTTCGTGAACACGACGTCGATGCCATCGACGACGCGGTGTTCTTCATCGCCTGTGCGGCGAACGATGAACTGCAACGCGCGCTCGAACGCGTACGCTCCGGCGCGCGCGATCGCTCCTGGCTCGTCGTCCTGCCGCTGGACGGTGCGGAAAGCCCGGCCGGTGCCCAGGACGGAACTCGCGTTTCTGGCTTGGGCGGCATGATGAGCCACGTCACGAGTCGCGGCCCGGTGCACGGCGACGCTCAGGTGCGGAACGTCCACGGGCCCAAGGCCGAGATCCACGGCGTCATCGGCGATGGCGAGGCGATGCGTGGCGAGAACGTACACGGCTCGGTTGGCGCAGGCGACATCGTGGTCGATCGCACAGTGGTCATCACAGGCGTGACGATGACGAGCAGGAAACGCAGGCCGTGACGCAGCTCCTCGAGCTTCTGTGGCTGAACAACACGCTCGTTGGGCGGTTGATCATCTGCCTCATCGTCTTCTTTGGCGTGTTCGGCACGTTTTGCGCGAGCAGGCATTGGCAGCGCTACACGTCGCACGAGCTCACTACGTTGCAGAACGTCCGCGACAAACTGCGCCGCATGCAGGCCGCCGGCGAGACGCCCCCTGCCGCCGAAGGAGACGCCGAGGTGCCGCGGGCCAGCGGCAGCGTCGACCTTCAGCAACTATCCGAGGGCGTTCCCAGGACGACGCTGATCGGCGACCGGCTCGACACGATCTTGCGCATGAAGCACGCGCACGTGAAGGTGAACGTCGGCGCGCTGCAGCAGAGCAGCGTTCTCAGTGAGAGCGCAAAGTGGAGCCTCTCCCTTCCCGCATACGTCGTGAGCCTAGTCATGATGCTCGGTCTGCTGGGGACGTTCGTCGGCCTCTCCCTGATGGTCGCCGACATCCAGCAGGCGATGCCCGACCAATCCTCCGGTGCGACCGCCACGCAATGGGCCGCATCCGTCGGCAGCCTCGGGCGCATTCTCGCCGGCAAGAAGACCGCGTTCTCGGCGACGCTCGCCGGCATCTTCTTCTCCATCGTCGTCTCGCTGTTCAACTTCGGTCTCGCCCGCGCGCAATCGATGTTCTATGACCAGCTCGAGCGGTTCACTACCGAAGAGCTGCTCCCGGCAACGATTCCGGCGTTTGATGACGAGACGCCGTGGGAGAAACTCTCGCGTCAACTCGGCGACTCGTTCGAGAACCTGCAGTCCCTTGCCACCGCGCAGGCGCGGTCGGCGGAGCAGATGGCCGCCGTGGAGACCACGTTCGGGACGGTCATTCAAAACATCGAGGCCATTACGCAACGTGCGGCTACCGCTCCGCTGCAGAGCGTGACGGGCGAAATGACCGGCGTCATCGCGCAACTCGCGAACGTGCAGGGAGCGATTCTCAGTCTGACCGAACGCCTGCCGCAGATCGTCACGACGTTCCGCCAGACACACGAGACCACGCTGCAGCAGATCCAAACGTCGATGAACGCACAACAAGGGTCGGTGGAACGTCTCGCCCGCGCGCTGCAGGCCAGTCAGACGGCAACGGGACGGCGCACGTTCGGGTTCGCTGCCGCCGGCGCGATGATCGCCGTGGTCGTCATTCTCATCCTGCGCACGTTGAATTGAGGCAAATGCATGATCTCGACGTCCCTACGCGCGCCGACTGTCGATACCGAGGTCAATTTCTGGCCCGGCATCATCGACATGCTCACTTCGCTGCTGATGTTCTTCATGCTGATCTATTTCGTTCAGCACAACATCAATCCGACCAGTCTCGCGACCGAGATCGCGCGACAGAAGCAGCAGCGGTTCGACGCTGTGTTCGAGAGCGAGTTCGCCAGCGAGATCCGCAGCGGCGCCATCGTCCTGAAGCCGGATGTGAACCTGCTGCAGATCACGTTCGGCGAAGGCATCCTTTTCGAGTCGGGTCACTACGCTTTGCAGCCGCGCGGCGCGGCGCTGCTCCGCCGTCTCGCGGCTGTCATTCACCGGCTCGACGCGACCTCACAATCGCGCCTGTACGACCAGATTCAGATCGAAGGGCACACCGACAGCACCGCGATGTCTCGGTCTACGTATCCCCGCGACAATTGGGAGCTCTCGACGGCGCGTGCGTTGGCGGTGCTGCGGTTCCTCAGCGAACGCTGCGATCCTGCGCTCGACGAGCGACAACTCTCCGCGAACGGCTACGCCCACACTCGCCCTGCACACAAACAACGCTCGCGCAACCGGCGGATCGAGATCCGGATCTACTTCTCGGGGTTGGACACGAGGTGAGCGTCCGCGAACTGGAACATCTGCTGTGGCGGTACGAGTATGGCCGGCTCGCCGACGGCAAGCTCGAACTGGAGATGCGGGATGCCGTCCGAGTCCTGATGGACACGCGCGCGGTGCAGGGGAGTCCGCGCGGCGCCGGCAAGCTGGTCACAGTTCGTGACGACGCGATCGGCGCCGCGGCACGCGCGGTCGACACGAGACAGTGGCGCGATGCGGTGCGCGCGATTCGTCGCGGTGCCGACGCGCTCGCGGGGATTGCAGTTTGCGTCGCGGCGAAGTCCGACGTGGATCGCGCGCTCCAGGAGGTCGACGAGCTGCGGCGCCTCGCCGTGACGGAGTTTCTTCAGCGACTGCCCACGGTCGCGTCGCTCGTGCAACTCGGCGCGTCGATGACGCAGTGCATGCAGGACGCGCAGTTCCGCCGCGCGTCGGACCTCGCCGGCCTGGTTTCGCGGATGGCCGTGCCGCTGCTCGCTCGCGTCACGACTTCCATGCCGTCGCTCGAGCGGCGCAGCGCGGCCGCGGCCGAGGTGTGCACCGCGACGCGCGCCGTCGCCGACGACGCAGAGCCGGATCCGGTCCGTGATGGTTCGCTGGAGCGGATTCGCGCGCTCGCCGAAGAGGAGCACGCACCGCTCGCTGCGCGCCTGCTCACCGAGACCGAGATCGCGCTGCTGGGACGGAGGCGCTTCCGGCTCCACTTTGAAGAGCGGCTCCGTCGCGGCGACGTGACGGCCTTGAAGACGCTCGTTGCGCAGCACTCCTGGCACGGCACGGTCGACAGCGACTCGCATGACGCGCTCGCGCGGCAGGCAATCGTGCTGGGCGCCCACGCCGACCGGGCCAACTCCGTCGCGGCCAATCTCGACGCCGCATTCCGATGAACGAGGAGATCACCGTGGCCGAAAATCTCACCTTCACGCACCAGCTCTTGAAAGAACACAATGCCGACGCTCTCGACGGCCACCACATCGTCGTGCTCGAAAGCACCGCCGGCGGCGGCGAGAAGATCCGCCGCGTCCTGGTGCCGGGCGAGGAGGCAAAGAAGAAGGGGTTCTTCGAAGAGCTCGTGCCGTGGCGCAAAGAATCGCGCTGCTTCGCGTACGCCGTTCCTGCCGCGTCGTTCCTCTCCGCGCAATTCGGTGCCGACGTGAAGATGGACGACATGCTGCACTCGTTCACGCTGAAGATCGATCTGACGTACCGCGTCAGCGACCCGCGCGAGCTGGTAGCCAACCGCAACCGCGATCCGCTTCGGATCGTCCGCGAGGCGGCGGTCGGCGCGCTGCAGAAGCGCGTCGCGTCGTGCCGCTGGATCGACATCACCAATCAGTTCCGGCGCGTCGAGAGCGACGTCGTTGCCGCGGTGATCCCGTCGGTGAACTCCGTGGCCAATTCCGTCGGGCTGCACGTGCAGAACATCGAGCTGCATCACGACGTGCCGGAAGTTCACGTCGCCGTCGCGGTGGCCAAGGAGAAGCACGAGCTCGATGTGGTCAAGGAAAACCACGCGAACGAGCTCGCCAGGATCGCGGCCGGCCGCCGGATCCTCGACGCCGGAGTTCGCGCGCTCGACGCGGGCATGCAGAACGGCGTGACGTCGGTGCGCACCCCGACGGATTTCGTCCAGATGATCGGCGGCGTGCGCACATTGTTCAACGGTAGTGCCGGCGATCCGTTCGCCTCCGGCGGCTCCCACCTCCTCGGCGGTCCGAGCGCCGGCGCGCAGACACTTCTTCCCGCCGCTGGGCAGAGTGGTCTGGCGTCCGTCCTCATCGAAGTCGTGACGGAGACCTCGCAGCTCAACTGCACGCCGGGCGTGAAACGCAAGCTGCAATCCGCGCTGCTGCACCTCATCGCCGAGTTGCTGCCCGAGGAGAAGCCGGACGACGAGGTCGTGAATGGTTATCGCAGTCGCGTCATCGACGCGGCGTCACAGGCCAGCCTGTCCGGCCCGCAGTCGGATTACCTCGAGACGCTCGTGCAGCCGCGCAATCTTCGCGAGCGGCTGCAGTGAAAGCCTGGCCATGACCGAAACGCCCGAGTCGCCCAACACGCCCGAATCGACAACGACAACGCCACCGCCGCCGATGACGGACGATGGTCTTTCGGTCAACGGGAGCGCCAACACCGGCGACATTCACGCACGCGAGGCGACCATCATCGGCAGCTTCGTCAACAACCTGCTGCCCGATGCTTCCAAACCGATCACGTTTTCGGTGGAGAGTGCGTCGCAGATCGATGCCGAGCAAACGGACATGCTCGACGCCGTGTTCGTCGCGAACGAGGACTGGATCCGCGCTCTCGTCGCGGATCTCGAGAAACATCGCGTGCTCCTCCTCACCGGCGAGCGCGGCACCGGCAAGGCGACACTGGCGGCGCACCTGAGCACGCTCGTCGCGCGACGAGCGAATCTGCGCGCCAACACGCTCAAAGTCGAACCGCTCGCGCGGGCCGTGAGCATCGACGTTCATGCCGTCGTGGACAACGTCGAGGACTTCGGTAGACGCGCGACGATCTTCCTGGACGTCTTCTCGCGCCACAACCGCCAACTGTACGATTTCTTCGACGGCACCGCGCGGGTCGGGTGGGAAGGCATCGCCGAGACTCTCCGCGCCAACTCGGCATTTCTGCTCTTCACCGCCGAAACCCAGGACATCGAGAAGTTCCGCCAGCTCCACACGTGCCTCGAATGCCGCGTGGTGCCGCCGCTCACGCGCGATCTCGTGGCGCGCGGCACCGACCGGCGCCTGCAGTGGCTCGAAAAGAAAAAGCTGGCCACTGCGGCGCACGTCCAGGCCGCGGCCGCGCACCGGAGCCGGCTGATCGACGAGCTCCGGTCGCTGCAGCGCGTCGCACAGTTCCTCGATCTCTTTGCGACAGGCGATCCCGACGTCGACGCCGCACTGCGTCTCTTCAATGATGTCGGCGGCCACTGGTTCGCGAAAGACCTCGCCGCGGACGTCGACGCCTGGTGCTTCGCGCTGACGCTCGCGCTCGCGCACTCCGCGCGCGAGGCGAGCGGGGTCGGCTGGTTCGAGTTCGAAACCATTCGGCGGGCGATCACGGATCGCGTGAAGAACGACACCGAGCTCTTTCCGCGTCGCCGCCGGCCGGAGTCGCAGGAGCTCGAGACCGACGAGCACACGACCGGCCAATCACTGTCGGACGACCGGCTTCTGACCCGCTGCCGCGCCGAGATCGGCCGTGATGCCTCGCGTCTCGGCGACGCCGTCCGGTTCCGCGACGAAACCTACGCGACGCTCATCTGGCAGCACGCCCTCACGCACAACCGCCGCGTGCTGACGATGCTCGTCCCGGCGTTGCGCACGCTGGCGGAGGAGGCCGGCGACTACGGCGTGCGCGCGCTCGCGGCGCAGATGATCGGCCGCGTCGGCGAGCTCGATCCGCTCTCGATCTCCATTCCGATCGCGCGGCGCGACTGGCCACGCAGCGATCGCCAGCGTCCGCTGGTCGGGAGCCTGCTGCAAGGCATGCTCGCCAGCGACAACGAGCGCTACAAGCAGACGGCGATGAGCGCCATCGACGCGCTCATCGGGGATGGCGCAGGGGACGAGCGCGCGGAGAGCGACGGGCTGCTCACCGCGATCTCCGCTTATTCGCAACTCGGCGAAGACGTTCCTGAGTTGGCGATGGACCGTCTCGGGGTCATCGCGGTGGAGAAGCTCGCGCCGGTCATGGCCGATCTGAACGAGATCGGCCGCGTCTCGGACATCGTCAACCGCGGCCTCGCACGAACGCCGTCGAAGCAGACCGCGGAAGACCTGCTCATCCACCGGTTCCGATTGGCGCGATTTGCGAGGGAGCTGCGCGGCCGCCGTGCCGCCGCGGTCATGGCAACGATGCAGGCCGTGGTCTATCTCTGCCTGTGCGGCGATGCGGTGGAGGTGCTGAAGGCGATGCGCGTCTGGATCTCCAAAGGCGGTTCGCCCGCCGGCGCATTGGTGGCGCTGCTGTTCCTGCATGGAGGCATCGCCGAGCAGTTGGAGAGCGTCGCCGCGAACATGCGCTCGCTCACGGGCGGTCATCCGATCAGCCCGATCGTCTACTCGCTCGCGAGCCGCAGCGATGCCGTCGAGCAGCTGGCCGGTTTTCTCGCGGACGTGCACGCCGCGGTCAACGCCGCATACTCGCTCCCGCACGCCTTGCAGCAGAACCTCCGCGACAGTCTCGACGAATGTCTCACGACGTGGGCGCGCAGCTCGGCGGTCGTCGGCATCTATCGCGATGCGGTTGCGGAGCTCTTCGTCGCATTGACCAACATCCGCAACGGCGCGATGCGCGCCGACATTTACACGCTCTTCTCCACGTCACCGTTCAACGACGAGGCATCGCTGCGCGAGTTCGCAGCGGAAGTGCGGAGGCGCCGCCTGCAGCGCGCCGGAGGTATGTCATGAGATTGAGCTCCGTTCGTGATCTGAAAAGCTCGATCGCGGCCGATCCCCGCTGGCTGACCGCGCGCAGCGACGAGAAGGCCAACATGGCCATCGGCGTGGCGCTCGGCGGCAAACCCGACGAACACCGCCTGGCCGTGCGCGCACGCAGCGAGGAGGACGTCGACCCCGACCTGCTGGCGCACCTCGAAAAAGAGGCGGTTGGCGAGGTGGACCTCAAGTACACGGGGCCGCGACTCGTACTGCCGGCGAGCGATGCGCGGCCGACGCGGAGTCTCTCCATCGGCGCATCGGTGGCGCACTACGAGCATCCCGCGGGCACGATCGGCTTCTTCGCGGTGAAGGGAGGTGAGGTCGGCGTCGTGTCGAACAACCACGTACTCGCCGCCCAGAATCGCGGCGTCGACGCGGACGAGATTCTTCATCCCGCCGCCGCCGACTCCGGGCGCTCTCCCAATGACGTCATCGGCCATCTCTGCGGTGACTACCCCCGTTTGCGGCCAGAAGGACAGAGCGTCGACTGCGCTTTCGCACGGCTCGTCCCCGGTCTTTCCTTCGACCCGCTGGCGCTCAGTCCGACCGAGCGACTGCGATCGACGGTTGCCATCGCCGAGACACAGCTTTTGGTGGAGAAGATCGGTCGCACGACGGGTCGGACGCAGGGGATCATCACCGCGATCGAGCTCGACTTCTTCGACGTCGACTATCGCTGCGGCCGCCTCTCGTTCTCGGGCCAGATCGAGATCGAATCGCGCGACGCGGCGCCGTGGTGCCTGCCGGGCGACAGTGGCTCGCTCGTCTTCACGCGTGACTGCGAGCCCGTGGGGCTGCTCTTCCTCAATACGCGCGCGGGCGGTCCAGGCAACTGGGGGCGCGGCTACGCCAATCCGATCGGTGACGTTCTGTCGGCACTCGGCGTCACGTTCGCTTCGTGAGCGGCCCCACGCTCGAGCAGGCGCGCGCCGCGAAGAACGAGCTCCGGCTCCGACTCCTCGGACGCCTCGCCGGTCTGCGCGGTCTTGGGATCGTCGCCGCGGGTGAGGGCTATGGCGTGAAAGTCTTGGTCGATCGGCGGCCTGCAGCGGGCGACATTCCCGACGACGTCGACGGTGTTCCGGTATTCGTCGACGTCGCCGGGCAGGTCACGCCCTTGTGATGCCGTTCAGCAGCAGCCGGTGTTCGTGCAGTCCACGGACAGTCCGATCGGCTCGCCACGCAGGAACGCGGGATGCTGCGAGTCTGAGGGAGGCACCAGAGGCACGGAGGACGGTTCGTGCAGCGACACCGGGCGCAGGCTCAGCTTCTCGTAGATCTTGAAGTGATTGTTGAACGTCGTACTGGTCGTGTAGCCGCTGGCCGCCATGTTCGCAAGCATCACTTCGGTTCCGGGGCGGAGGCGCAGCGTGCGCTCGGGCGAGCCGTCGCGGGGGGTGATCGCCACGTGGATCTCGCCGTCGTGCGGCACGTCGAGCTGAGAGATCGCCGCCGTGCCGCCGGGGATGCGGTACGCGCCGAGGGAGCCCTGGCGGATGCGCAAGCGGGCGACCGTCTGCGCGCGCTCCGGGTCGATCTCGAAGTTCGTGTCGATCTGCTTCAGCTGCGGCAGACGATTGTCGTGCTCCGAGGTGTTGAGCGTCCCGTCGCTGTCGACGCCCTCCAGGCTCACCCAGCACGGCGGAAGGACGTACGTGCCCTGCTCCGTGTCGGCGCTGTCGTCCCAGCCGCTTGCCTCGAGCACGTCGTTCTTCGCGACGCGGATCGACGCGTAGTGCGGTTCAATGCCGTCGCCAGGCTCGCGGCCGTCCGGAAGCAACACCTGCCGGCCGCCGTGCTCGCGATAAAAACACACCAATCCCACGAACTGCACCTTGTAAGGCATACGTTCTCCTTCTCTCCGAGTTGTGTTGGAGTTCAGCTACCGATGATTTGGACCGCCGCCCAGAGGCCGGGCGGGGCATCGCGCCTTCGAATCCATTCGAGCTGCGTGGCGCGGACCGCTTCAGCGGGACTGAAGCCATCCGCGAGATAGCGATGGAGCCGCGGGAAGAACTCCGCGGCGGGATCGTCGTCGATGGGCCAGAGGGTCGCCACGACGCTCGGAGCGCCCGCGGCGAGGAATGCGCTCGCGACGCTGAGGGTCGCCTCGCCGGCGCGGCGCTGTCCGCGCGCGGTGCCGCACGCGGCAAGCACCACGGCGCGCGTGCGTGTCAGGCGCAGCGAGGCGATGCTGCGCACGTCGAGCCGCCCGTTCGCACCTCGGGAGGTGACCAGCGCTCCCTCCGAACCGGACGCCGGGATGTCGGCGTGTCCCACGAAGTGAATGACGTCCGCTTCGGCCGCGCTGCTTTCGAACGAGGCGCGGTCGTCGTTCTTCGGCTCGATCGTTTCGTCGTATGCGGCGGCCACTGCATCCGCCTCGCGTTGTGCGGACGTGAGCTGGCGGACGTTCCCTTCCTGGCCCGCCGGACCGGCGATGAGCAGCAACCGCAGCGTGCGTTCGGCGGAGCGCGGGCGGGAGGAGAGTCGCGCGAACACCGCCGCGCTGGGCGACGTCACCACCGGGTTGCGCTCGATCACGTGCTTCCCGGTCGCATCCATCAACGCGGCGAACGGCACGACGCTCAACGTCGTGTCGGGAACGAAGACGAGCGTACGGCCGTCGCTGATCTCGTTCGCGATCGGCATCAGCAGCCGTGAATAGAGCAGCGCCGCTTCCTTGCGAAAGCGAGCCGTGTCGCTCCTTAGGGCGCTGTCGGCGAGCCGCTCGGTTTCGAGTGCAAGCGTGATCCGCGAGACCGGTGTCTGCACGACGCGCAATCCGCGGCGGTCCACCACGAAAGTGACCAGGGAGGAGGGGAGGGCGGCGTACTCGATCAGCACCGTCCCCGCCGGCGCCAGCGGCAGCGACGCGAGCGCCTCCGCGGCGGGTGTATCGCCCATCGAGTCGAGCAACTCCCGCGCGCGTGCTCTCTCGGAGTATGCGAACGCCGCTGCTTCATCGCCGCGCGCGAGCGCCAGCGCGACGGCCTCGTCGAACAACTCCGCCCCGGACGCGAAGATGCCCCACCGCTCGTCACCAGGACGCAGCGAACGCCGCTGCGTCTCGAGCTCCTGGATGCCGGCTTCGTAGTCGGCCGACGCCGCCGGCCGGTTGCCCAATGCGGCGTACGCCCGGCCGCGCTCGAGATACATCTCGGGCAGGAACATTCGGCGGCCCTTGGTCCGATGAAACTCCATGGCACGCGTCAGGTGTGCGACCGCGTCTGCAGGCGACGCGGCGAGAAAGCCCGTCACCGCGAGGTGATCGGCTTCCGCGCGCGCTCGCACGTCCGGATCTTCGATCCTGCCGATCGCTTCCGTCGCGTCGGCCAGATCCGCCGCCGCCCCGGCGCTCTGTCCGACGCGGCCACGGATCCGGGCGCGGAACAGGAGCGAGTTCGCCTGCAGCAGATCGCTGCGTCCGCGACGCGGCATTGCCAGAAGCAGGTCGAAGAACGAAAGGCTGACCGGCCAGTCGCGATCCATCGCCGCTGCACGTGCGGCCGCCTGCACGGTCACCTGCAGGCGCGAGTCCTCGGTACGCCCCAGCTCCTGGAGTGCGAGCATGCGCGTCGTCTCGGCGGCCCGCCGGTCGCCGATCTGGTCGTAAACCTCCGCAAGAATGCTGCGCACAACCGCGGCGTACCGTTTTTCTCCCAGCCGCTCGAATGTGCGGACGCTCTCGTCGAGCGCATCGATCGCCGCTCCCCACTTCCCGTCGCCTGCCTTGCCGAGTCCGGCCTGCCAGAGAACCTGCGCACGATGCGCCGGGTACTGCGGAGGTGCGGTGGCGAGGAGTTGCTCGATCGACGGCTGCGACTCCGCCAGACGGCCGCGCGCGTACTTGGTGTTCGCCAGAAAGTAGCGCGCGAGCAAGACGACCGGACTCTTCCCCCGCTCGAACTCGCGCGCGGCTTGTTCGAACAGCGGCGCCGCCTCGATCGGCTTCGCGGCCATGAATCGCTGCTGGGCGGCGCGAAAGTGGAGATGCGCCTCTGCCAGATCGTGCCGCTGCTCCGCATCAGCGGCGAGAATGATGGCGACAGCGTCGTGCAACATCCGATCGCCGCGAGACCGCGCCAGCTCGTCGCCGAACGTGCGTGCGAGCCGGAGATGGTTCGCGGCCTCCTCGCTTTTCGCTTGCTGATACGCCTCTGCCCAGCGGCCGAGGATTTGCGTTTCGCCCCACAGCCTCGCCTCCTGCGGGTAGCGTTGCGCCAGCGCGCGCGCTGCCGCCTCGTCGCGGACGAGGTGCGCGTAATGCCGCTCGAGCTCCTCGCGAAAGTCGCTCACGGGCTGAAGCTGTTGGAGATGCTTCCGCGCCTCGTTTGCCCAGTCGCTGGCGGTGTCGGCGGCGAGGTATTGCTGCCACGCTTCGCGCGCGCGATCGCGCAGACCGAGACGCTCGAGGATGAGCGCGCGGTTGAAGAGCGCCTCCGCAAGACGGGGATCGATTCGCAGCGCGGCATCCGCGGCGGCAAGTGCCTCCGCGAAACGTATGGGCTGATTCGATTGGACCCCGGCCGTGTAACGAGCCGCGGCAAGATCGCTCCAGACGCGCGCGTCGGTCGGTGACGCCAGCGTTCGAAGCACTTCCGCCGCGTCATTGGGCCGTCCGGCCAGAAGATGGGCGACCGCGCTTGCGTGTTGTGTCTCGCGCGAGGGGTCTTTTGCGGCTTCTTCGAGCACCTCGCCGGCAACGCCGACGAGCTTCATTTGTCGCGGCTCGAGTGCCTCGCCGTCATCGCGCCGCACCGGCAGCATCGGCGCCCAGGCGAAGCCGCCGGTAATGCGAGGCTCGATGTAGCGGCCGTCGCGCGGGGCCGCCGCGACCAACCGGTGAATGGCCGCATTGCGATCGGGCGCCAGCCCGTGCCACGCCGTGAAGTAGGCGATGCCCGCGAGCGCGGCGGCTGCCGCGGCCAGCCACCACGGGCTGATTCGCCGCGGCGGCCGGATCGGCTCCGCCGCCGCTGGCGTGGCCTCCTCGCTCTCGCGATCGACCCACGCCGCGTCGCCCGCGATCGAACGGCAATCTTCACAGTCGCGCAAGTGATCCGCCACCATCGTCAATTCATCACCCGACAGGTTCCCCGCGACGAACGCTGCAATCTGTTCCGGTGTCGGGCAGCGGCTCATGTCGTCGGTCATGACGAGGTGTCCTCCTCCTGCCGTGCCGCTACCGCGCTCTCATCTCCTTCGGACGGACTCGGGGTGCGCTTTTTCAGGCGGAAGTCGAGGAGTGTGGTGTCGGACCCGATCAATTCCTCCACGGACTGCGCGTCAACGCTCGCCGCGGTGAGTGCGTCGCGCAGGTCGTGGAAATGCTTGTACAGACGGCGATAGAGCACCTGCTGATCACGGTGCAACGAACGGGCGATCTGCGCAACTGTCATTTCGGAGTCGAAGCGGAGACGCAGGAGCAGTTGATCTTCTTCGGGCAGGCCATCGATGAACGTACAGACGACGGTCGAGATCCGCGCGGCGAGATCGGCCTGAACCACGGGACGCTCTGCATCGCCGTGCGTCTGGACCGACATGGCCTCGTCGATGTCGACACGGTTGCGGCGCATCTTCGCCGGCAGGCGGGCGGCAATCACCTCGATCGTCTCGAGCGCGACGCCAGGATACTTGTCTTCGAGCTGGCGATGCGTCTCCTGGATGCTGCGCCCTTCCCGATGCAGCGAGCGCTCGACGTCGACGCCGATCTCTCCAATGCGCTGCGCCTCGGCCGAGTCGTGCCACTTGCCCCAGTCGCGGCGGCGCTGGTCGATCAACAACCGCCGCACCACGGCGGCGATGTAGGTCTTGAACTGGCTGCGGCCCTCGTACGCACGCAAGATGGCGTAATCGTCCTTCACCAGGCGCAGTCTCACCTCGGCCGTGAAGTCTTCGATGGAGTCCGGATCGAGCCCATTGCGGCGGCAGATCGCACGAGTGATTCGTTCGATGAGCGGCAGCTCGCGGATGAGGAGATCGCGTGGATCGGACATCGGCCAGTGGTCACTTGTCGGTGCGCGGAGCGCCGCCGACTGCGATGTTCGCTCTTTTGGGGCGTCCGCGCGAGCATACAACAGAATCCGCATATCGGCGTTCCTCCGGACTCACGGAAAGGGGCTTGGCAGGGAGTAACGCCGCTGTGGAATCAGGGCGGCGCGGCATCCGGCGCCGTTCTGGTGAAGACGACCGGCGTCATCCACTCCACTCCCTGCGGGCGGCAGAAGATCGCCCGGCGCGCTTCCGTGACCGCGGCGGAAATGTCCGCACCGGCAGCGTAGGCGCCGTAGATCTCTTGCGCGAGGACGATGGCGGCGGAGTCGGAGATCTGGAACTGCGTGGCGATCACCGTCGCCGCACCGCAGCCGCCGATCAGCGTCCTTGCAAGACCCCCGCGGGGGTGGTCGATCCCTTCGATTCCGCTTTCACAGGCGTTGAGGATGACGAGGCGCAGCGGCGGGTGCACGCCAAACATCACCTGCAGTTCGTCGCCGCCGACCCAATGGACGCCATGCTCATCGTCCTCCATGGCCAACTCGCCGCGGCCGGCGTGATCGCGCCCATGGCCGACGAAATGCCACACGTCGTACGGCCGGCCTCCCTCGGATGCAGAACGCAACTTCCGCCGAAGCGTGTCCAGCGTGCCATCCGGCACGACGTCCAACTCCACCAGCCCCAGAAGTATCAGACCGCCGATCGCGTTCTCCATGCGGCGGCGTTCTTCTGTTGCGTCGAGCATGCGAAGTGATTGCGGGGAACTGATCGCGAGGAGGATGCGAAGCGGCCTCTCATTTGGCGCGCCCGCGGCAGACGGACCTGCAATGACACGCACGACAGGCGTCGACGGCTGTAGCGCGAGGAACTGCCGGCCGTCGTGAAGGAGCTCCCATGCGCACGTGGCGAGCCACCCCGCCTTCTCGAGATGAAGGCGAACAGCCGCGTCTTCGGGGTAGGCGGGCGCAATGAGCTGGAAGAGCTTCTGGCCGAAATCGACGAGCGGCGCGACGAGATCGCTCGCGGCGGCCGAGCGCGGCTTTCGATACGCGGCTCGGAGCGAGCGATGGTCGCTCTCCGTAAACGGCACCGAAACCGAGGTGCCGTTGATGCGTGCGGTCTCCCCGTGTGCTTCGATGTGAATGTCGACAGCGCCGTCCTGAGTGTGCGGTGTCGCTCGATTCACGACGGACGCGCAGTGGGCGAGGGCGTCCTCCAGTTTGCGCTGCAGCTCGCGCAATTCGAGCTCGAACGCCTTGCGCGAGCGTCCTTCCGGCACATTGGCCGGGAGCTCACGCTCCAGCATGACGTACGCCGCCAGACTGGCGGCGACGTGCGAAACCTTCACTGACGAAGTGACGGCATGACGCTGCAGCAACGCGTCGAGCACGCGGCCGCACCAGATCAAGCGCTCCCGCTGCTTTTCTGCCTCAGGCCGCAGCGACGGCGGCAGTTCCAACGTCCCGACCAGTTTTTCGCGCCGGCGCGTTCGGCGGAACGATGCAGCTCGTGCGACGGCAATGGCGGCATCCGTCGCGGCGCGCACCTCGTCGCGTAGCTTCGCCAGGACAGCCGTCGAGCCGACATTCATAGGGAGATGTCGTCATAGACGGACGGAGGTCCTGAGTTTTTCGCGGCAGGACCGAAGACCGTGATTATGACTTTCCGGCGGGATCCTCACGCTGCAGTTCACGCCAACGTTGCA
Organism: Thermoanaerobaculia bacterium; assembly: GCA_035627015.1. GTDB lineage: Bacteria > Acidobacteriota > Thermoanaerobaculia > Gp7-AA8 > Gp7-AA8 > QHVT01. The sequence goes on along the minus strand of DASPMO010000154.1, from coordinate 18,708 downwards.
GGAGGACCTGGGACAACGATTCGGAGAAGACTTCCGGCCGGCGCATCCAAAGCTCGAGCATTGTGCGTTCGCCGTGCACGCGTGGCTCCGCGGCAATTCGCTGCGCCGCGGCCACTAAGGCGGCGACAGCCTCCGGCGTGAGATCGCGCCCGACACCGGCTCGTAATGCCGCTGTCGCTTTGGCGACGAGATCCGCCGCATCGGGAGGCGGTGGACAGTACTCTCCGGCGAGCCGTTGCACCTCGGCCAGAAACGCGGTCGATCCTTTTCGGGCGCGCAGAAGCTCGGCGCAACGCGCACAGGCGCCGGCGCGCGCCGCGCCGGCGCCGCCGAAGCGCGCCTGTAGTTGAAGGAGGATCGTCCGTTCCTGTTTCTCCATGGGCCTACTTCACGCGCGCCATAAATGAGGAGTCATGCACGACGCAACGCCGATGCGCCGGATCGTGCCGTCGATGACGATCTCGGATTGCGTCACATCAACCACGCACCCGTCGTTTCCTCTGTCGACCTCGGCGCGAATCCGCTCCCGAATGGCGTGGAACGATGTCATTGGAGCATCGCGGTGATTGGCCTCGAACGCGTGAAAGTCGCTGCCCAGGCGCTGCAGGAGCGGCGGCCGGCGAACTTCGACGCCGCGCGCGGCGAGGACGCTTTTGACGGTCGTCGCAACGACGGCAGCCCAGGGCGCGGCGGCATCGAGTTCCTGCAAGCGATAGATCCCATGGAACTCGCTGATCCGCGCGGCAGTATCCGCGAGCCTGCAGAGATCCGCCACGACATCGAGGCCGACGGGACGTATGGCTGGCGGATCGGATGCGACGAGGCGGCGGAGCGCGGCAAGCGCGGCGGAGCATTGGGAGGGGACGTCCGCGAACTGGAGCAACGCTGCCAATTGCGCCGTCACCGGCGCGCTCGCTGAGCTCCACGTCGTTTCGGTAGCAAGGAGCAGGAGCCGAAGCGTCCAGGCCTCACCGTGGAGCAGATGCTCGAGGAGTTCGTGATCGTTGGGCGTGAGCTCGAGTCGCGCCGCGAGCATGCCGGCCGCCTCCTCGTGGCGCCGGCACGTTGCGAGTGCCTCTTCTCGCAAACGTACGCTCTCGGTGGCGGTTTTCTGCGCATGTGCCAGCGCTCGCTGTGTCTCCGCGAGCGCATTCGCGGATTGCTTTTCGGCCGAATGGAGTGCCTTCAGGCGAGCTTCCAATGCGCTCGCGAGAGTGGCCGTTTTGCTCAATGCAGTCGACTCCGTTTCGCGCCGCGCGACCAGCAGCAGCATGCCGACGTCTTCGATGGCAGCCGTGACGTGCGCGTCGTCATCGCTCTCGCCAACATCGCAAAGTGTCAGTAGTGGAGCAAGCGCTGCGACGCGGTCGCTCGCGCGATTCAGATCGTCACGAAGCTTCTGCAGCTCGCGGGTGATGGCCGTTCGGTCGGCGCGCAGATCTTCGAGCTCGCGCAACAGTCCGGGAGCCGTCTGCGACTGTAGCTCGCGCACTGCCGCCACTGCGGCCGACAACGTGGTCACGCAGTCTGTGCGCGACACGGCGGCGCTCTCGGCTTTTCCAAAGAGCAAACGGTGAAGGTCTGATTGAAGCCGCACCGTCTCCTTGACGAAGTCGTCGAGACTGCGCCGATCGCCGCCCGTTTCCAGCCACGTTCGTGCGATCCAGGCGGAGCGCGCGTCGCGGTCGCGCAGCAACTCCACCCACTTCGTGCTCCACGTTCGGACGGTCCATGGCTCCTCGGGCACGGAACGCGGCAGATAGTCGAATTGAGTGCGAGCGTTTTGGACTTCGTCGGCTAGCGCGTGCAGCAGCGATGGCATCCGTTCGGGGTTGCAGCCGAGTATCGACGCCAGAGCGACTTCGTACGCGAGATCGGCGCGGCGATGCCGGCGCCGCGCCACGGCGGCCGCGACGCTGACCACGATCAAACCGATGCCGAAACCCGCGGCGAGCTCCCACCACTGCGCCGCGAACGTCACGTGTCCTCTCCGAGCTGGCTCGCGTTCCAGACGGACCAACTGCCGACCGGCCACTTTCGGCCGCCGGCGACGACTTCCGTGAGGAAGCCATCGTCGAGCTTGATCTTCGTGCGGCCGCGTTCCCGCGCCAGAAACGCCTTCACTTCGCGGTCACGGCTGACGGGAAGCTGAAACGGCAGCCGGCGCACGAGCCGCCGTCCGAATGGGTGCCGCAGCATTGCGCGGAGCGTGTCGTCGTCGTATGCGAACGGGATGACGGCGAGAGTCAGTTCGCCGGCGGGTAAGACGACCGGGGTCGTTCCGAGCACGCGCAGATCCCGCCATGTACCTTCGTGGAAGTCGAGGTCGGCGAATGCGAGATACGTCGGCTCCGGCGCGACGCTGTCGATGGTCATCGAGGCGCGCTTCTGCCGCGAGGCCGCCGCTCCGCGGACCACGGCGAGTTTCATCTCATCCGGGTCGTCGAAGATCTTCCTCACGTCCGCGCCTGAGGGAAAGCTCGCGCGGAGCGCGTCGATGAACCCGGGCCAGAGCGCGCCGCGGCCGGAGACGACGACGTGTGTGAGGTCCTGACGTGTCTTTTCGCCGAGGTGGAGACAGAGGGCGACGAGGTCGCTCTTCACGAACTCGAAAAAATGCGTAATGCGACGGTCGGTATGAATCGTGTCCCAACTCAGCGCGATACACGGCACGGTGATGCCGTCACGCCGCGTCTCGCCCGCGAGGCCGGTGCGACTCAGCGTTCGCCAGTGCCGCGGATCGACGATGCTCGCGTGTTCGTCGTGTTGCGAGATGCACAACGGCTCGGCGGGTTGCCAATGCTTTTTGGCCGACGCGAGCTCGGACGCGAAGTTGGCGGCGCCTGGTGTCGCGGACTCTCCGAGCAACGGAAAGCGATATGCGCCCGGCGTCGCGTCGAGCGCGTTTTCGACATTTCTGTGCACGATGCTGGTCAGGACCTGATCGAGATAGGCGCCGGCGCGATCGAAGCCAATGCGAGCGAGAATGCGCGCCCGATTGCCGCCTTCGTCGACCAGGAGTTCCGTCAGGGTGAGATCGATCGTGCCGGAGCCGAAATCGTAAAAGAGGATCAGCTCTCGCCGGTGGTTCTGAGGGGCGCTCGCCAGATAGCGGTGCATCACGGCGTCCGACTCGGAGAGGCTCCTCGTCCACTCCGGCTGCAGCGACGTGAACGCGGCCTCGATGGCCGTCCGGACGCGTTGTTCCTGCCAGGGGAGGAACGCGTTGGGGACGGTGAAGACGAGTCGCTCGTACAGTTCCGTTCCCACATAGGTCTCGGCGAGAGCGCGCATGACGCCGATCAGCAGCTTGTCGACTTTGAACGAGTGCAGCGTCCCGCGTTCGGAACGGATCGGCGCATAAAGCTCCATCTCGTCGTAATCGCTGCCGACGATATGCTTGATGGACTGGACGACGCGTTCCGGACAGGAGGAGTAGTGTGCGCTCAGCGCGGGGAGGCTGATCGTGCGCGGGTCGCTCCCATCGAGAGTCTCCGGTTGCGCCGCCCACGTCGTGCCAGGACGCCCGCCGTTGCTGTTGCGGCGGTCGAATTCGATGGCGAAAGGGCTCGGGATGAGAGGCGAGCCCTTCTCCGCATTGTCCGGATCTTCCTGAGCCAGCGTCCGCTCGTCGAGTAGCGGAATCTCCTGAAGATTCGTCACCTCCATCTCGCCCGACTGCGTCAGCGTTGCGACGGCGACCGCGGAGTTGCCGAAGTCGATGGCGAGAATGGTCCCGTGCTCGTGCCTGACCAACTCTTGCGAGATCAGCACGGTCGCGTGCTGGCGAATCGAACGTCCGCCATCGGCGATCGTGACGTCGATGGTGAGGCGGAGTTGCGCGGTCTGCGCAATCACGCGCTGCATCAGCAGTGCGTCGAAGACGTCGGCATGCGTGACGGCGACGGCGGCCGACGGCATGGCGGCGCCCGCGACGACGAGCGTCGCACCATCGTCGGCGGCACTGTCATCGGCCGGCGTCACGGTCGCGGCGACACTTCGGCCGTCGCTGAAATGCAGAGCGGCACCGATGGCGGCGTTGATGTTGCCGCCGAGGGCCGGCTTTCCGAGTCGCACACCGACGGTGCAGAGGAGGAGCGCGGAATCGTTTCTCGCGACGTGAACCGCGCCGGCCGCCGCGGAAACTCCCACTGTGTCATCGTCACCGGTGGCGACTGCGCTACGTCGCTGTCTTGCATGCAGCCGCCCATCGCGCCACGCGATTTCGAGAGGCTCCGCCGCGGTACCGCACGTGACCGTCACGTGAGCCTCCGGCGTACTCACGTCCTTATGGACCGTCACCACCTTCTCCACCGGCTGCGCGCCGTCGAGGTCGAGCCGCACCGTCCATTGCTCTTCGACATGCGTTGGGTTCGGTGTCGTCCCCTCGGGCGCGAGGAGCCGGATCCTCATCTTCTCTTTGCCGGCGATGGTCACAGTGTCATTGCACCGATACGACACGGCGTCGCCGGCGAGCTCGAATCCTCGGCGTGTTTCCGCGGGAGTCGCAAATCGATACCGCGATGCCGATACCAGAACCGTGCTTCCCAGATCGAGCGCCTCTCCGGCTCTCCACTGAACGGCTGTGGGGATATTGAGGAGAAGTTTCGGCGTCGCCGTGCGTTCGGGCACGAGCTGCAGGTCGTGCGAAAAAGGGTAGAGGTCCGACTTCGTGTCGTAATCGAGCGAGACCGTTCCGGTGACGCGCAGCGTGGCCGGTCCGCCAGTCCAGCCCGGCGGCGGCAGGATAGAGGCGAGCTGACGCCCGCTGACGATCAGGCTGACAAACGTGTCGCCGCGGCCGGACAGCCGTGTGTGCAGCGACTCATCGGCGCCGGCGCGCGCACGCAGCGCGACGAACGATGAGACGTCGAGGCCCGAGGCGGAAACGTCGCCGTACTCCGGCCAGGTGGCGGTGACGTCGGGGTTCAGACTGAGGTGCCACACTCCGTTCGGATTCCGTTGGAACCGCTCGAACGTAGCGGCGGCCGAATTGAAGACCTCCAGCTGACTCGCTTCGATCTCCGGCGGGATCGCAGCATTGAAATCGATGACGCCGGCGCTCGTCCTGAGGTCGACGATGGGATGGAACCCGCGGTGAGTGACGAGGAGGTACACGAGGAACAAGACGGCGAGGGCCGCGGAGAGAACGAGGACGGTCCGGATAGTGGACCGCTGCGAGGAGATGCGGCGGAAGGCGGTTGCCTGATCCAAGCCGCGGACGTCCGACGTTCGCCACGCGCGCGCGAGCACGCCATTGTCGATCGCGAGCGGCTTCCACAGCGGAGGGACCGCCGGCACCACCAGCGGTTTCTCGCGATGAATGCGCATCTCGTGGGGACGACTGTCGACGACGAAGCCATCGTAGATGCCGGGCATCACATACCGGCAGCGGGCCGTCGCGAAGACACGGGAAGGACGTTCGAAGGTGCTCCGCGTGATCACCGCGGGCGGCACGGCGCGGATCACGTCGACGACGCGCTCGCCGCCGCGCAGCTCGCAGGGAGCGGCGCAGTGCTCCACGTCGATCGTTGCCAGGGGCTGGGCCGTTTCGCTCGCGAGCACGAGACGAATGGGTACGAAATCTTGGGTCGATCGGAGCCGGATCGCGCCATTCACGGTCTCGAGGCGAATGCGGTCGTGCCTCACCGCGCGGCGGCGGAGCTCGATGGTGCCGGGGACCGTGAGCAGTTCATCCCACGAGCCGCCGCCCGTCACGTTCGGCGTCACGCGATACCGTTCGATGTAAAGGTGGTGGACCGGTTCGTAGGAATCGACGAAGCGGATCGACACGGAGTCGTCCACTCGGCGATGCAACTCGTCCGACGCGGCCTTATCGGCGAATATGCCGCGAACATCGCCGGTGACATCGCCAAGCGGGTTGCTGCGCTTGTTGGAAACTTGCAGGAGAACGATTTCGGAAACGGGCGAGCTCGTAGCGCCGCGCTGCGCGAGGTACGGAAGCACCAGACGCTTGGACCGTTCGATGGGCGAATAGCCGTGTCGCGCAAAGCGACACCCACCCTCTGTCATCGTCTTTGCGAACTCCGCGCGGAGATACGCCGCCATCGACAGTGCGCTCTGACGGTCGTCAGTCGAAGGAGCCACTTCGTCGAACATCCCCTCGGGAGTTATCGAGAGCAGCGGCCGATCGTCAAAGCAGCCATAAGGGCGGTTTTCGATGACTTGAAAGAACACCACCGACAGCGCGTCGCGACGCGGGTCGAATCCGGGTCCGTTGCCGAGGGGCGCGAACAATCGTTCTGCAATCGGCGCGGCGGGATCGCTGTCGTCGCGCGGGATGAGCGGACTGTCGCCGGAGTCGTCGAGCAACACAATGAAGTGGCGCCCCGGCGGATCGGAGCTCAGAGACTCCGCGCGCGGCGCCGCCGCCGCCGTGAAGCTCCAGAAGGCGAGAGCCGCGGCGACGACTCTAGATGTCGACTTCATGGATTTCCCATCCCGCGTTCCGTGCTTCGCCGTGCGTTCCGGACGCGCTGAGATCGCCGATCGCGAACGGGTTCGTGCACTCGACGAGCAGGTACCGGCGATTGCCATAGACGGTGTACGCGTCGCCGGCGACCGGCAGTTCCACGCCGAGGACGGCGTGCGACAGACGGTCGTTCGTCAGCACGATCGTCTGGAAGCCGAGTATGCGCAGCAGGACGGCCGCGAGCAGCGACTTGCTGTCGCAATCGCCGCCGTTCCGATTGAGGACGCTCACCGGCGTGCGCAACCCGAGCACGTCATCGCGGATCAGCTCATAGGGGATGTTCTGCACGAAGCGGATGACGCTGGTGGCGAGCCAAACACGATTCTTGGAGAGCCTGCGCGCGGAGACCTCAAATCGTCTCGCGAGTGCGGTGAGATGAACGCGGTCCGATCGTCCGAGCGTGCGATAGGCATCGCTGAACGGACTGGTCGCACGATCCCGTGGCTGATAGCTGATGCGCTCACCTTGCCGCGAAACGCTCCAGAGCCTCTCGAGCTCCGTCAGAACTCTCTGGCTGTCCTGCGCATAGGAGGCCGCAATGCCCGTGCGCAGGCGGAGCCGTGCCGGCGCTCCGCCTCCTGTCGCATAGACGTAGACGTTCGCGGGAGGCTGCGGAGCCGGCAGGCGAAACGCACCGAGGTCGAAGGGATCGTCTCCGGCGACTCCCGGGACGTCATCCGTTTCGAGCGGGACGGGAGAAGGTGGAAGCGGTGACGGAACAGGACGCGGAGCGGGACGGGGAGCGACGCCACCGTCCCTGCCGGGGCGAGGCTCGACGAGCCACGCGGTGAGCGCCCAGTCTTTGTAGAACGGCGACTCGCGCTCCACCTCGAATCCCCGTGGGACGGTTAGAGCCTCGCACTCGCGTCCCGTCCGGATGCGGTATGTCACGGGCACGCGATCCGCGGCGTCGCGCAGCAGGAGATTGCCGCCGCGATCGACGCCGTACAGCGCGAACATGTGAATGCTCGCGTTCTCGACACCGTCGCCGGTGCGCGCGAACGCGGCGGTGCGATAGACCGCGAGCACGACGCCGCGGTCCGATCGTAGCGCCGCTCGCAAGTCGTCGCGAAACGCCGGAAATGCGGTCTGGCAGCGCGCGAGCGCGTCACGGCGGTCACGGTCGCTGCGAAGCGGTAGCAGGCGGCGGACGGCGAATCGCGCCGAGGGATGGCGAGTTTCGAAATCGACCATGTCGCAGTTCGCCTCGCCCGAGCAGAAGGTCCGGTGCGTTTCGGCGAGTCCGACGAACTGCTGCAGTGCGACACTCGCGGCCATCGCCACGGCTCCTTCCGCGTGCCACGCGCGATTCCCCCAAACGAAGCGGAAGCCGGGCGCCGTCACCGAACCCACCTCGCCGTCGGCGCGCTCGGCGATCTCCCAGAATGGAGATCGGTCGGGATACCGCGATCGTTCCGGGCCGATGATCGATCGATCGCGATACGTGTTCTGGACCGCCGCCGCAGCGGCGTTGTTCGCGGCGAATGCCGCAGATGCCGCGGCGACGATCGCGACGATGCGCATTGCGCGCGCGGAGTGGGTGCTGCTCATCGCAGACGTTCCTGCTGCCAGCGCGCATCGCTTGGACGCGACGCTTCGCTGTCGATCCGGAACGTCGCCAGAACGCACGCATATGGATTCTCCGCGGCGCCTGCGTCGTTGGCCGTTCGCCGCGCGACACGTTCGATGACCGTCAGGAACGTCTCGACGGCGACCCTGCCGTCCGTCGGCCGCCACGGATTTGCGGCGCCCGGTGCAAAGCGGCGATACGGAACATTGCGCAGCGACTCGGTCAGCGCGGACCATTGTTCCGAGTTGCAATCAGTCTCGCTCGCGGCCTGCTCCAACCCGGGAGTCTTGTGCGCGCTGCCCCATCGATGCGATCCGGAGTAGTCGTCGAGCAATACGGCTGTACATCGGCTCGGCCGCACGCGCGGCGTCACCAGCATGGCTGCCGCGAGCGGCGGTCCGGCGGAGGCGACGACCGCCGCCCGCAGCTTCTTCGGATCGCCTTGCCAGTCGGGAAGGCCACTCGACAGCCACGCCGCGTTGGCCGCCGTGCCGCGCACGAGAAGAAAGTCGGCGCGGCCAGGAGCGATGCTGACACCTTGGCTGAGCGGCGCGCGCGCCGTTCGTCGCGGGCAATCGTTCAACACCGCGACGTCGACGTTCTTGCCATGGACCCACGCCGCATTCGCGTGTTCGTCTGCCGCCGCGCTCACCGGCCGGTTGAGCAGAACGGCCGGAGGCGGAAGGCGAAGGCCGAACGGCACGAGCGTATCCCATGCAGAGGGTTCCGCGTTCCATGAAAGCCGCACTGCCGCGCCGGATGGCACCGGCGACGGTGTTGCCGCCGCCCAGCGGTTCACGTCGAGTGTCCACATGTCCGCACGCCGATCGCCCGCGGGTACGCGATGCTGGAGCGCGATGCCGCTGAAGTCCCACTGCACGCCGCGCCATGGCGGCTTCGCCACCTGAACGGCCGCCAGTTCGACGCGCTCGCCAGGGTCGCGATATCGCGACTCCGACAGTGATGCCGCCACGGTCGACGTACCGCCGCGCGACGCGCGCACCTCGGCCAACGCCCGAGCGGCATTGCCGGCAAATGTTTCGAACTGCGGCCGCGCGAACAGATATACGTAGCGGTATTCGATCGGGCTCGCCACGATCCATACCTTCAGGCCCGCAGTGACTGCATCGGCGACGGCATCCGCGAACGCCAGACGCGCGGCGGCATTGCGATAGTCGCCGTCGACGATTCCATCGAACGCCATGAACGTGACGGCGGGCGTGCTACCGGCTCGCGTCATCTCGCGCGCGATGTGCTGCACGGCCTCCGCCGCGGGTGTGGTCGTTCCACTGCCGACTGTCACGAAACGGGGGAAGAGGCGGCCATCCGCGCTGCGGCACGCGCCGAGCTTCCAGGCATTCACCGCGCCCTGGATCGTTCCACAGCCGCCCGGCAGCCGTTCCAACGGACGGTTCCCTCCGGCACACTCCGTTTTTCCGATCGCCATCAGCTCGTCGAGGAGGTCGTTCCAGTTCGTGGCGGGGACGTCGCGACCGAGGCGTCTGGACGCGGTCTCGTTATCGTTGTCGACGAGGACGACGATCTGCTCCGGCGATGGGCACTCCTGCCGCGACGCGGCGCCTGACGCGCTGCACAGTTGCAGCGCTCCGGTCCCGTCGGCGAGGTGCGCAAAGGCAGGGCAGTCGTCATTCGGACGCGGAACCACCGGTTGCCGCTTGGTCGTCGTGGCAGGCGACTCGCGCGTCTCGCGCGTGCAGGACACCGCGCCGAAGCCGATGAACAGCACCACGAAGAGCGCGTCGATCGTGAAACGTTTCCAGCTCCGGTCTTTCATCGGTTCGTCCTTCGTCGGCGCGTGCGTCACGCTTCGAGAATCCCTCGTGTGATCTGGCCCGCGGTGAAGCCGTCGAGATCGGTCCCGCGGGGAACGCGCGCGGGGTGCACGACGCGCGTGTTCTTTCCGTCTCCGGCCGGACGAACCTCGAAGAACTCCTGAATCGTCGCCTCGTGCACGAGCGGCTGCATGGAAGGGAGCACGAAGGTCGCGTCTTCGTTCGAAACTGTGACGACGATCAGACCGCGCAACGCGCGCGCGACGACCTTGCCCGGCCACGCCGCATTCAGTGACCGAATCAGTTCCCCGGACGATCCGCCCGAGCGCCGCTCCTCGTTCCACATGTCCGCGAGACGCTCGGGGCTGAACGGCGCCGCTGTGTCAGTGGAGCGTTTCGTCGACGCCTGCTTCGTCCCATTCGATCGTGACGCTTCCGGCTTCGTTTGTTCCCGCTGTTGAAGAGATTGTGTCGTCGAGCCGACTGGTTTGCGTGTGCGGTCCTTCGGCAATGTGTCCGTTTCACCGGTACCGCCGCTTTCGTTGGCCTTTGCACCGCCATCGCGGAGACGCTCGACCTCCTTCGAAATGGTTGCGACGGCGTCCACCAATGATCGTTGCAGCGCGTCCATCGCACGCCGATGTTCGTCCGCGAAGCGCTGCAGCGTTTCGGCGACGTCGGAACCCTTTTCGACCGCGGGCTGCGTGGAAGGGGGATGACCTTGGCCGATGAGCGCTTGGAGACGCCTGAAGAGCCAGAGGAGTTCTGCCGCCAGCACCGCACCTACGGCGACAGTCGTCGCGATCGGCACGCCGTTGGGGTGGGGCGGCGGGGGCTCGGGCGATTTGGGCGCGGGCGTGTAGACAAACGTGCCCGTAGCGATCGTCTTTCCCTCGCATCGCAGCTCGACCGGCACCTCTTCGGTGTTCGCGATGTCGATTGGCGGCGTAACGACGGTGATCGTTCCAGTCGATGCGTCGGATGACAGCACCTCTACTCCTGCGCCGCGGAAAAGGGCTTGCAGGCTGGTGCACCCGTGGTGCGCGGCCAAAGCCGGCGCTTGGATGGCCACGTGCTCGCCGCCCGCGACACGACCGTGAGCCGGTTTCAGCGACACGATCCCCTGCGCGGGGTCGTGCGTTTTGTCGATATAGATAAAAGAGCCGGCAGCGATTGCGTTGCCGTTTTCAAACTCGATCTTGACCGTTTGTTCGTATACGCCTGGAATCACCGCATCGCCACCTCCACCGTGCGGTGGCGTCGTGGCGGAAAACGTGGATGGATCCGCTTTCTTTTCGGCGGGGACGCGAGTCCTGCCAAAGTGGAATGCTTTGACCGCGCTGTTCCTGCCGGTGACGACATGGATCGTGACGCGGTCTCCGCCGGCGACGCTTCCGATGGGCGGGTCGATACGGAGAAGATCCATGGCGTGCATCTCGATCTGCAGTGCGCAAGCGATTGCCATCGCGATTGCGGGTGTCCGTCCGCGAGCAAATCCGCGGCTGCGCGACCAACGGCGCTCGACAATCGTCGACATGCGTGCCCTCACACGACCGCGCCCAGGCCGAGATAACTGCGGACGACCGTCTCCCACAATGCGCGGTTCGTGGAGATCTGCCGTGTTTCGACGCCCGACCCCTGCCGTTTCCGGATGTCGTTCCACGCGGTCGGCGGCAACGGGTCGAAAACGAGCTGGCCGAATTTGCGCGACGCCGCGGGCGCCGCAACGCAGTTGCGGAACCATGCGTCGTTCGCCGTAGTCAACGGCGGATCGAGTACGCGCAAATTCTGTTGGGGCGGCAGGTCATAGCGCGGCTCCGCCGGAGAGACGAACGTTCCCCACGGCTTCGTAACCTGGTGGGCGACGTCGGTACACCCGTTCGGCGCGACTTCCACCGTGCGGCCTCCTTCGCCGATGCGGTCATCGAGGGCGAGAGTCCCCTGCGAGGTGATGAGCTTCGGCTGCGTGCCGAGTTCATCGAGCGAGATCTCGCCGACCGCGGTCAGCCCCGCATACTCCGCGATCCGCTCGCGGACAGAGTCGCGGAACACGTTGTCGATTTGATCCTGTTCGAGGAGCGGATCGAAGCCGGCCAGTTCGAGGAAGCGCCACCCGTTCCCGGTCAAAGCGATGGCAAGGTCCAGCTCCGCGTGACTCTCCCAATCGATGGAGCCGCGGCCGGGCGCCCGCGGCCCGACGTCCGTCTGCCGCCGCTCGTCGCTGGCCGCCGCGCCGCGCGCACCGCGGATCCGCTCCTGGAGTTGAGGACTGGTCAGCACACCGCCTGCGAACCGCGCGCAGTACTCGCGGACAAAGAGGAAGTAGATGCACACCTGGTCGAGGATCGTTTGCGCCGCGATGCGCGGCTGCGCTTTCCAGTCGGCCATGCGCACGAACGTCCGGTCGGCGTTCGAGCTCCTCGCCGCCGAGAGGATGGCTTCGTTCAGCTCACCGCTGCGAGCCCATTGCTCGAGGAGGGCTTCTCTCAATTTGCCCGGCCCCTGCTCGGCATTGGGAAAGCGCCACGACACCTTGTCGAGAATCAGCTCGATCACGGCTTTCGCTCCGAACTGAACGCTCTCCGCCGCGACGAGGCGAAAGTCGCGAGTTCCCCCGGATGCTTCGACCGCGGCGAAGAGGAGGTCGAGCGTGCCTCCGCCGAGGTCGGCGACCAGCACACCCTGCCGACGACGATCGTTCATGTGAAGGAACGTCGTGACGGCCTTGTTCATCACTTCGGAGATGACGGGCGTCGCTTCGTCAACGAACGGACGTGTGTTGTCGTCGCGACTCGGAAAGCACGGCGGTGCGAGAGCGAACCCGCTGCCGGTCAGCTCGCCGACCCACTTCGCGACCTTCTTCAGCGTTTCGCCGAACTGCTTACGCCGCGGTTCCGAGAATGCGTGCGGGAAGGTGAAACGCAGCGTCGCGCCCTCGCCGCGACGAACCGCGGTGATCCAGATGAGGAGCGCCGCGAGGAAGGCTTGCGATGCATTGTCGTTCTCCGACCACTTCAGCCCCGCGCGCCAGCGCTGCATCGCGTTGTGCGAGCGCTTCTCGAAGTTGATGGCCGGTCCCATCAAACTGTAGTGGACGAACGGGAGCTTCTTCGTCCAGTCGGCGATGCTGTCCGCCGGCGTGTCGGTGATCTCCCGTAGAAACATGCCGCTCGGGATGTACGTGATCGCGCCGCGCTGCGCATCTTCGAACGCCGGAGCCGGATAGCCGAGGAGCCACGGCGTATCGAAGAAGCGTTCGCCGGCGCTTCGGACGACGAGCGGATAGTTCCACCCGAGGTGTTCGCCCGTCGTCGCCAGAACGGACGTCGGCCCGCCAGCGGCGTCGTTCCAGCAGGCCGCCGAGTGCGAGGTGCCGAAGTCGATGGCGACATTGGAGCTCCCCTGGACGCGCGTGGCGTCCTCCGACAGCAGTCGGATGCCTCCACCGCATGTTCCGAACCGGTCGCGTAGGAACAGTGCCCGCGGACCGCCGCGCGCCGTGCGTAGTCCGATGACGTCTGGCCGGCCTGTGACCGCGACGATCTCGTCCTGCGCGGCATCGGCGAACGTCGACGGCGCCGTGCCGGAGCCGACGGAGACGCTGGCGGTGAAATAGCCTTCCTGCATCCGCTCCGACTCCACGACCGGAAGGCCCTGCAGGAGCACGGAGTACAGCTGCCAATCGGGGATGTTGAACGGCGGCCATACCGCGACGAGCGCATCCGAGCCGCCGATGTCAACGATGTCTTCCTCGCTCCAGGATCGCGTGAGCCGCAAGCCGTTGCTCGTCGGGGCATTCCACTGCAGACCGGACCACGCCGCGCCGGTGTCGCCGAGGATGTGGAGGAACGCCTGTTTGATGGGGTAGTCGGGGAGTTGGCCACCGATGCGCGGGAGCCGCGAGTACCAGAGCTCCGTCGGCTTCACGGCACGGACGACGACCGTGGCGGGGATGCTGACGATCAGTTGCTTCCCCCCCTCGCGCCACGACAGCGTTGCGCCTTGCGATGCGAACGCGACCTCGGCAACCGCCCCCGAGCCGGCCCACTCCGTCGCGTCGAACACCGTCAGCGTGCCCTCCTGTGACCACCAGGTGCCCGGGATGAGCCACGGGCCGGCGGAGCCGGAGGGACGTAGCGCGCGACCGGGAGCACCGCGCACGCGGAGAGACTGCGAGTTTTCCCAGTCACAGACGACGGTGTCGCGATCTGCGACGCCGGCGGAGTCGAGCACTTCGAGAAGAGTCATCACGATCACTCCCAATCGAGCTGGAAGAGCGGCGGCGCGGACACACGAGCGTCTCGTGGAGGCGCGGGCGGCAATGCACTGGCGGCGCGCCGAAGGTTCTCGACGTCGACGCTCGCCACGGACCGTTTTCCGTTGCCGGCGCCGTGCGAGCCGAGCGTCAGCACGTGGATGGCGTAGAAACCTTCCTGGTACTGCAACGCGTCTCCCGTCAGGACGAGCAACGCGTCTTCCGCGTCGTCATCGACGACGACCGGGCCGTAAGCCACTTTGCGAATCGCGTCGAGATCGTCGAGGACGAGTGGAATCTGCATCTCGACAGGAGGCGCTCCCGGGGCGGGGCGCAGCCACAGCCGATGGGCGGGAATCGCGCTGCGCCGCAGAACCGTGCCGGCCGGCGTCTGATCGCCGGGCATGCCCTCGTACGACAGCGTCTTCGCCCAGGGAACGGCCGGTCCGGTGGCGCGCAAGCGGACGAAGTCGTGAAGGATCGCCGCGATCGAATCGCGGTTCTGATCGCGCCGCTCCTGGTGGACGCGTCCGACCGCTTTTTCCAATCGCACGAGCGCTTCGGCAGCATCGCCGTTTGGCTGCCACGCCGCATCGGTTGCGCGGTCGCTGAGCTGCGCGGCCGGGACGATGCCCATGTCTGCCGAACTGAAGCCGACCACCACTCCGTCGAACGAGATGAGGTTCAGATGGCCGCCGAAATCCGCGTCCCAGTCTTCAGCCTCATGCCACCGTTCCGGCGGGTTGCTCTTCTCGATGCGGAACTCTTCGAAGGTGAGCAGTCCGGCCACGGCCGCCTGCCAGAGCAGCCACGCCACTCCGATTGGCGAGTGGATGCCGGGTGCTCCGCCGGCAACGGGAGCGGAGCGGACGTATGCGGCAAACGCGTGGGCGTGGCCCATCAGCTTCGCGCGCGAGGAACCGTGGAGCGCGTGCGGATCGTCAGCCGGCCTCCAGCGGCTGGCGAGCGACGCCGCGGCCTCTTCCGATGCGGAGAATTCTCCGAACGCCGGGATCTGCGCGAACGTCGTCGTCGCGAATCCTTCGACTCCCGCGGCAGGCACGAAGCTGTCGGCAGGCGTTGCGACGAGGATGTTGCGCGACTCGCCTTCCTTGGCGCCGAGCAGCGCGTCCATGATCCGGTCCGCGACCGTCGTACCGGCGGCATCATCGTTCGCATCGGCCGGCGCGAGCAGGCGCCTCGCGCGATGTTCACCGTCCCGCCAGCTCGCGTCGAGGATGGCGATGATGTCGTCGACATCCTGCGCCGTGTGCAGTGCCTCGAGCGGGCCGGCGAGGGTTTCGCGACGATGGTCGATGCGTGCATCGAACCGTCTCCAGAAGTCGGTGTTGCGCGCACGGCGGCCCTTGGCGCTACTGAGCGTCTGCGCGTGGAGGATTTCATTCAGCGTCTCGCCGAGCCCGTGCCCAGCCACGACACCAGGAATGACGCGAGCACCGTCGCGCGTCGCGCGCAGCGCCTCGTGAAGCACGCGTGTCATCTCCGCGACCACGGCGTTCCGCCGTCCGCCGACATACGGCTCGAGACGCGGTCGTGCGCTCGTGGCGCGATGCTCGTCCGGCACCTGCATGACGCCGATGTGAATGCGCCGCTCGACGTTGTCCGCGATGTGCTTTTGCGGATTCGAACGATACGCATCGACCGCGAGGAGGTGATCGACGCCGCGCCCGATCGCACCGTCGAACGACTTCCGGTTGCACACCACCTGCGGATCGGGAGGGGAGACATTCACCAGATCGTTCGGGTTCGCGGCCATCGGCGGGATGAAGCTGATCGCCGTGAGCGGTACGTTGTTGCGGTCGGCCAGCTCCGGGATCGCCGCTTCGGTGCGCGTCTCGATGAGGCTGTGCTCGCGCGCGAGCTCCTGAATCGCGTGCGACGCGTTCCAGCGGCATTGCGCGAGATCGATCTTCTTGTCGGCCTGTTTCCCGGCATGCGGATCGAAGTAGGGGAGGAACGGGAAGAACCAGACCTCGCGTTTCCACAGCGTTGGCTCCGATAGGCGAAGCGCGTGGAGCAGCGACGGAAGCAGGCCGGCGCCCGTGCCTCCGGCAATCGAGCCGACGACGAACAGTGGCTGATCGTTCCCCTTGGTTTCGATGTTGAGATACGCGGGCGTCAGAAAGTCCGGCACGCGCTCGAGACCGACCGTACCGAACCACGCCGCGGCGAGACGCGGCAGCGCGAAGAAGCCGTCCTCGATGGACTGGATCCATTCAGGCGGTGTGAGCCCTTCGCGGACGACGTCCGCAACGATCCGCGGGAGCTTCGCCGGAGGCGGCTCGAACATGCCATTGAGCACGGTGCTCATGGTCTGCGTCGCGGCGTTGCGCGGAACTGCGGGGCGGACGACGGTCGCGGCGTTCTTCGGCCGCACGTCAACGTCGATCTCCGCCGTCTGCCGTGCGATGGCCCCGTGCCACGTCTCGAGCTCGCGATCGAGGAGCCACACCTTCCGCGGCAGGATGCCGGGCGCGCCGCGTTCGGCGCGAAAGAGCAGCTCCAGAAGGACGCACTGACCGGTACCGCCGACAGCCAAGAGATCGTACGGCATGGCTCAAGCTCCTTTCGGCTGCGCGCGCCATGGATGGGCTTTGCGGATGTTGCGGGCGACAGTTGCTGTGACTCGTTTGCTGAAGAGCAGCAGGAAGCCCCAAGCGATGAGCGGGATCCCCGCTGCGATGATGAGAACGGCCAGCGGGTGAGCCGACGAGTGGATCCACCAGCCGCCCTGCCGGTCCGTCGCCGCGGCGAAGCGGCTGTTTTGCGTGGTCACGGCGTTCCAGGTCAACGCACGGAGCTGCGATTTGCCGAGGGCGGTGTCGACGGCGTAGAGGTCGCTCAGATCCTTCGCGCGGTTCTGCAGGATCGTCGCGTCCAGCGAAGTGTCGGCACCTTCGGGCGGAAGCGTTTCGGCCGCGCGGAAGATCGTTCGGTAGCGCTTCAGCGCGTCCTGACCTTCGCGCGAGCCTTGAACGAGGTCCATGATGCGATCCGAACAATTCGCCGTAAAGTCGCGCTGCGTGTCGTCTGCCGACGCGGGGATCCACCCCTCCTGGGCGAGAGTCACGAACGTGCGGTTCGCGGCCACGGCGCTCGAAAGCGCAGGGAGTACGGTGAGCGAGCGAACGCCGACCGCGGTCACCGCGGCGGCGAGCCACGCGACCAGCAGCACGGAGAGAAGCGGAATCCATCCCACCTGTCTGCGGCGTGCGAGAATGCGCCAGTAGACGAACGCCATTGCGGCCCCGAGGACGAGCGCGATCAGCGGCGCGACCGCGAAGCAGAACAGTCGGCTGATCCGGAAGTAGTCATGGAGGCGGATCGACACCTCCGCGCCGATGTCTGTGCACGCTCGCGTGATCTCGATTTTCTGAGCCGGCTCCACGTTCGCCATCGCCGGGATGCCGGTGGAGTGCAGCGCCGCGAGGTCGAGCGGCGCGCGGCGGTGCTCGGCGGTGACGCGCGTCTCGGAGGGTGCGCAGGCGACCCACACCAGAAGCGCGACCAGGAAAACGATCACGCGACCGTGCCCGCGCGCATGGTCCGGGACCTGAGATTCGGGAACCGTTCGTAAGACAAGCATCAGACTCCGACGTCGCATCTCGACTCCGCCTACATGCTCTGCAGGATGTAAAAAATCGTGTTCACGACGGTGCTGACGACGACTCCGGCGACGAAGAGCCGATAGCTCTGGCGCTGGTTTCGTCGATCCGCTTCTGCGGTGAGGAGCGCGAACTCCTGCGCCGCGGGGACACTCGCTGCCAGCAGCACGTCGTTGCGCCGCCGCAGCTCCTGTTCCTTGGCGGAGAGCACCGACAACTGGTTCGAGAGCTCCTCGATTGCCGAGTGGCGCTCGGTCGCGACGGCTGCCAGCTCGTCCACCACGCGATCGATGTCTTTGGACTGCCGGCGCAGCGTGGCGGTGAGCTCGTCCAAACGCCGTGCGTGAACTTGCTGCGCGCCGCGCCTGTGAAACGAGACCGTCAGCGGCGGGCGCGCGACGAGTACCCCCGCCAGTAGACTGACCGCGGGTGCGAGCGCCAGCGTGACCGCTTCTCGCGTCGCTCCCGGCGCCGCGACGATGATCAGGGCGGCGCACAGCGCGAGCAGTAGCGCAATTGCGATCGCGCGAGCCGTCGTCGTCGTCACGCCGCCTCGGAACGGATTTCCACTGATGGCAAGCACTCGTTTCCTCAACGGCAGTAGACGGACGGAGAAGGAACGTTTTTGCGTCGCTTGCCGCAAACGATCTGGCTGTGCTTGCGCGGCGTCATTCGTGCCACGACAGGTCAGATCAAATGGGCATGAATCCGGCGCCGAGCTTTCCGGGAGACACCGTCACGGACAGCGGTTCGAGGCGCTTCGTGTCTTCTCGATATCGCAGACCTTGCACTGGAATCTTCAGTCCGCGGGGGTGCGACGCGATAGCGGCGTTGAGATCGTGCGGATTCAGCACGGGGAGCTTCCCGTACGAGGTAACTATGTCGCCGCGCCGCAGCCCCGCCGCCGAAGCCGCGCCGCCGGTCACTTCGAAAAGATAAACGCCGCCGTGCACGCCCAACTCGCGCGCTTG
>DASPMO010000153.1:0-80882 GCA_035627015.1 Thermoanaerobaculia bacterium | reverse complement strand
GAGCTGCTCGTACATGGTGCGGCGGCCGGCGGCGTCGCGGCGCCCGAGGATCTCGGGCGTGTAGTTGGCCAGCACGAACGCTTCCATCTGCTCGGCGCTGCCGCTGTTGTACGCGCGGACCCAGTCGCGGGCGCGCTGCTCGCCCGGCGCCTGCGCGAGTGCTGAAGCTGCGAGAAAGAGAAGGAGAAAAAGAGAGCGTGCGATCTTCATGGGACCGCACGCTACGGGGTGTCGATGAAGAACTTATGAAGCCCCTGTCATCCTGAGCCGCGCAGACGGCGAAGGACCCCCTGCCTCGGAGCGCGCACGGGGTTTCAGCAGGGGGTCCTTCGCCCTCTGCGGGGCTCAGGATGACAGGGGGGCGGCGCGGGAGACCACGAGCAGCGTGACGTCGTCGTCGAGGTTCTCCGCGTCGCCGACGTGCGCGAGCACGGTCTCGTTGACCGAGCTGGCGATGGTGGTGGCGTCGGCGCCGTGGAGCCGGACCAGCGCGTTGCCGATGGTCTCCGACCCGAGGTCCGCCCCCTCGGCATTCCGCGCCTCGGTCACGCCATCGGTGAAGAGGATGAGCGAGTCGCCCGGCTCGAGCTGCATGGTGCGCGTGGTGAACTCCGCGCGCGAGACCACGCCCAGGAGCAGGTCGCTCTCGGTCTGTTCCACCGCGCCGTTTTTCGTCAGCAGCAGCGGCGGGGTGTGTCCCGCGTTCACGTACTCGATCACGCCCGTATTCGTGTCCAGACGCCCGAGGAAGAGCGTCACGAACTTCGACTGCGGGAGGTTCTCCTTCAGCGCCACATTGAGCTGCGTGACCAGCGTCGACGGATCGGGATCGCTCTTCGCGAAGATGCGGAATGCGACCTGGAGGCCGGCCATCATCAGTCCCGCCGTGACGCCCTTGCCGCTCACGTCGCCGATGACGAAGTAGATCTTCCCATCGGGACGGAGGATGAAGTCGTAGTAGTCGCCGCTGACCGTGCGGCACGGCTGGTTCTTGCCGACGAAGGTGAAGTTCGGGATGCCGGTCGGCGCCGGCGGGAGGAGGCGGCGCTGGATGCTGGACGCGGTCTTGAGCTCCTCGTCCATGATCCGCTTCTGGATCGCTTCCTCGCGGAGGCGGGTCGTCTCCAGCTTGATGGCCGCGAAACGGCCGATCTGCGCGACCAGCCGCACGTCCTCCTCGGAGAGCGACCGCTGCGTGAAGAGGTAGTCGACGTACAGCACGCCGACCACCGCCTCGCCGATCATCAGCGGCGCGCAGAGGATCGAGTGAATGCCCTGCATGATGATCGACTGCGCGCGGCGGAGCTTCTCGTCGACGCTGACGTCGACGAAGGCCAGGGCCTTCTTCTCCTCGACCACCGAGGCCAGGAGCGTGTGGCTGATGGTCAGCTCGCTCTGGTCGGTCTGGTCCTGGCGGCGCACTTCGACCTTGGTGAAGGAGCGGCCGTCCGAGCCGAGGAGCGCGATGGCCACGCGCGACGGATGGAGGTGCTCCATGATCCGTTCGGTGATGAAGCCGAACAGCTCGTCCATGGGACGGTCTTCGATCAGCTCGCGGGCGAGGAGGGTGAGCGTCTGCAGTCGCGAGACGTCCTGCTCCTCGGGGCGATCGGGCATGTCCAGGACGGGGATGGCGATGGTGGGGTTCGTCCCCTGCCCCTGGTCGGAGACGGCGAAGAAGCGGTCGGTGCTGATACCCGCGGTCTCGAAGACGATCTCGGTGTCGCCGAGGCGGATGCGGTCGCCGGTGCGGAGCTGCTCGTCGCGCTCCACGCGGGAGCCGTTCAGGTACGTCCCGTTCGCGCTGCCCAGGTCCTTGAGCATCCACGCCGCGCCGACGGGGACGATTTCCGCGTGTTTGCGGGAGAGGTAACGGTCCTTGATCGGAATGGTGCAGTCGGACGCGCGCCCAATGGAGACAGGGGCCGCCTGCAGCGGCTGCCGGAAGGGGGAGAAGAGGGGCGAGTAGACCGTAACTTCCGCGCGCGGCGGGACCGATTCCATAAGCAGGGGCTCCGTGGGTTGACGGGAGATTGTAGCCGATCGTAGGGTGCGCGTCGTGTCCGTAGAGTATTTCCAGGAAATCGAAGCACACTTTGCCCGCCGTCGCGGAACGCCTTTCATCCTCAATGCGAAGGACTGGGCACTGATGCAACAGTGGGCCGCGAATGGCATTCCTTTGCCGGTGGTGATCGAGGCGCTCGACTCGGTGTTCGACAAGCGGGAGGCGGCGGGAAAGAAGGTCAACAGCCTCAGCTACTGCAAGCACGCGGTGAAGGAGATGTGGGAGGAGCGGAAGGCGCTGGCGGTGGGGGCGGAGGGGGGGGCGCCCGAGGAAGATCCATCCTCGCGGCTGGAGGCTCTCGCGCTCGCCCTCGAGTCGACGCCGGCCTCTTCGTTTGCGTCACGCGTAAGGGAGCTGGCGGCGCTGCGGAGCCTGCCGAAGATCGAGGAGGCGCTGATGGGGGTGGAGGAGGAGCTGGTCGCCGCGCTGGCGACGGATGCGCTGCGCGAGGAAGCCGCGCGGATGGTGCCGGGGGCGGAGCAGCGCGCGATCGACGCGCATTTGCGGAGGCTGGTGCGGGAGCACCACGGGCTGCCGCGGTTGACGGTGATGTGAAAACGTAGGGCGGGCTTCAGCCCGCCTCCCCCGGGGGGACGGGCTGAAGCCCGTCCTACGTTTACAACTTCTTGGCGATCTGCTCGAGGTAGCGCAAGGCATCACGCCCCGTGATCGTCGCGTCGGGGGCCCGCCCCGCCACCGGGTCCTCCACCCCGCACGCGCTCAGAACGCGGTCCTGGGTGACTCCCCTCGCGCACGCCGCCCCCCGCAGCGAGAGCACGCGCGTCAGGTGCGCGGCGAAGCGGGAGGCGCTCACGGTGCGATAGGGGCTGACGCGGCGGGTGACGGGGTCGACGTCGTAGAGGCCGAGGGCGATGGCGCGGATCATTTCTTCGCGGCCGGCCACGTCCTGCACGTCGACGGCGATTGGCGGGACGCCGAGGTTCTGGGCGAAGCGGATCGACGGCACGGTCCAGTAGAGCAGCACGGCCAGGTCGGCGCGGGTGAGGGCGGTGCTCTCCAGCGCGGCGCGGTAGTGCGACGGCATGTTGGCCGCGCTCCACTCGCTCTTCACCTCGTCCAGGCGGCGCTGGAAGCGCTCGTCGCGTGTGCGGCGAGCCAGGCGGTCCAGGCGCACGATGGCCTCCTGGTACCGTCCGCGGCCGATGTCGACCTCGGCCAGGATCTCCTGGATCTCAGGGCGGTCGGCGACCGTGTCGAGCAGCGGCTCGACCTCGCGCCGCGCCTCGTCGAAGCTGCGCTGCGCGACGAGTTTCTGCGCCAGGAGGATGCGCGGCTCCACCGCGCCGGTGTTGAACGTCAGCGCCTCGCGCAGGAGGCGCACGGCCTCCGCGTCGGGCGCGGTCTGGGCGGCGGCGTAGAGCTCGTTGAACAGCGCGCCCTCGAGCCCGCGCAGCCGCTCGGCGGCGGTGGGAACGTCGGGAAGCTGGCGATAGAGGTCGTAGGCGATGCGCGTCTGCTTCTGGCGGATGGCGATCTCCGCCTCGTATACGCGCGCCACGACGTTGTCCGGCTCGCGCTCCCGCACACTCTGCAGCGCGGCCAGCGCGTCGTCGTAGCGGCCGGCGCGGATGCCGACGAGCGCGTCGAGCAGGAGCGCCGGCACGAGCAGCTCGGGATTGCGCTGGCGGAGCTCGGCCAGACGGCGGTCGGCCTCGGCCTGATTGCCGGCGAGGGCGTAGCGGTACACGGCCTCGAAGCGGTCGCCCGCCGGCGGCGGCACCGTCCGCCCCGTCATCGGGTGCAGCAGAAAGCGGTCTTCCGCCTCGGGCGTGACGGCGGGAGGCATCACGTCGGGGGCCGTGCCGCAGGCGGCGAGCCACAGCAGCGTCGCCGCGAGAACCAGTCGTGTCGTCGATCTCAAGCGTGTTCCTCGATGATTCGCAGTGCGGCCGCGAGCGCGGCCTCTCTGTCTTCGGCGTCGACCCAGTGCACATTCCGCTCCGAGCGGAGCCAGGTCATCTGCCGCTTTGCGTACGCGCGCGTGCGGCGTTTGGTTTCTTCGATGGCGGCGCTCGCGGTCATTTCTCCCCGCACGACCGCGGCCGCCTCTTTGTAGCCGATCGTGCCGAAGGGGCGCGCGGAGGCCGGAAAGCGCTCCAGCAGCGCGCGCGTCTCGTCTATCAGCCCGCGGCGGAACATCGTTTCCACGCGTGCGTCCAGTCGCGGGGCGAGGCGCTCGCGGTCGACGCGCAGGCCGAGCTTGACGGCCGGCAGTTCGTCGCTCGCTTCCGGTTCCCAGCTCGAGATCGGGCGGCCGCTCGTGATCCAGACCTCCAATGCCCGCTCGACGCGGTGGCGGTCCGCGGGGGCGATCTTTCTACCACTTCGCGGATCGATTTTCGACAGCCAGCGATGCAGCCGCGCCGCGCCGCGCGGAGCGGCGGCGATACGCCGCAGGCGCGCGCGCAATGCCTCGTCGCGGCCCGGCATCTCCGGAAGGCCGGACAGCAGGGCCCGGAGGTAGAAGAACGTGCCGCCGACGAGGATGGGCCTGATGTTCGACAACGTTAGCGTCGCGCACACCTCCCGCGCCACGCGGCCGTAGTCGGCGGCGTTGAACTCCTCGCCGGCGTCGACGACGTCGAAGAGGTGGTGCGGGACGAGCGCGCGCTCGGCGGGCGAGGGCTTGGCGCTGCCGAGGTCGAAGCCGCGGTAGACCTGCACGGAGTCGTAGTTCACGATCTCGCCGGGCAGCGCCGTCGCCAGACGGAGGGCGAGCTCGGACTTTCCGGAGCCTGTCGGGCCGGCGATGACGATGAGCTTCTTAACGTCGTTCTTAACGGCGGTGCACCCTCGTCGCGTGCGTCCGGTCATCCTCTTCGTGAAGGACGGCACGGAGGTGCGCGCGGCAGTAGATCGCACCCGGCGGAATGGGCGTGCGGCAGACCTGGCAGCGGTTCTTCTTCACCGCGTCGGCGCCCTTGCCGAGGACGCGCAGGATGATGCCGATGACGATCAGCGCGCCGGCGACGATGAGCGCCTGCTGCAGCATCGGCATCGGGATCAGCTCGGCCCACGGCTCGCTGTGGTACGTGCTGGCCAGGACGTACAACGCCAGGACGATGATGAGCGTCCAGAGTCCGAGACGGAGGATCGTGGTCGACATCGTGAGCGGTCATCACTTTAGTCCCATCTCGACGTGACGTACAAATGCCCTTCGCGCACGGCCACGTCGATCGAGCCGTGCAGGTCGGTGCGCCAGGTGCGGACGCCGCGCTCGTCCAGAGCCTCCATCACCGTGGGGTGCGGGTGGCCGAAGAGGTTGTGCCGGCCGCAGGAGATGACGGCCAGGCGCGGGGCGACGTTGTCGAGGAAGCTCGGCGAGGACGAGCTGCGGCTGCCGTGGTGGGCGACCTTCAGCACGTCGGCCTTCAGGTCGCGGTCGGACAGCCAGAGCTCGGCTTCCTTCTCGATGTCGCCGGTGAGGAGGAAGCTGCGCCTGCCCGCGCTGGCGTGCAGGACGATGGAGGCATTGTTCTCCGGCGCGCGGCGGAAGCGGCTGTCGGCGACGTGGGCGCGCAGGTGCAGGTCGCCGAGGGTGAGCGTGTCGCCGTCGCGGACGAGGTGGATGGGGGCGCGCGCGGACTCGAGCACGGCCGCGGCACAGTCGCCGCGGAAGCGTCTCGGCGAGATCCAGACGCTGCGCACCTCGAACGAGGCCAGCACGCGCGCCAGTCCTTCGCAGTGATCCGGATGCGCGTGGGAGAGGATCACGGCGTCGAGCGTGCGGATGCCGCGGTCGGCGAGGAGCGGCAGGATGCGCTCGCCGCGGCCGCCGTCGACGAGGATGGTGTAGGTCCCGGAGCGCAGCGCGATGGCGTCGCCCTGGCCGATGTCGAAGAAGGTGACGGTGGGATGCTCGACGCTGCGCTGCCGGAGGAAGCGCGCGATCGACGCGCTGGTGGGGATGAGCAGGGCCACGGTCAACGCGATGGCGCGCGCGCGGGCCCGAAGCAGGGCGATCGAGAGCAGCGCCGCGGCGGCGCCGGTCAGCAGCGCGCCGGCGGGCGGCGAGGCAAACCAGCCCGACAGGCCGAACGCGTTCAGCATCGTGCAGAGGCGGTGCAGCCAGCCGATGACGTGGAAGAGCGGCGGGAAGACGCACGCCAGCGCGGAGACGACCAGCATCGCGAAGATCAGCGGCGACATCGCGAACGTCAGCACCGAGCCGCCGAGGGCGTACTGGTGGAAGTGGAAGAGCGTCAGCGGCGCGATGGCCACCTCGGCGGCGGCGACGTAGCCGAGCCAGCGCGGCCGGAAGTGTCTTCCGGTGAAGAGCAGCGCGCCGGCGCCGGCGTACGTCAGGTGAAACGACGGGTCGGTGAGATCGCGCGGCTCGAGGATCAGCCGCAGCAGCGCGGCCACGCACCAGAGGTTCTCCAGCGACGTGGGGCGCTGGCAGAGCCGCGAGAGCGCGTAGAGCCCGATGCCGATGCTGGCGCGCGACACGGACGCCGTCGGTCCGATGAAGAGCGGCGCCAGCAGGGCGAAGGCGAGCAGCAGCCAGTCCGAGGCGCGCGGTGCGTGCAGCCAGCGCAGGAGCGCGGCCAGCAGTCCCGCGGCGAAGGCGATCTGCAGGCCGGAGAAGACGAGCAGGTGATAGGTCCCGCCGCCACGGAAGCTGCTCTTCATCTCCTCGGAGAGCCGCTCGCCGCGGCCGAGGACGAGCGCCTGCGCCAGCGCCACCTCGTCGGGATGTCGGCTCGCGTGGCGCTCCAGCGCGTTGGCCAGGGCGCGGTTCCAGGAGCGCGGGTGCCATCGCGGCAGCGTGCCCGCGTAAGTCATCAGCGCCGGAGACTTCACTCCCATCGAGTACTCGCCCCGCTCGTTGCGGCGGAGGAACCCTTCCGCGCGCAGCGTCGCCTCCATGGCCATCTCCGGCGGCGCGAAGCGGGCGTAGACGGCGATGGGCGTGTCGAACGTCGCGCCGTTGACGGTGAAGCGCGAGGCACGCAGCACGTACGCCTCGTCGCGCGGGGACCAGTCGCGCTCCAGCGGCGCCTCGATGGTGACGAAGACGTCCGGCTCGATGTCATCGAACGCGGCTTGTTCCTTCGCCACCCGCGACTGCAACTGCAGCGACAGAAAGATGCCGAGAGCGATATGGAGTGCGGCAACGCCAGTTGCCGCTCTCAATCGCGGCGGCGCCAGCCGCCGCCCGCCCGCGGCACCTGGCGTTGCCGCAATGGAGAGCGGCAGCTGGCGCTGCCGCACTCCAGACAGGAAGCCGGCGGCGACGAGGCCGATGGCAGTGAGCCAGGGATGGACCAGATGTGGACCTGAAACCAGTCCGGTGATGAGAGCGATCAGTGGAAATGCAGCAGGTGTGTCATTGCGCACGCTCGAACGAGGAGAGCGTCTCGACGTGATGGGTATTCGGGAAGAGGTCGAGGAGGTCGAGCGTGGAGAGACGCCAGCCGGACGCGATCAGCCGGCTCGCGTCACGGGCAAAGGTTACGGGATCACAGGAGAGATAGGCAATGATTTCGCGCGTTTTCTCGGCGATCGTCGAGATCACCTCCCTGCGCGTCCCGGCTCGAGGGGGGTCGAGGAAGGTGAAATCCACCTCCGGGAGAGTGCGCATCTTCGCCTCCACCGGCGCCTCGATGACTTTCATGTTCCGCGGCGCGTTCAGCCGCGCGTAGCGCGCGGAGACGGGGGAGCCCTCGATGAGCGTCACGCGCTCGAAGAGCTTCGCCATCGGCAGCGTAAAGAAGCCCACTCCGCCGTACAGGTCGACCGCGTTCCCGCGGCTCTGCACGCGCGACGCGTGCGCGGTGACGAGCCGGATCATCGTGCCCAGCAGGTGCCGGTTGACCTGAAAGAAGGCGCTGGTGCTGAGGCGGTAGGTGAATTCGTTGACGGTGAGGGTGAGCTCGCGCTCGTCGCGGATGATGTCGTCGCCGAGCTCCCACTGTTGTCCTTCCGAGGGTGCCTGCGCCGTCTCCACGCCCACCACCTCGCACTCCCGCGCCAGCGGCACCACCCGATTCGACCGCATGGCGAAGAACCCCACCGCATCCCCATCGCGATGCAGCCGGGAGCGCAGCCGGTAATTCAGCGGCGACGGGTGCACGTCGATCGCCGGCAGCGAAGCCGGGTCGAGCTTGCCGATGCGGCGCAGCGACTCGGTGAGGATCCGCCGCTTCGCCTCGAGCTGTTTGTCGAGCCGCAGCGCCGTCCAGTCGCAGCCGCCGCATTCGTTCGCCACTGGACACGGCATCGCCCGCCGCCACGGGCCCGGCGTCACCAGCTCCACGAGGTCCGCCTTGGCGAAGCCCTTCTTCACCTCGTACAAACGCACGCGGGCCACGTCGCCGGGGAAGACGTTCGCCGCGAAGACCGGAAAGCCGTCCAGCCGCGCCAGCGCGTCGCCGCCGGCGACGAGCTCGGAGGGGGTGATGGTGAGGAGGTCTCCTTCGGAGAGGCTCATAGGTACACAGGCTCACAGGCTCACAGGCTCATAGGCTCACAGGCTCATAGGCTCACAGGCTCATAGGGCTGCTCCTGTGAGCCTATGCACCTATGAGCCTGTGAGCCTACTATTCGCCACATGCGAATCACCCGCCTGATTCTCCTGCTGCTCCTCCTCCCAACCTCCGCCTACGCCTGGGGCGCCAAAGGCCACGCCGTGGTCGCGGAGCTCGCCGAGCGCGGCCTCTCGCCCAATGTCGCGGCGCAGGTGCGGCAGATGAATTTCGGCGCGCCGCTGCGCGAGATCGCCTCGCTTCCCGACGACTGGCGCGCCGAGGAGACGAAAGGTCTGCGGCAGGGCGACACGGGGGCGCTGCACTACAGCAACATCCCCAACGACCAGGCCACGTTCGACCGCGCCCGCGACTGCAAGGACGACCAGTGCGTCGTGGCCGCGGTGGAGAAGTTCGCCGCGGTCCTCAAGGACAAGTCGCAGCCGCGCGACAAGCGCCGCGAGGCGCTGATCTACGTCGTGCACTTCATGGGCGACCTCCATCAGCCGATGCACGCCGCCGGCGGGCAGGTGAAAGACGAACAGACCGGGCAGATGGTCATGGACCGCGGCGGCAATCTCGTGAAGATCCGCTTCCTCGGCGTCGAGACCAACCTGCACAGCGCCTGGGACTCGGCGCTCATCGACTGGGGTCCGGGGAACGTGGACGATTACGTGGAGCGCCTCGTCGAGTACGAGATGCGCGGCCGCTCCGTGGCCGAGCTCCAGCGCGGCACGATCGTCGACTGGTTCAACGAGTCGCATTACGCCGCCGTCCACGACTCCTACGACATCGGCAACGGGACCCTGGGCGGGGAGTACGCGCAGAAGAACATCGGCGTGGTCTACGAGCGCCTGCTGAAGGGCGGGCTGCGCCTGCGGAAGGTGCTCGAGGAGGCGCTGGGAGCGCCGTAGCCCTGTTGCCGGTTATCGGTTGTCGGTTGTCTGTGCGGCAGCGCCCGCCTGGCCATGCCGCGCAGAGAACTGACAACTGACAACCGACAACACCGTTGTGATACAACGCGCGCCGCTATGAAGGTTCACGAATATCAGGCCAAGGAAATCCTGCGGCGCTACGGGGTCCCCACGCCGCGCGGCATCGTCGTCGACACCCCGGACGAGGCGCGCCAGGCCGCCAAGGAGCTGGGCGGACGGGTGGTGGTCAAGGCGCAGATCCACGCCGGCGGCCGCGGCAAGGGCGGCGGCGTGAAGCTGGCGCAGAACGCCGACGAGGCGGCCGAGCTGACGAAGAAGATGCTCGGCATGACCCTGGTCACGCACCAGACCGGCCCCGAGGGGCGCGTCGTGCGCAAGGTGTTCATCGAGGAAGCGCTCAACATCGACAAAGAGCTCTACCTCGCCGTCACGCTCGACCGCGCCTCCGGCATGAACGTGATCATGGCCTCCGCGCAGGGCGGCATGGACATCGAGGAAGTGGCCGCGCACGATCCGTCGGCCATTCACCGCGAGCCGGTGGACAGCGTCCTCGGCGTGCAGCCGTTCCAGGCCCGCCAGGTCGCCTACGCCCTCGGCCTGACCGGCGATGCCTACAGGAAGTGCGTCGACTTCACCCAGAAGCTGATGCGCGCCTACATCGAGACCGACGCCTCGCTCCTGGAGATCAACCCCCTCCTGGTGACGAAGGAAGGGGACGTGCTGGCGCTCGACTGCAAGATGAACTTCGACGACAACGCGCTGTTCCGGCACAAGGACGTCGTCGAGATGCGCGATCTTCATGAAGAAGATCCGCTCGAGGTCGAGTCGTCGAAGTACGGCCTGAACTACATCAAGCTCGACGGCAACGTCGGCTGCATGGTCAACGGCGCCGGCCTGGCCATGGCCACCATGGACATCGTCAAGCTCGCGGGCGGGGAGCCGGCGAACTTCCTCGACGTCGGCGGCGGCGCCAGCGCGGAACAGGTCAAGAACGCCTTCCGCATCATCCTCAGCGACAAGAACGTGAAGGCCATCCTGATCAACATCTTCGGCGGCATCATGCGCGGCGATCGCATCGCCGAGGGGGTGGTCAGCGCGTCGCGGGAAGTCGGCCTCCCCGTGCCGGTGGTCGTGCGGCTGGAAGGCACGAACGTGGAGCTGGGGAAAGAGATCCTCGCCAAGTCGGGGCTCCCGCTCATCACCGCGGACGGGATGTGGGACGCGGCGCAGAAAGTCGTGGCCGCCGCGAAGGGACAGTCGTAATGGCAATCTGGGCTGACAAAAACACGAAGGTCATCGTTCAGGGCATCACCGGCCGCGAGGGGACGTTCCACGCGATCGGCTGCCGCGACTACGGGACGCAGGTGGTGGGCGGCGTGACGCCGGGCAAGGGCGGCACGACGCACGAGGGCTTTCCCGTCTTCAACACGGTGGTAGAGGCGCGGGAGAAGGCGGGCGCGAACTGCTCGCTGATCTTCGTGCCGCCGCCGTTCGCGGCGGACGCCGTGATGGAATCGGCCGACGCCGGCATCGAGCTGATCGTCTGCATCACCGAGGGGATCCCGGTGAACGACATGATCCGCGCGCACGACTTCCTGCGGAAGACGAACGCCCGCCGCGTTGCGGAAGGACGCGCGCCGTCGCGCCTGATCGGCCCGAACTGCCCCGGCATCATCACGCCGGACCAGGCCAAGATCGGCATCATGCCCGGCCACATCCACAAGGCGGGGCCGCTCGGGATCGTCTCGCGCTCCGGGACGCTGACGTACGAGGCGGTCGGCCAGACGCGCCACATCGGCCAGTCGACCGCGGTCGGCATCGGCGGCGATCCGCTCCCCGGGACGAACTTCATCGACTGCCTGGCCGCGTTCCAGGCCGATCCGCAGACCGAGGCCATCATCATGATCGGCGAGATCGGCGGCAGCGCCGAGGAAGAGGCCGCGGCCTTCGTGAAGGCGAACGTCACCAAGCCGGTGGTGGCCTTCATCGCCGGACAGACCGCACCCCCGGGACGCCGCATGGGCCACGCCGGCGCGATCATCAGCGGCGGCAAGGGCACGGCGGCGGAGAAGATGGCCGCCCTGCAGGCGGCCGGCATTCACGTGGTGCAGGCGCCGTCGGACATGGGGCGCAAGATCGAGGAAGTCTGGCGCGCCAGCCGCGCGTGACTGTCATCCTGAGCCGCGCAGACGGCGAAGGACCCCCTGCTGAAACCCCGTGTACGCTCCGTCGGCAGGGGGTCCTTCGCCGTCTGCGCGGCTCAGGATGACAGCGGCTAGTCGATCTTCGTGACCGCACCCGTGGTCAGGTCGTAATACGCGGGCATGATCTTCAGGCCATTCGCGGCCACCGCGTCGCGAATGGCCTTGCTGTTTGCGAGGAGCTGTGCCGCGGACGCGCGCGCGTTCGCCTCCACCGCTTTGCGGATGTTCGCGGCCTCGTAGCCGATGCCGGCGAACGAGGAGCGGATGCGCTTCGCCAGCGCCTGCTGCGCGGGAGTGGCCGGCTCGCCGGTGCCGAGGGAGTGTCCGACGGCGCTGCAGTTCTCGTGTGCCAGGACCACCAGCAGCTTCGTGCCGGCATTCAGGGAGAGCTCGAGCGAGGCGATCCCGAGCTCGTCCGCGACGTTGCCCGCGCTGCGTACCACGTGCATCGCGCCGAGGGTCTGGTTGAACACGAGCTCCGGCGGCACGCGGCTGTCCGAGCAGGCCAGCACCGCGATGGGCGGCAGCTCGGAGTTCTTCAGCTTCGCACGCTCCTCGGCGAGCTGCTCGTAGCGCAGCGTCCCGGCGACGTACTGCTTGTTGCCCTGCAGCAGCGCGGCCCAGAGCTGGTCGCCGGTGATTTCCTGCGCGAACAGCGGAGCGGCGAAAAGAAGAACGACCAGAGCGCGAGCCATCAGGCCTCCTGAATTACGATGCGGACGATGTTGCGCGCCATTGTCGCCGTTCTCGCCTCGCTGGTGTGGCTGAAAGGGAACCTGCACACCCATACGTCGCAGAGCGACGGCGACTCGCCGCCCGCGGAAGTGGCGGCGTGGTATCGCGACCGCGGCTACGACTTCCTGGTCATCCACCCGTCGAGGTGCTGCAGCGGAACATCGACGCCGTCCGCGGTGCGGGCGGCATCGCCCTGGTGAACCATCCGAACTTCGGCTGGGCCTTCGACGCGGACGAGCTCCTGCAGCTCCGCGGCTTCACGCTGCTGGAGATCGCCAGCGGCCACCCGTACGTCAACGCGCAGGGACCGCCGTCGGTCGCGTCGATGTGGGACGCGCTGCTGACGAAAGGCCGCCGCGTCTACGGCGTCGCGGTCGACGACTCGCATCACTGGAAGCGCCCGCTGGGAGACACGGACGTCGCCCTGCCCGGCAAGGCGTGGGTGGTGGTCCGCGCCGAGCGCGACGCGAAGTCGATCGTGGCCGCGCTCGACCCGGCGTCGAGATGGAGGAAGCCTCGGGGACGCGGGTGAAGGTGCGCGAGAAGAACGGCGCGCACTATCGCATCCAGTTCATCGGCGACGGCGGCCGCGTGCTGCAGGAGACGCAAGGTTCGTCGGCGAGCTACACGATGCGGGGGGAGCGCTACGTCCGGGCCCGGGTGATCGACTCAAACGGAAAGATGGCCTGGACGCAACCGGCGTTCAACGTAGGTCGGGCTTCAGCCCGACCCTGAGCGGCGGGCTGAAGCCCGCCCTACGTTACGATGCGCGCGTGACGCTGCCCGTCCGCCTGGCCGTGCCCGTGAAAACGCTGGTGCTCATCGGCGGCGGCGAGTTCTCGTTCGGGGAGACGCGCGAGATCGATCGCCTGCTGCTGGAGAAGATGCCGGCCGATCGCCGCACGATCGCCTTTCTTCCCACCGCCTCGGGCTCGGCTGAGTACGCGCAGCACCTCGGCAAGTACTTTCGCGAGCTCGACCCGTCCGTCGAAGTGCTCAACGTGCCGGTCTACCGCGGCCGCGACAGCCGCCGCCCGAAGAGCCTCAACGCCATCCTCGCGGCGGGGATGATCTACCTCGGCGGCGGCGTGACGAACAATCTCCTGGAAACGATCCGCGAGTCGCCCGCGGACCTGGCCATGCGCGACGCCGCCGCGAACGGGGCGGTCATCGCGGCCATCGGCGCCGCGGCCTCGTGTTTCGGCACGCATGCCCGCGACATGCGCGGCGGCAGCGCCCTCCCGGCCCTCGGCTGGCTGGCCAATACCGTCGTCGACACCGGCTTCGATCCGCAGAACGACCTCGCCCTGAGGCGGCTCATGTCCCTTCCCGAGGTGCAGCTCGGACTGGGCATTCCGGCCAGGACCGGCCTAGTCATCGACGGCGACGGGAACGGCGAGATCGTGGGCGAAGGGCAGATCGCGGCCTTCCGAAAGAAAGCGTAGGCGCAAGCGTTGCAGCGTCGCGCCTTTTTGGAGGTGGAGTATCGACACGCTGGAACAGGCCCCCGCGGCGGAAAAACCCGTTTCCCATGAGGAACTGGTCCGCTTTTTCAGCGTCCTGTCGCACGATCTCAAATCGCCGATCTTCGCCGTCGACGGTTTCAGCGATCTGCTGCTGAGCGATTACCTGGAGAAGCTCGACGAAGAGGGACAGGACTTCCTGCGGCGCATCCGCTCGAGCGCGCAGTACATGAAGCGCATCCTCGACGAGATGTCGCACATGGTCAAACTGCTCGCGCGGCCGAACGCGCGCAAGCCCGTCCCCCTGCGCGAAGTGGTCGAGGAAGTGATCCTCAAGTACAACTTCCAGATCGAGGAAGGGGGCGTGCGCGTCGACCTCCCCACCGACCTCCCCGTGGTGAACGTCGACCCCGAGAAGATGCGCGAGGCCATCGGCGCGATCATCTCCAACGCGCTCTTCTTCAACGACCGCGAGAAGGGGGAGCGCCACATCGCCATCGACTGCACCGGCGACGGCGGGGGCGGCGTGCGCTTCTGCGTCCGCGACAACGGCATCGGCATCGACCCGCGCTACGTGAACCAGGTCTTCGAGCTGGGGGGGATGAGCAAGCTCGATAAGCAGCGCGGCGGCGGCCCCGGCTACGGCCTCTATCTCGCCAAGCGGCTCATCGAGAGCCACGGCGGAGAGCTGACGGTGGAGTCAGTGCTGGGCGAGGGCAGCACGTTCTGCTTCAACATCCCCGGCCAGGGTTAGCGCCTCCTCGGGGAGCGGCTCCTCGCCCGGCAGGGCGATGATGCGGAACTCGACGTGGCGGTCGCGGGCCGTGTCGACGCCGAGGTATCGCGCGGCGGCCTGCGAGAGATCGAGGCAGAACTTCTTCACGTACGGGCCGCGGTCGTTCACGCGCAGGCGGAGCTTTCTGCCCGTGGCGCGCGACTTCACCTCGATCCACGTGCCGAGGGGAAGCGTGAGGTGCGCGGCGGAGTACTTGCCGTTGCGGAACGTCTCGCCGTTCGCCGTCTTCCGGCCGTCGAAGAACGACGAGTAATAGCTGGCCAGCCCTTCCACGCGGTGCTTCAGCGCCAGTTGCGTGTAGCGGAACACCCGCTGGACGAGTGGAGCGGCGGGCTTCCGCTCGCCGAGCGGTTCATACCCGGCGCAGATCGTGTCGTCGACAGGCACGGAGAAGTCCTCGGCGAGCGCCACCGGGGCGCCGGCGAGAAGCCCGGCCAGCACGAAAACCGCGGTCGTCCTCATGGCTCGCGCATTCTGCCACTGTTCGCGAAGCGAGCCAAACCGGAGCGTGAAGCTCGACAGTAAAGCCATTTAGCTCAACTATTTAGATCTGGCTTCTGCATTGCAAATAAGTGGGTTACGTAACATGGAGGATGCAGATGCCGGAGCTGAAGACGCAGCGGCCTTACCAAGAGCGGTTTTTGGACAATTTCGATCGCTCCCAGCTGCGGCGCGAAGTGCAGGCGGTCCGCCCCCGCAAGTTCCAGGGGCTGCGGAAGAAGTACGCCACCTGGGCCCTCGGCGCCTCGCTGGCGCTGGGAGGCATCGGCGCGCCGCTGAAGATGGTGCAGCAGAATGCGACCGGCACGGCCGGCGGCAAGGGGAGCAGCAAGCCGGCAGCGACGTCGTCGCTCGACCGCGCGCTGGCGGGTGACCTCGACGCGGCGAAGTCGATCGCGTCGACGGTGGCAGGCGGCGTGGAGGCGGTGACGCAGGGCGTGGAGAAGGCCGCGCAATCGCCTCTGAAGACCGTGGCCGAGGCGCCGAAGCAGTTGTCCGTGATCACCGAACAGGCGCGGGAAGAGTTCTTCCGCAAGGAAGTGCCGTTCGGCTCGATCATCTACAAGGAAGCGAAGAAGAACAACGTGAGGCCGGAGCTCGTGGCCGCCGTGGTGCAGGCGGAGTCGCGCTTCAAGCCGACGGCGCGCTCGGGCGCGGGCGCGATCGGCCTGATGCAGCTCGTGCCGCGCACCGGGCGGTGGATGGGGGCGCGCGACCTGACCAACCCGCAGCAGAACGTGGCCGCGGGCGCGAAGTACCTCAAGTACCTGCACGAGCGCTTCGACGGCAACGAGACGAAGATGATCGCTGCCTACAACGCCGGCGAAGGAAACGTGAAGCGCTTCGGCGGCGTCCCGCCGTTCAAGGAGACGCGCAAGTACGTCGTCAAAGTGCGCAACTACGAGAAGGACTTCAAGACCCGCGTCGAGAGTCACATCGCCGGCGACGTCTCGGCCGATCTGACCAGCGACGTGGCCAGGGCGGAAGCGCGATAGGTGTGGTTGAATAGCCGCGAGTGAGTGGCTTGCGACTGGTCGTCGGCGCGATCGTGATGGGCATCGCCATCCCGGTCGCGCTTTTCCTGCTTCTGGGACTGCACTCGCTCTCGCAGCTCTTCACCATCTCCGCCACGACCTTCCTGGCCTGGGGCGTTGCTGACCTCCTGGCGACCATCCTCGAGAAACCGCGGCTGCAGGGGCGGTCGCCGGGGAAGGCGCTGCGGGAGGATTGGGATCGGCGGTCGAAAGAGTAGGCTCATAGGTACAGAGGCTCATAGGCTCATAGCAGGAGCCTCTGTGAGCCTGTGAGCCTGTGCGCCTATGAGCCCTGAGAGGCGTAGCATTCACCCATCATGCGCCGAACTTCCTTCCTCCTCCTCTTCCTCCTCGCCGCCTGCGCTACGCAGGACACCGCCGCCTCCCTCGACGGCACGAACTGGACGCTCAACACCTCTTCCGCCATCACCCTGCGGTTCGCGGACGGCAGCGCCACCGGCTCGGGCGGCTGCAACCAGTACCGCGCGACCTACACGGAGTCCGGCTCCAGCCTGACCTTCGGCCCCATCGGGGCGACGAAGCGTGCCTGCGTCGACCCGGAAGGGAACCGTCGGGAGAGCGAGTATTTCGACGCGCTCTCGCGCGTGGCGTCGTACGCGATCTCGGGAAACCGGCTCACGCTGCGGGACGCGGCGGGGACGACGCTGCTGGAGTTTACGCGGGCGTGATTAACGTAGGACGGGCTTCAGCCCGTCCCCCCGGGGGAGGCGGGCTGAAGCCCGCCCTACGTTCTCTGATGAGCAACGGGTGTGCGGCCGGTGGAAAACCAGCAACCAGCAACCACCATCAGGTCCAGTCGTTCATCTTCTTGAGCAACTGGTCGATCGACAGCAGCTTCTCCGCGCCGTCCGACTCGCGCCGGAAGACGGCGTGGTACCAACCCTTCATCCCCACCGGCGTGTAGAGATCGCTCCCCATGCGCAGGCGGCCGCCGGAGACGAGCTTGAGGAAGACTTGCTCGTAGGCGGAGCGGGTCAGGCGGCGGTCGGGGAAGGGGATCGCGTACGTGTTGCGGCGGCGCTCGGCGTTGCGGCGGCGTTCCTGCGCCGTCCGGCCGAAGCCGGGGAGCAGCGAGATGCCGCGGCGGTCGACGTACTGCGCCTGCACCGGGCGGCGCGGCACGAGCTTGCCGGGGCGATCCGAGCGGCGGCGTGACAGCACCGACTTGCGGATCGGCCGCGCGCGGAGCTCTTCCAGCGCCACCGCCTCGGGGGCCTTCGCGCTCGCCTCGATGGAGCGCGTGCGCGCGCGCGGCTCGGAGCTGACGTTGGCCATCTCGGTCTGGTGCTTCTCGCGCGCCTTCTGGCGCTCGATCACGTATTGGTCGATCGACTCGCGGTTGAACTCGCGCCATGGCGCGAGCATGCGGATCTCCGCCTCGTAATTCTTCAGCTCGTGGATGACCATCCCCCAGCGGCAGAGGCGGCCCACGTCTTCATACGCGGCGGGGCGGTCCACCAGCTCCAGGAGCGAGGGCGCGCGGCCGTCGAGCACGGCGAAGAGGAGGCGGAAGCTGAAGGGGTCGGAGTAGCGCCGGATCGATTTCCGGAAGTACCAGGCCGTCTCCTTGCCGATCTGCCGCAGCGACTTCTTCTCGCCGAACTGCGTCGTCCAGAGCGGCTCGTTGATGTCCGAGGTGTACGGGCTGCGCTCGTAGTGGAAGTCCTTGGTCAGCCACCCTTTACGGGTCGTGTGCTTGCCCGGCGTGACTCCGGCGATGACCGGGATGCCTCGCTTCTCCAGCTCCGACAGCTCGTAGCTCGGCCAGGTCATGATGTCGCGCACGATGCCCACGATGAGCGTCGCGGTGGCGATCATCAGCCCCGGATCGGGCGTGAAATCGACCGTGATCTCCAGTCGCGCGCCGCGCGGGCGGACGCCGACGCCGGTCGAGCGGCGGTTGCCCCCCGCCAGCATCACCGGGACAGGAAGGACGTACGCCAGCAGCAGCGCCAGGAGCTTCTCGTTCCGGCGGGCATTCTGCTGCGACTTCGGGATCTCGTAGGAGATGTTGTAGTGGCTGCTGTAGGCCTTCAGCCGGACGGTGTGGCCGTTCTTGCGCCCCCAGTTCGTGAGCTGATCGCGCACGAAGCCGATCTGCTCCCACAGGTTGCGGACCATCCGGGCGGTGCTGGCCGGGGCCAGCTCGATGACCGGGGTGACCACCTCGATGACGCCGCGGTCGAAATAGACCGCGCCGCCCGTCGGGAGCTGCAGCGACGTCTTCTCGCGGCTCAGCAGGGGACGGTCGATGAACGCACTGGGGTGTTTCCAGTACGGTTCGGGATTGATCTCCTTTTCGTCCAGCCAGACGTTGAACTCGGACTCCATCCCGATCACGGGCATGGCGAGCTTGGCACGGCGAAGGCGGCGGGCTATCTCCCGGTCGAGGTCGGTTTTAGGAATCTCGGGCGGCATGAACTCAGCGGTTTCAACAGAAGCAAACGGCAGGCCGACGTAGGTTGGGCTTCAGCCCGACCATGGACGGGCTGAAGCCCAACCTACGTTTCTTCCGCCCCAACCACGGCCCCTCTCCGTTCCTTCCGCCGCCGCTCCTCGAAGGCGAACCGGGGGCGGTTCTCCTGGGGCTGCTCCATCCGGTCCTCGCTGATCTCGCGGGGGATCAGGGTCATATAGCCGAGGTCGAAATGCACGTGGTCGTCGGCATTCCTGCCGGTCACGGGGCCGTACGGGAGGACGTGGACCTCGTCGCTGAGGTCCTCGGCGATCTCGTTGTAGCGGTCGATCGTCTCTTTCGTCCGGAGAATGGTGGAGCCGATGCGGTAGATGTCCGCGGCCGTTCCCCACATGTGCGGCGAGGCGTTGTGGGCCAGCTTGTGCGACGGGGAGCGGTAGCCGCCGTTGACGGCGATGTGCACCGAGGCGCCGCAGGCCACGCGGAACTGCTCGAGGTAGAAGGCCAGGATGCGGATCGCGCACGGCACGTAGCGCGGGTAGCCCTGCAGCCGCGGCGCTTCCTTGAGGTCGGCCAGGATGAACTCGTTCAGCCCGAAGTGCGGCGTGAGCCGCGTCTTCATGGCCACCTCGTGGGAGGGGATCTCGTAAAAGTAGCGCGGCAGCCGGTGGCGGCGGCCGTCGGCGTCTCGGACCATGTCGCCGGGCTTGAGGATCGATCGGAGCTCGTCGTCGAGATCGTAGGCGTCGACGACTTTGAGGCCTGCTGTTTCTACTGCGGTTTCACTCATAGATGTTTCCGGCGAGCGTATTGAAGATGTCGCGCGAGACTTCGGCGACGGCCGTGCCGCGTCCCTGCTCCGCCGGGAACTGCGTCAGGATCACGAGCACGTACGGCTTCCGCCCGTCGAGATACACGATCCCTGCATCGTGGTGCACGGTGGAGATGTTGCCGGTCTTGTGGGCCACGCGGGCGGCTTTCGGCAGGCCGGCCGGGATGCCGCTGCGGTACTGCTGGTCGAGCAGGATCTCCAGCATCTCGTCGCAGGCCTTCTGCGAGAAGGCCTTGCCGTCGGCGATGATGCGCAGCATTTTGAGGAGGCCGTTGGCCGTGACCTCGTTGTTGAGGCCCGCGTCGAAGGCGCGCGAGTCCTCGACGCCGCGCAGCACTTTCACGCCGTCGATCTCCAGCTCGTCCAGCGCCTGCTGGATGGTGGGAATGCCGATGACCTCGACCAGGAGGTTGGTGGCCAGGTTGCTGGACTTGGTGATCATCCAGTAGGCGAGCTCTTTCACGGTGAGCGTCTTGCCGAGGTGGCCGTACACGTCGGGATCGGCATCGCGGCCGAGGTCGAGCATGAACGGCTCCTGGTTGACGATGCTCGTAAAGCGGTTGCGCACGTGCACCGGCGCATCGAGCCCGAGGTCGCCGCGGTCGATCTGCCGGAACACGCCGAGCAGCACGGCCAGCTTCATCGTCGAGGCGGCATGGAAGTACCGGTCGGCGTTGTACGACCACTGGATCGTCGTCTCCGCGTCGTAGAAAGAGATGCCCAGGTTGTCGAGGTTGTGCTCCTGCCGGATCCTGAGCACGTTGCGGTACAGCGACACTTCTGCCGCCGCAACGGAGTCGCGTTCCGGCGCCACCGGCAGTCTCTCTTCTTTTTTCTGTGCTTTCGCCACCATCGCGAATCTTAGCGGAGGTGCAAGATGGGTGCTGAGTGTCTCACGCCTGTCATCCCGAGCCGCGTAGACGGCGAAAGACCCCCTGCTGGAACCCGGTGCTCGCTCCGTTCGGCAGGGGATCCTTCGTCGTCTGCGCGACTCAGGATGACACGGCCGTGCCGTGTCAGCGCCCCAACCCGCGCAGGTACCGTCCGATCCTCTCGATCCCCGCGGTCACCTGCTCCACGGGGGCCGCGTAGGAGATCCGCACGAAGCCCTGCCCGTGCGGTCCGAAGGCCACCCCGGGGATGACCAGCACCGCGGCGTCGGTGGCCAGCGACTTCGCGAAGTCGATCGACTCGCACGCGGGGACGGGGACGAAGGCGTAGAACGCCCCGGCCGGCGGCGCGATCTCGGTCTCGAGCTCGTGCCCGATGGCGTGCAGCGCGGCCGTGCGCTGGTCGGCGAACTGCGCGCGCACGCCCGCCAGCCACGACGCGTTCCAGGCGCGGTCTTCGAAGATCGACTCCGCCAGCGCCTGCGAGAAGACCGACGCGCAGGTGGCGATGTACTGGTGCGCGGTGATGATGGTCTTCATCAGCGAGGCGCGGCCGTGGATCCAGCCGAGGCGCAGGCCGGTCATGCCATGGCTCTTCGACAGCCCGTTGAGCACGATCACGCGGTCGCCCATCTCCAGCATCGACGCCGGCGCCTGGTCGTACCAGATCTCGCGGTAGACCTCGTCGCTGACGACGAGCTTCCCCGTCGCGGCGATGCGCTCGAGGGTCTCCTTCGGCACGACCGAGCCGAGCGGGTTCGACGGCGAGTTGACGACGATGGCCTTCGTCTTCCGGGTGATCTTCTGCTCCAGCGCCGCGACGTCGATGCTCCAGTCGGGCGGCTCGAGCTCGTAGCGCACGGCCGTCGCGCCGCACATCTGCGCCAGCGTGGCGTAGGAGAGGAAGCCGGGGTCGGGGACGAGCACCTCGTCGCCGGGGTTGACGAAGGCGGTGAAGACGGCGAAGAGCCCTTCCTGCGTGCCGGCGGTGACGCACACTTCCGTTTTCGGGTCGTAGGACGTCCCCTCGCACAGCTTCCGCCGCAGGGCGAGCGTGCCGGCGTTCGGCGAGTATTGCCACGGCACCGTCGCGGCGCGCCGGGCCAGCTCGCGCAGGCGCTCGTCCGGCACGACGTTCGGCTCGCCGATGCCGAGGTTCACCGAGAGCGGCGTGGCCAGGGCGTTGATCTGGCGGATGAGGGAGAGCTCGATGTTGGCGAGTCGGTTCGCGGGCGGTTGTCGGTTGTCGGTTGTCGGTTGTCTGCGAGTCATGGCTCTAGCGCAACCTCACGGACAACGGACAACCGACAACATCATCGCAGCGCCTCTTCCAGCGCCGTGGCCGAGTCGGTTTTCTCGTCGCGGTATTTCACGATCATCGGCGCGGCGATGGAGAGGCCGTGCTGCTCGGCGAAGGCGCCTTTCATCGGGCGCGTGCCGGGGACGACCACCGCCCCGTACGGGATCTCGCGGCGATAGATCTGGCCGCGCACCACGTCGTAGATCGGCGTGGAGGCGGTGATGACCACGCCGGCGCCGATGACCGCGCGTCCGCGCACGACCACGCCTTCATAGAGTCCCGCGTTGCCGCCCACCACCACGTCGTCCTCGATCACCACCGGCACGTTGCCGACCGGCTCCAGCACGCCGCCGACCTGCGCGGCGGCCGAGAGATGCACGCGCTTGCCGATCTGCGCGCACGAGCCGACGAGGGCGTGCGAGTCGATCATCGTCCCCTCGTCCACATACGCGCCGATGTTCACGAACGCGGGGGGCATCATCACCACCCCCTTGGCGATGTACGAGCCGCGGCGGATCGACGAGCCGCCGGGGACGATGCGCACGCCGTCGGCGACCTTGAAGCGCCGGGCGGGGATGGTGTCCTTGTCGACGAAGGAGAGCGAGCCGGAGGCGAACTCCGCCAGCACGCCGAAGCGGAACGCCGCCAGGATCCCTTCCTTCACCCACGCCTGCGCCGTCCAGATCCCGTCCTCGTCGCGCACGGCCGCGCGGATGGTCCCCTTCTCCAGCTCCGCGAGAAAGAGCCCGATCGTCTTCACCGCCTCGGTGCGGTCGGCGTTGTGGAGGGATTTGACGCGGTCTTCGATGGTGATCATGACTGAAGGCTCATAGGCGCATAGGCTCATAGGCGCATAGGCTCATAGGCACATAGGCTCACAGGCTCATAGCAGCTCATCCCTGTGAGCCTGTGAGCCTATGTGCCTATGAGCCTCAGATCAACTCGCACTCCCTTAAAATCTCCCGCATCCGCCCCCTCCCCCCCTCCGTCATCGGCGCCAGCGGCGGCCGCACGGCGTCCGAGGCCAGCACGCCCATCATCTTCAGCGCCGCCTTCACCGGGCCGGGGTTGGACTCGATGAAGTTGCCGGTGAGGAGCGGGAGCAGGCGGTGGTGGATGCTGACGTCGCGGTGGTCGACCAGCTCCCGCATCAGGCGCGGCACTTCGTTGCTGGCCACGGAGATCACGCCCTCCGCGCCGACGGCCAGCAGCGGCAGCGTCCAGGCGTCGTCGCCGCTGAGGACGAGGAAGCCGTTCGGGCGGTCGCGGAGGATGGAGAGGATCTGCTCCATGTTCCCGGACGCTTCCTTCACGCCGATGACGTTCGGGATCTCCCTGGCCATGCGCAGCGTCGTCTCCGCGGTCATGTTCAGCCCCGTGCGGCCGGGGACGTTGTACATGATCATCGGGAAGCCGCTTTTCTTCTTCTCCACGGCCTCCGCCTGCGCGCCGAAGTGGCGGCGCAGGCCGTCGGGCGTCGGCTTGTTGTAGTAGGGGGTGATGGTGAGGATGCCGTCCGCACCGAGGTCGAAGGCCTGCAGCGCCAGCTCCACCGCGCGCGGCGTGGCGTTCGCCCCCGCGCCGGCCAGCACCGGCACGCGTCCGTTCGCCGTCTTCACCGTCAGCTCGACCACGCGGCGGTGCTCGTCGGCGGTGAGTGTGGGGTTCTCCCCGGTCGTGCCGCACGGGACGAGGAAGTTCACTCCCTCGGCGATCTGCCAGTCGACGAACGTCTCCAGCGCGCCCTCGTCGAGCGAGCCGTCGTCGCGGAACGGGGTGACCAGGGCGGTGCCGACGCCACGAAAATCAGAAGAGCTCATCGAACCTCATCAATCCCTTCCGGCCGCGGATGCGCTCGGCCGCGAATACCGCGCCGCGCGCGAATCCTTCCCGTCCCCGGGCGCGGTGCGAGATCTCCACCAGGTCGTCCGCCGAGTCGAAGAAGAGCGTGTGCAGCCCGAACTCCGCGCCGACGCGCGAGGCGGCGATGGGCGGGTCGAGTTTCCCCTCGCTCCCCTCCTTCACCTCGGACGCGATCTTCAGCGCCGTGCCGCTCGGCGCGTCCTTTTTCTGCGAATGGTGCCGCTCCTCCATCCCCGCTGCGTACTGCGGGAAGCGCGCGAAGAGCTCTCCCGCGCGCCGCGCCAGCGCGAACATCGCGTTCGCGCCGGGGGAGAAGTTGGAGGCGTAGACGCAGGCGATGCCGGCCTTTTCGACGCGCGCGCGCACATCGTCGAGCCGCTCGTTCCACCCCGTCGTGCCGATGACCAGACCGAGGCCGTGCTCGCAGGCCACGCCGAGGGCGTGATCGAGCGCCGAGGCGTGCGAGAAGTCGATCAGCACCTCCGCCCCGGCGAGCGGGTCGTTGCGGTCAACGTCGAGGATGCACACCACTTCATGCCCCCCCTCGGTGGCGACGCGCTCGATCGTGCGTCCCATCTTCCCGTAGCCGTGAATAGCGATCTTCATATGTGGCGCGGGCTTCAGCCCGCGGTGACTCCTGCCTGCGACGGGCTGAAGCCCGTCTCCACATCCTCGAACAGCGCGTGATGCACGGCCTTCACCGCCGCGTCGGC
This sequence comes from Thermoanaerobaculia bacterium, assembly GCA_035627015.1. Classification (GTDB taxonomy): domain Bacteria; phylum Acidobacteriota; class Thermoanaerobaculia; order Gp7-AA8; family Gp7-AA8; genus QHVT01. Next base: position 56,626 of record DASPMO010000153.1, on the reverse strand, counting down.
GTTCGCGTCGTCGACGACGATGCTGAGATTCAGGCCGCTGCGGCCGAGGGAGATCATCTTCACCGGCATGCCGTCGAGCGCCTCCAGCACCCGCGCGCCGACGCGGGCGTCGGACATGACGTTCTGCCCGACCACGGCGATGATGCACTGTCCGTCCTCGAGCGTGACCTCGGCCATCTCGCCGAGGCGTTTCTTCAGCTCGTCGATGTCGTGCTTCTCGTCCACCGTCACGGTCACCGAGACCTCGGAGGTGGCGATGAGGTCGACCGAGATGCCGAGCCTGGCGAAGACGTCGAAGAACTGCGCCAGGAAGCCGTGCGTGCCGAGCATGCGGTTCGAGGTGACGTGGACCATGGTCACGCCGCGCTTGCGGGCGATGGAGCGCGGCCCCGCGCTGACCGCGGCGCCGGCGCGCGTGATGAGCGTGCCGGACGAGGCGGGGTTGTGCGTGTTCAGCACGCGCACGGGGACGTTGGCCTCGACGGCCGGCTCCAGCGTGCGCGGGTGCAGCTTCGCGCCGAACTGCGCCAGCTCGGCCGCCTCCTCGAACGAGAGGAGGTCGATCACGCGCGCGCCCGGCACGAGCCGCGGGTCGCAGGTGAGCAGGCCGTCGACGTCGGTCCAGATCTGCACTTCCTTCGCCCCGATGGCCGCGGCCACGATGGCCGCGCTGTAGTCGGAGCCGTTGCGGCCGAGGGTGGTCGTGGCGCCGGCCTCGGTCCGGCCGATGAAGCCGCCCATGACCGGGATGCGGTTGCGCTCCAGCAGCGGCACGAGGTTCTGTTTCGCCGCCGCGCGCGTGCGCTCCATGTCGGGCGTGGCGCCGCCGAAGCAGTCGTTGGTCCAGATCACCTCCTCGGCCGAGACGAACTCGCCCGGCAGCGCGCGCATCATCATCGTGTAGGCGAAGAGGACGGAGGAGAGCTTCTCGCCGATGGACATGACCTTGTCGCGCGCGCGCATGGTGATCTCGCCGAGGAGGGCGATGCCGCGCAGGATGGTGTCGACCTCGTCGATCTGCTTGTCGAGCTGCTGGATGAAGGCCTCGAGGAAATCGGACTTCTGCTGCACGAGCCGCAGCGCGACGTCCTCATGACGCGCGCGCACGCCGGCGATGATCTCCCGCACGCGCCCTGGGTTCTGCGCGCAGGCGGCCTCGCTCGCGGCGACGAGATCGTTCGTCACCCCCGCCAGCGCCGAGACCACGACCACCGGCCGCTGCTCGCGCCGCTCCGCCACGATGTCGATCGCATTCGCCACCCGGTCGGCATCGCCGACGGAAGTGCCGCCGAACTTGATGACGATCACGGGGCGCCTCCGGCGCGGTTGCTGGTTGCTGGTTGCTGGTTCGTGGCGGTTCTCCGCCGCAATTGCCATTCAGACGAGGCACCGCAACGAACCAGCAACCAGTAACCAGCAACAATCACAACAGCCCCCTCTCCTTCAACAACTCCGCATTCAGAATCGCCGCCCCCGCCGCCCCGCGAATGGTGTTGTGCACGAGGGCCACGAAGCGGATGTTGAGGATGGGGCAGGGGCGCAGGCGGCCGACGGTGACGGCCATGCCGCGCTCGCGGTCGCGGTCGAGGCGCGGCTGCGGGCGGTCGACGGCGTCGAGGTAGTGGATGGGACGCCGCGGCGCGGTCGGCAGGTCGAGCGGCGGGAAGCTCTCCAGCGCGGCGCGGACCTCTTCGAGCGGCGCGCGCTGGCGGAGCTTCGCGGAGACGGTCATCAGATGCCCGTCGATGGTCGGGACGCGGTTGACCTGCGCGGAGATGGTCATCGGCGCGTCGGTGAAGCGGCCCTCCGTCCAGCGGCCGAGGATCTTGCGCGGCTCCGTCTCGATCTTCTCTTCCTCGCCGCCGCCGATGTAGGGGATGACGTTGTCGAGGATCGCGTACGAGGCCACGCCGGCGTAGCCCGCGCCGCTGATGGCCTGCATGGTCGTGACGTGCACCGCCTCCACGCCGAAGGCGCGGTCGAGCGGCGCCAGGGCGATGGCCAGCCCCATCACCGAGCAGTTCGGGTTCGTGACGATGTAGCCCTTGCGGTGCCGGCGCTGCGCCTCGATGGCGTCGAGATGGTCGGCGTTGATCTCCGGGATCAGCAGCGGGACGTCGGCGTCCATGCGGTGGTTCTTCGAGTTCGAGATGACGGCGCAGCCGCGGTTCGCGTACTCGTCCTCCGCCTCGCCGGCCACCGAGGAGTCGAGGCCGGAGAAGAGGAGCCGCGACTCCAGCTCGTCCCCGAGGGATCTCACGGTGAGGTTCGCCACGTCGTCCGGGACCAGCGACTCCAGGCGCCAGTCCGCCGCGGCGGCGTACGGTTTGCCGGCGCTGCGGTCCGAGGCCACCACCTCGTGCACGCGGAACCAGGGGTGGTCCGCCAGCAACTGGATGAAGCGCTGGCCCACGGAGCCGGTGGCGCCGAGGATGGCGACGGGGATGCGCTCGGTGCGCGTGGCGTAGAGCTCGGAGGCGACGGGCAGTGTGGCAGTCATTCGGATGGGCTCCCTTGCAAAAGCGATTCTATGCGCGGGAGCCCACTCGAATGTGGGGCGGGCTTCAGCCCGCCATCCATGGGCGGGCTGAAGCCCGCCCCACATCACCGCACCGAGCGGCGTTTCACCGGCCCGAACTGCAGCGTGCGCGTGGCCAGGCGCTCGTCGCTCCCGCCGCTGCGATAGGCGATCAGGCCGCGGCTGTCGGAGAGGATCAGCAGCTCCGGCTCCGCCTCGAAGCGCTCGCTGGCCGCGGCCACGAAGAGCTGCGGCGCGTACGGCTGCTCGGGAGAGAAGGTGAAGCCGTGCACGTCTCCGGAGCGCGTCGCGTACGCGACCACGCAGCGCGTCGCCGAGCATTCGATGCGTGGAGGGATCGACGCGTCGACATCCGCGGCTACCGAGTAGAGCGCGCCGCTGGCCGTCATCCGGTAAAAGACCCTGTCCCGCCCGCTGGAGACAATGACGAAGTCGTTGCCCGCCGCCGCGATCGCGTATCCGCTCGGGACGTTCGCCCCGATGGTCTCGACGCCGCTGCGCGTGCCGGCGGTCCAGGCGAGCAGCGACTGCGACGTCGGCGGGATGCCGCCCCGTCCCGGGAACCCTGTGATGCGGCGCACCTCCGCTGTGACGCGCGTGCCATTCTCGGCGACCGCGAACGGAAACGCGCCGGCGACCTGGCCGAGGAGCGTGCCGTCGCGTGCCACGCGTACGGGGATGCTGCCGTCGCTGCGGACGGCGTACTCATCGCCGAGCCAGGTCACGGTGGCCGGCTCGTAGATGTTGTCCGCGGCCGCGATCTCGGGAGTGACCGCTTTCGGCGCGCCGATGGGCGTTCCCTTTTCGTCGACGGCCATGCAGACCGTCTGCTGCTTCCCGAACACTTCCTCCCACACCACGAGGAACGACGTGCCGTCCGTGGCCACGGAAGGGGCGAGCGCGTTGCGGTCCGGCGTCAGCGCGGGGAGGACCGAGATCGGCGAGTCGATGCGCCCGCCCGTGTCGAGCCTGGCCACGTGAATGCGCGCGCGGCCCGACGCATCGTTCTCGCTCCACGCCATCAGCACGCCGGAGGGCGAGGCCGCCACGGAGTGCCCGCCGCCGCGCTCCGGCCGCGCGAACGGACCGTGCGTGTTCTCGAGCGAGCCGACGGTCAGGAGGAGGAAGAGGGAGATGGTGCGCATGGTCGTTGATACGATCCTGCCATGATTTCCGTTGAAGAGGCACAACAGCGCGTCATGGCGGAAGTCGCCGCGGGCGGCGTGGAGCCCGTCGCCCTCGCCGGCAGTCTCGGGCGCGTGCTGCGCGAGGAAGTCGTCGCCGCGCACGACGCGCCGGCCGCCGACAACAGCGCCATGGACGGCTACGCCGTGCGCTTCGACGACGTCGCGGACGCGCCGGTAACGCTCCCCGTGCGCGGCGACATTGCCGCCGGGCATCCCTCCGCCACGCCGCTCGAGCCGGGAACGGCCATGCGCATCATGACCGGCGCCTTCGTGCCCGACGGCGCCGACACGGTGATCCAGGTCGAGCTGACCGACGGCGGGACCGAGACCGTGACCGTCGAGAAGGCGCTGCCGCGCGGCACGAACATCCGCCGCCGCGGCGAGGACACACGCGCCGGCGACGTGCTGCTGCGTGCCGGCATCCGCATCGGCCCCGCCGAGATCGCGCTGCTGGCCGGCGCGGGAAAGACCAGCGTGCGCGTGGGACGCCGCCCCACCGTAGCCATCCTCTCCACGGGCGATGAGCTCATCGACGCCGGCGAGGCGCCGGCGCCGGGGAAGATCGTCAACTCCAACGGCCCGCTCCTGGCCGCGCTGGTGACCGAAGCCGGCGCCGAGCCGCGGACCCTCGGCATCGTGCGCGACACGCGCGAGGCCACCATCGCCGCGTTCGAGCGGGCCATGGAGTGCGACTTCGTGATCTCCTCCGGCGGCGTCTCCGTCGGCGCGTACGACTTCGTCAAGGACGCGCTGGAGGCGCTCGGCGCGGAGACGAAGTTCTGGCGCGTCTCCATGAAGCCGGGCAAGCCGGTCGTCCTCTCCCGCCTGCGCGACCGCCTCGTCTTCGGCCTCCCCGGCAACCCCGTCTCCTGCTTCGTCTCCTTTCACCTCTTCGTCGCCCCGGCGCTGCGGAAGGCGATGGGACAGGAGACGCGGCTTTTCCCTCCCTCCGTCCGCGCCCGCCTCACCGCGCCGGTGCGCGGCGCCGCCGACCGGCGCGTCTACGCCCGCGTCCACGTTTTTGCGGAAAACGGCGAGCTCGTGGCCACCCCGTTGCGCTCCCAGAGCTCCGGCGCCCTGACCTCGATGCTCGACGCCAACGGCCTGGCCGTGATCCCGGAAGGGGGGGAGGGGGCGGAGGGAGTGTTGTTGATCGGCGCGATCTGATCTGGAGTGCGGCAGCGACCAGCCGCCGCTCTCTATGCCGCGGCGCCAGCCGCGGCGGGGGGCGGAGGCTGGCGCCTCCGCATGGAGAGCGCGAGCTGGCGCTCGCGCACTCCACATCAGCTCACGCTCAGCTCCGCCAGCATCCTGGTCAGCCTCCTGGCCTCCCCATCCCCGCTCTCGTACGTCCTCCGCAGCATCTCCACCTGGTCGTCCGCCTCGGCGGCGGAGATGGTGAAGCCGTTCGGCGGCTGGCCGTTGTGGCGCGACGGTGTCGCGCTCCAGGCCCCTCCCTCGTAAATCCAGGAGACGTAGCCGGCGATGGGGCGCTGCCAGGCGGAGGTCAGCGTCTCCTCTCCGATCACGTTGGCCGTGCGGTCGCCGCGGGCGTTGGCCTCCAGCGCGCGGAGGAGGTCCGCGGCCGACATGGCGATCAGGCCGCGCAGCGTCTCGTTCTCCTCCAGGAACTGCACCCCGCTGCGGTGCTCCTCGATCGTGCGCGCCGTCGAGGCCAGGATCTCCACCTCCTGCCCGCGCCACCAGAAGCGCAGCAGGCCGCGCGCGTCGGCGGGGATCGGCTCGTCGTGCTCGATCTGCGCGCCGCTCGCGCTCACGTCCACGAGGCGGACGCTGAAATCGCCGAACCAGCCGTCCAGCGGCTCGGTCAGGGTCAGGCGTTGGTAAGCGCGGCGCTCGTCGTTCACGGGATCTGCTTGACGTCGGTGATCCAGTAGGCGCGGCTGGTCACGTGCAGCTTCGCTTCGATCCGACTCTTGTCCGGGGGGAGTGTCGCAACATCCGCGCCGCGCACCGTGTAGTCCATGATCATCGCTTCCATGAAGCCGGGGATCGGCTCGTGGTCCACTTTCAGCGAGTTGTCCGCGGCGTTCCGCGAGAGCACCACGCCGCGTACCGTGTACAGCGTCTCCCCCGGCTCGCTGAGCGGCTTGGGCTGCTCTTTTTCACCGCACGCAAACAGCGCCAGGACGAGGATCAGCAGAGTCGCACGCTTCATGGCTCAGGCTGATTGTATGATCCGCGCATGCTTCCAGAGAAAACGTTCGAGGGGCGCGTCGGCATCATCACCGGCGGCGCGACGGGGATCGGCAATGCCATCGCACGCGAGGTGGCCCGCCTCGGCGGGCGCGTCGTGATCTGCAGCCGCAAGGAAGAGAACCTCCAGAAAGCGGTCGAGCAGATCCGGTCCGACACCGGCCGCGACGATGCCGCGGGCTATCACGTGCTCGACGTCCGCGACGCCGAGGCCGTCGAGGGCATGGCCGCGAAAGTCGACGCCGACTACGGCCGCATCGACTTCCTGGTCAACAACGCCGCCGGCAACTTCATCGTGCCGGCCGAGGCGCTCTCGGTGAACGGCTGGAACTCCGTCATCGGCATCGTCCTCAACGGCACGTTCTACTGCTCGAGCGCCGTCGGCAAGCGGATGATCGAGAAGAAAACCGGCGGCGTGATGCTGAACGTCATCGCCAACTACGCCTGGACCGGCGGGCCGGGCGTGATCCACTCTGCTTCGGCCAAGGCGGGGGTGCTCGCGCTCACCCGCACGCTGGCCGTGGAGTGGGCGCGCCACAAGATCCGCGTGAACGCCATCGCTCCCGGCCCGGTGCACACACCGGGCGCCTCGGAGCGCCTCTTCCCCAGCGAGGAGATCGCCGAGGGAATCCGCAAGACCATCCCCCTGCGGCGCTTTGCCTCGCTCGAGGAGATCGCCCAGGCGGGGTCGTACCTGCTGTCGGACTTTTCGTCGTACATGACCGGGGAAAACTTCGTCATCGACGGCGGGCAGTGGCTCTCGGGGGCCGACTACTTCACGCGTTTGAAACAAATGATGCCGCGGTAAAGATGTCATCCTGAGCCCCGTAGAGGGCGAAGGACCCCCTGCCTACGGAGCGGGGCACGGGGTTCCAGCAGGGGCTCCTTCGCCCTCTGCGGGGCTCAGGATGACAGAGAGCATGAGCATGCGCGCACTTGCGGTGATCCTTTTCGCCGCCGCCTGCAGCCGGCCGTCGTCGCCGCCGGTCGTCGAGCTCGCGGAGGAGCCGGTCCGCGCCGCGCCGGTCACCGATCTCGATTTCCGCGACGTCGTCCTGCAGGGCATCGCCGACGACCTGGTGCGCGAGGCCCGCTTCCGCGGCATCGAGGAGGTCTCGGGACGCAACCGCGTGGAGCGGCTGCTCCGGCTCGAGGCGTCGATCGGCAAATCGGAGACCGCCCTCCAGCGGGTCAACTACCTCACCTCCCTCCTCCTGGCTCACGACGCCAGCGAATGGGCGAAGCTGCGGCAGCGGGCCGAGGCCGAGCTCACCGGCCGGAACGATCCCGTCGCGCGCCGCGTGCTCGACCTGCTGGTGCGGTGGCGGCACAAAAAGTCCGACATCGCCTTCAGCTATCTGTCGTCCAACTACACGCACTTCATCAACAGGCTGGAGTGGGAGCATCGGTTTCACGACTTCGTCGCCGCGCGCCCGGCCGACGCCGCCACCTGGGGATGGCTGCTCCTGCGCGCCGACGCGGCCGCCCCGCGTCAGGAGTACGGACGCGCCGACGCCGAAACGGCCTACCGCTATTACCTGAAGCGCATCGGCCGCGGCAACGCGCGCGAAGCGCGGGAGCTCTTCTCCGTCCCCGGCGTGCAGATCACCGCGGCGCCGTGAGGTAGTCCACGGCCACGTTGGCCATCGCCCGCACGCCCAGCACGAGCCCGCTCTCGTCGACATAGAACAGCGGCGAATGGTTGGACGGCGCCTGCTCCGGCGTCTGATCCTTCGGCCGCGTGCCGAGCCAGAAGAAGAGGCCGGGCACCTTCTGCTGGAAGACCGAGAAGTCTTCCGCGCCGAGGACCGGGTTCACCACGCGCACGTTCGCGTTGCCGGCCACGCGGCGGAGCGTCGGGGCCATGCGCTCGGTGAGGGCGAGATCGTTGTACGTGATCGGGTAGCCGGTGGTGATGGTCACCGTCGCGGTGGCGCCGGCGGCGGAGGCGATGCTCTCCGCGGTGCGGCGGATGCGCGCGTGGATGTCCTCGCGCATCTTCGCCTCCAGCGAGCGGATGGTGCCGATCATCTCCACTTCGTCCGGGATGATGTTGCTGCGCACGCCGCCGTGGATGGCGCCGACGGTGACCACGGACGGCGCCAGGGTCGAGTCGAGCTGCCGGCTGGGGATGGTCTGCAGCCCGAGGACGATCTGCGAGGCCGTGACGATCGGATCGACGCCCAGCCAGGGATAGGCGCCGTGGGTCTGCTTGCCGCGCACGACGATCTTGAAGGAGTCGACCGCGGCCATCATCCCCTCGGGGCGATAGCCGATCTCGCCGACGGCGAAGCGCGACCCCACGTGCAGCCCGAAGATCGCGTCGACCTTCGGGTTCTCCAGCGCTCCCTCGCGGACCATCAGGTCCGCGCCCCCTTCCTCGCCCTGCGGCGCCCCTTCCTCGGCCGGCTGGAAGATGAATTTCACCGTGCCGGGGAGCTGCTCGCGCATCCCGGCCAGCACCTCGGCGACGCCGAGGAGGATGGCCACGTGCGCGTCGTGCCCGCAGGCGTGCATCACCCCCACTTCCTGCCCGTTGTACGTCGTGCGCACTTTCGACGCGAACGGCAGGTCGACCTGCTCGGTGACGGGCAGCGCGTCCATGTCCGCCCGCAGCGCCACGACCTTGCCCGGCTTGCCGCCTTTGAGGATGCCGATCACCCCCGTGTGCGCGACCTTCTCCTTCACCTCGATGTTCAACGCCCGCAGCCGGTCCGCCACCAGCTTCGCCGTGCGCACCTCCCGGTTCCCGAGCTCGGGATGCTGGTGAATGTCACGCCGCGTGGCGATCACGCTTCCTTCCACGCGGGCGGCGGCGGTGTCGATTTGTTGGGTCAAGGTGGCGGCAAGGATCATGGCAAGCATGGCGTGATGTTACTGGTTGCTGGTTCAAGGCGCTGCATCGGTTTTCAGGCGCAGCAGCGCCACGAACCAGCAACCAGCAACCAGCAACTACTTCGGCACCGCCGTCCTCAACTTCTCCGCCTTCCCCACCAGTTCCGCAAACCACTCCGCAAAATTCTCCTCCCCCTTTTCCATGGCCAGGTCGCGGGCGGCGCCGGCCATGGCCACGAACTGGTCGATGAACTGGCGGAGGTCGTCGGAGGCGCCCATCAGCAGGAGGGTGGCGGCCTGGTTCTCGATGGCCGTGTAGGCCTGCAGGGCCTGCGCGTACTCGTTGCTGAAGTACTCGAAGTTCGCGCGGTCTTCGCTCATGGTTGCGGACTCGGCTGCGGATTCCGGGCCATCGCGCTCAGCTCCTCCACCCCCCGCACCACCCCGCCCCGGACCACGAAGCGGAGCTGCCGGAAGTGCTTCACGTCCTTCGACGGATCGGCGCCCAGGAGCAGGAGATCGGCGCTTTTCCCTTTCTCCACCGTCCCGGTCACGTCGTCGAAGCGGGCCGCGCGCGCGGCCGTGGCCGTCGAGGCCACGATCACCTGCATCGGCGTCATCCCGGCGCGCTGCATCGCCTCCATCTCCGCGTAGATCGACGGGCCGTGCAGCGTGAGCGGGTTGCCGGCGTCGGTGCCGGTGGCGATGGGGATGCCGGCCGCGACGAGGCGCTGCAGGTTCGCGGCGGCCAGCGCCTCGCGCTGCCGCGTGCGCTCGGCCCGGGCGGCGGGGTCCGTATTGATCGTCACCTTCGCCGTCGAGGCCACCTTCGCGCGCGTCGCCTCGTCGACACAGCCGTTCGGGTCGTCGATGGCGGTCTGCTTCTCGAACATCCGCACGTAGCCGCCTGCGACCGTGAGCGTCGGCGTGAGGATCGTCCCGCGCTCCTTGAGCAGCGCGATGAATTCATCGTCCACCGGTACGTCCCAGACGCTGTGCACGAGCAGCTTCGCCCCCGCGCGGACGGCGGCCTTCGCGCCGGCCAGCTCCGTGGCGTGCACGATCAGCGGCAGCCCCGCCTTCGCCGCCTCGGCGCCCGCCTCGTTCAGTGCCGAGGCGTTCTCGTCGATGTACCAGACCTTCACCGCCCGCGCGCCGATCGCGGCCAGGTAGGCCACTCCCTTGCGCGCCGCGGCGGCATCTTCCAGATGCATGAACTGCCGCTCCGCCGGCAGGTTCAGCCAGTGGTCGAGCGTCGACAGCAGCGGCCCCGCCGCCGCCACGTGCGGCGCCGCGGTGTCGTGGGCGAAGCGGCGGGAGAGCTCCGTCGTCCAGGGATAGCCGCCGACGTCGAAGACTCCCGTGATGCCGGAGCAGAGATACGACCGGGCGAAGACCTCCGGATGCGCGCGGAGCTGCGCGATGGTCTTCTCGTACGGATGCGTGGCGCGCACGTCCAGCGCGTCCGGCCGCCCGTCCGCCCACCCGGTCTGCGAGAAGTGCACGTGCGCGTCGACCAGCCCCGGCGTGGCGAACATCCCGCGGCCGTCGACGACGGTCACTCCCTCGGGCACGCTGCACGTGCCCGCACACTCGATCTTCCCGTCGCGGATCAGCACCGTCGCGTTCGGGACCGGCGCGCCGCCGCGGCCGTCGATCAGCGTCACGTTCGTGATGGCTCGCGGCGTCGGCGGCGTCCCCGGCGGCGTGTCGATCGCGCCGGTGAGGGCGATCTTCCACCCCTGCGGCGTCTCCATGAAGATCCGCTCCGAGATCCCGCTGTGCTCGTCCGCTCCGTAGCGGACGCGGTAGCGGTACGTGCCGTACACCATCCCCGGCCGCAGCGGCGTGAGGCGCATGTCCGTCGCCTCGATCGTGTCCGGCCAGGCGCCGCCTGCGCCTTTGGCGAGCTCCTCGTAGCCGGTGGCGAAACCGGCCGGCCCCGTGCGCACGAGGCGGTCGCTGTTCAGGTAGAGCGCGAGGTAGGCCTCGCGGTCGCGGTTGCGGATGGCGGCGATGTTCTGCTCGAACACGGCCCGGGCCGCGGCGAGGTCGTCATGTAGGGCGGGCTTCAGCCCGCCGGCGGCCCCGAGCATGCAAAGGATGGCAATGACGCGCATGGCCAAGATTCTACGCATCGGCATCATCTCGGACACGCACGGCGTCGTACACCCCCGTGTCCCCGAGCTCTTCGCGCGCATGGATCACCTCATCCACGCCGGCGACGTCGGCGGCGCGCACGTCCTGCGGCAGCTCGAGGCGCTGGCGCCGCTGACCTACGTCGACGGCAACAACGACGACGCCACCGGCGAGGACATCGTCCGCTTCACCGTGGGCGGCCTGCGCATCCTCCTGACGCACATCCTCCCGCGCCCGCACAAGCCGGCCCTGCGCGTGCTGCAAAGCCTGGGCGACGCGCCGGCGGACGTGGTCATCTTCGGCCACAGCCACCTCCCGCATCACGAAGTCGTGGACGGCGTCACGTACTTCAACCCCGCCAGCTCCGGGCCACGGCGCTTCAACTATCCGGTCTCGGTCGGGATGATCGAGAAGAACGGCCGCGACTGGAAGGCCATGCACGTGGCGCTCGACGAGCGCTCGGTGGGGGCGCTGGAAAAGTTCATGAACCAGATGTCGCGATGACCCCGCTGTCATCCTGAGCCGCGCAGGCGGCGAAGGACCCCCTGCCTACGGAGCGGGCACGGGGTTCCAGCAGGGGGTCCTTCGCCGTCTGCGCGGCTCAGGATGACAGTTCGGTACAATCCCCCCGGAATGCCCTTCCTCGAAGGACAGCAGCTTTCCAGGACATATCGAAACGCCGAGGTGCCGGTGGCCGTGTTCAGCGGCCTCGATCTGGCGGTGGAGAAGGGGGAGATGCTGGCCGTGGTCGGTCCGTCCGGCATCGGCAAGTCGACGCTCCTGCATCTCCTCGGCGGGCTCGATCGTCCCGACAGCGGCAAAGTGCGGGTCGGCGAGCACGACCTCACGGCCATGTCCGCCGACGCCATGGCCCGCTTCCGCAACCGCAACGTCGGCTTCGTGTTTCAGTTTCATCACCTGCTCCCCGAGTTCACGGCGGTAGAGAATGTAGCCATGCCCGGATGGATCGGAAGAGCGGATCGGCAGGAGACGTTATCCCGTGCGTCGGAGCTCCTCGGGGAGCTCGGCCTGGCCCAGAGAAGTCGTCACTTTCCGAACCAGCTTTCCGGCGGTGAGCAGCAGCGCGTGGCCATCGCGCGCGCGCTCCTGGCAGACCCCGTGCTCTTCCTCGCGGACGAGCCGACGGGCAATCTCGACCTCGAGACCAGCGAAAAAGTGTTTGATTTGATGCGTCAGTGCCACAATAAGCGCGGACTGACGTCCATCATCGTGACCCATAACCCCGATCTCGCGGCGCGCTGCGACCGCATCTTCGAGATGAAACAGCAGCAGCGGCACAACTGACCATGTTCGAGAAATACAACGAGAAAGCCCGCCGCGCCCTCTTCTTCGCCCGCTACGAAGCGTCCAAGCTCGGCTCGCGCGTGATCGAGTCCGAGCACATCCTCCTCGGCGTCCTTCGCGAGGGGGAGGAGATCATCAAAGAGATCTTCTCCCGCTTCAACGTCAAGCCGGAGCAGATCCGGCGCGAAGTGGAAGGCGACCGCCTGTTCGTCGACCGCATTTCGTCCTCGGCCGAGCTGCCGCTGAGCGAGGAGTCGAAAAAGATCCTCGCCTACGCCGCCCACGAGGCCGAGTCGATGCTCCACCAGTACGTCGGCACCGAGCACCTCCTGATCGGCATCCTGCGCGTCGAGTCGTCCACCGCCGCGCGCATCCTCACCGCCAAGGGGCTCAACGTCTACGGCGTGCGCGAGGAGACGATCTCCATCCTCAAGGAGCGGGAGGCGGACAAGCAGAAGAAAGAGCTCCCTTTCCTTGCCGAATACGCCCGCGACCTGACGGCCATGGCCCACTCGCAGCAGTTCGATCCGCTGATCGGACGCGAGAAGGAAGTGGAGCGGATCATCCAGATCCTCTCCCGCCGCACCAAGAACAACCCCATCCTCCTCGGCGAGCCGGGCGTCGGCAAGACGGCCATCGTGGAGGGGCTCGCGCAGCGCATCGTCGACGGCAACGTGCCGCTCTTCATCGCCAACAAGCGCATCCTCTCCCTCGACCTCTCCCTGATCGTGGCCGGCACCAAGTACCGCGGCCAGTTCGAGGAGCGGCTCAAGGGCATCATCAAAGAGCTGAAAGAGAACCAGGACATCATCATCTTCATCGATGAGATCCACTCACTCATCGGCGCCGGGTCGGCGGAAGGCTCCCTCGACGCGGCCAACATCCTCAAGCCGGCGCTCTCGCGCGGCGAGATCTCGTGCATCGGCGCGACCACCATCCGCGAGTACCGCCGCTACATCGAGAAGGACCGCTCGCTGCTCCGCCGCTTCCAGGCCATCATCGTCAATCCTCCCACCGAGGACGAGACGCTGCAGATCCTCGAAGGGGTGAAGGAGCGGTACGAGTCGTTCCACAAGGTCAAGTACAGCGACACCGCCATCAAGAGCGCGGTCTACCAGTCCAACCGCTACATCACCGACCGCTTCTTCCCCGACAAGGCCATCGACATCCTCGACGAGGCCGGCGCGAAGGTGAAGCTGCGCCGCGTGGCCGACACGCAGAACCTGCGCAGGCTCGAGGCCGAGACCCGCTCCATCGTGAAAGAGATGAAGAAGGCCATCTCGGACAAGGACTTCGAGAAGGCCGTGTTCCTCCGCGAGCGCGAGATCGAGCTCAAGGAAGAGATCGAGCGCTTCAAGGCCGAGCGCGAGATGGTCGGCGACGAGATGATGGAAGTCACCCAGAAGGACGTCGAGGAGATCATCAGCTCCTGGACCGACATCCCCGTCACCTCCATCGAGGCCGACGAGGCCGCGAAGCTGATCAACATGGAAGAGATCCTGATGCGGCGCATCGTCGGTCAGGACAAGGCCATCCGCGCCATCTCCCGCGCCATCCGCCGCTCGCGCCTCGGCGTGGCCTCCCCGAACCGCCCCATGGGCTCGTTCATCTTCCTCGGCTCCTCCGGCGTCGGGAAGACCGAGGTCGCGCGCCGCCTGGCCGAGTTCCTCTTCGGCTCCCAGAAGCACCTCATCCGCTTCGACATGTCCGAGTACATGGAGAAGCACGCCGTGTCGAAGCTCATCGGCTCGCCCCCCGGCTACGTGGGGCACGAGGAAGGGGGGCAGCTCACCGAGCGCGTGCGCCGCAATCCGTACTCCGTCGTCCTGCTCGACGAGATCGAGAAGGCGCACCCGGACATCGCCAACATCCTCCTGCAGATCCTCGAGGACGGCATCCTCACCGACTCGCTCGGCAACCAGGTGGACTTCCGCAACACGCTGATCATCATGACCAGCAACCTCGGCACGCGGCACCTGGCCACCAAGGGCCACATGGGCTTCCGGGAGAAGAGCGGCGAGGCCGATCAGAAGTCGGCCGAGCAGCTCATCTCGCTCGAGCTGAAGCGCGAGTTCTCCCCCGAGTTCATCAACCGCATCGATGAAGTGATCATCTTCAACCCGCTGACCGAGACTGAGCTCCGCGCGATCTGCCAGCTCCTCATCGACGACGTCAACCACGCGCTCGTGCACAAGAACGTGCAGATCGCGGTCGACGACGCCGTCGTGCGCTGGCTCCTCGGCAAAGCCGGCGAAGAAGCCAACTCCGGCGCGCGTCCTCTCCGCCGCGCCATCCAGCGCCACATCGAGGACGAGCTCTCCGAGTTCATGATCCGCCACAAGGACGCCGTCCCCGAGCACATCGACTTCACCATGAACGGCGACGAAGTTGTCCTCGTCCCCCGCGTCGTCGAAGAGCCCATCGCCAACTAGTCCCCCGTCCCCTCTCCCCGCCGCAGCGGGGAGAGGGCCAGGGGTGAGGGGCGCATTTCGCGCTTGCGGCATATCGTCACCATCAACTGATGCATACTTGCCTGAAAGGCAAGGACTCCTGAACATCTGTGGGTGACGTCACGACCGAAAAACGACGATCAGGTTCCGCGATTCGGCAACTAAAGCTGTCCGCGTTCAAAGGCTTTCTCGACGCAACGTTGCCGCTCGGCGGCTTCACGGTCATCGTAGGAACGAATGCGGCCGGCAAGAGCAACCTTCGCGATGCATTTCGATTCATCCACGGCATTGCGCGTGGGTATACGCTCGCCGAGATCATCGGAGAGAAGTGGATCGAAGGTGGTGTGCCGGTGTGGCTGGGGCTGCGTGGTGGCACGCGTGAGGCTGCATTCTTCGGACGGACGCAGTTTTCCATCGAAGTCACGCTCGAGATCGTGAGTGACGGAAAAGTCCGGCCAACGACGTACGCGATCGTCGTCGAAGTACCTGGCAATGGCAAGCCGCCGCGTGTATCCAGCGAACGGCTCGTCGTCCAGGGACGTGGCCAGTTCATCTTCGATTCACATCCCGAGAACAACCCGCCGGCGCAGGATGACCCCAGGCACCTGGCGATTCGATTGCGCAAGAAACAAGGATTCATCGGCCGCACGATCGACGTAATCAGCGACAGGCCCGCCCTCTCGCAACTCACCGATCACAAGGATGTGCGCGTGAAGGAGGTCAAAGACTACGCGGAGCTGACGCTCGATGCCCTGCGTTCCATGCGCTTCCTCGACCTGTCACCAGATGCGATGCGGAGTCCATCCATCCCGGGGCAGATCATTCTTGGAGATCGTGGCGAGAACCTCTCCTCGGTGCTCGAGGCGATCTGCAGTGAGCCCGCGCGAAAGGAGACGTTGACGGATTGGATCCGTCAACTGACGCCGCTGGACGTTGTCGAATTTGAATTCCCGCAAGACGCGACCGGCCGCGTCATCGCGATGCTGGTCGAGTCGGACGGAAGAAAGACCACGGTACACAGCGCGTCCGACGGAACCCTTCGATTTCTGGCGATGATTGCGGCATTTCTTGGCCCCGATCCCGCGAGGTTCTATTTCTTCGAAGAACTCGACACCGGATTACATCCGACGCGCCTGCATCTTCTCGTGGATTTGATCGAGACGCAGACCTCCCGGGGAATCACGCAGGTGGTGGCGACGACACATTCGCCACAACTTCTGACCCTGCTGCATCAACGCTCGCTCGAGGCGGCGGTCCTGGCGTTCCGATTGCGCGATGCGCACGACCAGCGACTAACTCGGATCTGCGATCTGCCCGATGCTCGTCGTGTCCTGCAGACTCAGGATCTCGAGCGACTGCACGCGACCGGATGGCTGGAGGACGCTGCCGAATTTGCCGAGATGGACGTGCCTCCTGCAGAGGTGTTGGAGTGATCGTCCGGATTCTCTGCGAGGATTATCGAAGTGATCAGTACGTCGCGCGGCCGCTCATCAAAGCGATGCTCACCGCGCTCGGGCGGCCGAGGGCGCGTGTCGAGATCATCCGCGACCCTCTGCTGGGCTCTGTCACCGCCGCATTGGATTGGCGCCGCATCGAGCCGATCCTCGATCGATATCGAGCCATGACCAGTATGTTCATCCTGCTCGTCGACCGCGACGGGAACGCTCACCGGATCGAGGCCCTGCAGAATCTCGAAGACAAGGCGAGATTGCTCCAGAACTGCGTGATGTTCGGGGAGAACGCTTGGCAGGAAATCGAGGTGTGGGCACTGGCGGGCCAACTGGATCTGCCCGGGGACTGGAGTTGGGCTGACGTTCGTTCGGATCCGCACCCGAAAGAAACATATTTCGAGCCCTACGTGCGAATGAGAGGACTGGAAGAAACGCCGGGACGCGGACGACAAATGCTGGGCCGTGAAGCGGCACGACGATACACCCGGGTCCGGCAATTGTGCAGCGAAGACGTCGCCCACCTCGAAACTCGTCTCGAAGCGTTCCTCGCGGCTTCCTGAAGCCCCGTTCGGTTGTCTCGCAACCTCTTGTTCCATGTTGTCCCCTCTCCCCGCCGCAGCGGGGAGAGGGCAGGGTGAGGGGCGCTTCCCCCATCCCGCTTGTGGGATCACGAATCCCAATTTTTGCAGGACGATCCCGCTTGTGGGATCTCGAATCCCACTTGTGTGCCTGAAAGTCCCACTTGTAGGATTTCGAATCCCACTCGCTCTCCTGAGAGTCCTACTTGTGGGATTTCCAGTCCCACGTGTGTGCAAAGGAATCCCACTAGTGGGACTCTCACGCACACTTGTGGGATCTGACGTCCCACTTGTGGGATCGCGTTAGCACGGATCAGTGCGGATGCAGCTTCGATCCGCTATCCGGAGGCGGCGCGTCGTCTGCCAGCGAGTCGCGAATCCTCTTGTCCCACGACGTCGACTGAATCTCGGCCACTTTTCCGCCGACGAAGACGATCAGGCCGTCCATTTTGCGGACGTAGTCGGTGATGTAGCTCCATTCCTCCACCGACACGCCGTCGTAGCGCAGGCGGGCGGCGCGGCGCTCGGGCGGGCCCATGATGCGCTCCACCTCGACCAGCGTCTGGCCGAGGCGGACTTTGTTGATGCGGGCGCGGTTCGTTTCCGCGAGCCTGAAGGCATGGCGCTCGACGTTCACGGAAGAACAGCCGAGCGCCAGGACCAGGAACAAGCAGAACGTCTTGACTCTGCTTCTCGTCCCCTCTCCCCGCGCGCGGGGAGAGGGCCAGGGTGAGGGGGCGTGCCTCGCCCGAAACATTTGCCCCTCACCCTGACCCTCTCCCCACGTGGTGGGGAGAGGGGACTGTGGGCGGGGCCGTCTCAGTACCATCCGTCTCCCGCCGGGTTCACGAGCGCGCGGCTGACCGAGGCGCGGATGGCGTCGCGCTGCTGCGCGCGATCGAGTTCGCCACGGACCACCACGTAGCGCATCGGCAGCTCGGTGGGGTGGAACTGCGAGTGATACGACAGGAAGTCGCTCGCACCGCCGACCGTGGGCTGCATCGACGCGTCGAGCATTACCACGTACACCGTGTCGGGGTCGACGTGCTGGATGCGGCCCGACTCCACCGCCTGCGCCAGCGCGCGCTGCACGTCGAGGTCCATCACCTCCCCCGCGGGAAGCGCCAGCGGCTGCGCGCCGACGCGGAAGCCGAACGTGCGCACGCCGTAGCGATCGAGCTCGCGCACCGCCTCGTGGTGGGAGAGCTGCCGCGCGGTGGAGAGCACCGGGCGCCGCTCCTCGGCGGACCACGTGCCGGCGAACAGGACGCGGATCGACGGATCCTCGAGCACCGCGCCGCCGTGGAACAGCACGTCGCCCGTGGCCTCGCCGCCGCGGTAGACGTGCACGCGCCCGCCGTCGTCGTCCTTGATCATGTCCTTCGGCCAGACGATCTCCGGCAGCTCGTCGACCACGGCCTCGGGCGCGGAGAGCGACGCCGTGCCGAAGGTGATGTTCAGCACCGGATGGAGCTCGATCCCGTTCGGCGCCACGCCGGTCTGTCCGTGGAGGTAGTCCCAGAAGCCGACGCCGGTGACGGTCACGGGCGTGCTGGTGGTCTTCATCGACGTCGTGGCGGTGAAGCGCGCGTCGAACTGCGAGCGCGCCCGGGCGATGCCGGTGCCGAACGGGCTTCCCGCGCCGACGCAGTTGCTGGCCGGCAGCTCGACGATGATCGTGCGTCCCGCGCCGTCCTGGATGACCAGGTGGTAGTCGGAGTCGGCCTCGCGCACGTACTTGGTGAGCGTGCCGCTGAAGCGGTACTGCGTCGTCTCGCGCGGCGCGACGCGCCCGTTCGACGGCAGCGAGCTCGGTCTCGTCGACTGGTGGAAGTTGTAGATCGTCGACGAGACGTACGTGCCGAGATTCACCTGCGACGCCTGCGGGTCGGTGCCGGTCTTGACCGACCAGCGCTCGACGCCGCACGCGGCATACAGCTCGGACGCTGTGAACAGAGCGACGGCAAGGAACGACGAAAAAATTGCGCGCATGAATAAGGGTACCCTTATTTCAGCGCCTTGGCACTGAAGAGAATGAAGCCGCGGGCCTTGGCGCGCTTCGTCAGCGCGATCTGGCGCTCGATCTCCTCCGGCGACCATTTGCTGGCGAACAGCCCCGGCACGATGCCGCGCTTCCGCCGGTCCTGCGCCATCCACCAGCGCAGCAGCACGGGGAAGCTCTGCTCGCGGCGGTCGATGGGCCAGTAGAGCTGCGGGGCCATGTAGTCGACCCAGCCGCGGCGCAGCCAGAGCCGCGCGTCGGCGTAGAGCTTCGCGTAGGCGTCGAAGCCGCGGATCTGCCGCGGGTGCCGCGGACGCCAGATGCCGAAGGGGCTGATGCCGACCTGCACGTCCGGGCGCACGGCCTTCACGCTGGTGTAGAGCGAGGCCACGAAGTCGTTGATGTTCTTGCGGCGCCAGTCGTCGCGCCCGAGGCGCCCGCCTTTGGCGCGATAGCGCTGCCACGTCGCGTCGTCGGGGAACGGTGCGTTGTCCTCGGGATAGGGATAGAAGTAGTCGTCCATGTGTACGCCGTCGACGTCGTACCGCCGCACGACGTCGATCACCGCCAGCAGCACCTCGGCGCGCGCGTCGGCGTCGCCCGGATCGAGCCAGAGATGCTTGCCGTAGGTGCGCACGAGCTCCGGCCGCCGCACGGCCAGGTGCGGCGCGGCCAGGGGAGAGGCCGCCGACGGATGCCGCGCCCGGAAGGGGTTGAACCACGCGTGCAGTTGCAGTCCGCGCGCGTGCGCGGCCTCGATCGCGAACGCCAGCGGGTCGTAGGCCGGCTCCGGCGCCTTCCCCATCGTGCCGGTGAGGTATTCGCTCCACGGCGAATCGGGCGCGGGATAGATCGCGTCCGCCATGGGACGCACCTGCAGGAAGATGGCGTTCAGGCCGAGGGCGGCGGCGCGGTCGAAGAGCCGGACCAGCTCCGCCTTCTGCTCGTCGGGGGTGAGGTCCCTGCGGGACGGCCAGTCGATGTTGTCGACCGTGGCGATCCAGACGCCGCGCAGCTCCGGACGCTCCGCGCTCTGTTGCGTGGCGCAGCCGGCCAGCAGGAACAGGAAGAGCAGGCGCTTCACAGCCCGCGCACCCCGATCAGGCCATCACCGAACCGGAGCTCGATCGGCTCCGTCACTCCGTCTCCGCGCAATCGCCACAACAATACATTCCTTTGCTCGTCGACGCCGGCGAATTCCGCGCGGATGGCCGCCACGTCGCGGTAGCGGCGGCGGTAGTCCTCGATGATCTCCCGCGCCCGCGGCACCGGCAAGTCGACGTCGTCGGGATTGAGCACGCGGGCGAGCATCTCCGCGTCCCCCGTGGCGATGGCGCGCAGGTAGAGGCTCATGAAGCGCTCCGCGCGGAAGCCGTAATCGAGCAGCGGGCTGTGAAGGCGGATCAGGTCCTCCTGATGGACGTCGACGTGCGAGGTTCCATTGAGGGCGTAGCGAAAGCCGGCCACGCGCCTGACGCTCGTCACCCGTCCGCCGAGGAGCGTGCGGTACTGCCCAAGCGCCACGCGCAGCGCCTCGGGGCCGTGGAGGATGTATCGATTGAGCTCCTCGGAAGGCTCGCCGTTGATGGCATCGGCGAGCAGGCGCACCAGCCGTTCCGCCTCGACGTCGGTGAGCGCCGGGGCCCGGGCCAGCCGCACATCGACGCGCACTTTCTCGGCGGGCTGAAGCCCGCCCCACATTTGCGTGGCCGTGCCCGCGGCGCCGCCGCTCTTCGCTTCGACCACCACGCACTCCCCGGCGCCTTCGACCACCGCGAGGTACTCGCCGTTGTCGTCCGTCACCGCGCCGACGAACGTCTCCGTGGGACGGCACGCCGCGTCGGCGAGGCGCACGAGCACGTCCGCATGCGCGATCCCGAAGCCGCTCGCGCTGGTCACGCGTCCGGACACGTGCGCCGACGGCACGTCGCGTTTCGGCGGGGGAGGGGGCGGCGTGGACGCGGGCGGGGCCGCGCATCCGTGGGAGAACAGCACCATCGCCAGAGCGAGCCTGCGCATGCGCGGGAGATCGTAAACGTCCGGCCACGAAGAAGTCACATCGACCTGCAACCCGAAGCGTACAATCGGGCACGTCCATAGGTCAGGCAGTTTTCCATCTTGAGGAGAAACGATGAAGAGTCTCATTCGGGGAGTCCCGCTGTTCTCTCTCCTCCTGCTCATCGCCGGGGCGGCAATCGGGCAGGGGACCACAGGCACCCTCGTCGGCACGGTCACGACGGAAGGCACGGAGCTTCCGGGCGTGACGGTGACGATCTCGTCCCCGGCGCTGCAGGGGACGCGCAGCACCGTCACGGCCGACGGCGGCAGCTTCCATTTCCCGGCCCTGCCGCCGGGCGACTACACCGTCACCTATGAGCTGAGCGGCATGCAACCGGTGACGAAGAAGCTGCGCGTCAACCTGGCGCAGACCAGCCGCAGCGACGCGGAGCTGCGGCCCAGCGCGCTGACCGAGGCCATCACCGTCACGGCCGCGGCGCCGGCGGCGCTGGAGACCACCGAGGTCTCGGCGAACTTCACCAGCGACACCATCGCCGAGCTGCCGACGCTGCAGCGCAACATCGCCACGGCCGCGCTGATCGCGCCGGGCGTCAACGACGCCGGTCCGAACAAGCAGATCGTGATCTCCGGCGCGCAGTCGTTCGACAACCTGTTCCTGGTGAACGGCGTGGTCGTGAACGAGAACCTGCGCGGCCAGCCGCACAACCTCTACATCGAGGACGCCGTGCAGGAGACGACCATCCTCACCGGCGGCGCGATCTCGGCCGAGTACGGCCGCTTCACCGGCGGCGTGGTCAGCACGATCACCAAGTCGGGCGGCAACGAGTTCCACGGCTCGCTGCGGGACAGCCTGCGCAACGACTCGTGGCAGTCGCGCGTCCCGGTCACGTCGCTCATCAACGAGGCCGAGCACCTCGACGACATCAACAGCGTCTATGAAGGGACGCTGGGCGGCCGCATCATCCGCGACCGCCTCTGGTTCTTCGTGGCCGGCCGCCAGGAGAAGACCCAGACCAGCGCCGAGACGGTCGTGTCGAACATCCCCTTCGCCCAGACCGTGGACGAGACGCGCCTGGAAGGGAAGCTGACCGGCCAGATCACCTCCAAGCACAGCATCGTCGGCTCGTATCTCGACGTGAAGCGCAAAGAGGGGAACAACCGCTTCGGCAACGTGGTCGACCTGGCCAGCCTCACCGACCGCGAGCTGCCGAACCAGATCCGCGGCCTCCACTACAACGGCATCATCACCAACAACCTGCTGATCGAGGCCGGCTACAACGAGATGGACTTCGCGTTCGTCGGCGGCGGCGCCTCGCAGCGCGACCGCATCAACGGCACGCTCCTCCGCGACACGGCCACCTCCAACCGCGCCTGGTCGCCGACCTTCTGCGGCGTCTGCAGGGACAAGGAGCGCAACAACAAGTCGGCCCAGATCAAGGCGTCGTACTTCCTGACCACGAAGGGCCTCGGCCAGCACAGCCTCACCAGCGGCTGGGAGGATTTCCACCAGCTCCGCGTCGAGGATAACTACCAGTCCGGCAGCAACTACCGCCTCTGGGGCGATTTCTTCTTCGTCGGCGACACCTTCTACTTCCGCGCGAACCCGACCAACTCGCAGATCGCCTATCACCCGCTGCTCGAGGAGAGCAAAGGGTCCGACTTCGCGGTCTCCTCGTTCTTCGTGAACGACAAGTGGGACCTCAACCAGAACTTCAGCTTCAACATCGGCGCGCGCTACGACGCCGCCAACGGCAAGAACCAGTCGAAGGTGAAGACGGTCGACGACACGGCCATCAGCCCGCGCCTCGGCGTGATCTGGGATCCGAAGGGCAACGGCACGCATCGCTTCAGCGCCAGCTACAGCAAGTACGCGTCGAAGGTCGACCAGGGTGCCGGCGACGCTACCTCGCAGGGCGGCCGCTACGCGTCGTACTACTGGAACTACCGCGGACCGGCCATCAACCCGGTCGGCACCCCGAATGACCAGCTCGTGCCGACGGCCGAAGTCATCCGCCGCATGTTCGAGTGGTTCGACCAGCAGGGCGGCATCAACAACACCTCGCTGCTGGCCACCATCAGCATCCCCGGCTTCACCAGCCGCATCGGCGAGAACCTGACCGCGCCGAGCATGGACGAGTACTCGATCGGCTACGGCGCGCAGATCGGCCCGCGCGCGTACTTGCGCGCCGACCTCATTCGCCGCACCTGGGGCGACTTCTACGTCCTGCGCCGCGACCTGAGCACGGGCCAGGTGGCGCTGCCGCCGCCGAGCACGTCCAGGGTCGACCAGGGGGTGATCGAGACGGGCGACTATGACCTGGAGCGCAACTACACCGGCATCCAGACGCAGGGACAGTACCGCATCACGAACGCGCTGACCTTCGGCGGCAACTACACCTGGTCGAAGCTGCGCGGCAACATCGAGGGCGAGCAGTTCAACAACGCCACGGTGCTGGCCGGCTGCAACGGCACGGCCACGGTGCCCGGCACCGACAGCGGGGTCTGCTCGCCCGAGTACCAGGCCTTCGAGGAGAACCACCCCGTCGGCTATCTCTCCGGCGACATGCGCCACCGCGCCTCGGCCTGGCTGCAGTACGACCTGCCGACGGCGCTGGGCCGCTTCAACTTCTCGGTGCTGCAGCGCTATCACAGCGGACTGCCGTACTCCGCGGCGGCGTCGATCGACGTGCGCCAGAGCGCGGCCCTGCCGGACGGCGTGGTCAACCCGGGCTACGTCAACCCGCCGTCGCGCGTCTGGTATTACTTCGGCGAGCGCGGCCAGTACCGCGCGGACGACATCACCTCGACGAACCTCGGCATCAACTGGGAGTCGCCGGGCTTCGGCGGCGCGACGCTGTTCGTCCAGACCGACATCGTCAACGTGTTCAACGAGGCGGGCGTCGAGTACCCGGCCACCGCCCGCGGCAACGTCATCGACCAGACCGTGTTCGTCCGCCGCACCCGCTCCACCCTGACCGCCTTCAACCCCTTCACCACCACCCCGCAGGAAGGCGTGCACTACGAGTTCGGCCCCAACTTCGGCAAGCCCACCAACCGCGAGGCCTACCAGGACCCGCGCGAATACCGCGTGTCGTTCGGCGTGCGCTTCTAACTGCGTTTTTCCGGGTGCGCGGCTTTCGCCGCGCACCTGTGGAGCGCCGGCGTCCCGCCGGCTGTCGTGGCGGCGTCCCGCGCCGCCACCCGGGCGGGCGGCGCGGGACGCCGCCCGGCCAGCCGGCGAGGACGCCGGCGCTCCACTGTTACGCTGTCGGCCGCCGCAGCTGGCGCTGCGGCATGGAGAGCGCGAGCTGGCGCTCGCGCACTCCAGATCAGCTCAGTTCCTTGCGCGTCCGCGCGGCTAACGCCGCGCACCTGTGGAGCGCCGGCGCTCCACTGTTGCGCTGTCGGCGCCGCAGCTGGCGCTGCGGCATGGAGAGCGCGAGCTGGCGCTCGCGCACTCCAGATCAGCTCAGTTCTTTGCGCGTCCGCGCGGCGAGAGCCCGCGCGCCGGGATGCGGGTTGGCCTTCACCAGCTCCTCCAGCACGCGCTCCATGTCCGCGCGGCGGCCCTCGATGAAGTAGATGATGGCCAGGTTGGCGTAGGCCTGCGTGTTCTCGGGGAAGTTGGCGATCTCGCGCTGGTAGGCGGCGGCGGCGTCGGCGGGACGGTCCATGCGCGCGTAGATGTCGCTGCGGAGGAAGTCGAGGCGGTAGAGCTTCGGCACGCCGAGCTCCCGCGCGCGGCGCGCCGCGCTCTCCGTCGCCGCGAGCGCGGCCGGCAGGTCGCCGCGCGAGCGGTGGATCTCGGCGAGGAGCAGCATGGCCGCGGGCTGCGGGTTGTGCGCGCCGATGGCCTCCGCGGCGTGGCGCTCCGCGGTGGCGAAGTCGCGCCGGGCCACGGCCACGCGCGCGAGCAGCTGGTGCGCCGGCGCGGGGGAGCTCTTCATGGCCAGGTCGGCGTAGCGCGCCGCCTCGTCCGGATTGCCCGCCTGCAGGTAGACATCGCCGAGGGAGAGCGCCATCTCGGGCGAGAAGCGCTGCGTGCGCGACATCGCCGTGCGGTAGACTTCGATGGCCTCCTCGTACTGCCCCATGTCCGCCAGCGTCTCCCCGAGCTTGTCCCAGACGTCGAACAGCCCCGGGTTCTCCTTCACCAGCGCGCGCAGCACGGTCACGGCCTCGCCGAAGCGGCGCTCGTCGGCCAGGCGGAAGCCTTCCTTGATCCGCTCCAGCCAGGGGAGCATGTCCTTCGGGTTCGGCAGCGCCGCGTCGTTGCCGCCCGCGCGTACGCTGCCGAGATAGCCGAGGGCGGCCAGCTTCGCCGCATCCTCCGGGTCGATCTGCTGCAGCTCCTGGATGCCGGACGGGTACTTCGCCAGCTCGGTGCGCATCGACGCGGCCACGCGGCGCTCGTCCGCGAGGACGTCCTTCGTCTCCCCCGGATCGCGGACCACGTCGTACAGCTCCGGCTTCGGCGACTGGATGTAGTGGTGGCGCGCGTCGATGAGCGAGCGCAGCTCGCTCCAGCCGAGGTGGATGCGGGGATAGAACGTCTCGCTGTAGATGCGGCGGTCCGGCGGGACAGGCTTCAGCCCGTCCAGGATCATCGAGCGCAGGTCCGTGAGGCCCACCGGCTCCCCGACGCGCTCCCCGGCGCGCGCGTTCTTCGGCAGCTTCACGATCAGCGGCACGTGCAGCACCTCGCGGTAGAGGAGGATGCCGTGCTGGTCCTCGCCGTGCTGCCAGAGCCCTTCGCCGTGGTCGGAGGTGAGCACGATCATGGCGCGGTCGTAGAGGCCGGAGGATTTCAGGAGCTCGAGGAATTGTCCGGTGATCGCGTCCGCGTGCGCCACCTCGCCGTCGTACGGCTCATCGGCGTAGCGGGCGCGGTACGGCTCGGGCGGCGTGTACGGCGCGTGCGGCTCGTAGATGTGGAACATGAAGAAGAACGGCCGCGCGGACTGCCGCGAGATCCACGCGCGCGCCGCTGCCAGCGTCGATTCGCCGGGACGCTGGTGCTGGCTGGCGGCGCCGCTGGTGGCCACGGGGATGGCGTCGTCGTAGAAGTCGAAGACCGCGCCGAGCCCCGTGTCGGCGCGCAGCACGTACGACGACACCGCCGCGCCGGTGGCGTAGCCGCGCGCCTTCAGCAGCTGCGGCAGCGTGGTGTGTTTGGCGGCGTCGAAGCGGTAGCCGAGGTTGTTGCGCACGCCGTGCTCGGTGGGGAGGAGCCCGGTGAGCATCGAGACGTGCGACGGCAGCGTCATCGGGCAGTGCGAGTAGGCGTTGTCGAAGAGGATCCCGTCGCGCCGCAGCGCGTCGATGTGCGGCGTGGACCCCTTGCCGTAGCCGTACGCGGGGAGCCGGTCCGCGCGCAGCGTGTCGATGGAGATCAGGATGACCGGCGCGCTCTCCTCGAGCACCGGCTGCTCGCGGTTGCACGCTGTGAGGATCAGGAGAAGGAAACCGAGACGCCGCATCGGCGCCGAATATAATCCGCGCCGTGCCGCTCGTCCGCATCACTCTCCGCAAAGGGCGCTCGCCCGAGTTCCTCCGCGACGCCTCGAACGCCGTACACGACGCCCTCGTGGCCACCGCCAACGTCCCCGCCGATGACCGGTTCCACATCATCGAAGAGGTGGAGTCCGATCGCCTCATCGCCCACCCGTCGTACGGAGGCGTGACCCGCGGGGAGGGGTTGATCGTCGTGCAGATCACGTTGAACGCCGGCCGCACGCTGGAGGTGAAGCGTGCGCTCTACGCGGACATCGCCAGGCGTTTGCAGGAGTCGGTAGACGTGCGTCCGGACGACGTGCTGATCAGCCTCGTCGAGGTGACCAGGGAGAACTGGTCGTTCGGGGGTGGGCGGATGACGTACGGATAACAACGTAGGGCGGGCTTCAGCCCGTCCCAGGCGGGCTGAAGCCCGCCCTACGTTACATCCACTCACTCCGCGCCCTCCCCCTCCCGTCATAAAACCGCACCCGGATCCGCTTCGCGTCCAGTTCCACCACCGCGAAGCCGATGCGCTCGCGGGTGCGGATCTCGGAGGGGAAGACGGTCGACAGCCGCAGCTTGATGGGCGGGATGGGCTCCGAGCCGGCGCCGCTGACGACGTGCAGCATGCGGCCGCGCAGCAGCTCGAGGTGGTGGTCGTGGCCGCATAGATAGAGGTGGGCGCGCGTCTCGCGCAGGGCGGGGATGATCCCGCGCATGCGGCGCACCTCGTCGCGGGGGAAGTAGCCATGCCAGCCCGACGAGAGCACCGGATGGTGCCCGACCACGACTCTCCAGCGCGCCTTCGACTTCTCGAACGCCGAGCGCAGCGCCCCCTCCGCCTCCCGGTTGCGGCCGCGGACGTACGGCGTGGTGTCGAGCATTGCAAAGTCGGCGATCCGGGCGCGGACGGCGTATTGCCGCGCCGGCATGGTCCAGTTCGCAATGACGCCGGTGGCCCGCACCTGGGCCAGCGGATCGGCGTCGCCGCAGGAGTCGTGATTGCCGAGGACCGGGAGGACGGGCGGCCCGACCCGTGTCAAAGCGGTGACGAGACTCCAGCGTGGGTCTTCCTCGGAAGTGGGACCGCAGGGATAGAAGTTGTCCCCGGTCAGCACGATGGCGTCGAGCGGCGTCTCCCCGTGGATGCGGGCGATCCCGGCCGCGACCGTATCCGCGCCGCTCCCCGTATCCCCGGCCACGGCGATGCGCAGGACCGTCCCGCGGGGCTTCAGGGCGATCTCGGGGAGGGGCGCGCCGGCCGCGATCCCGGCAAACAAGAGGAGAACAAAGATCCGGAAGGCGGCCACGAAGCCAATCATATGTGCCAGAATGCGCCGCGTTTTTCCCGTGTTCCAGATCGCGCGTGACCTCCGCCCGGGGTCGTGCGTCTCACATCAAAACCGAAGTCTCTCGGCGAAACTATGACTCGAACTTTCGTGATGCTCGTGCTGCTGGCCGGTTTCGGCGCGGTGGCGCGTGCGCAAACCCCGCCGCCACCGGCGGGGCAGACCCAGGAACGGCCGCGCCCGCGGCCCGGCACCATTCTCGACACGCCGTCCACCGGCAGGATCACCGACGCCCCGGCGCCGGCCCGTCCGCAGCAGAACCTGGCCGGGCAGGTCGTGGAGCGCTTCGAGGCCTCCGGCAACACGTCGGTCGCCAGCGACACGATCCGCGTCTACCTCGGCATCACCCCGGGCGACGTCTACGACCCCGCCGCCATCCAGCGCAATTTCGTCAACCTCTGGCAGACCGGTCTCTTCGACGACATCCGCATCGAGACCGAGCGCGGCGACACCGGCGTGGTGGTGCGGGCCATCGTCAAGGAGCGTCCCCGCATCGGGTCGGTCGAGTTCCGCGGCAACAAGGAGCTCAACCAGACCAAGGTGAACGAGGCGCTGGAGCGCGACAAGATCGACCTGCACATCGGCAACACGATCGAGCAGACGCTGATCCGCCGGGCCCAGGAATCGATCAAGCGCGCCTACACCGAGGGAGGCTTCGAGGGCGTGCAGGTCGACGCCATCACCGAGGACCTCGGGACGCCGGGCGAGAAGAAGATCGTCTTCATCATCAATGAGGGCATCAAGGCCAAGGTGGCCTCGATCGACTTCGTCGGCAACCGCGTCTTCTCCGACGCGCGCCTGCGCGGCCAGATGAAAGAGATCAAGAAGCACAACCTCTACACCTGGGTGCGCAAGAAGAACCTCTACGTTCCGTCGAAGCTCGACGAGGACCTCGAGCACATCCGCAACTTCTACCAGGACCACGGCTACCAGGGCGTCACCTTCGGCGACCCGCAGATCACCACCAGCGGCAACCGCGTGCGCATCACCGTCCCGGTCAAGGAAGGGGAAGTGCACACCTTCGGCGACGTGACGGTCGAAGGGAACACCGTCTTCACCGCCGACCAGATCATCGGCAACTGGCCGGTGGAGAAGGGCGCCACGCTGCGCCGCAAGCCGATCCAGACGCGCATCGACGCGTTCGGCGAGGCCTACCGCATGCGCGGCTACATCTACGCGTACGTGGAGCCGGAGTACACGGTCAAGCCGGGCAACGTGGTCGACGTGAAGATCAACATTTTCGAGGGCGACCAGTTCCGCCTGGGCCGCCTGGAGTTCGTCGGCAACAGCACCACCAAGGACAAGGTCCTCCGCCGTGAGATCTTCCTCGAGGAAGGTCAGATCATGGACATGGAGACCTTCAAGCAGTCGATCTACAAGCTCGGCCAGCTCGGCTTCTTCAAGGTCAACGACAACCCCGACTTCAAGGTGAACCCGGAGACGAAGACCGTCGACGTGACGGTCAAGGGGATCGAGGAAGGGAAGAACGACGTCCAGTTCGGCGGCGGCTACTCCGAGGGGGGCGGCTTCTTCGTGCAGGCGCAGTTCGCCACGCGCAACTTCCTGGGCGAGGGAGAGAACTTCTCGCTCGGCTACCAGCGCGGACGGCGCACGAACTTCTTCTCCATCTCCTACGCCGATCCCTGGTTCATGGACACGCCGAACTCGCTGGGCGTGTCGCTGTACAACCGCGAGACCATCCTGCCGGCGTCGTTCGGCTTCGAGCAGCGCGGCAAGGGCGGCACCGTCGCCTATGGATATCGCCTGCGCCGCTTCGACTCCCTCGGCCTGCTGTACGGCTACGAGCGCTCGCGCAGCGTCTACCAGTCGCAGGAGATCCCCGACCCGAACGGCAACATTCCGCTGCCGCTGATCTCGGACCTGCAGTTCATCACCTCGACCATCGTGCCGTCGTACCGCTACGACTCGCGCGACAATCCGTTCGATACCACGCGCGGCTCGCGCATCAACCTGAGCCTGGCCTATGCCGGCGGCCCCCTGGGGGGCTCGGTGGAGATGTTCAAGCCGACCATCGGCATGACGCGCTTCGTGCGCCTCTCGCGCCGCAGCTCGGTCAGCGTGAACATCGACGCGGGCCACATCTTCTCGTTCCGCGACGACTGCGCGCACACGTACAACGAGCTCACGCGCGAGGTGCCGGACCTCTGCGTCCCGACTTCCGACCGCTTCCTGGTGGGCGGCGAGTTCTCGGTGCGCGGCTTCGGCTACGGCACCCTCGGACCGTACGAGGAGTTCCCCGGCCGCGGCCCCCGTCCGGCCGGCGGCTACAGCCACATGACGTACAACTTCGAGTACATCTATCGCGTCAACGATCCGATCCGGCTCGTGCTCTTCGCCGACGCGGGGAAGGCGTACGGCTACCAGGAGAGCATCGACTTCGGCCAGCTGCGCTACAGCTTCGGCGGCGAGATGCGCCTCTTCCTGCCCGTCTTCCAGTTCCCGCTGCGGTTCATCTACGCGTTCAATCCGCGGCCGCAGAAGGAATGCGATCTCGGGCCGGGACCGCGCTGCGACGAGTTCGAAGGATTCCAGTTCACTATCGGGAATACGTTCTAACGGGCAGGGGATTTCCCCTCTGTCCGACGATCACAGAAGGAGACCCTATGAAGAAGTTCCTCGTTGCAGTTGCGGCGACCGCCCTGGCGGTGCCGATGTTCGCGCAGACCCCGCCGGCGCGCGTGGCCGTGATCGACGTCCAGAAAGTCCTCACGTCGTCGACGGCCGGCAAGGCCGCCTACGACAAGCTCAAGAAGATGCAGGACGACAAGATGTCGCAGGCCAAGTCGATGGAAGAGGATCTGCGCAAGCTCGACGGCGAGATCAGCACCAAGCGCCTGTCGCTCAGCGAGGACAAGCTCGCCGAGATGCAGAAGCAGCTTGCCGACAAGCGCATCAACATGCAGCGCTACGCGCAGGACGCCGAGCGTGAGATCGGCGAAGCCCGCGACCGCGAGCTGCTGGCCCTGGAGAACAAGATCAAGCCCGTCATCGACGCTCTCGGCAAGGAGATGGGCCTGGCCGCGATCTTCAACAAGTTCGAGTCCGGCCTGGTCTACGCCTCCGAAGCGATCGACATCACCGACACGGTGATCCAGCGCTTCAACGCCGCCCAGCCCGCCGCCGCCGCCGCCGCCGCGAAGAAGTAAGCGCTACTTTTTTGGAGTGCGGCAGCGCCAGCTGCCGCTCTCCATGCCGCGGCGGGGCGGGAGGCTGGCGCCTCCCGCATGGAGAGCGGCGACTGGCGTCGCCGCACTCCAGACTACGGAGTCATCACCGTCACCTGCTGCGTCTCGTTGTTCGTCACCGACACGAACGCCCAGATGGCTGGAAACGGCGGGGAGACGCGGGGATTGTCGCCGTAGTTGTAGACCTCCACACGGATCGACGGTCCCGCCGCGCGCACCGCGGGCGTGAGCAGGTCGACCTGCGAGTACGACGGATAGAACGGCATGTCCACCTCGGGCTGCGGCGGGAACGGCGCGTGCGACTCGACGTCGAACTGCGAGACCGGCTCCGCGCGGTCTGGCGCGTAGATCGTCACGCGGGCCACGCCGGGGTAGGCGCTCCAGTGATAGATGCGCAGGGTGGCGCGGTACTGCGGATCGGTCGGGATGTCGATCAGCGTCATCGTCGTCCCCACCTCGTCGATCCTGACGATCGGGATCTCCGTTCCCCAGCTGTTCGCGTTGCGGGAGAGGTCGCGGATGCGCAGCGACTTCCGCACGTCGCCGGCCAGCGGCTTGGGCACGTACAGGAATGCCCCCGCGGTCGCGCCGCTGCCGTACAGGATCGGCTTGGACGTCCCGCGCGGGGCCACCGTCTCCGCGTCCGGGATCGGCGGCGTGAGGACTCCCGGCGGCGCGAACTTGCCGATCAGCACCGCGTTGTGCGCGGAACCGTTGAAGAACGTCAGCTCGCCCCGCCACTGCGAGCCGTTCGCCCCCGCGATCGTCTCGCCCGTGATCGGCACGAGATACTGCTCGTAGTTCTCGCGCCCTTCCGATGCGTCGTAGAACGAGAACCCGTGCGCGATCACCGTCTCTCCCTGGCCGTTGACGGTCACGCGGACGTCCACGTTCCTTCCGTCCGGCACCACTTCCAGCGGCGCGACCGTGACGTGGATCTCGGTCGGCGTCACGATCCTCTCCTGGGCCTCGTACGGCCCGAAGGAGACCTGGACCGGACACGGCTCCTGGTGGCAGAAAATGGTCCTTCCACTGGTGAAGCCGGAGCCGTGGATCACCACATTCGTCGCGCCGAAGCGGAATCCGTACGACGGCGCGATGCGGTCGACGACCGGCGCGGCAAGCGTGGGCAGGGCGAGCAGGAGCAGGATAGCGAGCCGTAGCATGAGTCTCAAAATAACATATTTGGAGTGCGGCAGCGCCAGCTGCCGCTCTCTATGCCGCGGCGCAAGCCGCGGCGGGCGGGGGGCGCGGAGGCGGGCGCCTCCGCATAGAGAGCGGCGACTGGCGTCGCCGCACTCCATAATAGAATCCGCGCCCGATGGCCGCCGTCCCGCTCCGTGACATCGTGACCTTCGTCTCCGGCCGCTACGACGGCCCGGACGCGCTCATCGCCGGCGTGGCGCCGCTCTCCGAGGCCACGGAGCAGCACATCAGCTTCCTCTCCAACCCCAAATACGCGGCACAGCTCGAGACCACGAACGCCGCGGCGGTGCTCGTCGCCCACGACCTGCCGGGCGACTCGCCGAAGTACATCCGCGTGGCCAACCCCTACTACGCCATGGCCACGACCGTGGCGCGCTTCTTCGCCCAGCGCCCGCGGCCGGACGGCATCTCGCCGAAAGCCGACATCGCAGCGTCCGCGAGGCTCGGCAGCAACGTCGCCGTCGGCGCATTCAGCGTCATCGGCGAAGAGGCCACGATCGGCGACGGCGTGGTCATCTATCCCAACGTCACCATCGAGGCCAACGCCGTCATCGGCGAAGGTACCATCATCTATCCGCAGGTCTCGATCTACTACGCCTGCAGAGTGGGGAAGCGCTGCATCCTCCACAGCGGCGTGGTCATCGGCGCGGACGGCTACGGCTTCGCCACCGACGACGCCGGCGTGCACCACAAGATCCCGCAGGTGGGGATCGTGCGCATCGAGGACGACGTGGAGATCGGCGCCGGCACGACCATCGACCGCGCCGCCCTCGGCGAGACGGTCATCGGCGAGGGGACGAAGATCGACAACCTCGTGCAGATCGGCCACAACGTGCGCGTCGGCAAGCGCTGCCTGCTCGTCTCGCAGGTCGGCATCGCCGGCTCCACCACGCTCGGCGACTCCGTGCAGGTCGGCGGGCAGTCGGGCTTCGCCGGACACCTGAAGATCGGCCACCGCGTGCGCGTCTATTCGAAGAGTGCCGTGTTCGAGGACGTGCCCGACGGCGTGTGGGTGCGCGGCATCCCCGCCGTCAGCCAGCGCGAATACGTCCGCCAGCAGCGAGGAAGAAAGTAATGTTGACCATCACCGAGATCATGAAGCTCCTGCCGCATCGCTACCCGATGCTGCTCGTCGACCGCATCCTCGAGATCCACGAGGACGGCAAACGCATCGTCGGCCTGAAGAACGTCACCGCCAACGAACAGTTCTTCCAGGGACACTTCCCTGGCGCGCCGGTGATGCCCGGCGTCCTCATCGTGGAGGCCATGGCCCAGTGCGCGGCCGTGCTCTTCCTCCGCGAGATCGAGGACCGCGACCGGAAGCTCTTCCTCTTCGGCGGCGTCGACAAGGCCCGCTTCCGCCGGCCGGTCGTCCCCGGCGACCAGCTCATCCTCGAGTGCGAGGTGCTGCAGCGCCGCGCCTCGACGGTCAAGGTGAAAGGCATGGCCAGGGTCAACGACGCGGTCGTGGCCGAGGCCGAGCTGCTCAGCGTGATGGTGGAGCGGCCGCAGTGATCGATCCGACCGCCGTCATCAGCAGCGATGCCGTGCTCGCGGCCGGCGTCACCGTCGGCCCGTACGCGATCGTCGGCCCGCACGTCACCATCGGCGCGGGCACGCACATCGGACCGCACGTGCGCATCGAAGGGCCGACGCAGATCGGCGAGCGCAATCAGTTCGTCGGCCAGGCCTCGGTCGGCACCGCGCCGCAGGACATCAAGTTCAAGGGCGAGAAGACGGAGCTGCGCATCGGCAACGACAACGTCTTCCGCGAGTTCGTGACCCTCAACCGCGGCACGGTCGGCGGCGGCGGCATCACGACCATCGGCTCGGGCAACTTCTTCATGGCCTACGCCCACGTGGCGCACGACTGCCACGTCGGCGACAGCACCATCTTCGCCAACAACGCCACGCTGGCCGGGCACGTGGAGGTCGGCGACTTCTCCACCATCGGCGCCTTCTCGGCCGTCCATCAGTTCTGCCGCGTCGGCGACCACGCCTTCATCGGCGGCGGCTCGATCTGCACGCAGGACGTGCTGCCGTTCGTGAAGACGGTCGGCAACCGTCCCGCCAAGACGTACGGCGTGAACAACATCGGCCTGGAGCGCAAAGGCTTCGCCAAAGAGACCATCGAGGCGCTCCAGCGCGCATACCGCATCCTGACGCGCTCGAAGATGCTGCTGCAGGACGCGCTGGCCAGGATCGAGACGGAGCTTGGCTTCCACGCCGAGGTGCGCTATCTCGTGGAGTTCGTGCGGGAGTCGAAACGGGGAGTGATCCGATGACCGCGCACCGTCATCCTGAGCCGCGCAGACGGCGAAGGACCCCCTGCCGACAGAGTGGGTCTCGTGCATCCGCGGGAGATCCTTCGACCGTCCTCCGCTGCGCTGCGGCGGCTCAGGATGACAGTGGGGGCATGCGATGACACGCGTAGGCGTCGTCGGCACCGGCTACCTCGGCCGCCTGCACGCGCGCGTGCTCACGGAGATTCCCGGCGCGCAGATGGCCGGCTTCGTCGAGACCAATGACGCTATCGCCGCGGAGATCGAGTCGACGCTGAAGATCCGGCGTTACGCGAGCGTCGGCGAGCTGGCGAAGGACGTCGACTGCGCGGTCGTGGCCACGCCGACGACGTCCCACTTCGACGTCGCCCGCGAGCTGCTCGAGGCGGGCTGCGACGTGATGATCGAGAAGCCGATCGCCGCCACTTCGCAGGAAGCGCGCGCGCTCATCGTGCTGGCGACGGAGCGGAAGCGCATCATCCAGGTCGGTCACGTCGAGCGCTACAACCCGGCCATCTGCGCGGTGGCGGAGCTGGTCCGCGGCGCGCGCTACTTCGAGGCCGAGCGCCTCGGCGTCTTCGTCCCGCGCTCCCTCGACGTCGACGTGCTGCTCGACCTCATGATCCACGACCTCAACCTCGTGCTGTCGCTGATGCGCCAGCCCGTCACCGAGATCCGCGCCGTCGGCGTGCCCGTGCTCACCGACAAGGTGGACATCACCAACGTGCGCCTCGAGCTCGAGAACGGCGCGGTGGCCAACCTCACCGCCAGCCGCGTCTCCGCGGAGCGCATCCGCAAGCAGCGCTTCTTCGGCAGCGATTTCTATCTCTCGGTCGACACCAAGGAGCAGGAAGTGAAGGGCTACCGCCTGACCGGGCGCGAGCTGCAGCCGCTCATCGTCGAGGTGGAGCGCAAGGAGCCGCTGCGCGCGGAGAACGAGGCCTTCCTGCAGTGCGTGCGCGACCGCTCCCGCCCGATCGTCTCGGGCGAGGACGGCCTGGCGGCGGTCGAGCTGGCGAACCGCGTGGGCCAGGCCATCGACGACGCGGTACGGAGATTCAAGGCGTGAGCGACATTCAGATCGGCATCATCGGGGGCTCCGGCCTCTACGACATGGCGGGGCTCAACGTGCTCTACGAGCGCGAGGTCGAGACGCCGTTCGGCGACCCCTCGGATCCCTACGTCATCGGCGAGGTGGACGGCGTGGTGGTGGCCTTCCTGGCGCGGCACGGACGCGGACACCGCTTCACGCCGTCCGAGGTCAACTACCGGGCCAACGTCTACGGCTTCAAGCTCCTCGGCGCGCACACCATCCTCTCGGCCAGCGCGGTCGGCTCGATGAAAGAGGACTATCACCCGACCGACATCGTCTTTCCGCACCAGTTCATCGACCGCACGCGCCATCGCGCCGATACCTTCTTCGGCAACGGCCTGGTCGCGCACGTGCCGTTCGCCGATCCGATCTGCGCCAGCGTGTCGTTCCTGATGGCCGAGGCGGGGCGGAAGGCCGGTGCGCGCGTGCACGTCGGCGGGACGTACGTCTGCATGGAAGGGCCGCAGTTCTCCACGCGCGCGGAGTCGAACCTCTACCGCTCCTGGGGCGTCGACGTGATCGGCATGACCAACCTCACGGAGGCCAAGCTGGCCCGCGAGGCGGAGATCTGCTACGCCACCATGGCCCTGGTCACCGACTACGACTGCTGGCACCCCGAGCACGACGACGTCGACATCGAGCTGATCCTCGGCTATCTCCGCGCCAACGCGACCATGGCCCAGACCATCCTGCGCACCTCCATCGCCAGCGCCGCGTCGCGCACCCGCGACTGCGCCTGTGCCAACGCCCTGCAGTTCGCCATCCTCACGCACCGCGACGCCATCCCCCCGAAGGTGAAGGACGACCTGGCGGCGATCATCGGGCGCTACGTGAGCTGACGGCGGGCTGAAGCCCGCCCTACGTTGAGCGCGCTTCTCGCCTTACGCATGCTCAACGTAGGACGGGCTTCAGCCCGTCCCTTTCGCGCGAGGTACACTTTCGCGCATCACGCAAACGCGAAAAAGGAGGGCAGCATGAGTCGATTTCAAACCGGCCACCGCTACGTCCGCTACCTGATGAGCTTCACGGCAGGTCTTCTGCTGCTCGCTCTGCCCGCCTTCGCACAGACCTCCACCGGCAACATCTACGGCACCGTCACCGACAGCAGCGGCGCGCCGCTGCCGGGCGTCACGGTCACCATCAACGCGGGCGGCATGCAGCAGACCTTCGTCACCGAGAGCGACGGTGCGTTCCGCTTCCTCCGCCTCCCGCCGGGGCGCTATCGCGTCAGCGCTTCGCTCGAGGGGATGGGCGGCGTCACGCGCGACGTCGACCTGAGCATCGGCGCGAATCCCGATATCCCGCTGCGCATTGCGCCGTCGGTGAGTGAGACCGTGACCGTCACCGCGGCGACGCCGCTCGTCGACGCGCGCGAAATGGGCACCGGCGAGACCGTCACCCAGGTCGAGATCGAGAGCCTTCCCACCGCGCGCGACCCGTGGGTCATGCTCCAGCAGATGCCGGGCGTGCTCGTCGACCGCGTCAACGTCGGCGGCAACAAGACCGGCTCGCAGTCCTACTTCGTCAGCAAGGGCGTGGAGCGCCATCAGACGGCGTGGAACATCGACGGCGTCAACGTCACGGAGATGGACGAGACCGGGACCACCACCTTCTATTACGACTTCGGCTCGCTGCAGGAGTTTCAGGTCGTGACCAGCACCGCCGACCCCTCCGTGCGCACGCCCGGCGTGCAGATCAACATGGTCACCAAGCGCGGCACGAACGACCTCGGCGGCTCGGCGCGCGGCTTCTGGGCCGACGAAGCGCTGCAGTCCGAGGCCTCCGGGCCCCCGAGCCTGCGCGAGGGGAATCGCGTCGACAACGTCACCGAGCTGGGGGGCGATCTCTCCGGCCCGATCCTCCGCGACCGGCTCTGGGCGTACGGCGCGTACTCGCAGAACAGGATCGCCAACATCACCAGCGTCTGGCTCTTCCCGCAGCGGACGGAGCTCCTCAACTGGACGGCCAAGCTGAACGCGCAGCCGGTCGACGACAACAACGCCACGCTGTACTACATGTTCAGCGACAAGACCGTGAACGCGCGCGGCCTCTCCCTCACGCGCCCGCCCGAGACGGCGCGCCGCCAGAGCGGGCCGGGGTGGGTGGCCAAGCTCGAAGACACGCACGTCTTCAGCAACAACTTCGTCCTGACCGGCCTGGCCGCGCGCGTCGACAGCGGCTACAAGCAGGAGCCGCGCGGCGGCATGGACGTCGAGACGTACTGGACCAACAGCAACAACCTCTTCCCCAACACCCCGCGCGGGTGGCACAACAGCTACTCGATGTCCGAGCAGATCCTCGAGCAGAACAACCTCCGCCTCGACGGCTCCACCTTCTTCCACACCGGCGGGCTGGCCCACGAGCTGAAGTTCGGCGGCGGCTACCGCGATCAGAACACCGAGTGGTGGGTGATCTATCCGGGCAATCAGACCTGGGGTGAGTTCTACACCGACCCGAACGACAACCTGGCCGCGTTCACGCGCCCCGCGCATCCGATCTACGTCGGTGAGTACACCGACTTCTACGTCGGCGACACGCTCACCTTCGGCAACTTCACCCTCCAGGGCGGCGTGCGCTACGACCTGCAGCGTGCGTTCAACAAAGCCAGTGAAGTGCCGGCCAACCCGGTCATCCCCGACATCCTCATCGCCACGAGCTATCCGGGCGACGAGCGTAAGCTGGAGTGGCAGAGCATCACGCCGAAGGTCGGCCTGACCTACGCCCTGGGCATGGAGAAGCGCACGCTCCTGCGCGCGAGCTACGGCCGCTACACCGACCAGCTCGGGGCGAGCGACGCCGGTGCGAACAATCCGTTCTACGACTATCAGGTCCTCTACTACTACTGGACCGATGCGAACGCCGATCGCCGCGTGCAGCGCAGCGAAGTCGACTTCAGCGAGCTCGCCAACTGGTCTGGCATCGATCCGAACAACCTCGGCGGCGGCGCCGTCTCCGTCGGCCGCGTCGACTACGACAACCACGATCCCACCACCACCGACGAGTTCATCATCGGCGCCGAGCACGAGATCGTGCCGGGATGGGCGATCGGGGCGAACTTCACGCACCGCATCCGCGACAACTTCATCTGGGAGCAGTACGAGAAGACGCGCGGCGCCGGGAACTTCTACACCGCCGCCGACTACGAGCTCGCGCCGACGCCGTTCACCGGCAAGCTGCCGGACGGCTCCTCGTACTCGATCCCGTACTACCGCCTGCGCGCCGGCGTGCCGCGCCCGACGTACTACGCCACGCGCAATCGCCCCGACTACAGGCAGATCTACAACGGCGTGGAGCTGAGCGCCACGCGGCGGCTCGCGCGCCGCTGGCAGATGCGCGCCCAGGTGACGCTGGCCGACTGGACCCAGGAGGTCGGCGACGGGGGCGTGCAGAACCCGAGTCCGCTCCTCGAGGGCGACGGCTGCTATACGTGTGACGGCTCGCCGGTGGCCTCGAGCAGCGGCTCGGACGGCTACATCAACGCGCGATGGGCCTACAGTCTCTCCGGCCTCTACCAGGCGCCGTTCGGCATCGACCTGGGGATGGTGGTCACCGGCCGCGAGGGCTACATCAACGGCTTCAACCGCCGCGAGCGCGTCGACGGCGTCTTCCGCCGCTACGTCATCAACAACTTCGAGGACTACCGCTTCCCGAACCTCTTCCAGCTCGACCTGCGCGTGGCCAAGAAGTTCGCCATGCCGGGCGGCTTCGGCTTCGAGCTGTCGGCGGACATGTTCAACGTGACCAACGGGCGCACCGTCCTCTGGCGCAACTACGAGATCGCCAATTCGGCAACGCCCCCGCTGCAGGCGCCCGCGGAGGAGATGCAGAGCCCGCGCATCATCCGCATCGGCGGCAAAGTGACGTTCTGACACGAGAAAACGTAGGGCGGGCTTTCAGCCCGCCTCCCCCGTGGGGGCGGGCTGAAGCCCGCCCCTACGTTTGGCTAATACGCGTTCTCCGGCAAGCGTCCCGCGATCACCTCGAGCGGCTTTCCTGCCGGCAGGGAGCGCAGATCGAACGTTTCCCCCGCCTCGAACCTCACGATCCGCAGCCCGCGAAAGGTGAGCGGCTTCATGACCTCCGGTTTCCCCTCGGCCACGACGATGTGCACCGGCCCCTTGCCGTGCACCACCCCCCGCCCGTCGCGATCCACCAGCGCGATCGTCCCCTCGCTCACGCCGAGGCCGAGGCGTGCGCCGGAGCGGGCCATGAACACGATCGTGCGGCCGAGGCGGTCGCGTTGCTGAAAGTGCGTATCGGTGACCACGCCGCGCAGCGCTTTCCATTCGAAGAATCGCGTGGATACGCTCACGTCCGCGTGGAACGGATCCGCCAGCACTTCGGCCGACTTCGCGCTCTGGTTTGGGCAGGCGTCGTACGCGTACTGTCCCATGATGGCCAGTCCCGCGCTCGTGCCGCCCACCGCGCCGCCGCGGCGGTAGACGCGCTTCACCGCGCGCTCCACCGGCGTCCCCTTGATCCAGCGGATGTAATTGCACTGGTCGCCGCCGGCGAAGTAGACCAGCTCCGCGTCGCGCACCGCCTGCACGACGTCGGGGCGCGCGGCCGACTCGCGGTCGGTGATGACCATGGTCAGCACCGAATCGACGCCCTGCATCTCCATGAAGTACGGGTTGTAGCCCTCGGCACCCGAGGCGCGCAGCACCACCACGTCGATCTCACCGCCGTTGCGGATCTGGTCGATGGCCGCCTGCAGTCCCGCGGTCACGTCGCCGCCGCCGCCGGCGAGGAGCAGCACCGGCCCTCGCAGGCGCGGCTTCACGTCCTCCGGATCGCCGGAAAAGAAGCGCGTCAGGAGCGAGAGGACCAGGAGCGCGCGCGTCATGGCGGGGCATGGTACTCTCCCGCGCGCTTATGCCAATCCTCGTCGTCGGAAGTGTGGCCTTCGATGCTCTGCAGACGCCGTTCGGAAAGGTCGACCGCTGCATCGGCGGCTCGGCCACGTACTTTTCCGTCGCGGCCTCGTTCTTCACGGAAGTCGATCTCGTGGCGGTCGTCGGCGACGACTTCACCGAGGAAGACGCGTCCGTGTTCCAGGGACGCAACATCAACACCGAGGGGCTGCAGCGCGTCCCCGGCGAGAAGACGTTCTTCTGGAGCGGCGAGTATGGCTACGACCTCAACGTGGCCAAGACGCGCGACACGCAACTGAACGTGTTCGCCAACTTCGCGCCGCGGCTCAACGAGCGGCAGAAAAAGGCGGACGTGCTCTTCCTGGCGAACATCCAGCCGGAGCTGCAGTACGACGTGCTGCACCAGGCCGAGCGCCCGCGCCTCGTGGCGCTGGACACGATGAACCTCTGGATCTCCATCAAGCGCGAGGCGCTGGAGCGCGTGATCCGCGAGGTCGACCTGGTCATCATCAACGAGGCCGAGGTGCGGCAGTTCACGAACGAGCCGAACCTGGTCAAGGCCTGCCGCCAGATCCTCGACCTCGGCCCGCAGACCCTGGTGGTCAAGCGCGGCGAGTACGGCGTGCTGATG
This sequence comes from Thermoanaerobaculia bacterium, assembly GCA_035627015.1. Classification (GTDB taxonomy): domain Bacteria; phylum Acidobacteriota; class Thermoanaerobaculia; order Gp7-AA8; family Gp7-AA8; genus QHVT01. The sequence continues at coordinate 15,767 of DASPMO010000153.1, read as the reverse complement.
ATCACGAAGACGGCCATCTTCGCCGCCCCCGCCTATCCGCTGGAGAACGTCTTCGATCCCACCGGCGCCGGCGACACCTTCGCCGGCGGTTTCCTCGGCTACCTCTCCTCCCGCCCCGAGGTGACGGAGCGCGAGCTGCGCCGCGCCATCATCTTCGGCAGCGTGCTGGCGTCGTTCACGGTGGAGAAGTTCTCGCTCGACCGCCTGCGTGAGATCTCGCTGCGGGACATCCACGAGCGCTACTCAGACTTCCGCGCCCTGACCCATTTCGAAGACTTCGATACCTGATCTGGAGTGCGGCGACGCCAGTCGCCGCTCTCCATGCGGCAGCCGCAGCTGCCGCGGGCGGGCGGAGGCTGGCGCCTCCGCTATTGAGAGCGGTAGCTGGCGCTACCGCACTCCATACACCACCTCACCCCCGACGATCGTGTAGCGCACCTTCGCCTTGTACAAGTCGGTCGCCGGCATCTCGTACAGATTGCCCTCCACGACCGTAAAGTCGGCGAGCTTGCCGACCTCGATCGTGCCGCGCGATTTTTCCTCGAACGCGGCGTACGCGGCATCGAGGGTGAAGCCGCGAATGGCCTCGGCGAGCGTCAGCCGCTGCGACGGATACCAGCCGCCGGCGGGCTTTCCCTCCTGGTCCTGCCGCGTCACGGCGGCGTAGATGCCGTGGAACGGGTTCACTTCCTCGACCGGAAAGTCGGAGCCGAGGGCCAGCCGTCCGCGCGCGTCGAGAATCGTGCGCCACGCGTAGGCCCCTTTCACGCGCTGCGGCCCGAGGCGCGCCTCGGCCCAGTACATGTCCGAGGTGGCGTGCGTCGGCTGCATCGAGGCGATGATCCCGTGCGAGATCAGTTTGGCCACGTCGTCCGGCGCGATGACCTGCAGGTGCTCCACGCGGAAACGATCGTTCGCCACGACTCCCGCGCGCGCGTACGACTCGATGACATTGCGCACGCCGCGGTCGCCGATCGCGTGCGTGTTGATCTGGAAGCCGGCCGCGCGGCCGCGGCGGGCCACGTCCTCGATGTGCTCGGGCTTGGCGATCATCAGGCCGACGTTGCCGGGATCGTCGCTGTACGGCTCGAGCAGCGCGGCGCCGCGGCTGCCGAGGGCGCCGTCGGCGTAGAGCTTCACCGAGCGGACCGTCAGGCGGCCGCCGTACTCGTTCAGCGGCCCCTGCGCGAACCACGTGCGCAGCAGCGCGTCGTTGTCGCCGAGCATGGCGTAGACGCGGATCGGGAAGCGCTTCTCGTCGATCAGCTCCTTCACCGCCGCGATCGTGGCCGCGTCGATGCCGGCGTCGTGCATCTCCGTGAGCCCGTGCGCGGCGATGTTCTGCGCCGCGGCCAGCACGGCTGCCTTGCGCTGCGCGGGCGTCGGGTCGGGGATGTGGCTCTCGACGAGGTCCATGGCCGCGTCGATGAACGTCCCCGTGGGATTGCCGCTCGCGTCGCGGACGATGCGTCCGCCGTCCGGGTCTTTCGTCGCGGCGGTCACGCCGGCGGCGCGGAGCGCGGCCGTGTTCACGACCGCGGCGTGGCCGTCGATGCGCCGCAGGAAGACGGGATGCTCGGACACGGCAGCGTCCAGCATCGCGGCGGTCGGGAACTCCTTCACCGGCCAGTCGTTCTGGTCCCAGCCGCGTCCGGTGATCCACTGGCCGCGCGGCGTCGTGGCGGCGCGCTCTTTCACGCGCGCCAGCACTTCGTCGAACGATTTCGTGTTCACGAGGCTGACCGTGCTCAGCGACAGGCCGAGGCCGTAGAGGTGGCCGTGGGCGTCGGTGAGGCCGGGGAGGAGCGTGCCGTCGATGATGGCCAGCGTGTTGGTGACGGGATGCGCGCGCAGCAGCTCCGCGCGCGGGCCGACCTCGCGGATCACGCCGTCCTCGACGTAAACCGCCCAGTCTTTCTGCGGCTGCTGGTCCGGACCGGCCACGACCGTGCCGGCCATGAAGAGCTGTCCTCGCGGAGTCATCGGTACGTTTCCTGCTGGAGGCTGCGCCGGTGCACAGGCAAACAGAGCGGTGAAGAGTAACGCAACGATGATTCGCATGCGCGGAATGCTACACGCGGGTTGCCAGTTTCGTGATTGCCTCATGAAAATCGGAAATGTGATCGCGGTCACGCTGCTGTTCGCAGCCGCAACGGCAGGCGCCGACGAGCGCCGCTTCACCGCGTCGTCGATTCCGAACGCGAAGCTGAAGAAGCCGGGCAAGGTGGTGATCTCGAACGACAGCCGCTCGATCACCGCGTACCGGTTCTTCGGCAACATCCGCGAGGCGCTGGTGACGCTGCGCAGCACGCGCGTCCTCGGCAGCCGCTTCGCCGCGGCCTACGACTCGCGCTCGAGCGCCCGCGTGCCGAAGGAGCTCGAGTCGGCGATCCACGATGCCGCCCGCGCCCACGGCGTCGACCCGCGCCTGGTGGCCGCGGTCGCGCGCCGCGAGTCGGCCTTCAACTCGCGGGCGGTCTCGAACAAAGGCGCCTGCGGGATCATGCAGCTCATGCCCGCCACCGCGCAGTACCTCGGCGTGCGGAACGTCTTCGACGCGCGCGAGAACATCTTCGGCGGCACGCGCTACCTGCGCACGCTGCTGGACACCTTCAACGGCGATCTCGACCTGACCCTGGCCGCCTACAACGCCGGCCCCGGCGCCGTGGAAAAGCACCGCGGCATCCCGCCGTACCGCGAGACGAAGGCGTACGTGGCGGCGGTGCGGGCGAGTTACGAAGCGGCACTGCGCTAAGAAGGCTCATAGGTGCACAGGCTCACAGGCTCACAGGCGCTCCTATGAGCCTCTGTACCTATGAGCCTCTGAGCCTACTCGCTGTACCACTCCGCGATCGCCGTCACTACCCCTTCCTTCACCACCACGCTCGTGTGCCGGGCGCATTGCTCGCTGACGCGGCAGATGTAGAAGTACTCCGTGTCGCCGAGCTTCTTCAGCGGCGCTTCCGGGGAGGCCGCGGCGTCGGGGCGGCCCATCTTCGCCAGGATCGCCGACGTGCGCTCGCCGAGGTCGACGCCCTTGCGCTGCCGGACGTCCATGGCCACGGCGAGGTCGTCGGGGCGCCGGCACGGGGGCGTCGACGTCAGCACCACGCGCCACGGCTTCTGCGCCTTCTTCTCGATCTCGATGAACAGATAGCGGTCGGCGGCGATGCGGTAGCAGCCGTCCTTCCGCAGTCCCGGGAACTGCTGCTGCAGCGTCGACAGCGGCTGCTCCATGAGCTGGTCGATGTACACCGGATCGGCAGCGAGCGCGCTGCCCGCGAACAGCAATGCTGCAAATGCGATTGCGGTCCTCATCCTTCGCCCCATTTCAGCTTGTTGCGCAGAACGTCGAAGTAGTTCTTCTCGGGTGACTGCACCAAGAGTACTCGCTCTTCCGACTTTCGGACACAGATGCGGTCGCGATCGCTGATCTCGAAGCCCTCCTGCCCGTCCAGCGTGAGGAAGATGTCCTTCGCGTCGGGCGTGGCCAGGCCGATCTCGATGTCCAGCTCGTCGGGGAGCACGAGCGGGCGGTTCGTGAGCATGTGCGGGCAGATCGGCGTGATCACCACCGCCCCCATGGTCGGGTAGATGATCGGGCCGCCCGCGGAGAGGTTGTACGCCGTCGAGCCGGTCGGCGTGGCGATGATCATTCCGTCGCCGCGGAAGGTGGAGACGAAGAGGCCGGCCACGCTCACCCGCATCTCGATGATGCGCGCCACGGCGCTCTTGTTGATGGCCACGTCGTTCAGCACGCGGTACTGCTTCGAGGCATCGCGGTTCGGGCCGCTCACGCTGACGGTGAACGTCACGCGCGGCTCCACGAAGTACTGCCCGTCCAGCACGCGCTCCAGCACGGCCGGGAACTCCTCGACGCGGATCTCGGTGAGGAAGCCGAGCGTCCCCATGTTCACGCCAAGGATCGGCACGGGCTCGGGAGCGTGCCGGGCCACGGAGAGCAGCGTGCCGTCGCCGCCGAAGGTGATCAGCAGATCGCAGTGCCTGCCGAGCTCCGACTTCGGCTTGGACTCGAATTTCCCATCGAGCAGCGCCCCGGTGTCATCGTCGAAGATCACCGTCCGCCCGTCGGCGCGCAACTGGTTGGCGATCTGTTCCGCGTATGCCAGGGCAGGAGGGGCGGTGACCTTCGCGGCGATTCCGATCGTGCGCATGCGCCCGGCAGTCTACGCCGTAACGCGTCTCACGTCGTCACGCTCGACGACGATCCGCTCCCCCGCCCGCTCCGGCCCGACGAACAGGATCGGGTGGAGCACTTTCTCCAGGATGGCCCGCAGCGCCCGCGCCCCCAGCTTCTGGGCCAGGGCCGCCTCGGCGATGGCGAAGAGCGCGTCGCGGCTGAATTCGAGCTGGATCTGGTCGAGCGCGCAGAGGCGCTGGTACTCCGGGATCATCGCCTCCCGCGGCTCGGTGAGGATGGTCACCAGGTCGGCCGGCGTCAGCTCCTGCAGCTCCACGCGCACCGGCAGCCGCCCCAGCAGCTCCGGGAGGAATCCGTACTTCACGAGGTCCTCGGAGCTCACGCCGCGGCGCGCCGGCCCGTGGGTCTCGAAGAAGCCGGCGCTGCGGCCGTTGTTCTTGTCCTCTTCCATGTCCGAGAACGAGCCGGCGCAGATGAAGAGGATGTTCGAGATGTCGATCTCGACGTAGTCGTACTTGTTCCAGTGCGCGGTGACGTTCATCGGCACGAAAAGCTTCTCCCCCTCGAGGATCTTGAGCAGCGACTGCTGCACCCCCTCGCCGCCGATGTCGCGCTGCCCGTGCCCGGTGCGCGGACCGCCGCCGCGCCGCGCGATCTTGTCGATCTCGTCGATGAAGACGATGCCGTTCTCCGCCGCGTCGACGTTCTGGCTGGTGGCGTGGAGCAGCCGCCCGATGGCCACCTCGACGTCTTCGCCGTAGTAGCCGGCCTCGGTGAAGGAGGTGGCGTCGTTGTACGCGAACGGCACGTCGAGGATCTTCGCCAGCGTGCGCGCGAGGTACGTTTTCCCGCTGCCGGACGGACCGATCATCAGGATGTTCGACTTGCGGATCGAGACCTCGCCGCCAAACTTCAGGTACTCGATGCGCTTGAGGTGGTTGTACGCCGCGATGGCCAGCACTTCCTTGGCGTGGCGCTGCCCGACGACGTACTGGTCGAGCTGCTCGAAGATGCGACGCGGTGTGACGTGGAGGAAGCGATAGATCTCACGCTTTTCCTTCATGTGGGCGTCTCACCGCAGTGTAGCGCAAAAAGTTTTGCCTCCTCCTCCGGAGCGCTCGCGATTTTGTCGAGTTGAAATCGCGCTCGTCACGCTAACTGACGCTTTCTCAACGATTTGCCAGTTTCCACCCCGTGGCGGCCCGCTTGAAGTCTGTGGGCCGCGAAAGGAGGTGGTGCTGAGGAAAGAAAGTCAATCGCGTGAAACGGGTCGCAAGGCGACCGGACATCGTGTGTGGAACACAGCCAATCCCCGGAAATCCCCGAGAAAACGAAAGAAACGAAAGGAGAAAGACCCAATGCGGAAGTCCCTCCCCCAGCTCGCTCTCGCTCTCCTCCTGACGGCCATCGCCACGATGGCCATGGCCGACGAGGCCCCCGCCCCCTCGGGTGTCGTGAACATCAATACCGCCGGCGTGAACGAGCTGACGCTCCTCCCGCGCGTCGGCGAAAAGGGCGCCGAACGGATCGTCGAGTACCGCAAGGAGCACGGCCCGTTCAAGAAGACCGCCGACCTGATGCAAGTGAAAGGTGTGGGCGCCAAAACCTTCGAGCTCATGTCGCCCTACCTCACCGTCGACGGCAAGACCACCCTCACCACCAAGGTCCGCACCCCGCGCAAGCCGCGCGCGAAGAAGCCCGCCCCCGCGGCGTCGAACTAGACGCTGCCCCACCTCACCACCCACCCGGGGCCGCCGCGCGGCGCGGCGGCCCCGACTCGAGTTGCTGGTTGCTGGTTCCTTGCGGTTCCGCGCTGAGAACCCAGGCACCGCAACGAACCAGCAACACAGCAACCAGCAACATCCATGGAGGACGTGTGCCCTCTCGCAAAGCAGGCTATTCCGTAATGGAGCTCCTCATCATCCTCGCCGTCATCGGCCTCATCGCGGCGATCGGGCTGCCGAACTTTCAGAAGATGCAGCGGCGGATGGCGCTGCGGTCGGCGGCGGGGGAGCTGCGCTCGATCTTTCATCTCGTGCGCATGCGGGCCATCTCGCGCAATACGAACACCGGCCTCAAGTTCGTGATGCTGGCCGGCCAGTGGCATTTCGCCACGTACGAGGACGGCGATCGCGACGGCGTCCGCAACGACGACATCGGCAAAGGCATCGACAAGTTGATCGCGCCGCCGCGCATCGTCTTCTCGCAGTCGCGGCTCGTCACCATCGGCCTGATCGACGTGCAGGTGAAAGATCCCGACGGCGACCCGGTGAAGTCGCCCGTGGCCTTCAACAACTCCGCGATCTGCTCCTTCTCGCCGGTGGGGGAGTCGACGCCCGGCACGATCTACCTGACCGACAACGACGGCGATCTCTGGTGCGTGCGCGTCTACGGCGCATCGGGAAAAATCCGCACGCTGCGCTACGACCGGAGGACGAAGAAATGGATCGCGTGATTCAGTCCCCTCTCCCCGCAACGGCGGGGAGAGGGTGGCGCGTAGCGCCGGGTGAGGGGCGGTCATTCACGGCGGGAACGACCCCTCACCCTGGCCCTCTCCCCGCGAGCGGGGAGAGGGGACTCTGCGGGCTAGGTCCCCGCGCGCCGCACCACCACCCGCTCCGCCTCGTACGTCTGGATCGCCGAGAGCGACGAGGCGCGCAGCATCCGCTCCGTGAAGGCGTCCGTGATCACGCGGCCGTCCATGTCGCGGCCGACGGGCAGCCCGGCGGCGAAGAGCACCGTCGGCACCACGTCCGTCACGTAGGCCGGCTTCGGATTCTGGCGATGCTCGGTCTCCGGTCCCACCATCAGCACGAAGCCGTCGTCCGTGCCGGGATCGCTCGGCGTGAGCTGGTTCCGCGCCAGCGCCAGCACGTTCGCGGGCAGCTCCGGCGGCACGACCGCGGAGGGCGAGCAGATCACCAGCAGGTGCTGCGGATGCGCGGCGGCGATCGCGCCCAGCGCGTGGTCGAGCTGCTGCGCGTAGGCGCGGAGCGCGTCTCCCTTCGGCGTCCCGCGCGGCGGCAGCTCGTTCAGGTAGATGTGCATGGCGCGCTGCGCCACCTCGTAGCCCTCCAGCGCCACCGCCGTGAACGCGGCGTCGCCGCGCACCTGCTGCAGCGCGCCGAGATCCGAGGCCAGCGAGGCCAGCACCTGCGGCCGGGCCACGGTGAAGCGCGGCGCGAGCTGTGCCACCGGCGCGGGGAGCACGGACGCCGTCTTCACCGACGGCCAGAGCGTCACGCGCGACGAGAGCTGCAGGCGCTCGAACAGCGACCACACCGGCAGCGCCTCGCCGGACGGCAGCGGCGCGGAGATGCGCTCCACCGGCGGGATCAGCCCCCACGCCCGGAAGCCGACGCCGTACGGCAGCAGCAGGAACGGCTCGTCGCGGTTGAGCGGCGTGCGGTACGAGAACCGTCCCGTGACGCGGTGCCGGTAGGGGAGCTTCCCGGTGGCCAGCGAGGCCCACAGCGACTTCGGGCTGGAGGTGCGGAACGGCTCGAGCCGCGCGAAGTACTCTCCCTCGGTGGCGCGATCGAAGAAGGGGAGCAGTCCCTCTCCCTTCATCGTCACGATCCAGTCGTACGGCAGGTTGCGGATCGCCACCAGCATCACCGGGCGATGTCCCGCCACCGCGCCGATCGTGGCCACCACCACGTCGTTCCGCTCGCGGCGGTAGCTCTCGCGGCGCTGGTACAGAGAGATGGAGGAGAGCACGATCAGCACCACCCCGACGACGAAAATGGCCCGCGAGGTGCGGCGGTCGGCGTTGCGCTGCAGCACCCACAGCGCCAGCAGCACGAAGGCCGTGACCGTGATGACGGTCGTCGCCTTCGACAGGATGCGCACCGCCCCGCGCGGCAGGTAGATCTCCACCAGGTTCAGGTGCATCCAGTAGATGAACGACGACACGAAGGCCGCCAGGACCACGAAGCCGAAGCCGTGCGTGCGGTAGCCCTCCGGCTTGCCGACGAGCCGCACGCGCAGCAGGCGCAGCCCCCACAGGATGCTGCCGAAAAGGAGGCCGCAGGTCAGGCCGTACACGAGCGTGACCGTGGCCAGGCGCAGCGGCGTGATGTCCACCTGCGGGTTCAGGAAGTAGAGCAGATGGGCCATGTACAGCCCGAAGACGGCTCCCGCGAGCAGGCGCTTGAGGTAGGACCAGCGGATCGGCATGCAGCGGAGCGGCGGCCATGCTGACCGCGGCCACTCTCCGACACTATACCGGCCCCGACCTGCTGCGCGTCCTCGGCTACCCGGTCGATCCGGTCGACGTCGATCCCGAGGAATGGCGCCGCGGCGGCGTGGAGCTCCCGTGGAGCGGCAACGGGAAGCTGCAGCTCGTCTCCCGCCTCCCGCGCTTCGACTTCTTCCACCTCAGCGGGTCGGTGAGCGAAGCCGACATCGCGCGCTTCCTGACCAGCTATCGCGCGTACAACCAGCTCACCAAGTCGGCGCTCCTCCACGGCCAGTCGATCTTCGACCTCTCGCCGGAGCGCGCGCTGCGGCGCCTCGACATCGACGCGCGGAACGTCGACCGCCTGAACCTCCTCGCGCGCGGCGACGACGAGTCGCTCCCGCGCATCTTCGACCGGGCCCTCGACCGCGAGCAGGTCACGCGCGAGTTCTTCCAGCGCTTCCGCGCCGCCGTGCGCGACGTGGCCAGGGAGCTTCCCGGGGAAGAGACGGAGGCCGAGGCGCTGCTCATCCTGCTGCGGCTCCTCTTCCTGCAGTTCGTGCAGGAGAAAGGGTGGCTGAACGGCGAGCGCCGCTTCCTCGTCGACCGCCTGGAGCACGAGATCCGCCGCGGGCGCGAGCTCTTCTCCGGCGTGCTGCTGCCGCTCTTCTTCGGCTGCCTGAACACGCCGCTGCACGAGCGGAGCCTCGCTGCGCGGAAGCTGGGACGCGTGCCGTACCTCAACGGCGGCCTCTTCGAGCCGTCGCCCTACGAGCAGCGGCATCCGGACCTGCACCTGCCGAACGAGTTGATGCAGCGCGTACTGGAGGACGTCTTCGAGAAGTTCGACTTCCGCATCGACGAGGGGGACGCGGCGGGGACGCACATCGACCCGGAGATGCTCGGCCGCGTCTTTGAATCGCTCATGGCCGCCGAGGAGCGCGCGGCCAGCGGCAGCTTCTACACGCCGCGGGAGATCGTCGATGTGCTGACCGAGGGAGCCATCACGCGCTGGCTCGGCAACGGCGGTGTCGAGAAACTGCAGCGCATTACCGTGCTCGATCCCGCCTGCGGCTCGGGCGCGTTTCTCCTCTCCGCGCTGGGCGTCATCGAGAAGCTGTGGCGTAACCTGGAGGGCGACGTCCCGCGCGATCTCCGCCGCCGCATCATCGCCAACTCGCTGTACGGCGTCGACCTCAAGCCGGAGGCGGTGCGCCTCTGCGAGCTGCGCCTCTGGCTGGCCATCGTCTCCGGCACCGACTGCGAGATCGAGCAGGTCGAGCCGCTGCCGAACCTCGACCGCAACATCCTTCAGGGAAATGCGCTCCTCAGCCCGACCGACTTCCTCGGCGACGGGCGGATGGACATCTATGCCGGCTGGCTGCACGCGCTGCGCGCGCAGCGCGACCTCGTGGAGCGCTACCGCTGCGCGCCGTTCACGCAGCGCCCCGCGCTGGCGCGTCTCATTCGCGGCAACGACACGCGCCTGGCCGCCGAGCTCCTGGCGCGGACCATCGACGTCTCCGAGCGGGAGCTGGCCACCGCCTGCGCGCCGCAGCGCGACCTCTTCGGCCGCGCCACTCCCGTCGACGCGGAGCGCTGCCACGAGCTGCGGCAGCGCATCGCCGAGGCGCAGACGAAGCTCGACAAAGTGGAGGAGGGCACGCTCGACTTCTTCTCCTTCGACGTCCACTTCGCGCCGGTCATGGCCGCGGGTGGCTTCGACGTCGTGGCCGGCAACCCGCCGTGGGTACGCAACAGCCGCATCGACCCCCGCGCGAAGCGCATGCTCTCCGACCGCTACGCCCTCTTCCGCGGCCACCGCGAAGGCACCGCCTTCCACCAGCCCGACCTCTCCGTCGCCTTCTTCGAGCGCGCCATGCAGCTCGCCAACCCGAACGGCGTCATCGCCCTGCTCATGCCCGCCAAGATCCTCAACGCCGCCTACGCCGCCCCCCTGCGAAGAGTCGCCCGGGAGCACATCCTCACCCTCGAAGACTGGAGCGACGACCCGCGCCGACACCGCTGGTTCAACGCGGATACCTTCCCTCTCGGCGTAGTCTTGGCCAAACGTAGGACGGGCTTCAGCCCGTCCCTCACATCCATCGGCAACGAATGGGCGCTCCTGCCGGACAACGTCGCCGAAATCCTCACCCGACTCCGCGCCCAACACCGTCCCCTCTCCGCCGTCCTCCAGCGCCGCCCCGTCATGGGCGTCAAGACCGGCGACAACCGCAGCTTCTTCGTCGACGACGCCACGCGCCGCGCCTTCCGCATTCCGCTGAGCGCCCTCTGCCGCTGCGTGCGCGGGCGCGACCTGCAGCGCTGGAGCTCCGGCCAGTCGCATTGGATGCTCTGGCCTCCGCGCGGCGGCTGGAAGAAGCCGCCGCGCTGGCTGCAGAGGCTCGCCGCCGCGCGCGGACTCGAGCCGCGCGACTTCCGCCTCTCGTACGTCAGGCCCGAGCACGTCGGCATCAAGGTGGCGTGGAAAGACCTCTCCCGCGGCGTGGCCGCGGCGGTGCTGCCGGACGTCGTCAACATCCACGAGCAGGCGTTGCCGCTGGTCCCCAACCAGACCCTCTACTCGCTCGACACGGTGACGCTGGACGAGGCCTACGCGCTCGCGGCCATCCTCAATTCCACCATCGCCGGGTCGCTGCTGGTGAGCGTGGCCGAGCGGGCCAAGGACGCGCACTATCGCTACTTCGGCCGCACCGTGGCCGCGCTGCCGCTGCCCGATCTGCAGCCCGAATGGGAGCGGCTGGTGCGCCTCTCGCGCCGCGCCCATCGCGGCGGCGACGTGACCGCGGAGCTCGACGCCGTGGTGGCCGGCCTCTACGGCGTCAGCGCGGACGAGCTGGAGATCCTGCGCGGGTTCCTGGAACGGAGACTCGGTGCTGGCCGCGCATCAGAGTGACGCCGCGGCGCGCGCGCTGGAGCTGTTGCGCGCGCACCGCGGGGCCCTCCTCGCGGACGACGTCGGCCTCGGCAAGTCGTACGTGGCGGCGGAGGTCATGAGACATTTCGCCGAGGTCGACCTCGTTGTTCCCGCGGCGCTCATCGGGCAATGGCGCGAGACGCTGGCGCGGTTCGGCGTGCGCGCGAACCTCATGACACACGACGCGCTCGTGCGCGACGCGTACGTGGCCGAGCCGCGCGACCGGCTGGTCGTGGTCGACGAAGCGCACGCTTTCCGCAACCCGAAAACGCTGCGCTACGCCGCGCTGGCCAGACGCACCGCCGGCGCCTGCGTGCTGCTCGTCACCGCCACGCCGGTGTGTAATGGCCTCGCGGATCTGGAGGCACTGGTGCGGCTCATCGCCCGCGACGACCTTCTCGCGCGGGAAGGCGTCCCCTCCATCGACGCCGCCTTTGCCGCGCGCGACCGCGAGCTGATCGCGGCCGTCGTCGCCGTGCTGGTCATCCGCCGCGACCGGAGCGTGCTCCCCGAGGAGCTCCGGTTCGGCGAGCTGGAACGGAAGGTCGTGCGGCATCCCGTGCCCGACCTCCCCATCGACGCGCTGGAGTTTCCGCTCGTCGACGACGCCGCCATCCTGCGGCGCTTCCTCTGGCGGAGGCTCGAGTCGAGCGAGGCCGCGTTCCGCGAGTCGCTCGAGCGGCAGCGGCGCTTCTACGAGCGCGCCCTGGCGGCCATCGCCGCGGGACGCACCCTGAGCAAGCGCGACTACCGCCGCGCCTTCGCGCAGGACGAGGACTTTCAGGAAGTGCTCTTCTGGGATCTCTTCGCGCCGAAAGGGGAGGCCGACCCGCAGGCGGTGCGCGAAGAGCTGCGCAGGCTCGAGGCGCTGCTGGAACGAAACGCGCCGGACGAGAAGCGCCGCCTGCTCGAAGAGCTGCTCACCAGCGAGCCGACCCTCATCTTCACCGGCTCCGCCGCCACCGCCAGAGACCTCCACGCGCACCTCAGAGGTGCGGGATTGATCACGTCGCAAGAGCGCAGCCGCGAGGCCGTCCTCGCCGCCTTCCGCAACGAAAAGCTCGACACAGTCGTATCAACCGATATGGCCGCCGAGGGACTGAACCTGCAGCGAGCAGCCGTGGTCATCCACTACGACCTCCCGTGGAACCCGGTCAAGCTCGACCAGCGCAACGGCCGCGCCCACCGCATCGGCCAGCAGAGAGAGACAGTACGGGCGATCTACTTCCTCCCCGAAAACAGGACCACCGGCATCGTCCAGACGGTGGCCAGGAAGAATCGCGAGAGGAGGCGCGCTCTGGAGGGGCGGGCTGAAGCCCGCCCTACGTTGAGTCTCCCGACGTTGCGCCCCCGCATTACGCGCGACGCCGCGGTGACCCGGCTCAAAGACCCCCCGCCCATCCTGCACCGCCGGCACAAAGCCGGCCTCGAGCTTCTCATCCGCGAGAACTGCCGCCTCACAGACCTCCTCCCCCTCGTGGCCATAGAATGCCCTTCGTGAATCTGCTCATCGTGGACGACGAAGCGTCCCTGCGCGACTTCCTCACCATCGTCTTCGATGAGGAAGGGTGGCGCGTCGAGACCGCCGGCACCATCGCCGACGCCCACGCCGCCATCGCCCGCCAGGAGCCCGACGTCGTCCTCTGCGACCTCATGCTCCCCGACGGCTCGGGCATCGACCTGGTGCGCGACGTCAAGGCCCAGAGCCCCTCCGTCGTCTTCGTCATGATCACGGCCCACACCTCGACGCGCTCCGCCGTCGAGGCGCTCAAGGCCGGCGCCATCGACTACATCGCCAAGCCGTTCGACATCGAAGAGCTGAAGATCGTCGTCAGGAAAGCGGTGGAGCGCAAGGAGCTCGAGGACGAGAACCTCCACCTCCGCACCGCCCTCGAGGAGCGCTTCACCTTCGCCAACATCCTCGGCAAAAGCACGAAGATGCAGGAGATCTTCTCCATCGTCCAGCGCATTGCCAAAACCATGTCCACGGTGCTGATCTCCGGCGAGTCGGGCACGGGCAAGGAGCTCATCGCCCGCGCCATCCACTACAACAGCGACCGCCGCGGGAAGTTCGTCTCCATCAACTGCGGCGCGCTCCCCGAGACGCTGCTCGAGTCGGAGCTCTTCGGCCACGAGCGCGGCGCGTTCACCGGCGCCGTGCGCGACAAGCGCGGCCTCTTCCACGAGGCCGACCGCGGCACGATCTTCCTCGACGAGATCGGCGAGACCTCCACGGCCATGCAGATCAAGCTGCTGCGCGTCCTGCAGGATCGCGTGGTGCGCAAGGTCGGCTCCAACGTCGAGGCGCTCGTCGACGTGCGCGTCATCGCCGCCACGAACCGCGACCTCTCCGAGTCCATCCGGGAGGGGACGTTCCGCGAGGACCTCTTCTACCGGATCAACGTCATCCCCATCACCCTCCCGCCGCTGCGGCAGCGGAGGGAAGACATCCCGCTGCTCGTCGACCACTTCATCGAGAAGTTCTCGACGCGCATGGGGGTGGCGCGCAAGCGCATTTCCACCGACGCCATGCGCGCCATCGAGAAGTACCACTGGCCGGGCAACGTGCGCGAGCTGGAGAATGTGATCGAGCGCATGATCGCCCTCGAGTCGTCGGAGATCCTGACCACGAAGTCGCTCCCCGAGCACGTGCTCCTCGGCGGGCGCATCCCCGACGCCACGTTCGAGTTGCCGCCCGAGGGGCTGTCGCTGCAGGATCACCTCGAGGCCATCGGAAAGATCTTCATGCTCAAGGCGCTGGAGCGCGCCGGCGGCGTGCAGACCCAGGCCGCGGAGCTGCTGCGGATGTCGTTCCGCTCGTTCCGCTATTACGCGAAGAAGTACGACCTCATCGCGCGCGATCGCGAGACGGAAGAAGTTGCGGAGCTGGAAGAGAAATGAGGATTGCACTCGTGCTGCTGCTCGCTCTCGCCTGTACGAACCCGCCGGCGACGACCTCGCCCACGGTCACCGAAACGCAGCCCGCCGCGCGCACCGGCCCGCGCGTGGTCTTTCCCGACGGGCACGTGGTGCACGTCGAGGTCGCCAACACGGAAGAGCTGCGCGCGCAGGGACTCATGTACCGCGACCACCTCGCTCCCGACGACGGGATGCTCTTCTTCTTCCCCGGCGACGGGAACTATCCCTTCTGGATGAAGAACACGCGCATCCCGCTGGACATGATCTGGATCGACTCCAATCGCACCGTGGCCGACGTGAAATTCGAGGTCCCGCCGTGCAAGGCCGATCCCTGCCCCAGCTATCCGCCCCAGGGCGTTGCCCGCTACGTGCTCGAGGTGGCGGGCGGGGTGGCCCGACAGCACGGCATCAAGGCGGGCGACGTGCTGCGATTCGAGGGAACCGATCCCTTCGAGGTGCGTTGAAATATTGGAGTGCGGACGCGGTTCCGCATAGGCGACGACGCTCATGTTCCGGTCCCGAGGCGAGAACCTTCGCAGAAGTCAGAACCTTCGCAGCGTGTTCATCCTGCTGTTCCTGAACATCGCTTTCTTCCTGCTCGAGCATCAGGATCCCGAAAAGTACGCGCGGCTGTTCCGCTTCGACTGGGACGCCGTGCTGGCGGGCGAAGTGTGGCGCCTGGTGACGTGGCAGTTCACCGCCGCCGGCACCGGCTGGATGGAGGCGCTGGCCCTCTTCATCACCCTGCTGGTGCTCTACATGATGGGCACGGCGGTCGAGGAGGAGTGGGGGACGCGTCACTTCATGATGCTGTTCGCGCTCTCGACCCTCGGCACGGTGGCCATGGCGGCCTGGCTCGGCATCACGCTCTTCAATACGTATTTCGTCTATTACACGCTGCTCTTCGTCTACGCCACGGCCTTCCCGCAGCAGACGCTCTATCTCTTCGGCGTGATCCCGGTGCGGGTGCGGCTGATCGCCCTGGTGTCGTTCGCGGCGCTGCTGTACGGCGTGTTCGCCGGCGGCGCGGCGAACCTGGCCGCGCTGGCCGGGTCGATGCTGGCTTACTTTTACTACCTGACGCAGCGCGCGCGGGTGGTCGTGGCCGCGGTGACGCGCGCCGCCGCCACCCAGCAGCAACTGCCGCGCGCCGACACGACGGCGATGATGAACGCCGCGCGCTACGCGGCCATCCGGCAGGCGCATTCGGCGACCGAGGTGGAACGGCTGATCGCGCAGTGCGACCGCGACACGGTGCCGGGCGTGAACATCTGCCCGCCGGCCGACTACAAGCCGGAGTCGACGGACGGCTACTGCATTCGCTGCGAGGGATTCGCCGAGTGCTCCGCGCGCTATTTACGGAGCCGCTTCCCCGCCGCCGCCGCCACCCTCGTTTCCGCCCCCGCCCCCGCCGCCCCCGCCGCGCCGCCTGCGGCGGAACCGGCGCCTCTTGGCTGACGCCTCGCCCTCGGGCCGCGGCTCACGCGGCTCTCGCGGTTCTCGCGGCGGCCGTTCCGGCCGACTGCGGACCGCCGGCGTCCCGCCGGCTGTCTGTGGCGGCGTCCCGC
>DASPMO010000152.1:0-4897 GCA_035627015.1 Thermoanaerobaculia bacterium | reverse complement strand
GAGTGTCGACGTGCAGGTGCTGTCCCCGAATCCGTCGCGGAAGATCCTGAGCATCCGCAGCCTGGACTGGCGCCGGACGCTGCGCGCGCGGCTCATGCTGGTGCTGTTCGCCGTGGGCGTCCTCCCGATCGGGGTGGTAGGCTCGATCTCGCTGTACAAACAGCAGGGCATCTACGCCGGCCTCACGGAGCGCTCGCTCTCCGACACCGCCAGGCACGTCGGCCAGAGCATCGACCGCTATCTCTTCGAGCGCTACGGCGACGTGCAGGTGCAGGCGCGGGCCCTGGCCGGCGTCACCGACAGCGCCGCGCAGACGCGCCATCTCGCGCAGATCGTCGAGCTCTACCGCCCCGCGTATACGCTGGCCATCCTCACCGACGCCTCCGGCAACATCGTGGCCACCAACGACGCCGTGGCCACCGAGCGCCTGCGCCATCTCGATCTGTCGCGCAACGACTGGTTCCGCACCGCGGTCTCGGGCGGCGCGAAGAAGCCGCACGTCGAGGACATCCACGACGACGCGGTGCTGCGCACGCTGCACGGCGACGGCGCGCAGAGCCGGGCCTTGACCTTCACCATGCCGGTCGAGCGCAACGGCCAGGCCATCGGCGTGCTGCGCATGTTCGCGGGGTGGGGCGCGGTCGAGGACATCATCCGCACGTCGGGCACGAGCGGCCACGGCGAGATGAAAATCCAGATCCGGAACCGCGACGGGAAGGAAGTCTCCACGGGCGCGGCGGCCGGCGACGCCGAGGATTCCGTCTCCGGCAAATACCAGACGGCCGGCTACTCCGACTTTCCCGGGATGGGATGGACGGTCGAGGCCAGTGAGTCGCGCCGCGCGGCCCGGGCGGACTTCATCGCGCTCCTGAAAAGCACGATGATGGTGGCGGCCATCGCCGCGCTGCTCATCGTCTTCGTGGCCATCTGGCAGGCCAACCATCTCACCAGGCCGCTCGACCTGATGGCCGGCACGCTGCAGAACCTGGCCTCGCTCGAGGCCGACCTCTCGCGCCGCCTTCCCTCCGAGCGCACCGACGAGCTGGGGATCGTCTCCCGCTCGTTCAACACGTTCGTCTCGAACATGGAGCGGATCATCGAGCAGGTCATCCGCGCGGGCATGCAGGTCACCATGTCGTCGACGCAGATCGCGGCCGGGTCGCACCAGCTCGAGGCCACGATGTCCGAGCAGGTGGCGGCGACGAACGAGGTCGTGGCCACGACCAACGAGATCGCGGCCACGGCCAACGACCTCGCCTCGACCATGAGCGCCGTGGCGCAGATGTCGGAAGAGACGGCCGGCGCCGCCTCGCGCGGGCAGCGCGACCTGCACCAGATGTCGGACGCGGTGGCGCGCATGGAGGAGGCCACGCAGGCCGTCTCCGCGCGCCTGGCGGTGATCAACGAGAAGGCAGGCAACATCGCCTCGGTGGTCACGACGATCACCAAGGTGGCCGACCAGACCAACCTCCTCTCGCTCAATGCGGCCATCGAGGCGGAGAAGGCGGGACAGTTCGGCCAGGGCTTCGCCGTGGTCGCGCGCGAGATCCGCCGCCTGGCCGACCAGACCGCCGTGGCCACTCTGGACATCGAGAAGATGGTCCGCGAGATGAAGTCCGCCGTCTCCTCCGGCGTGATGAGCATGGAGAAGCTGAACGAGCAGGTGCACCACTCGGTCGACTCCGTGCGCCAGGTCGGCGCGCAGCTCGAGACGATCATGGAGAAGGTGCAGGAGGTGACGCCGCGCTTCGAGTCGGCCCACGTGGGCATGCAGGCGCAGCTCCAGGGGGCGCAGCAGATCAGCATCGCCATGGGGCAGCTCAGCGAGTCGACGCAGCAGACCGCCAGCGCGCTGCGGGACTCGAACCGCGCCATCGGCGAGCTCAATCACGCCGCTTCGTCGCTGCAGACGCTCTTCGCACGCTTCAAACTGACGGCGGCCTGATGACGCGCATCGAAGCTCTGCTCGCGGAGGTGATCGGTCTCGACGCGGCCACGGTCGGCCCGCACGTGATCGACTCCGCGATCCGTGCCTGCGCGGGGGGGCTCGATGCCGATGCCTACGCCGCCCGGCTCTCCGACCCGCGCGAGATGGAGCGCCTGATCGCGGCGGTGGTGGTGCCGGAGTCGTCGTTCTTCCGCGACCCGGCCAGCTTCGAGTACCTGCGCGAATTCGCCTTGCGCAAGCCCTTCCTGCGCGTGCTCAGCATCCCCTGCGCGGCGGGAGAGGAGCCGTACTCCATCGCCGCGACGCTGCTCGACTGCCGCGTGAAGTTCACCATCGACGCCGTGGACATCCGTCCGAACGCGCTCTGCTCCACGTTCCGGCCTTCGGCGTTCCGCAACGACCTGGCCCTGTACATGCGCGAGCGCTGGTTCGACGGATACACCGTCCGCCGCGAGCTGCGCGACCCAGTGCGCTTCCACTGCGGGAACCTGCTCGACCCGTCGCTGCTCGCCGGCGAGACGTTCGACGTGATCTTCTGCAAGAACCTCCTGATCTACTTCACCGCGGAGGCGCGGAGCCGCGCCGTCGCACAACTGCAGCGCCTCCTCGCGCCGGGCGGCCTGCTGTTCGTCGGCGCCAGCGAGATCGGCTGGCTGCACGGCAACGGCGCGTTCGCCGCGGTGGACACCGCGGCCATGGCCCTATGGAGTGCGGTAGCGCCAGCTGCCGCTCTCCATCGCGGCGACGCCAGTCGCCGCGCCGCGGCTCGCGCCGCGGCGATCGAGAGCGGTAGCTCGCGCTACCGCACTCCAGATCTCGCCGAGGCGCGGTTGCTGGCGGGGCGGGGGCTGCTCGACGAGGCGCAGGCCATCGTCGCAAGGTGCGCCCCCAGCGACGAGTCCTACGCGCTCCTCGGCGTGATCGCCTTCGCACGCGGCGACGATGCGCAGGGCCGCGGCTACCTCGAGCGCGCGCTCTATCTCAATCCCGACAACGTCGAGGCCCTCACGCTCCTGGCCATCGAGAACGAGCGCGACGGCGACGACGACACGGCGACGCGCCTGCGCAATCGCGCCAGGCGCGCGGAGGGGGCGCATGCAGGCTGACTGCTGGAACGAGGTCGGTGTCTGGGCCGCGGGGGGAGCGACCTGTCCGCGGCTCGCCGAGGTCGTGCACTGCCACAACTGCGACGTCTTCGCGCGCGCCGGACGCGGTCTGCTCGACCAGCCCGCCCCTCCCGGCTATCTCGAGAGCTGGGCCGAGGAGCTGGCCAGGGTCAAGGAGGGAGAGGCCGGCATGCGGCTGGCGTTCTTCGTCTTCCGCATCGGCGAGGAGTGGCTCGCGCTGCCGGCCGGCGCGGTGGCGGAAGTCGCGGAACGGCTGCCGATCCGCAAGATTCCCGGCCGGGCCACGGGACTGATCAACGTGCACGGCGAGCTGCATCTCTGCTTCTCGATGAGCGCCATCCTCGGCATCGCCGCGGATGGAGAGGCGCAGCGCAGCGTCGTCATCGGCAATGCCGAGGGGCAGTGGGTCTTCGCCGCCGACGAGGTGTGGGGGATGCTGCCGGTGGATCCGGCCGCGCTCGATGACGTGCCGGTGACCATCGCCCGCGACGCCAGCGCGCACGTGCGCTACATCGTCGACTGGGAGCGCGGGAAGATCTCCTGCCTCGACGACAAACTGCTTTTCGCGACGCTGCAGCGCCGCGTCCGGGACGTGTGACATGCTCGTGCTGCTCATCGAAATCGCCGGCCAGCTCTACTGCATCCGCGCCAGGTCCGTGGTCGAGGTGATCCCGCGCGTGCCGCTGCAGCCGGTGCCGCACGCGCCGATGTCGCTCGCGGGCCTCCTGCACTATCGCTCCGAGGTGATCCCCGTGCTCGACCTGCGGGCGATCATCGCGCGGCAGCCGAGCGACGCGTACCTCAGCACGCGCATCGCCGTGGTGGACATCGGCAAGCGCCTCGGCCTGGTCTGCGAGCGCCTCACCGAGGCGCTGGAGATCGACGAGGCGGCCATCGCGCCGGCACCCGTGTCGCTGGAGGCGGCCCCCTGGCTCGGCGGCGTGCTGATGCACGACGGCGCGGTCGCGCGCGAGCTCCTCATCGAGCACTTCACCGTGGAGGCCGTCGCATGAGCGGCCACCGGACGATGCAGATCTCGCTGACGGAGCTCTTCCGCACCGAGGTCGAGACCGAGGGGAAAGTGCTGACCGACGCGCTGCTGGCGCTCGAGCGGCAGGGCACCGCCGCCGACGTCGAGCAGCTCATGCGCGCCGCGCACTCGATCAAAGGCGCGGCCCGGGTGGTGTCGATGGACGACGCCGTGCGCGTGGCGCACGCGCTGGAGGATTTCTTCGTCGGCGTGCAGCAGCGCGGCGCGCGCATCGAGTCGGGCCACGTCGACGTGCTCCTCCGCGCCGTCGACCTCCTCTCCCGTTTCGCCGCCGGCACCGCGGACGGGCAGGAGACGCAGGCGATGCTCGAGGAGCTCGCCGCGCTGCGCGAGCCGCGCAAGACGCCGAAGACCCTCGTCGACGTGCCGCTCCCGGCGGACGTCGGGCTGAAGCCCGCCCTACATGCCATGCTCCCGGTGTTCCGCTCCGAGCTGGCCACGCACGGCACGGCCATCCGCAACGAGCTCGCCGCGCCGCAGCCCCGCGCCGACGTCCTGCGCAACGCCTTCGACGCCATCGCCGGCTCCGCCAGGCTGCTGCGCATCGCCCCCCTGGCTGCCTTCGCCGCCGCGGCGGCAAAAGGCGAGCTCCCTCCCGACGCGCAAACCATCGAAGCCATCCTCACCCTCTCCCAGACCGAGGACGAGCACTTCGACCCCCAACTCAACCACCTCCTCACCCTGCTCCCAAACGTAGGTCGGGCTTCAGCCCGACCCCCCGCGCCCGTCGCCACGCCCGCCCCCCAACCCGTCGAGCGCCCCAAACCCGTC
>DASPMO010000151.1:0-5026 GCA_035627015.1 Thermoanaerobaculia bacterium | reverse complement strand
GCCGTTGGCCGTCGCACGATCTTGCGCAGTTCTGCCAGCTGGTCGTTGGCGACATCCAGCCGATTCGCGGTTCGACCCATGAAACAAGGATACTCCCCCGACCGCTAACGGCATAGCTATTTGTGAGACACAACACTAGTGATTGCTCATTCGTACCGCAGAGCTTCCACCGGATCCAGCCGCGCGGCCTTGTACGCCGGGTAGATCCCGAAGAACAGTCCGATCGAGATCGACACCAGCAGGCCGACGATGATCGACCAGAGCGGCGTCGAGGTCGGCAGCAGTTCCATCGAGCGGACGATGAGTGCGATCAGCAGCCCCAGCGCCACCCCGATCGCGCCGCCCATTCCCGCCAGAGTCATGGCCTCGGTCAGGAACTGCTGCACGATGTCGCGGCGCACGGCACCGATGGCCTTGCGCAGGCCGATCTCGCGCGTCCGCTCCGTCACCGAGACCAGCATGATGTTCATCACGCCGACGCCGCCGACCAGCAGGGCGATGGACGAGATGAAGACCATGGCCAGGGTGATGCCGCCGGTGATGGCCTTGAAGTTCCCCATCAGCTTGTCCGGCGTCATGATCCCGAAATCGTTCGGCTTGTTGAACGGCACCTTGCGCCGCACGCGCAGCACGGCCGTCCCTTCCTCGATGATCTGAGGCACGAGCTCCGGGCTCTTGGGCACCGTGGCGATGTTCACGCCGCGCTGGCGCTTGACGTCCGGGAAATGGCTGTCGAACGTCGTCAGCGGCAGGTAGACGTGCAGGTCGGTCGACTCGAACATCGACGAGCCCTGTTTCTCCATCACGCCGACGATGAGGTACTTGCGCCCGACGATCGTCACCACCTTGCCGATCGGATCGCTCATCGGGAAGAGCGCCTTGGCCACCTCGTAGCCGACCACCACCACCGGCGCGTTGCGGCGGACGTCGCCCTCGCTGAGGAAGCGTCCCTCGCCCACGAAGTGGTTGTTGGCGACCGGGTACTCCTCGGTCGTGCCGATCAGGATGTCCGGCGAGCTCTGTTTGCCGCCGTAGTGCACGTCGATCGAGACGTTGCCCGCGTACATGTGGCGCTCCGGCGAGACGGCCAGCATCGACGGACACTGCGCCTTCAGCGCGATGGCGTCCTCGTAGGTCAGGTTCTTGCGCTGCCGTTCCGACTCGTCGCGCTCCCCCGGGCCGAAGCGCGGGTCGTACTTCTGGAACTGCACCAGCGTCGCGCCGAAGGACTGGAAATTCTTCTCCACCGAGTTGTTGAAGCCCTCGATGAGCGAGACCATGGCGATGACCGTGGTCACGCCGATGACGATGCCGAGGATGGTCAGGGTCGAGCGCAGCTTGTGCGCCGAGAGCGCGATTCCGGCGAAGCGCACGTTCTCGCGTGCGGCGATGAGGAGCTCTTTCATTCGTACCTCAACGCCTCCACCGGCGGCAGCTTCGACGCGCGCCAGGCCGGGACCACTCCCGCCAGCACGCCCGTGAGCACCGAGATGAGCAGCGCCGTGATCACCAGCGAGGGACGCACCAGCGTCGGCATCGGGCTGACCACGGCGATGATTTTGGCGATGGCCGCCCCGATCAGCACGCCGATCATGCCGCCGAAGAGCGACAGCAGCACGGCCTCGGTCAGGAACTGGATGCGGATGTTGCCCTGCGTGGCGCCGATGGCGCGGCGCACGCCGATCTCGCGCGTGCGCTCCACCACCGAGACCAGCATGATGTTCATGATCACGATCCCGCCCACCACCAGCGAGATGCCGCTGATCAGCGTGACCAGCGAGAACATCCCCGCGGTGATGCTCTTCCACAGTTTCTGCAGCGCCTCGGCCGTGACCATCTGGAACGGGTCGTCGTCGCGGAACGCCGTGCGCCGGCTCCCGCGAAGGATCATGCGCACCTCGTCCATCGACGCTTCCATCCCGGCCACGCCGTTCTTCGCCTTCACCACCACCGCCACGTCGTCGTCGCGGCCGAACTGCTTCCGCCACGTCGTGATCGGCATGTAGAGAATCTTGTCCTTGTTCTCCCCCATCACCGATCCCTGCTTGCGCAGCAGGCCGATGACCACCATCGGACGGTCGCCGACGCGCATGGTGCGCCCGAGCGGGTCGAGCTGGCCGAAGAGCTCATCGCGCACGTCCGCGCCGATGACCACCACCGCCGCCGACCGCAGTTCCTCGGACGGCGTGAAGAAGCGCCCGTGCTCGACGTCGAGGTTCTGGAGCTGGGCCATGTTCGACGTCACGCCGGCCGTCTCGACGCGGTTCAGCTTCTGCGGGCCGCGCTTGGTCATCGCGTTCGTGTTGTGCAGCGCGCCGACCATCGCGCACATGCCGCAACGGTCGCGGATGTCCTCGTAGTCCTCCATCTCGAAGCGCTTGCGCTTGATCGCCTCCAGCCACTGCTCGCGGCTGGTGATGATCCCGAAGCGCGTGGCCACGTAGACGTCGGGGTTGAGGTCGAAGACCTTCTCGGTGATGAACGCGTTCAGTCCGGAGATGATCGCCACCACCGTGACCACGGTCATGATCCCGATGATCACGCCGAGGAGCGTGAGGAAGCTGCGCAGCTTGTGCGCGCGCAGGGCGGAGGCGGCGATGCGGAGCGTCTCCATGATGGTTGCCGGTTGTCGGTTCTCAGTTGTCGATGCGAGGCGTCGTGGCCTGGCCGCTCAGCGAGACAGCACAGACAACGGACAACCGACAACTGACAACAGCGACTACGACTTCTCCTTCTCCTTATCGCCTTCCTTCTTCTCCTCATCCTGCTTGCGGATCTTCGTCCCGTCCTTCAGCTCGCGCAGCGCGCGGAAGGGACCGGTCACGATCTCCTGGCCGTCGGCCAGGCCGCGGACGACTTCGACGTTGGAGTCGCCGGCCAGGCCGGTGGTGATCGGGGCGAACTTCGCCTCCCCGTTCGTGTGGACGTATACGCCTTCCTCATCCACCGTCTTCTCGCCGGTCTTCTTCTCGCGCACGACCAGGGCCTGGATGGGGATGGCAATGGCCTTGTTGCGCGTGCCGGTGATGATGTCGGCCGAGGCGGAGAAGCCGGGACGCACGCCCGCGGGCGGGTTCTCGAGCTGGATCTTCACCTCGAAGTTGATGGCCTCGGAGCCGGTGGCCGCCCCCAGGCCGGTGATGGGGCTGGAGCCGACCTCGGTGACGATGCCGGAGTAGGTCTTGTTCGGGTACGCGTCGATGGTGACGGTGGCGCGCTGGCCGACCTTCACGTTCGGGATGTCGGTCTCGTCGACTTCCATCACCGCCTCGACCAGGCTCATGTCGGCGATGGTGAGGAGCTTCGTGCCGGGATTGTTCATCGTGCCGATGACCGCCACTTCGCCCTCTTCGACGGGGAGCGCGGTGATGATGCCGCCCATCGGCGCGGTCATGGTGGTCTTGGAGAGCGTGTCGCGCGCGGCGGTGACGTTGGCCTGCGCCTGGCTGATGCGCTGCTGGATCGAGGAGACATTGGCGCGCGCCGAGTCGAGCGCGGTGCGGGCGCGGTCGAGCTCGGCCTGCGGAATGATTTTCTCGGCGTAGTTGCTGCGCGCGCGCTCGAAGTTGCGCTCGGCCTCGAGGAGGCTGGCGCGCGCGGCGTCGCGGTCGGACAGCAGCGCGCGCATGGAGGCCGCGGCCCCCTCGGCCGAGGCGGCGAGCTGCTTCTGGTCGATCTGCAGCAGGAAATCGCCCTTCTTGACCACGTCCCCCTCGCGGACGGCGAGGTTCACGATCTGTCCCATGACGTGGGCCGAGAGGTCCACTTTGCGCTTGGCGTCGATGCGCCCGTTCGCCGAGACCTTGCTGACGATGTCCGTCCGCTCCACCTTGCCGAGGGCGACCGGCATCCCTTCTTTCCCCTTGCCACGGACAGATGCGTACACGATGCCGGCGACCGCGAGGATCACGACGACGGCAATGATGATCTTGGTTTTGCTCATGCTGGGCCGTTTATACGCATAAACGCCTATTGCGTTTCACGATTCCTTCGATTTGACGAACGATCGCTCCTCCCCAGAATGAGAGGCATGACGGACGAGCACGTCTTCGAGGTGCAGCGGCTGTATCCGCAGATCTATCTGGCCTGCCACGTGGACCATGTGCGGGCGGCGTCGACGGAGTGGCAGCTCTCGTCGCACGACGCCTCGGTGCTCGCGCATCTGGACCGCGAGACGGGCTCCAGCCCGCGCGCCCTGGCCGGCCACCTCGGCGTGAAACCGTCGACGCTCTCGGCGACGATCGCGCGCCTCGCGGACCTCGGCTACCTCGTCAGTACGGCCGCCGGCAGCGACCGCCGCCGGCGGGAGCTGCGCCTGACCGCCCGCGGCGCCGAGGCCATGGCCTCGACCTCGGTGCTCGATGCCGGACGCGTGCGGGAGCTGCTCGGCCACCTCACGGCTTCGGAGCGCCGCGACGCCGTTCGCGGACTGGCGCTGCTCGCCCGCGCCGCCAGGGAGATGAAGGAGAAGAAATGAAGATCGCACTCGGTGCCGTACTCGCCCTCGTGTTGCTCGTGGTCGTCATCGGCGCGCTGCTGCCGCGGCAGCACACGGCGTCGCGGACGCTCACGCTCCGCCGTTCGCCCGCCGAGGTCTACGCCGTGATCCGCGACTTCGCCGCGACGCCCGCGTGGCGCAAGGACGTGAAGCGCGTGACGCTGCTCGATGCCTCGCGCTTCCGGGAGGAGTCCAGTCACGGCACGGTGACGTACGAGGTGGTCGAGGACGTCCCCGGCCAACGCCTGGTCACGCGCATCGTCGACCAGGACCTCGGCTACTCGGGACGCTGGACGTATCAGCTCGAGCCGGCGCCCGAGGGGACGCTGCTGCGGATCACCGAGGACGGCGACGTGTCGAATGTGGTGTTCCGGTTCCTGTCGCGATTCGTGTTCGGGCACGCGACGACGATGGAGCGGTATCTCGCCGCGCTGGCGACGCGTTTGGCCTGAACACACCAGTGGACCGCCGGCGTCCTCGCCGGCTGTCTGTGCGGGCGTCTCGCCCGCACCGTGGCGGCGGGACGCC
>DASPMO010000150.1:0-11432 GCA_035627015.1 Thermoanaerobaculia bacterium | reverse complement strand
AGCGTGTCGACGGTGATGTTCTCTCCCCGCTCGGCGCGCACGATCTGATTCCGTGGGATTCCCGCCAGGTCGGCCAGCGCCTGCTGGCTCAGGCCCGCCTTCTCGCGCGCTCTTCGGAGCTCTTCGTGAAGGAGTTTCATGGCGCCCTATAAATGTAGCTCACAAGAAAGGTGTTGACAAGCGGATGTACTAGAACTATATTTAGTACCGCATGCGGATACATATGTTGCAACATTCACAACTCACACAAAACAAACGAAAGAGAGAAAAGGAAAGAAACGATCATGACCCAGATCCCTGATATCCCCGGTCCGGCGAGCGAGCCGGCCAACAAGTTTACCCCCGACGCTCAGGAGCGAATCCTGCGGCTGCGTGCGATGGCGGCGGAGTTCCCGGACGAGACGGAGCCGAAGCCGCTCACCTCGGCCGAGCTCCGGCTTGCCCGCGTCACTCCGGCCGCCACGCTGGAGAACGCGGCGCTCTTCATCGAGGCTGCACCGGCCGTCGGCGGCGGAGTCGCCGACGTGATGGAGCTGCGCGATGCGATCGCATTCGAGCTGGCGTACGGAGGTGTGCGCGACGAGGCCCGCGCGCTCGCCCGCCGTATCGACCTGGCGATCATGCGACGCAAGCTGAAGGCCGCCAGAGCCGCCCGCGGCGTGTATCGCGTCGCGAAAGGCTTCATCACCGTCGACGCCGGAGACGCCGTCCGTCCGCACGTCGCGGAGCTGAAGCGCTCGCTCAAAGTCCGTCGCCGCCGGAAGAACGACGCGGTCCCCGAAGCACTGATCGCAGCAAAGAAGTAAAACCCCTCACCCCGACCCCCTCTCCCCGCTGCAGCGGGGAGAGGGGATTTCGAGGTGCCTCACGTCGCCGCTGCCGTCCCCCTCGCCGTCCTGCATGTAGGCACGGAGCTGGCGCACAAAGTCAGGCGTAGCCTCGCGCATTTCGACGGCGCGGCGGAACTGGTCGATTGCCTGGACTTTGGCGAGGGTGACGCCGGCGCGTGTGAACAGATCGACGAGAGCGCGGGCGATCGGCTCCGCTCGTTCCCACTCTTTGCAGAGATCCTAGCTTTCTCTGGATGCCAGTTAGCCGCCCGCGCTACTTTTTCCGGTCCTGCTTCTCGCGTTCGATTTCACGAACCTTCTGCTCGTCGCGATCTCGCTGCCCGGTAACTCGGTTGCGCTCGATCTCGATCTGTCGAATACGCTCAACGTCGATATTGCGTTGCTCGTCGATCCGCTTGCCAGTTGCCATATATGCCTCCCATATCGGGTTTACGTCACGATCGTGAATGTTTCCCACATAGTTTTTGTGCCGGTGATGATGGCTTCGATTCGAACCGCAACGACGTTTGCTAGTTGCAGTGGAACGAGTGACTGCTCCTCGAGTGCCTCAGATGGCTCGATCCACTGGTGCGACTGGAGGAGTGGAACGGTTGTAATGTGCTTCCACTGGTTCTGTGCGGTGGAGTCAAACACCAGCACTCTGATCGCGGTTCCCTGCTGCGACACATCAACTTTGCTCAGCCCTACATTTTTCACCTGCAGAGTTGCCACCACAAACTGTGGCGTCGTGGTTCGCGACAACTGTCCCGCGATTTTAAGCTCCAGCCGTGGCCGATACGTGCGACCTTTGAAGAAGTTGAAGTATACCCAGCCGGCACCTATGACATATGCGACGATTTGAAGGAATGTCTCGGCCGTCTCGAGCACATTCTTCGCGTTGTTTGCCGGCTCGGTTTCTTTCTGACTTTGTTGGCTCGGCGCTGTTGTTGGAGCAGAGGAACTTGAGCTGCTTGAGGAGGCGTTCTCGCGCTCAGTCCTACCCGTGCCGGGTTTCTGTTCGGGCCTGATAGATACGGAGAGCGCCACTAGGACGATGACACCGACTGCGTAACGCATTCGTTGGAGGAGTGACATGACTCTCGATTCCCTGCCCTCGAACATAGTACGACATGAGCGGGTGGGCCGACTCCGATGATACGGTAGGGACTTGCGATCGTGCGGGCTCTCCTTGACGGAGAAGAACGCGATGAGCATCTCGAACGATGTCACCACCAATGGAAAGAGCAGCACGGATAGAGAGCGGTTCCTGTTTCACTATACGGCCGTAGGCACGGCGGAAAAGATCGTACGGTCAGGTGAGCTGTGGGCGACAAATATCTACTATCTCAACGATGGCAGTGAGTTCGCGCACGGCATCAAGATCATGCGTTCCCATCTTCGGGAACTTGCACCTACGTGATGAGAAAGCACGATCGTTTCTTCAGGCTGTGGAATGGCCGGCTTTCGACTCGCCATCCGTGAGTATCTTCGTGATCTCATTCTCCGAGCTTGGCGATCTTCTGAGTCAGTGGCGATCGTACTGTCCGCCGAATCGCGGCGTCAGCTTAGGCTTTGAACCAGATGAGCTGAAACGAGCCGCTGCGCAGCAGTCATTCGAACTAGTGCAGTGCACGTATGACCTCGCCGCACAACAGAATTCTGTTGCTGCTATGGCAAGCAGATGGCTTGCCGAGTACACGGCGAGCAACTCGGACGCTTCTCAGGCAGTCGTTGTCTCCAAATTCGCCGTAGCATTTGCCGGGATGGCTGCATCCTTTAAACATCCCTCGTTTACAGAGGAGCGAGAATGGCGCCTGGTAGCGATAGCCGAGGATGACGCTCTTCAACCTCAATATCGGGAAGGCCTCTCAACGCTCGTTCCGTATATAACATTCAAGGTTCCAAGAGACTCAAAGAGCAGATTGCGTATACGGCGGATAGTCGTCGGGCCAACTCCGCACGCGTACTTGGCTCGCTCCGCAATCACAACGTTGGTTAAAAAGAACGCGGTTTTGTATGGGCAGGTCTCAGAATCGCAAACACCGTTTCGAGCGTGGTGACGGCGGCTAACTTGCCACCGCAGCGGCCGGGCTTCGCTACCTCGCTGAGCGAAAACGTAGGGCGGGCTTCAGCCCGCCCACCCCCGGGAGAGGCGGGCTGAAGCCCGCCCTACGTTTGAGGTCAGCTCTCGTAGTCCGGTGAGTAGGTCACCAGCTCGTTGAGGAACGTGGCCTTGGCCCGGTTCGCGGCGTCGTCCACTTCCAGGAGGTCGCGGATGGAGAGCATGCCCACCAGGCGGCCGTCGTCGACGACGGGGAGGTGGCGGGAGCCGATGGAGTGCATTTTCTGGATCGCGGCGCCGATGTCTTCCGTCGATGCGGCGACGACGAGCTCGCGCGACATGACGTCCGACACTTCCGTGGAGTCGGGGTTCAGGCCGCGGGCCACGACGCGGGACATGATGTCGCGCTCGGAGAAGACGCCGGCCAGCGTCCCTTTCTCCACCACCGCGACCGCGCCGATGTTGCGCTCCGTCATCCGTTCGGCGGCGGCGCGCACGCTCCATCCCGGCTCGATCACGGTCAGCGTCTGCCCCTCGATCAGCTCTCCGATCTGCTTCATATCGGCGCCTCCTCAGTAGCGCAACAGCGAGTGGAACGGCACGTCCGCGGCCAGCTTGTCGCGGCCGCCGAGGAATCCCAGCTCGACCACCGTCGCGGCGCCGACGAGCTTCGCCTCGAATCCCCGGACCAGATGCGTGGCTGCTGCAAGCGTGCCGCCAGTGGCCAGGACGTCGTCGACGATCAGCACGCGGTCCTCCCGCGTGAGCGCGTCGTCGTGGATCTCCAGCGCGTCGTTGCCGTACTCGAGCACGTACTCGTGGCGGCGTGTGGTCCACGGCAGCTTCCCCGGCTTGCGGATCGGGACGAAGCCGGCGCCGAGGTTCTGCGCCACGATGCTGCCGAAGATGAAGCCGCGCGACTCGATGCCCGCCACCGCGGTGATGCCGTCGTTCCGGAACGGCTCGGCCAGCCACTCGCACGCGCTGCGCAGCGCCTCGGGCGAGCGCAGCAGCGGGGTGATGTCCTTGAACAGAATGCCCGGCTTCGGAAAGTCGGGCACGTCGCGCAGGAAGTCGTGCAGCTGTTCGGCGGTCATCAGAATTTCACGTCGAAGTCCGGCAGCTTGCCGGTGAACTCTTTCGACTCCGAATCGATCTTCGTGACCTCGGCGTAGCGGGGGCCTTCGCGGATCTCCTCGATCCACTCGTCGATCGACTTCTTCTCCCCTTCGACCAGCGCCTCGACCGAGCCGTCGCGGTTGTTCTGGATCCAACCCTTCAGCCCCATCCGCCGCGCCACGCGCGTCGCGAAGAAGCGGTAGCCGACCCCCTGGACCTTGCCGTGGATACGCAGGTGCCGCTGTTCCTTCATAGGTCGCGGATTGTATAGCGGACTCACCGCCGCCGCCGCTTCTTCGGCGGGGTCTTCTTCTTCGGCGGCGTCTTCTTCTTCGTGGTGACCTTCTTCGCCGGCGCGGGCTTCGGGGCGGGGGCCTGCACCGTCACCACTTTCGCCGGCGCGTTCTTGACCTCCGTGACGCTCTTCTGCAGCGCCGCGAGCATCTGCGCCTGCTGTTCGTTCTGCGAGCGGAGCAGGGAGATGGCGCGGGCCAGATCGTCGCGCTCTTTCTTCGACAGCGACGACAGCGCCACCGTGGCCGCTCCCGCGGCGTCGGTGCGCGGGTACTGCAGGACGATCTTCGACAGCGACTCGCGCGCCTGGTCGTTCCTGCCGTCGGTCAGCTCCTTGCGCGCCTGCTTGAGCAGCGCGTCGGCGCGGAGGTCGTTCGGCACCGAGAGGGCGAGGTACGACGCGGTGGCGCCGAGGATGGCCGCCACGAAGGCGGTCAGGTAGAGGAGCGGCCGGACTTTCATGGTGCCGCCCAACGGAGGTCGGGCTTCAGCCCGACCAGCCGGGCTGAAGCCCGGCCTACGTTTCTTTCCAGCCGAACTTTCCGACCAGCGGCACGAACTCCGCGCTGCCGCAGTCCTCGATCTTCACTCCCGTGCCGACGCGAGTCACGCGCGCCAGGCGCTGGTTGCCCGCAGGGCCGACCGGGATGACCAGCTTCCCCGTGCGCGCCAGCTGCTGCACGAGCGGCTCGGGCACCTGCGGGGCCGCGGCCGCCACGATGATCCGGTCGAACGGCGCCTGGTCGCTCCAGCCGTAGGTGCCGTCGAACACCTTCACCGAGGCGTTGTAGACCTTCAGCTCGCGGAACAGCTCCGCCGCACGCAGCGCCAGCTCGTTGACTCGTTCGATGGTGAAGACTCGTGCGCACAGTTTCGACAGTACCGTCGCCTGATATCCAGTCCCCGTGCCAATCTCCAGCACCTTCTCCTTGCCGGTGAGCTCGAGCAGCTCGATCATGCGCGCCACGATGTACGGCTGGGAGATGGTCTGCTTCGAGCCGATCGGCAGCGCGCCGGGGCCGTATGCCTTCGACACGACCACCTGCGGCACGAAGCGGTGCCGCGGCACCTCGCGCATGGCCTGCAGGACGCGCTCGTCTTTGATCCCGCGCGCGGCCACGTGGCGGTCCACCATCAGCGCGCGCTGGTGCGCGAGCTCGCGCTCCAGCTCATCTTTTCGCGGCGAAGTGGCCAAGCGTCTCCTCGAGCGGTTTGAGGCGCGGGATGGATCGATGATCGGTCAGGTCGAGATGCAGCGGCGTGATGGAGACGTAGCCTTTCTGCACGGCGTCGAAGTCGGTGTCCTCGCCGGGATGCCACACCGGATCCCACCCGCCGATCCAGAAGTAGCTGCGCCCCCGGGGATCTTTCCGCTCGATCACCCCCTCGGTGTACATGCGCCGTCCGAGGGGGGCGATCTTCACGCCGTTGAAGTCGCCGAGGGGGAAGTTCACGTTCAGGATCACCCGCGGGTCTTTGTGCTCGGTCAGCGCGATCCGCGTCAGCTCCCCCGCGACCTCGGCACAGCGGTCGAACGAAAAGTGCTCGCCGACGAGTGCGGAGAAGGCGATGGAGGGGATGTTCAGCAGCGCCCCCTCGAAGGCGGCCGAGATCGTCCCGGAGTACGTGACGTCGTCGCCGAGGTTCGGACCGAAGTTGATGCCCGAGACGATCAGGTCGGGGCGCGCGTCCTTCATCAGCTTGAGGATGGCCAGGTTCACGCAGTCCGAGGGGGTGCCGTCGACGATCCACTCATCCTCTTCGATCTGCAGGAGGCGCAGCGGGCGGTTGAGCGTCAGCGCGTGCGACGCGGCGCTCTGCTCGCGGTCCGGCGCGACGATGAGGACGTCGCCGTGCGCCCGGCACGCCGCGGCCAGCTTGCGCAGTCCTTCGCTGTAGATGCCGTCGTCGTTGGTGACCAGGATGCGGGGCATGGATGTGCTGCGCGCATCATAGCTGCGAGAGCAGCATCGCCGCGAGGATGAGCGCGGCACCGAGGAGGAACGCCGCCGTCACCGGCTCGCCATAAAAGACGATGGAGGTGATGGCCGCCGCCACCGGCTCGAACGACAGGATGACCGCGGCCTCGGTGGCCGTGACGTGGGCCTGTCCCCACATCAGTGCCGCGAAGGCGAGGGCGGTGGTGACGACGGCCGTGAAGAGGATGGCCGAGACGATGGAGGCGCTCCACTGCACCGCCGGCCCGAACGCGGCGAACGGCGCTGCCGCGACGGCGACGAAGGCGACCTGGATGGCGGCCAGGCCGGTGGCGGTGTCGTGCCGCGTCACGCGCGCGGCGTAGACGACGTGGAAGGCGGAGAAGCCGGCGCAGAGGATGGTCAGGGCGTCGCCGAGCAGCGTGTCATCCTGAGCCGCGAAGACGGCGAAGGACCCCTCTCCGACGAGCGCGAACGTGCCCACCACGGCCAGCACGGCCGCGATCCACGCGTTGCGCTTGACCTTTCCCTGCAGGAACGGGACGAGCACGACGTACAACCCGGTGAGGAACGCGGAGCGGGAAGGGGAGATGGTCATCAGCCCGCGCGTCTGCGCCCAGTAGGCGCCGAAGACCAGCACGCCGAGGAGCACCCCCGGCCCGAGCAGGGCGCGGCTCAGGCTGCGGCGCGCGAAGGCGACGGCCAGGAGGATCAGCGCGGCGGCGAGGAAGCGCCAGAAGATGAACGACTCCGGCGCCATCTTGGCGATGATGTTCTTCACCAGCGTGAACGTCGCTCCCCACGCGGCCGCGGTGAGGAGGAGCGCGAGCGCGGCCAGGCGGCGCTTCACCGCGCCCGCTGTTCCTGCTGCTGCTGTTGCAGCCGCACCAGCGTGCTGCGCATCTGCGCGAACACGAGGGCGAAGAGCAGCAGCAGCAACAGTCCGAAGATGCGCACCGCCCACTTGTTCATCGCGCGTGCTCCCAGGATGCAGAGACATGCCTGGCGGCGTAGCGGATCGCGTACTCCATCGGGCCGGCGTCGGCGATGCCCTTGCCGGCGATGTCGAAGGCGGTGCCGTGATCGACGGAGACGCGCAGCCACGGCAGGCCGAGGGTCACGTTGACCGACTCGTGGAAGGCGAGCGTCTTCACCGGGATGAGGCCCTGGTCGTGGTACATGGCCATGACCACATCGTACTTGCCGTTCACGGCGGCGAGGAAGACGGTGTCGGGGGGATGGGGGCCGCTGACGTTATCTCCCGCGAGCTCCACCCCTTTCGCGATCTGTTCTTCCTCATCGCCGAACCGCCCTCCCTCGCCGGCGTGCGGGTTCACTCCCGCGACGGCGATGCGCGGCCTGCTCCCATGCAGCCGCTCGTACTCTCGCGAGGTGAGTTTTGCCAGCGCCGCGATCGTCTCCGCGTCGATGGCGTCCAGCGCCTCGCGCAGCGGCACGTGCACGGTGAGCAGTACCGTGCGCAGCCGCGGCGAGTCGAAGTACATCGCGTAGTCGTGTCCGTAGCGCTGCAGCCCCGCGCGGGCCGCGAGCAGCTCCGTGTGCCCGGGAAACGTCGATCCCGCGAGCGCGATGGCCTGCTTGTGAATGGGCGCCGTCACCAGCGCCGAGCACTCGCCGCGCTCGATGGCCTCGACGGCCGCGTCGATGGCATCGAGGGCGATGCGCCCATACTCCGCCGCGATCTCCCCATGCCGCACGTTGCCG
Source organism: Thermoanaerobaculia bacterium (assembly GCA_035627015.1). Taxonomy (GTDB): domain Bacteria; phylum Acidobacteriota; class Thermoanaerobaculia; order Gp7-AA8; family Gp7-AA8; genus QHVT01. The sequence goes on along the minus strand of DASPMO010000150.1, from coordinate 3,465 downwards.
GGCACGGAGCCGAACACCCGCGCCGGCACATTCACCCGCGCGAGCGCCTTCTCCACGATCTCCGGCCCGATCCCCGCGGGATCGCCGATGGTGATGGCGAGCGGCTTCACACGGGGGATGTTATCGGTTGTGGAGCGCCGGCGTCCTCGCCGGCTGGCCCGGGAGCGTCCTCGCTCCCGCCCCCGGCGGCGGGGACGCCGCCGGGCCAGCCGCCGGGACGGCGGCGCTCCGCCGGTTCGAGCGGCTTGCCGTCGTTATCCGTCACGTATATTCTGATGAACGGTGCGAACGACCGAGTACTTCGAAAAGAAGATTCGGGACCGCGGCATCCGGCGGGAGTGGTGCCAGCGCACCGTCGACGAGCCGGTGGCAACAGAGATTCAGGATGATGGCCGGATCCGTCACTGGGCGTATGTCGAAGAGGCGGAGCATTTCCTCCGCGTGATTACTGAACCGGATGGCACGTTCGTGAACGCTTTCTTCGATCGCACCTTCGAGCGCAGGAGAACACGATGAGGTACTTCTACGACCGTGACTCGGATTCGCTGTATCTCACGCTCGCCGAGCGCCGAAAGTACGAAGATTCCGTCGAGGCCGCGCCGGGGGTGGTGCTGGACTTCGATGCCGCGGGCCGCCTGATCGGCATCGATCTGGAGCACGCCAGCCGAATCGTCGACACCGGGAACCTGCAGTTGCACGAAGAGACATCGCGCTCCGCCGCCAGCTCGGCAAAGCTGGACGGATCGCGATTGAAGCGGGAGCGCGAGGCAATCGGATTGACGCAGGCTCAACTCGGTCGCGAGTTGAGCGTGAGCCCCAATACGATCGCACGGTGGGAACGGGGAGAGCTCAGGATCGAGCACGGCCGGATGCTCGACCTCGCGCTCGAGGCGCTTCGCGCACGCATGGCCGGGGGAAAACCGCAAAGGGTCGCCGGACATGTCGTGCGTGCAGCGGGCTCGCGTCGATCGAAGAAAAGCAGCGAGTGAAGCCGCGCGAGCGGCTTCACACGGGGGATGTTTCTGGTTGTCGGTTCTCAGTTGTCTGTGAGCTCGGCGCTGAGGCACAGACAACCGACAACCGACAACCGACAACCGTCAGACCAGCTCTTCCTGCTTGAACAGATACTTGATGCAGTGCTTCTGGATCAGCAGGTTGGGGGCACCCTCGCGGTTCACTTTCAGGCAGCTCTTGTCGTACCACTCGATCCAGCCGCGGATCTCTTCGCCGTCCGTCATGACGATGACCATCGGCGTCTTGGAGTTCATCTGCTTGAGGTAGTAAAAGTTCTCGGCGTTGGTCGACTCCGGAGGGGCCGCCTTCACGTTGTTCCGGCCGTTCCCGTTGCCGTTGTTGGGGCTCTTGGCACGCTTGAAATCGAGCGTGCGGAACTGCCGTCGTCCGTTCGTATTGCCGTCCACTTCGTGCGGCCTCACCATCGACATGCCGTCCTCCGTCGTCTGCCTTGTCTGGGATACCCCGTTGCTGCCCTCCGGCGGTTTGCGATTTGCGTGCCTCCCCTCATAGAATGCCGCGCCGGCCCGCCCGGGCCATACCTTTGGAGGTTCCCGCTTGAACTCCGTCGTCTGCATTTCCCACGTTCCCGACACCGAATCGCGCATCAAAGTCTCCGGCACGAAAGTCGACGAGACGGGACTGAAGTTCATCGTCTCGCCCTACGACGAGTTCGCGCTCGAAGAGGCCATCCGTCTCAAGGAAAAATCGCCCGGCGACGTCACCGTGATCACCTTCGGCCCGGACCGCGCGCAGCAGGCGCTGCGCGAGGCGCTGGCCCGCGGCGCCACGAAGGCGCTGCACGTGAAAGGCGACGCGTCCGACGCCGACGCTCTCGGCATCGCCAAGGTCCTGGCCGCCGCCATCAAGTCCGTCCCGCACGAGCTGGTCTTCTTCGGCAAGCAGGGCGTCGGCACGGACAACGGACTGGTCGGCCCGATGGTGGCCGAGCTCCTCGGCTATCCGCAGGTCAACGTGGTCACGCATCTCGAGGTCGGCGACGGCAAGCTCACCGCGCACCGCGAGATCGAAGGCGCCGAGGAAGTGCTCGAGGCGCCGACCCCCGCCGTCATCACCGCGCAGAAGGGGCTCAACGAGCCGCGCTACGCGTCGCTGAAGGGGATCATGGCGGCCAAGAAGATCGCCATCGACACCAGGTCGCCTGCCGACCTCGGCGTCGACGAAGGCGACGTCTACAAGCAGCGCGTGGTGACCGTGTCGCTGGAGATGCCCGCCGAGAAGAGCGGCGGGCGCAAGGTCGACGGCGCCGATCCGGCCGCCGCGGCGCAGGAAATCCTCAAGTACATCCGCGAACAGGCGAAAGCCCTGTAGGTTCGGCTTCAGCCCGACAAGGAGATCTCGATGCCTGGTGTTCTCGTTTTCACCGAATCCAAGGACGGGAAGCTGAAGAAGACTTCCCGCGAAGCACTCTCGATCGGCCGCAAGCTGGCCGAGGCCGCGGGCGGCGACTGCGTCGCGTTCGCGAGCGACGCCGCCGCGGCGGAAGAAGCGGGCCGCTTCGGCGCGAAGAAGGTCTATGTCGCGGCGATCCCCGCGTACACCACGGAGGCGTACACCGCCGCGGTGGCGCAGGTGGTGAGCGACGCGCAGCCGGCGGTGCTGCTGCTCCCCGGCACGTCGAACGGCCGCGATCTCGCGCCGCGCCTGGCCGCGCGGCTCAACGCCGGCGTGGCCTCGGACGTCGACCGCCTGGAGTGGACGGACGGCAAGCTGCGCGCGCGGCGCCCCGTCTACTCGGGCAAGGCCTTCGCGACCGTCGACGTGACCAGCACGCCCGCCATCGCCACCACGCGTCCGAACGCCTTCCCGGCCGAGGAAGCGGGGGGCGGCGCGGCGGAAGTCGTGAACGTCACCGCCGATGCCACCGAGCGCGTGAAGGTCGTCGAGACGAAGGAGCCCGAGGCGGGCGAGCTGTCGATCGCCGAGGCGGACATCATCGTCAGCGGCGGCCGCGGCCTGAAGGAGGCGGCGAACTTCTCGTACATCCGCGACCTCGCCCACGCCATCGGCGGCGCGGTCGGCGCGTCACGCGCGACCGTGGACGCGGGGTGGATCGACCACCAGCATCAGGTGGGGCAGACGGGCCGCGTGGTCAGCCCGAATCTGTACATCGCGGCGGGCGTCTCTGGGGCGATCCAGCACCTGGCGGGGATGTCGTCGTCGAAGCACATCGTGGCCATCAACAAGGACCCCGAGGCGCCGATCTTCCGCATCGCGGACCTCGGCGTGGTGGGCGACCTGTTCCAGATCCTGCCGGCGCTGACGGAGGAAGTGAAGAAGGCGCGGCATTAGCCCGCATTTCTCACCACGTTGAAATGATCCGCACCGGAGCTGTGGAAAACGCGATTTGGGAAGCGGGTGACTGATGTCGAAGGCGGTCGCGGGCTAGCATGCACATGCTTGTGTGCAGTTTGGCGGTGTGGTGGGCAC
>DASPMO010000149.1:0-27190 GCA_035627015.1 Thermoanaerobaculia bacterium | reverse complement strand
GAGCCTATGCACCTATGAGCCTATGAGCCTATGAGCCTACGAGCCTCACAACTGCGGCTTCAGCCAGTCCGCGAACCACTCCTTCACCCGCTCCCCCCACGGACGCTTCAGGAAGCGCGGGCGGGTGATCTCCTCGCTGCGGGCCAGGTCTTCGAAGAACATCTGCTCCATCTGCGCGGCGATGCCTTCGTCGTAGATGTTCACGTTCACCTCGTCGTTGAGGCGGAACGAGCGGTCGTCGAAGTTCGACGAGCCGATGGTGGTCCAGATGCCGTCCACCACCATGGTCTTGGCGTGCATCATCGTCGGCTGGTACTCGAAGATGCGGATGCCGCGGCGCAGCATGTTGGCGTAGTAGAAGCGTCCCGCGTGGCGGACGATGGGGACGTCGGTGAACTCGCCCGGCACCACCACGCGCACGTCCACGCCGCGGCGCACCGCCCCCTCCAGCGCGCGCGTGGTGTCGGGGTCGGGGACGAAGTAGGCGCTGTTGATGTAGATCGACTTCTTCGCCGAGACGATGGAGACGATGTAGAGCAGCTTCGCCGCCGACGACCCCTCGCTCGGCGACGACTTCACCACGTGCGTCAGGCAGGTGCCGCGCGGCGGGACCTGCGGGAAGTAGTCGAGCCCCGTCAGCAGCTCGCCGCGGCTCTTGATCCAGTTGTCGAGAAAGGCGAACTGCATCTGCGTGACCACCGGCCCCTCGACGCGCACCACCGTTTCCCGCCAGTGGTGCTTCGAGTCGGCGTCGCCGAGCCACTCGTCGGCGATGCCGACGCCGCCGCAGAAGCCGATTTCGCCGTCGACGATCAGCAGCTTGCGGTGCGTGCGGTGGTTGGCGCGCGACAGCGTGTACCAGCGCAGCGGGTGATACCACTCCACGTTCACGCCGTTGCGCTGCAGGAACTCCGTCAGCTCGGGCGACATCTCCGCCGAGCCGACCGCGTCGAGGATGACGTTGACCTTCACGCCGGCCCGGGCCCGCTCCGCCAGCGCCTCGGAGAAGGTGCGTCCGATCTCCCCGTCCCAGTAGATGTAGAACTCGACGTTGATCGTCTTCCGCGCCCCCCGGATGGCGGCCAGCATGGGGGGGAAGATGCGCACGCCGTTCTTCAGCACCTCCACGCGGTTGTGCTCCGACATCGCCGAGCCGGTCAGCGCGTGCATGGTCTGCAGGAAGGCCACGTCGCGCACGCCGAACTGGTGGCGCATGTGGTAGCGCATCGGCGTGCGCCGCCGCACCACCGGCAGCGGTGGCCGCCCCGGGTAGCGGGGCCGTTTGCGGCGGCGGCGGAAGAGTGTCAGTCCCATCTCAGAAAAGCGGCCTCTGTCCGATGAGCCAGAACAGCAGCGCGATCACCCCGGCCACGAACAGCACGGACATGGCCACGATCAGGAAGACGATGCAGGCCGCCGTGAACGCGATCGCGGCGAAGGAGCGCGGCGGGCGGCGCCGGTCGCGGTGCTTCTCCAGCAGCCGCATGTTCTTCACGTTCTCTTCGTAGAGGAAGTCGAACACGTCGCCCGCCACCGGCACCGCGCCGAAGAGGAGGTCGATGGCGATGTTCAGGACCATGCGGGCGATGATGCGCGCCGGCACGCGATGCCGCAGCGCGCCGATGACGATCCACGACGAGAGCACGCCGCCGATCACGTCCCCCACGCCGGGAATCAGCCCGAGGAGCGCGTCGATGCCGACCTTGATCGAAGTGCCGGGCACCGTGAACGCCTCGTCCATGTAATAGGCGAACCGCCGCAGCGCCACCAGGTCGCGGGGCAGCCTGGAGTCCGGCTCGATGACGTCGGGGATGTGGATCTTGTCAGGCACGCTCGACCATTATGCGAAACAAAAGCCGAAAGGTCTGGAGTGCGGCAGCGCCAGCTGCCGCTCTCGATGCGGCAGCCGCAGCTGCCGCGGGCGGGCGGGAGGCTGGCGCCTCCGCAAGGAGAGCGGCAGCTGGGCGCTGCCGCACTCCAGACGCTTCGCGTATCCTTTCTTGCATATGACCTCCGATCCGCGGGAGCGCCCGCCCGGCTGGCGCGAGCGCTGGCTGACGAAGCTCATCTCCGCGAAGAACATCACCTGGTCGTGGCTGACCGACCCCGCCGTCCTCGTCTACCGCCGCCACGGGTTCGGGCAGAAGCGCCTGCGGGCCACCATCGTCGAGTTCTTTCTCTTCCTCCGCGAGGTCATCCGCGAGTTCTGGACGATCGAGGGGACCTCGCGCGCGGCGTCGCTCGCCTACACCACGCTCCTCTCCCTGATCCCGCTGCTGGTGGCCTTCACGCACTTCATCAAGCGCTACCTGGCCGGCATCTTCCCCGGCTTCCACGCGCAGATCGACACGCTGCTGAACGCGGTGCTGCCGTATCGCTCGCCGCAGATCACCTACCACCTGGCGCGCTTCACCGAGAATGCGGCCACGGCGTCGACCGTCGGCGCCATCGCCTTCATGTTCGTCGCCTTCCGGCTCTTCCTGGCCGTCGAGGGAGCGGTGAACCAGATGTGGAAGGTGCGCAGCGCGCGCGGCTACCGGCAGAAGATCATGGCCTTCACCATGCTCTTCTTCTGGGGTCCGCTGCTGATGGGCCTCTCCTTCACGACGACGAACATGCTGGAGCGGAACCGCTACCTGCGGATCCTCTTCGAGGGCGACCTGATTTTCATCGTGGTGCCGATCTTCGTGCTCTTCCTCGGCTTCACGATGCTCTTCTGGCTCGTGCCGTCGACGCGCGTACGCCTGCCGGCGGCCATGATCGGGGCGCTGGTGACCACGGCGCTCTTCTCCGGGGTGCGCTACCTCTTCGGCATCTACGCCGACTTCCTGATGAGCGGCCGCCTGAACATCATCTACGGCACCGTCGGACTGGCCATCATCTTCCTGATCGCCCTGGAGACGATGTGGGTGGTGATCCTCCTGGGCGTGGAGGTGAGCTATGTCTGGCAGAACCTCTACGGCGTCCTGCGCGCGTCCGAGCAGCAGGTGCAGGACGAGCCGCGGTTCGATCTCTACTTCGGCCTGCGCGCGCTGATCGAGATCGGCCGCCGCTTCGACCGCCGCGAGGAGCCTCCCTCCGCCTACCGTCTGGCCGAGCAGTTCGGCACGACCGACTCGCAGATGATGCGCGTCATGCTCAAGCTCGAGGAGGGGAAGCTCGTCGCCGAGACGGGCGGCGACTGGATCGGCTACGTCCCCGCCTGCGACCCCGACCGCATCAGCATCGAGGAAGTGGTGATGACGATGGAAGGGGCCATGCGCCTCGTCCCCGACATCGGCCCCGACGACCGCGAGCGCGCCGTGGTCGGCGATCTCTTCTCCATGCTGAACCAGTGCACCGCCGCCGCGCTCGACCGGATGTCGATCGGGCGGGTGGTGCGGGAGCTCTACGCGCCGCGCGAGGTGCGGGAGGAGGACGCGGTTTGATCGGCCCTCGTCCGTAGCGCGCGCACCAGCCGGATTCTCCGGAATGTCTCGTAGGCCACCGTCGCCGAGGCCAGCCAGATCGCGCCGGCGGCGATGCCGGCGGCGACGTCGGAGATCCAGTGCACGCCGAGATAAATGCGTGACGCACAGATGGCCAGGATCATCGCGCAGCAGAAGGCCAGCGCGGCCGCGCGCGGGCGCCAGCGCGTGAGGATGCGGAAGGCGAGGTAGGCGAACGCGCCGAAGACGATGGTCGAGCCCATGGCGTGGCCGCTGGGGAAGGAGTATCCGTGCGCGTCGCGCAGCGCCTCGGCCAGGTCGGGACGCGCCCGCGCGAAGAACGCCTTGAGCTGCAGGTTCAGCAGCCCGCCGATGCCGCAGGTGACGATGAGGTACGCCCCCCATCGCCACCGCTTCCGCAGCGCCAGCAGCGCCGCCGCGATGGCCACCAGCACCCCCAGGCCCGCCGGCGTGCCGATGATCGTGAGGATGGTCAGGAAAAACGTGGAGACCGGCGTGCGCGTGTCGAGCGCCCAGTCGTGCACGTCGCGGTCGACCGCGTGCATCCGCGGCGAATCTTCCTGCAGCCCCTCCGCGAGATCGAGAAACGCGTCCCCCGCCACGATCCCCAGACCGATGCCCGCCGCCAGCACCACGAACACCGGCAGGTAATCGCGATAGCGGAACCGCGCCGTGAAGTTCGCGGACCTGGCGAGCAGGCGCTCGAGCAGCGGCCCGATGAAGAAGAAGAGGACCCAGAGAGCGAGAAAGACGGCGACGAAGGCGGCGATGAAAAGCATGTCTCTGTCATCCTGAGCCCCGCAGAGGGCGAAGGATCCCCTGCCGACAGCGCGGGTATCGTGCCACCGCGGGGGATCCTTCGCCGTCTGCGCGGCTCAGGATGACAGTCAGAACCCGCCGCTCATGTACTTCCACTGCACGATCTTGTCGTTGATCTCGCGCAGGCGGCGGCTGATCATCCGGCAGAGGAGATTCAGGAACTGCAGCGACGCGTGCGGGTCCATGGAGAGGATCTCGTTCAGCGTGGCGCGGTCGATGGAGAGCACGGTGGCCTCGCCGTCGTGCGATTTCGCGTCGGCGCTGCGCGGCTTCTCGTCGATCAGGGCCATCTCCCCGAAGAAGTCGCCGCGGTCGAGCACCGTCAGCGCTTCCTCGCCGACGCCGGGGATGAACTTCGAGATGCGCACGCGCCCGTCGAGGACGATGTACAGCTTGTCCCCCTGCTCTCCCTCGCGGAAGATCATCGATCCCTCGCGGAACCGCTCCTCGGTGGAGAACGTGGCCAAGAGCTTCATTTCCGCCGCGGAGAGGCCGCGCTCGCGGAAGAGGTCCACCTTGTCTTCCGACTTGACCGTGACCTGCAGCGCGTCGCGCTTGCCGGTGTCGCGCTTGCGCCCGCCGCCGCGCTTGGCGTCCTCCTGGAAGAAGAGCTTGAGCTGCTCGTTCGCGTCGCGGACTTTTTCCGTGAGGGACCGCCAGAACGCCCAGTGCAGGCCGACGGCGAGCTCCTTGTCCTCGTCCATGAGCTGGTCGAGCGCGGAGAAGGAGAACGTGTAGCACGCCGAACGGTCGGAGACCGCCAGCGCGTCGCTGGAGCGGTGCGTGCGGTCGATGAAATTCATCTCGCCGAAGATGTGGTCGGCGGTCAGGTTGCCGAGGATCTGCGGGCCGAACGGCGTCTCCTTGCGGATCTCGATGCGGCCGTCCTTGACCACGTAGAAATCCATGCTCCGGTCTTCCTCGCGGAAGACGTACTCGCCCGTCGAGTAGTCCTGCACGCGGGCCAGTTTGGAGAGGCGGAAGATCTGCTCGTCCTTCATGTGCTGGAAGACGCCCAGCTTGCGCAGCTCGTGGGAGGTGGCGATGAGGTCTTCGCGCTTCTCCGCGGCGCGGGAGATCTTGAGCAGGATCTCCTTCATGTCGTTGCGCGGGTCGAGGCGGAAGAGGTTTTCCTTGCGGAGCTCCAGGCGCTCGGTGGCGAGCTGCAGCTGCTCGACGCGCTGTTTCACGCGCGCGTTCAGCTCCTTCGCCTCGATGCCGTGCACGCGCTTGAGCGTGTTGATCATCCGCCGCACCGGCTCGATCGATTCCCCCTTCTGGTCGGTGGCCAGGAGGAAGGCGTCGACGAAGTCGTCCAGGGAGCGGTCGAAGTTCTTCAGCTCGAACTCGATGCGCCCGGAGATCTCGGCCAGGCCGCGGTCGAAGGGGTTGAGCTTGCGCGCGCTCTGGATCTCCTCGTGCGCCAGCTCCCACTGCCCCTGCGAGTAGTAGAGGCGGCCGAGGATCTCGAAGGGGCGGTAGTTGTTCGGGGTCTTGAGCTTGGCGATCTCGAGCAGCTCGATGGCTTTCGAGGTCTGGTCCTTGGCCATGTAGTACTGGGCCAGGCCGACGTACTGGGAGGAGTCGACCTCGTCGCGGGCGCGGTCGCGCACGACCTCGCTGCGCAGCGACGCGTACCGCGCTTCCTCGGCCGCCGCCTTCTGGTCGCGCACGCGGGCCAGGTTGATGCGCAGCGCCACCGAGCCGGGCTTGAGCTTCCCGGCCATCTCGTAGAGATGGATCGACTCGTCGTACATCCCCTGGTCGGCGTAGCGCCGCGCCAGCGCGAGCAGGTCGTCTGCTTCGATGGGAATGCTCGTTTCGGCTGCCAGGGTACGGAAACGTGCGCGGGCGCCGACGGGCTGTTCGGCCATGGGAGGTGCAATTATAGGGATGTGCGCCTCTTCGTGTTGGTTCTCGCGGTTTTCCGAATGGCCCTGCCCGGCTACGAGTACGCCTTCCCCCGCGATCACGGGTCGCATCCCGAGTACCGCACCGAGTGGTGGTACTACACGGGCCACCTGCGGACGGACTCCGGCAGGCGTTACGGCTTCGAGGTCACGTTCTTCCGCGTGGGCGTGGAAAACGTAGGGCGGGCTTCAGCCCGCCTCCCCGGTGGTCGGGCTGAAGCCCGACCTACGTCATGGGACCTCCACGCGATCATGCCCGCCCACTTCGCCATCACGGACGTGCAGGCGAAGGACTTCCGCTACTACGAGAAGCTCAACCGCGCCTCGGTCTTCACCGCGCAGGCCGCGGTGGGGAAGCTGGACGTCTTCAACGAGGGATGGAGCGCGACCACGAACCCCGACGGCTCGTGGCGCCTGGTGGCGAAGGAAGGGAAGGACTCGCTCGATCTCGTGCTGCGCGCGCGCAAGCCGCCGGCGATCCACGGCGAGAACGGCGTCAGCGTGAAGGCGCCGGTGGAGGGGTACGCGTCGCACTACTACTCCATGACGCGGCTCGAGGCCGCGGGGACGGTCAACGGCCAGCGCGCCACGGGGCAGGCGTGGATGGACCACGAGTTCGGCAGCTCGGTGCTGCGCGAGAACCAGCAGGGGTGGGACTGGTTCTCCATCCAGCTCGACAACGACGCGGAGCTGATGCTCTACATCATCCGCCGCAGCGACGGCACTCCCGACGTGACCTCGTCCGGCTCGCTCATCGCCGACGACGGCCGCGTGATCCACATCCGCCGCGACCAGATGCGCATCACGCCGCGGGCGAAATGGAAGTCGCCGAAGAGCGGCGCGACGTATCCGGTGGCGTGGCGGGTGGAGTTGCCGGCGTACAACGTCACGCTCGACGTCCGGCCGCTGATGAGCCAGCAGGAGCTCGTCACGCACGGCTCGACGAACATCACGTACTGGGAGGGGGCCTGCGACGTCACGGGCGCGTTCGGCGGCACGCCGGTGCGCGGCGAGGCGTACGTGGAAATGACCGGTTACGACAAAGCCTTCCGCGCGCCTTGATTTCGCCAACTTCCCTCATCATCGTGCGCGCATGCTCGCACTGATCCTCGCCGCCGCCCTGCAACTGCCGCCGCAAGCGTCCGACGCCACGATCGGCGTGACCGCGATTCACCTCGAGACCGGCCAGCGCCTGACCGTCCGCAACGGGGAGCGCTTCCCGATGGGAAGCGTCTACAAGTTCCCGATCGCGCTGGCGGTGCTGCAGCGCGTCGACCAGGGCTCGCTCTCGCTGAGCGACTCCGTGACCATCCAGCCGCGCGACTTCTCGCCGGGACACAGCCCGCTGCGCGATGAGGCGAAGGGGAAACCCGCCACGAAGACGGTCCGCGAGATGCTCCGCTACATGGTCTCGCTCAGCGACAACACGGTCTGCGATTACTTCCTGCGCACCCTCGGCGCGAAGGCCGTGAACGCGCGGCTGGCGGAGCTGGGCGTTTCCTCGGGCATCCGCATCGACCGCACGGAGAAGCAGATGGCCTCGGACCTCAATCGCAACGGCGGGATGGGACGCTACGCCGAGGACGTCCGCGACACGGCCACACCCGACGCGATGGCCGACCTCCTGACCGCGTTCTGGCAGCGGCGCGACGGGCTGTCGAAGGAGAGCCACGACCTGCTCGTGCACTGGATGACCGTCACCCCGACCGGCTCGCGGCGCGTGAAGGCCGGCATCCCGAAAGGGGCGACGTGGGTGCACAAGACCGGGACCATGCCCGGCACGACCAACGACGTGGGGATCCTGGTGTCGCCGGACGGGAAGCAGCACATCGTCCTGGCGGTCTTCACCAAGGCCTCCCGGCGCGACATCACCGAGGACCAGGAAGACGACATCGCCGCGATCGCGCGGAAGGTGTGGACGCTGCTCGCGCAGTAGGGGGGAGAGAGGACCGTCGAGCGTTACGCCGGCTGCGCCGTCACGCGCCGCAGCTCCCTGACGAGCTGATCCCGTGCCGATGTCCCCTTTTGGACAAATGACGACACTTTGGGCTGCAAAAGTGCCCGATCGGCGCTGGAAATCTCCCTGGAAGTGAGAACGAGGATGGGGATGTTGGCCGTCCGGGGGTTCTCTTTCAGCGACCCGGCCACCTCGAAACCGCTCATTCCTGGCATCATCAGGTCGAGGATGATGACGTCCGGCGCCCTCTCCTCGGCGGCGCGCAGGCCGGCCTCCCCCGTGGAGGCGTTCTCGATCGCGTAGCCGAGGGGGGAGAGGTCCTCGTCCAGGATGGCGTGCACGCTCTCGTCGTCGTCGATGACCAGGAGGCGCTTGGCGCCGTGGCGGGCGGCGATCCCGTGCAGCCGCTCGAGGAGGCGGACGCGATCGACCGGCTTGACGAAGTGGTCGTCCGCGCCGAGGGCCACGCCGAGGTCGCGGTTGTCCATCATCGAGACGATCACGACCGGGAGCGCGCGCGTGGCGTCGTCGCTCTTGAGGCGCCGCAGCACCTCCCAGCCGTCCATCCCCGGCAGGACCAGATCGAGCGTGACCGCGGCGGGGTGCGTCTCCCGGGCGATGCGGATGGCCTCGTCGCCGTGACGCGCGCGGATCGGCAGGAACCCGGCCGAGCCGAGGGCGGAGGCAATCAGCTCGTACGCGTCGGCGTCGTCCTCGACCACGAGCACGGTGGAGGCGGATGTGGTGACGGGCTTCAGCCCGTCAGAGGCGGGCTGAAGCCCGCCCCACATGGTGCGCACCGGCAGCGTGAACGAGAACGTGCTCCCGCCGCCGAGCGTGCTCTCGACGCCGACGCGGCCCCCCTGCAGCTCGACGAACTTCTTCACCAGCGCCAGCCCGAGGCCCGTGCCGCCGAACTCGCGGCGCACGCTGCCGTCCACCTGGCGGAACTCCTCGAAGATCATGCCGTGGTGCTCGGCGGCGATGCCGATGCCCTGGTCGTGTACCGAGACGTGTAGCGCGCCGCCATCCAGCCGCGCACGCACCTCGATGGGCCGGTCCTCGGGGGAGAACTTCACGGCGTTCGAGAGCAGGTTGAAGAGCACCTGCTTGAACTTGGCGAGGTCGGTCTCCACCTGCGGCAGGCCGGCCGGCACGTCGACGACGATCTTCTGTTCCGGGCGGGCCATGCCGCGCATGACCTGGCAGACGCTCTCGATCACCGGCGCGACGGGGAAGAGCTCGGGGTAGACCTCCATCTTCCCCGCCTCGATCTTGGAGAGATCGAGGACGTCGTTGATGATCCCGAGGAGGTGCGTCCCCGAGGTGTGGATGTGCCTGAGGAAGCCGAGGTGCTTCGGCTCGATCTTCCCCTCCAGGCGCTCCACGAGGATCTCGGAGAAGCCGATGATCGAGTTCATCGGCGTGCGCAGCTCGTGGCTCACGTTGGCCAGGAACTGCGACTTGAGCTGGCTGGCCTCCTGGATGCGCTGGTTGTCGGCGCGCGCCTGCGCCTCGAGCTGGCGGATGCGCCGCCGCTTCTCCTGCAGGTCGGTCACGCCGATCAGGAAGAAGAACGACGCCCCGAAGAGGAAGAGCATGCGCGTGAGGGCCAGCAGCATCACGTCGTTGAACGGGACTGCCTGTCCCATGAACATCAGCACGCCGACGTAGGCGATGGTGCTGGCGATGCTGACCGCGTAGGTGGCGGTGCGCCCGATGGCGAAGGCCGCCGCGGTGGAACAGGCCAGATACCAGATGAACCACGGGCTGGGCGAGCCGCCGCTGAAGTAGACGCCGATGGTGACCAGGGCGATGTCGACCGCCGCCCAGACCGGATTGAGGAAGCGCCGGTCGATGCCGCGCCGGTAGAGGAAGTAGAGCGTGACCGCGCTGGCGCACGAGCCGGCGTAGATGCCCACCGCCGCGACGATGTTCAGCGGAAAGACGCCCAGGGCCATCCCGGCCAGGGCGGTCAGGAAGCCGAGCGTGTAGACGAGGAGGTGATTGCGTTGGATGGCCAGGTCGAACCGGAGGACGTTCTGTGGGGCGGGCTTCAGCCCGCCGTCCGACGGGCTGAAGCCCGTCACCACATGCTTGCTCACTCGATCGTCACCCCTACGAAGGCGAGGCACATCTCGTCGGTGGTGGCCTCACCCCACGACACGGGCCTGGGCGGGCTGTTGGGGTTGCGCGGGTTGTTCGACGAGTTGTCGTACCAGGCGCTGAGCTGGAGGGTCGTGCCGGCCGGGACGTCGATCGGCTCGACGTACCGGTAGGAGCCCTGCCAGTGGAAGTCCCAGTCGTCGATGCGGATCAGGCACTGCTGCGTGCCGTTCCGCGGCGTGTACGAGACCTCCATCCTCTTGCCGAGGAGGTGCATGTGCGGCGCGACGAGCCAGATCTTCACCGGGAAGGGGAGCGGGAAGAAGAACTGCGCGTCGACGCGGTAATTGGGGTCGTTGGGCGGGATGGTGAAGCTCTGGTTCACGACCGGCAGGATGCGCAGCTCCTTCGGCGACGGCGCGTCGGAGTAGTAGACGCCGTACGCGGTCAGGTCGGGCGCGGTCTGCTGCTGGTGCGGGTGATAGTGCACCTGCATGACCACGCGCGAGCCGGCGGGGAGGCGGAAGGCGACGTTCTCGGGCAGCTCCATGGCCCGCTGCCCCGGCACCCACGCGCCGATGGTGCCGATGCTCGTGAAGCCCGGGCCGCCGAAGCAGGTGTAGCCGGGGCCGGGCTCCGCCTCGTCGAGACGCACGGACTCGCCGGTGGTGTCGATGAAGGTGAGGACGTGGTGCACGGTCTGGCGGTCGCCGGGATGCGTGTCGACGGCGCGGACCCATTTGTCCGAGGTGAGATTGGTGGGGATGGTGAAGCAGCGGTAGGTGTCCTGGCCGACCGCGGGGGTGAACGGCTCGTCGTTGGCGAGGACGAGGTCGGGCGTGCCGAGCTCCCAGTCGGTGCTCCAGGTGCGCTTCGGGGGCAACTGCGCGCGGTTCCCTTCCGGTGCGCCCGCGGCGACCCATTTCCCGATGATGTCGATCTCGGCGTCGCTCAGGCGCCGCTCGTCGCGGAAGTCGCCGCACCCTTCGGCTGCCTTCCACGGCGGCATCTGCCGGGTCTGGGTCATGAGCTTGATCATCCCGGCGCGCGGTTTGGCGTCGGCGTAGTCGACGAGCGGGAACGGGGCGATGTCGCCGGCGTGATGGCAGCTCTGGCAGTGCTGCTGGAAGATGCGCACCACTTCGTTGCTGAAGGTCGGCGCGGCATTGGTGGCCGGCGCGGGATGGCGCACGGCGCGCTGTTTTGCGGAAAGGGAGAACGCGGTCGCCAGGACGACGAGGAGGATCCGGGTGCGCATGTGTATCGTTCTACTATGAGCCTCCACGTCGTTCTCGTCCACCCCGAGATCCACTGGAACACGGGCAATACCGGCCGCTCCTGCCTGGCCGCCGGGGCCACGCTGCACCTGATCGAGCCGCTCGGTTTTTCCCTCGACGAGCGGGAGGTGCGCCGCGCCGGACTCGACTACTGGGAGCACGTCGACCTCCGCGTCTGGCCTTCCTAGGAGGCGTTCGAGCGCGAGCTCCCGGCCCTCGGCCAGCCGTTCTTCTTCAGCACGAAGGCTTCGCGGCTTTACTGGGAGGCGGACCTGACCGCGGAGGATGTGGTGCTCGTCTTCGGCCGCGAGACCGGCGGCCTCCCGCCCGCCATCCACGAGCGCTACGGCGAGCGGATGGTGGCGATGCCCATCCACTCGGAGCACGTGCGGTCATTGAACCTGTCGACGTGCGCGGGGATCGCGCTGTATGAGGCGCTGCGGCAACGTAGGACGGGCTTCAGCCCGTCCCTCCCGGGGGCGGCGGGCTGAAGCCCGCCCTACGTTTACTGCTCGTACGCCACCTTCCCGTCGATGACCGTCAGCACGCTCACCGTCTCCGGCAGCGCGCCCGTCGGCGCAGTGATGATGTCCTGCGACAGCACGGCCAGGTCGGCGAGCATGCCCGGCGCGATCCTCCCCTTGGTCTTCTCCGTGAATTCGGCGTACGCGGAGCCGCTGGTGTACGCGCGCAGCGCCTGCTGCCGCGTCAGCGATTCGTTCGGCTGATCCGGGCGCGCCACGGCGAGCATGAAGCTGAGGAACGGATTCAGCGGGCCGTCGGAGCCGATGGCGATCGGGATCTCGCTCTTCACCAGCGTGGCCGCGGGCATGTAGGGGGTGCTCTTCGGGAAGAAGTCGCGCAGCGGAAAGTGCGACGGGTTGAGCACCGCGATGGCGCCGGCGCGTTTGGCCAGCGGGACGAGGTCGCGCAGGAGGCCGTCGGCGTGCTCGAGGCGCGGGCGGTCGAGCGCCCGCGTGGAGAGCGCGTTCAGCACGGTGGCGATGGTCTTGTCGCCCGAGGCGTGCACCAGGAGCTGCGCCTTTTTGTCGGCGGCCACCTGGAGCAGCGGCCCGATGTCGGCGAAGTTCTCGCGGCCGGAGGTGTCGTCGGCGTACCTGGCCTCGCGGAGCGCGGCCCCGCGCTCGATCGGCGTGCCGTCGAGGATCCACTTGATCGCGCCGCGCGGCTGCAGCGACTGCGGCTTGCCGGCATCCATCGGGAACGAGATCAGGCGGATGCGCAGCGGCACGTTGGCCTTGCTCATGGCCTTCGCGAAACGCTCCTCGCTGGCCATGGGCATGGCCTGCACGCTGGTGATGCCGTAGCGCAAGGCCTCGCCCGACAGGTTCATGATCGCCTCGACCATCTCGTCGTCGCTGGCGAGGTCGGCGAAGCGGCGCTCGACGATCCACTGCGCGTACTCCTGCGCGCGGCCGTTCAGCTTCCCGTTGGCGTCGCGCTCGTAGCGGCCGCCGAGGGGGTCGGGCGCGTCGTCGGCGACGCCCAGCGCCTTCATGGCGGCGCTGCTCATCACCAGGCCGTGGCCGGTGAAGGCGTGGAGCAGCACTTTCCGTCCCCGCGCGGCCTTGTCGAGCTTCTCCCGCGTGAGGGTGGGGTCGTTGATGAGTGCCGGTCCGAGCGTGCCGGTAATCCACATGTCGGCCGGCATCTCGTCGGTGGCGAACTGCAGCGCGGAGGCGATCTGGTCCCACTTCGCATCGAGCTCGGTGGACAGCGCGAAGGCGGGGCTGCCGCTGGCCGGATGCATGTGCGCGTCGTTGAAGCCGGGGATGACCAGCCGTCCCTGCGCGTCATACACGCGCGTCTTCTCGCCGGCCATGCCCTTGATCTGGGCGTTCGAGCCGACCGCGGTGATCTGCGAGCCGGTGATGGCGATGGCCTGCGCGCTCGGCTTCTCGGGATCGTTGGTGAAGACGTTGCCGTTGACGATGATCAGGCTGGGCTGCTGCGCGGAAAGAGAGACGGCGGCGAAGAGCATCGCCGGGATCAGCGCGTGCTTCATGGGCGCGAGTCTACTCGCTCTTGAGGGCGCTCGCGATGTCGATGCGCCGCGCCAGCCGCGCCGGCGCGAGTCCCGCCAGCGCGGAGGAGAGCAGCGTCACGCCGAGCGAGACGATGATGAGCGTGGTGGGGACGTGGAAGTCGATGGTCCAGCCGAACGACTGCTTGTTGATGACGTAGATCAGGATCCACGACAGGGCCCCTCCCATGACCAGTCCCGCGGCGGTGGAGGCCGCGCCGAGGAGCGTCGACTCGAGCACGATCATCAGCCGCAGTTCGCCGGTGGAGAGGCCGGAGACGCGCAGCAGCGCCAGCTCCCGCGAGCGCTCCAGGATCAGCGCCGAGAGGGTGTTCACGATGCCGAGGACGGCCACCACGATCGCGACGCCGAGGAGCGCGTACGTGATCATGAAGGTCTGGTCGAAGATCCTCATGACCTCCGCCTTGACCTCGCCGTTGGTGACCACGAAGGCGTTGAACTTCGCCAGCCGCGACTCCAGTACGCGCCGCGCCTCCTTCATCGTCACGCCCGGCTTGAGGTAGACCACGATGGTGTTGATGCGGTTGTCCTTGAACGTGCGCACGTACAGGGGGCGGTGCATGACCACGACGCCCTGGTCGTTCGAGTAGTCGCGGTAGATGCCGGTGATGGGGAAGCGTTTGCCGGCGAAGGTGAACGTGTCGCCGACGCGCTTGTTGAAGCGCAGCGCGAACGGCTCCGAGACCACCACGCCGTTCAGGCGGATGGCATTCAGCAGCGCCTCGCGCTCGGTGCGCGGGGCCACCATCGGCAGCTTGCCGCGCGTGGCCGCGACGTCGAAGTCGCCGCTGCCGATGGTGATGATGGTGTCGCCGTAGTCGGCGTTGCGCCCCCGCGCGCGGTCGATGGCGGCGACGATGTCGATGCCGCGCACGGCCTCGGTGATCTCGGGCGGGAAGAGCACGCGCTGCGCGTTGCTCAGCCCCTTCGACGGCCGCAGCCAGAGGTCGGAGCTGACGGTCTGGTCGACCCAGATGCGCACCGTCTCGCGGAAGCTCCCCACCATCAGCGCCACGGCGATCATCATCCCCGTGGCCAGCGACAGCGCGGCACTGGCCACCGAGGTGCGGCGCAGCGACGCCGGCAATGAGGCCGCGGCCAGCTTGCCGACGATGCCGAAGCCGCGCTCGAGCAGCGGCGCGAAGAGGCGCGAGGTGGCCTGCACGATGGCCGGCGCGAGCAGCGAGAAGCCGGTCACGACGAGAAGCACGGAGACGTAGCCGGCCACGGCGATGCCGCCCACCGCCGGGAGCCGCGAGACGAACGCCGCGGCGATGAAGGAGAGCACCGCCAGCACGGCCAGCCGGTGCGGATGGGCGATGCGCTGCTGCAGGCCCGGGCGGATCATGGCGCTCGGGCGCACGCGCGAGGCTTCCAGCGCCGGCTGCAGCGCGGAGACGAGCGAGAGCAGCGTGCCGACGGCGACGCCGAGGGCGATCACGCCCGGCGTGAGCGTCACCGCGTCCGGCTGCGTGGCCACGTAGAGCGTGTTGATGGTGCGGCCGACGGTGC
Source organism: Thermoanaerobaculia bacterium (assembly GCA_035627015.1). Taxonomy (GTDB): domain Bacteria; phylum Acidobacteriota; class Thermoanaerobaculia; order Gp7-AA8; family Gp7-AA8; genus QHVT01. The sequence continues at coordinate 12,095 of DASPMO010000149.1, read as the reverse complement.
GCAGGATGCCGCTGGCCATCAGCTTGCCGAGGATCACGCCGAGGATCGAGCCGGCCAGGCCGAAGAGCAGCCCTTCCACGAGGAAGGCGCCGAAGATCTGCCGCGGCGCGGTGCCGACCGTCTTCAGCACGCCGACGTCCTTGCGGCGCCGGAGGATGGAGATCAGCACGGTATTGTAGACCAGGAACATCCCCACCAGCAGGGCCACGCCGGCCAGGGCGAAGAGGTTCACGCGGAACGCGCGCAGCATCTTCTCGACGCGCTCGTTGCGGCGCGTGGGCCGCTCCATGCGCACCCCTTCCGGGAGTTTCACGCTGGCCCCCTCGGGGAGGATGAGGTCGATGCGCGACAGTTTCCCTTGCATCCCGAACGCGCGTTGCGCGGTGGCGATGTCGCAGATGGCGATGCTGCCGTTGAAGGCGGTGGCCGGCCCTTCCGACTCCAGCAGCCCGCGGACCACGAACCCGACCCGCCGCCCGCCGATGCCGATGGCCACGGGCGAGCCGATGGCCAGCCCGTGCTCGCGCGCGAACGGCGCGGGGAGGATCAGCGCGTCGCTGCCGAAGAGCGCGAAGAAGTCGCCCAGCTCCTGCGTCCCGCGCCCGGTCTCGATGCGCGCGTATTTGTAGTCGCGGAAGTGGAGGTCGCTGAGGAGGTCGACGGCGAGGATGCGGACGGGAACCGTGTCATCCTGAGCCGCGGAGACGGCGAAGGATCCCCCGCCGACGGAGCGCTGGTCGTGCGGCCGCAGGGGATCCCTCGCTGCGCTCGGGATGACAGTGAGTCCTCCCTCGATGTCGATCACCGGAGCGAAGCGCGCCCCCTGGCTCCAGAGAGGCCGCAGCGAGAGCAGCACGTTCTCGTCGAGCGGGTCGATGTCGGGGACGATCTGCCAGTTCGCGCGGCCGGCGATGGCGTCGACCGACTCGCGGAACGCGCGCAGGGCGCTCTGGTTGGCGAGCTGGATGGCCACCACCACCGCCACCCCCACGGCGATGCCGAGGATCGTCAGCGCGGTGCGGGTCTTCTCGCGCACGATCGGGCGGAAGATGAGGGCGCGGAGGATCACTGCTCGATGCGCCCGTCCGTCACGCGGATCACGTAGTCGCCATAGGCCGCGGCGCGGTCGGAGTGCGTGGCCATGACGATGGTCGGCCGCAGCGACTGATGCAGCTCGCGGATGAGGTCGAGGATGGTGGTGCCGGTGGCGGAGTCGAGGTTGCCGGTCGGCTCGTCGGCCAGGATGAGCGGCGGGTTGTGCACGATGGCGCGCCCGATGGCCACGCGCTGCATCTCGCCGCCGGAGAGCTCGTTGGGGAAATGCGTGGCCCGTTTGCTCAGGCCGATGCGCGCCAGCACCTCGTCCACCCGCTCGCGGATCTCCCGCTTCGGCTTCTTCGCCAGCGACAGCGGGAAGGAGACGTTCTCGAAGACGTTGAGCGTCGGGATGAGGTTGAAGAACTGGAAGATGAAGCCGAGCGACGTGCGCCGCAGCTCGGTGAGCCCGGCCTCGTCGAGCGCGGAGGTCTCCACGTCGCCGAGGAAAACCTGGCCGCTGGTGGGGCGGTCCACCGCGCCGATGAGATTCAGGAGCGTCGACTTGCCGCTCCCCGAGGCCCCCATCAGCACGGCGAAGGTGCCGGAGGCGATGTCGAGCGAGACGCCGTCGAGCACGTGCACGGACGACGACTCGTCGGAGGGGCCGTAGTCGTGCGAGACGTTGCGGAGCGAGATACGCACGGGCGTGATTGTAGGGGCAGGCATGCACGCTGCACTTTGATATCGTCGGCACCTAGGAGGTAAGGAATGGACGAGAACACGAACTCCGGCGGGGCGACAGGCGAGGGTGCCGGCGAAGACGGCGGCCGCTTCGGCCGTGCGCGCCAGTATGTGAACGACACCTACGAGAATGCGTCGGGCAAGGTGCGCGACGGCTACAACACCGTGCGAGAGAAGGTGGAAGACGTCGACTTCGGCGCGATTACCGATCAGGTGCGCACCTATGTCCGGTCGAACCCGGGCAAGGCGCTGCTGATCTCGGTCGGTGTCGGCTTTCTGATCGGCCTTCTGCTCCGCCGCGACGACGAGGAGTAATACCGATGGCCACACAACGATCTTCTGACCACGAGCGCTCGGCAGCGGGCCTCGACTTCGATGACAGCGATCCGATCCGCAGCAACGCGGCCGCGATCGGCGCGAAGATGGTCCAGGAGGGTCCCGATGCCCTCTTCAACGAGCTCGAGAACCTGCTTCCCGAGGCGTGGCAGGACCAGATCAAGGCGTTCCCGATCGCCGCGGTCGCGCTCGGCGTCGGCGTGGGCGTCTGGCTCGGATTGAAGAAGAGCGACGAGATCATCACTGCCGGCACCGCGCTCGTTTCGTCCGCCGCCATGGCGAACGTTTCGCAGGTGATGGACAAGATCAACAAAGGCTGAGTCATAATGGCGGCGATGCCGGTCCGAAGGCCCGACACGCCGCCCATTCCGTTCCCTGTACCCGAAGCGGTGGCCCGCCAGTACCTGGAGTCGCTCGCCGACGAGGTACATCGCACCTATTTCTTCAAATATCCGCCCCTGCCCGTCTTCTGGGGGCAGCAGATCTCGCGGAAGAAGCGCCGCAGCATCCGCCTCGGCTCGTACAACCATCACACGACCGAGATCCGCATCCACCCGCTGCTGAACGCGCCGAACGTCCCGGCTTTCTTCATCCAGTCGGTCATCTACCACGAGTACCTGCACCACGTCCTCGGCCCGCACCACAACCGCCGCTTCCACCAGCACGAGCGCCTGTTCCGCCACTACCGCGAGGCGCAGGAGTGGATCCGCCGCAACCTCTTCCACCTCCTCGGCAGGAAGAAGAGCGAGCTGCGGCGGCGGGTGGTGGCGGTGGCCACGACCCCCCAGCCCGTGCAAGCCGCGCTGTTTTAATGTTGCTGTGTTGCTGGTTGCTGGTTCAAGGCGGTTCGCTGCGGCCTGGCCATGCACCGCCTTGAACCAGTAACCAGCAACCAGTAACCATCAGAGCCCCATCGGGAACGTGAGGTTGTACACGTACCGCCCCCGCGCCACCGACAGCACGATCGACGACCGTTCCGCCCCCCGCACGAGCTCCGTATTCGCGTCGCGCGTGCTCCGCACTTCCGCGCCGTTGACGGCCACGACGAGGTCGCCCGCCTGCAGGCCGATCTCGGCGGCGCGCGTGCCGGAGAGCACCTCGTCGATGACCACGGAGCGGTTCTCGTCGGCGATGCGCAGTCCCGCCACCTGCTCGAGGATGCGCAGGCCGAGGTCGGCCGGGGGATCGGCCAGCTGCACCTGCACGCGCTGCGCTGCACCTCCGCGGTCGATGGTCAGCGATGTCGTCTGTCCCGGCGTGAGCGTGGCGGTGGCGGTGGAGAAGGCCTCGCGCGAGTCGACCGGACGGTCGCCGACGGCCGTGATGATGTCGCCCGGGCGCAGTCCGGCGCGCGCGGCCGGCGAGCCGGGGAAGACGCGCACGACCCGCGCGCCGTTCTGCCGCTCGTGCCCGCGGCGCTGCGCCTCCTCGGGAGTGAGCGTGGCCGTGACCGCACCGATCCACGCGGAGTGCACTTCGCCGTAGCGGAGCAGGTCCTGGATGACTTTCCTGGCCCGGTCGACGGGGATGGCGAAGCCGATCCCCTGCGCCTGCGCGTAGATGGCCACGTTGATGCCGATCACTTTCCCTTCGATGTTCAGCAGCGGTCCGCCGCTGTTGCCGGGGTTGATCGAGGCGTCGGTCTGGATGAAGTCCGTGTACGTGCGCCCCTGCGTCTCCGACGGCACCGAGCGGCCGAGGGCCGAGAGGACGCCGGTGGTCACCGTGCCGCTGAGGCCGAACGGATTGCCGACGGCGACCACGGTCTCGCCGATCATCAGGTCAGCGGAGGTGCCGATCGGCGCGGCGGTGAAGTTCTTCCCTTCGACGCGCAGCACGGCCAGGTCGCTGTCGGGGTCGACGCCGAGGAGGCGCGCCGGGAGCTGCGTGCCGTCGTTGAAGTTCGCGGTGATGCGCGAGGCGCCTTCGACGACATGGTTGTTCGTGACGATGATCCCGTCGCTCGACCAGACGAAGCCCGAGCCGAGGGAGGTGGAGGTGCGCTCGCGCGGCTGGCTGAAGATGCCGAACGGGTCGAAGAACGGGTCCACACTCCGCCGCCGGATGGTGGCCTCGGTCTGGATGTTCACGACGGACGGCAGGACGTTGTGCGCGACCACCACGACCGGCGTGCGCCGCGCCGCGCTGACGGTGGCGGGGATCGTGTTCTGCGGAGGCTTGACCGGTTGCGACTCCGCGGCCGGCTTGCAACTGATGCTCAGGGCGAAGAGGAGCAGTGCGGTGCGGAACTTCATGGCGCCTGAGTTTATCCTGCGGGCGTGCACCTCAAGCTCATCTACAACCCCGCCGCCGGACGCGGGCGCGCGCGGCGGCACGTGCGCGACGTGGAGGAGCTGCTCCGCGCGCGCGGGGCGCGGGTGGACTGCGAGCCGAGCACGAGTCCGGACGATCTGGTGCGCATCGCCGCGGAGAGCTCGCGCGCCGGGTACGACCGCGTGGTCGTGGCGGGCGGCGACGGCACGCTGAACCTGGCCCTGCGGGAGTTCGATCTCGCGAACGGGACGCTGGCGCTGATTCCCACCGGCTCGGGGGACGATTTCGCCAAGGTCACGGGCGTCTCGCGCGACATCCGCGGCGCGGTGGACAACGTGCTGACGGGACGGGTGGCGGAGTACGACGTCGCGCACGCGAACGGTCTCCGCTACCTCGGCGTGGCGGGACTCGGCTTCGACTCCGAGGTCGCCGAGTACGCGAATCGCAACGCGAAGTTCCTGCGCGGCTCGGCGGTGTATCTCTACGCCATCCTGCGCGTGCTGCCGAAGTTCACGCCGCGCCCCGTGCACATCCGCACCGACGACGGCACGCGCGACGAGGAGATCATGTTCGCCGCCATCGGCAACACGCGGCAGTACGGTGGCGGTATCCGCATTACCCCCGACGCGCTCCCCGACGACGGCCTGCTCGACCTCTGCATCGTCCACCGCACTACGCGCGCGCAGCTCCTCAAGACCCTGCCGAGGGCGTACACGGGCGCGCACGTGAAGAGCCCGTTCGTCGAGACCGGCCGCGGCCGCACGTTCCACTTCGAGAGCGAGCAGGCCATGGCCGTGTACGCGGACGGCGAGCCGCTCACGCGCACGCCGGTGACGTTCGGGGTGTGTCCGCAGAAGCTGAAGTTCGTGGTGCCAACGTAGGGCGGGCTTCAGCCCGCCTCCCTCGTGGGTGGGAGGGCGCTGCCGCCTCCCACGGGAGAGGCGGGCTGAAGCCCGCCCTACGTTTTACTCGATCAACCGGATTCCCCCCGTTTGCGGCTTGGCGGTCGGCGCGGGGGTGGTGTCGATGCTCCGGTTGAGGAAGAGGTCCGTATCCGGCTTTCCCTCAGCGGTGAAGCCGATGACGAGGTAGCGGTCGGCGCCGGGGATGTATTTGTAGCCGTTGCCCCACGGGTCGCGGAGGAGGGCGGGGCCGATGTAGTACGGCACGAGCTCCTTCAGCTCGAACGGCAACTGGCCGCGCGTGTCGTGGAACCTGTCGACGGCCTGGCCGATGGCGTTGATGCGCTGGAGGGAGATGGCCTTGCGCGTCTCGCCGACGCCGGTCAGGCCGCCCAGGAATGGGGTGATGCGGTTCAGCGGATTGCGGAACGACGTCGCCAGCGAGGCCAGCGCCAGCAGCACGAGGAACAGCACCAGCGGCAGCGGCACCGGCGTTTCCGCCACCTCGATCTCGTCGACCGGCGTCGACTGCGCGAGGACGGCCGCGGCGCTCTCGCCGCGCACTTCTTCGATCAGGTCGCGAGTGAGCAGCTCGTACAGCGCCTTGTTCGTGTCGAACTCGGAGAGGCGGGACACCTCCACGATGTCGCTGACCGTCATCGTGCCGTCGACGAGGTCGTAGATCGACTTCTCTTCCGGCGAGATGCGGATCTTGTCCGAGAGGCCGCGCCGGCGGGAGCGGGTGATCTCGCCGTCGAATTCGATCTCGTCCGCGTCGCCCGAGACCACGATCTCCTGGTCCGTGAGCTTCTTGCGGAAGACCATGTCGTACGAGCGGATCCGCTTCTCGATGATCGGCCACTCGTCGATCATCCGCGCCCCTTCCATCAGGATCGACTCGGCGGTGATCGGCACGACGTTGTCACGGTCGTACTCGATGGTCGTTTCCTGCGAGAAGTGGTAATCGCCGTCTTTCCAGCGGAAGAGGCGATAGACGATCTGCATGATCTGGAGCTGGATGGCCTCGCGCAGCGATTCCTGGGAAATGATCCCGTAGTGGGTGAGGATGAAGCCGAGGCGCTGCAGCGTCTCTTTCTGGATGTCGAGGGCACGGTTGAGCTGGTCCTGGGTGAGGAAGCCCGTCTTCATCAGCACCGTGCCGAGGCGGTTCTCGAGGCGGCGGTTGAGCGAGTCCGCGCCGACCACCTTGCCGTCCAGGAACGTCACCGTGACCGTGTCGTCCTTGCCGCGCAGCGTGAGCACGCCGGTCTTCCGCTGCAGCCCGATGAGCTGGAAGATGTCGGCCAGGCTGAAGTCGCGGAGGGTGCCTTCCAGTGCCATTAGGCGGCGGCCCTCCTGCGATAGACCGGCAGCGAGAGCAGGAGCCAGAGCAGGACCGCCACGGCGATGGCCACGGCGCGCACGAGCGTCTGCGCGACGTCGGCCACCGGCCCCATGGCCGGACCGAGGCGCCCGACCAGCAGCGCGGTGACGACGAAGAAGGCGAAGAAGAAGACGCCCAGGATGCCCGCCACGGTGCGCCCTTCCATCAACTGCGCCGAGCCGGGGAGGATCGTGGCGAACAGCCGGTTGCGGCGCGTGACGCCGGCCTGGTAGCCGGCCACTTCCTCGAGCTTCTGCCGCTTCGTGTCCAGCGACACGCCGTCGCGCTTGAGGTAGATGTGGATGCACTGCGTGCAGTACGTCGTGCTCTCCCGCGCCGACTTGCAGCGGTGGCAGAACGTACGCCCGCACTTGATGCACGCGTTCGCGTACTGCCCGCGCTTGCGGAAGGCGAAGATCAGCAGCGCCAGGAGGAGCGACGCCAGCGCGCCGATGGTGATCGGGCTGGAGGCGGCCCGCATCGGCTCGAAGGCGGAGTAGTTGCCGAAGAGCGCGCGCGCCGCGGGGCGGCTGGAGACGCGGTCGCTGATGGCCCACGCTTCGCCGATGGACGGCTTGTACATGAGGATCTTCTGCGGCGGCGGGTTGCGAGTGGCGCGCGCGACGACGGACGCGTCGGCGGCCCGCGCCTTGTCGAGCATCTGCCCCTGCAGGTCGAACTTGTACGTGTCTCCCGCGGCGACGGAGTGGTTGTAGAAGGCGGTGGCCAGCTTCGGGTCCGCCGCCTCGGCTTTCTCGTACTCCGTCATGGCGGCCTGAAACTCGTTGTTCAGGTACATCAGGTTGCCGAGGTTCACGTGCGCGCCGGCGTAGGACGGGCGCAGCTGGATGGCCCGGCGGTAATGGACATTGGCCTGTTCGTCCAACCCCTCGAAGGCCTGCAGGTTGCCGATCAGCACGTGCAGCGTCGGGTCGTCGGGGACGACGGCGATGAGGTCCTGCAGGCGGCGCAGCGCGTCGGGCTCGTACGAGTCGGCGTCGCTGGCGATGGCCGCCGCGACGACGGGGCTGTCGACGCCGGCGATGCGGTTGGCCGCGAAGTGGAGCGCGACCGGCGCCACCGCGACGAGCAGCAGCACGATGATGATGACCACGCGCTCGCCCCATGCGGCGTAGCCGAAGAAGATGGCGAACCAGTAGAACATCAGCCACAGCGGGCCGAGCCAGAGGAAGAGCGGCAGGAAGAGCAGGGCGAAAGCGAGCACGGAGACGGAGCCGCCGTGAAAGCGCGCGCCGAGGCTCTCGCGGAAATCGTGTGCGGCCGAGCGGCCGTAGCGGATGAGGAGCGCCAGCGCGAGCAGGATGGCCGTGACCGCGACGGCGCCCGCGACGACGACGATCAGGTCGGCGCGGCCGAGGGTGTTGTTGCGGTAGTTCGCGGCAGCACGGGCGAAGCCCTGCACGGCCAGCGGAAGCGCGCTTCCCCACCCTTTCGTGGCCGCGGCGCGGTCGGCCTCGAGGAACGCCACCGACGGCGAGCGTCCGTCGAGGTCGCGCGAGGCTTTCTCCGCCCACTTCGCGAGCTCGGGGCTCTTCGCCCTTCCTTCGCCGGCCATGGCCGCGGCGCCGGCGGCGTAGGCGGGAAACGTGCGGATGCCGTACTTGCGGCCGGTGGCGAGGAGCTCGCCGGTTTTCTTCGTGGCGGCGTCGAAGTCGCCCTCGCGCGCGGCGGCCGTCGCCTGCGGCCAGATATCGCGCGGCGCGATCTCCTGCGCGCACGCGCTGCGCGCCGCCGTCAGTGCGACGAACGCGAGCGCGACGGCTGCGAGACGGCATTTCATCAGATGCTCTTGGTGCGCTGGACGTAGGCGAGCTTCAACTCGCCAAGGTGTGTCTCGAGAAAGTCTTCCTCATCCGCGGTCAGGTTGCCCTGCGTTTTCTCGCGCAGGAGCGTGAGGATCTCGATCATCTGGCGCGCCGCGTCAGGATCGAGCGTCGACTGCGGCTGATATGGATTGCGCAGCATCCCGAGCAACATGTACGCCTGTGCGATGAGCGGCTCGATGAAGTTGGTGAACGGGGTGGCGGGGTTGACGGCCTTGTCGGCCATCGTGCGCCGGCGGTTTTCGCCGCCCGGCGGCGGCTCCGCGCGCTGGCGGCGCTCCCGCTGTTGTGGCGGCGGCTCGGGTTTCGCCTCGGGCTCGGGAGCGGGCGGCGGTGGGGCCGCGGCCGCCGGTTCTGCCGACGGCTGAATCTCCTGCTTGAATTCGTCTCGAATCTCGCCTTCGGGAGTGAAGATGCGCTTGTCCGTGACCTTCAGTTCCTTCGGCGCCTGCTTGTCGCTCGGCAAGTCCGCCTCCGCCCCATGTCGTGTGTAATCAAGAGTTTGGCATATTAGCACGCAAGTTCCGGTCGAAGAACCCGTCGATGCGGCTCCAGGCGTCCTGCGTCGCCGCGGCGTCGTAGCCCTGTTTGTTGTCCGGGTTCATGAATGCGTGGCCGGCGCCTTCGTAGATCTTGATGTCGCCCAGCTTGCCGTACTTTGTCAGTTCCGCGCCGAACTTCTTCACGTCCTCGGCCGGGATGCCGCGGTCGGCACTGCCGAAGTTGCCGAGGACCGGACCGTTGATTTTCGTGATCGCATTCGAGTCGGTGACCAGGCGGCCGTAGTTGATGACCGTCGCTTTCACGCGCGGGTCGTGGGTCGCCAGGGCGAGCGCGTAGCCGCCGCCGAGGCACCAGCCGATGACGCCGATGCGCTGCGGGTCGACGTCGTCGCGCGCGGAGAGGTAGTCGACCGCGGCCTTGAGGTCGGCGATGGCGCGATCCTCGGGGAGTCCGCGCGAGAGCTCGTGCGCCTCTTCCATCGACGTCGTGACTTTGCCGCGATAGAGGTCGACGGCCAGCGCCACGTAGCCCTGTCCGGAGAAGCGGTCGGCCTGCTGCCGGATCCAGTCGTTCACGCCCCACCACTCCTGGATCACGATCACCGCCGGCTTGCGTCCCGGCTGGTTGGGGACGGTGAGGTAGCCACGCCCGCCGTTGCCGAACTCCGCCAGCGGACCGGCCTCGCGCTTCGGATCGAGCGCGGGATTGTTCGTCGCCGGCGCGGCCGTGGTGGCCGTCGCCGTGTGCCCGGCGTGTTCGTCGGTTTTCTGACAGGCGAGGACGAAGAGCAGCGCGAAGAGTGGAGCGATTCGGCGCATGGTGCCGAAAACGATATCACTCCCGCAGTGCCCGAATGATGGCTCGATGGACCGAGGGATCGGCGGCGATGCCCTGGTGCCCGTCGCAGAAGAGCATTGCCTCGCCGCCGGCCTTCGCGCTCGACACCGGAACCGTGCCGTCGCCGGGCTCGAAGAGCAGGCCGCGGAGGTGCTGCTCGTTCTCGCGCAGATCGGAGGGGTAGAAGGCGTACGTGCCGTCTTTGCGGGCCAGGATGCGGACTGCAGTGGGGACGCAGTCGCCGGCGATGACGTGGAACGTAGGTCGGGCTTCAGCCCGACCCGCCCCCGGGGGAGGCGGGCTGAAGCCCGCCCTACGTTGTGCTAATTCGTCGCGGACTGTTTGGGCGGCGGCGAGCTGGCGCGACACGTCCACCGGCCACGTCTTCGGATCCCACAGGTCGCGGTCGAGCGCGCGCCCTTCCTCGTCGACGAACACGCGCCCGTTCTCCGGCAGCAGCTCGAAGACGAACGGCCACGTGGCCACGATGTCGGGCGTGAACGTGCGGCGGAGGAAGCGCTCCGGACGCATGAAGACGCGGAAGGCCTCGAGCGAGCCTTGCTGCACGGGGGCGACCATGACCAGGTTCTCGACGTGCGGCGAGTCCAGCGCCCGCGCGACGATGGCACCGGCGGAGTGCGTCACGAGGTCGACCTTGCCCCCATTGCGCACGCGCTCGATCAGCTCGCCGAGGAGGCGCGCGTTGTGGCGCGCGGAGCGGCGCCAGTCGTAATAGAACGGATGCAGGTCGCGGTCGAGCGTGTAGCCGCCGAATTTGCGCAGGCCGATCGAGAGCTGCCACCCCGTGTTGATCGGGCCGCGCGAGCCGACCCACCCCGCGGGGACGAGCCGGTCGTGCAGGTCGAGGTCGAGATCGTCGGGAAACTCCCGCTGCCACACCGCGCGCGGCGTGCCCCAGACGTGCCGTCCGGTGACGGGATCGACGAGCCGCGTGACGCCGAAGCCGGCGATGACGATGACCGGACGCGGCGGTGCGCCGAGGCGCGCGGCGTTCGCACGGAGGTATCCGCGGCGCGTCCGGTCCGTGGTGTTACAGTGCGCCAGCGCCGCAATCGCGCAGACGCTGATGAAGATCTTCCAGGTCCTCGAGTTCAATCAGTTCAACACCGGCTCCGTGCACCAGATGTTCCAGGCCGCCACCGGCCTGCGCGAGCGCGGGCACAGCGTCTCGGTCATCAGCCGCCCCGACGCGACGCTCGAGGCGCGCGCCATCGAAAAGGCCGTGCACTTTCACGGCTTCCCTTTCCGCAATCAGTTCGACGTGGCCACCGTGCGCAAGCTGCGCCGCCTCATCCGCGCCGAGAAGCCGGACGTCATTCACGTGCACAAGGGCGTCTCGCACGCGCTGGCGCTGGCCGCCACGTGGCGGGAGCCGGTCGGCGCCTTCGTCGTCAACCGCGGCGTCTCGTTTCCTCTCGACCTCTGGAACCGCGGCAAGTACCGCACCCAGCGCGTCGACCGGGTGGTCACGGTCTGCCAGCAGATCAAGGACGTGATCGTCGAGAGCGGCAAGCTGCCTGAGGAGAAAGTCCAGGTCGTCTACGCCGGCACCGACGTCACGCAGTTCGATCCGGCGAAATGGGACGCGCGTGCATTCCGCCGCGAGAAGAACGTCGGCGATGACCGCTTCGTGGTGGCACAGGTCGGCGTGCGCGACTGGAAGGGGTGGAAGGAGCTGATCGACTCCGTGTCGGACGTGTTGCCGTCGCACCCGAACGTGCACCTCCTCCTCATCGGCTGCCGCGGCGAGAAGGAGAAGAGCGAGGTCATGACCTACGCGTCGCAGGTGGGGATCGCGGAGCACGTCAGCGCGATCGAGTACCGCACCGACATGCCGAACGTCTTCGCCTCGTGCGACGCCGTGGTCGACGCCTCGTGGGCCGGCACCGGCATCACCGGCACGATCCGCGAGGCCATGGCCATGGAGAAGCCGGTCATCGCCACCGACGCCGGCGGCAACGCGGAGCTGGTGTCGTCCCCCGACGTCGGCTGGCTGATCCCGATGAAGAACCGCGCCGCGCTCACCGGCGCCTTGCTGAAGGTGATCGGCAATGCCGGGCGGGCCGCGGAAGTGGGACGCAACGCGCGGCAGCACGTGGTGCAGGGGTTCTCGAAGGAGCTGCGGATTACGCGGCTCCAGCAGTTGTACGAGGAGATCCTGAACGTAGGGCGGGCTTCAGCCCGCCCCGGGACGGGCTGAAGCCCGTCCTACGT
>DASPMO010000148.1:0-38358 GCA_035627015.1 Thermoanaerobaculia bacterium | reverse complement strand
GGTGCCGGCGGGCGATGGTGTCCAGCTTGCGCTGGAAGACGAGCATCTGCCGGTACGAGCGCAGCTCCTCCTTCCCGCCGCCGCGGCGGATGTTGCCGAGGGTCTCGGAGAACTTGGAGATGTCGTAGATCATCCCGAAGCGGTGCACCATGGGGTCGACGACGCCGGTGCGCCCGAAGTCGAGCGGCCGCGTGGAGCGTGACCACGTCGCGCCGGTGCGGCGGTCGGCGGAGACGACCTGCCCGTCGGGGAGTGCGGTCATCCAGAGGATGCCGCGGCGGAGCTGGCTGAGCACCGCGAACTCGCGCACGCGGCGGGCGATGAGCTGGAACTGCTCGCGCTCCTCGCGCGAGACGGCGTTCTGCGCCGCCGGGTGGTCGAAGAGGAAGTCCTCGAAGCGCGGGTCGAGCAGCAGCGCCAGCGTGATCTCGTCTCCCGCCCCGAACAGCGGCAGCGCGGCGCGGAAGGTGCGCTCTTTCTGCGCCAGCTCCGCGGCCGTGGTGCGCAGGCGCTCGAACGACTCGCGGAAGGCCTGGAAGTCGCGGCGCAGGTAGCCGCTGACGAAGCTGCGCAGCTCGCGCAGGTCCGGCCCGATGAACTCCTCGGTCAGGATCAGGACGTCGTCCTGCAGCAGCCGGAAGAACTGCAGGCCGCGCTGTTCCTCGCCGTCCAGCAGCGCCGCCACGCGCGCGCACATGCCGTTCATCTGCTCGCGCGTCTCGCCCACCCAGCGGCCGAAGATGCGGTACTTCAGCGAGTCGCCGAGGGCCCGGCCGGCCTGCGAGTCGTGCGCCGAGACGCGGCGGGGAATGGAGGAGAAGTGCCGCGCCAGGTCGAGCGAGTGCGTGAGCCAGAAAATGGCGTGATAGTCGTTCAGCAGGTTCGACATCAGCGCGTTCTCGGCCGCCTTCATGAGCTGCGACACGTACGCCGTGAACGCCGCCTGGGCCTTGTCCTTCGGCCCCGCGCGGTTGATCTGCCAGACCACTTCCTCGGCCAGCCACTTCTCGAGCTTCTGCTCGAGCTCCTTCATCACCGCCGCGTCGGCCACCGGAAAGCCGAGCACCGGCGGCTGCGTCTCGTCGGCGGGGAAGATCTTCGAAGGCTGGGGGAGGAGCCGCTCGGGAAAGAGCTCCGACAGGGTCCGCTCCACGTCGCCCGGGAGCAGGAACGTGGCCGCGTCCGGGCGCTGGGCGAGATAATCGACGAGCGTGCGTGACATGGGGATGCCGAAGGGTAAAAGGAAAAAGGCAAAAGGTAAAAGCGGTTCCGGCCCGCCCGGCCACTTTTACCTTTTACCCTTTCCCTTTTACACTCACCGGCATGGTCCAGGTTTCCGCCGCCCCCGCCACGTGTCCCCGCTGCGCCGGCTCCGGCTGGGTGCCGATGCCGGGCGACGACCTGCGCGTGGAGCCGTGCGGCTGCCAGGGCGATCTGCGGCGCAGCCAGCGCCTGGCCGCCGCGCGCATCCCGAAGCGCTACACGCACTGCACGCTCGACTCGTTCCGCGAGTCCTCCCCCGTGCTCCGCCTGGCGAAGAAGCGCGTGCAGGAGTTCGTCGACCTCTGGCCGAACACCCCCGACGGCAAAGGCCTCCTGCTCATGGGCGGCTGTGGTGCGGGGAAGACGCACCTGGCCGTCGCGGCGCTGATCGAGGTGGTGAACAGCGGCAAGCCGGGAAGGGTGATCTTCACGAACTTCCAGGATCTCATCCAGGAGATCCAGGCCTCCTTCGACTCCGACCAGACGCCGGGGAAGGCCGAGATCATGCGCCCGCTGCTGGAGGCCGACCTGCTCGTGCTCGACGAGCTGGGCTCGCAGAAGCCGACGCAGTTCGTCCAGGACATCCTCTACTACGTCATCAACACGCGCTACAACGAAGAGCGGACCACGATCTTCACGACGAATTACCTCGACCACCAGCCGGAGGCGAAGCAGGAGCGGCTGGAAGACCGGATCGGGGTGCGCCTGCGCAGCCGTCTCGCGGAGATGGCGGACCGCATCGACTTCACCGGCGCGACGGACTACCGCCGCAACCGCCTGTCATGAAACGCGGCATTCTGGACACTCTCCGCCGCGGGCTGGACAACGCGCTGGTCAACTGGGGGCTGATCATCGTCCGCCTCGTGGAAGTGGTGGTCCTCGTCGCGATCACGATCGCCGCGGTGCTGGCCATGGTGGTGCCGATCCTCCTTTCCATCGGCCTGCGGATGGCCGACATCACCACGCCCGACCAGATCGAGAGCACGATGCTGACGCTGCTGGAGCGCTGGTCGCTCCTCGTCTTCATCTTCCTCGGACTGCTGCTGCTGACGATCGTGCTGGTGGCGCTGCACTCGGTCGTCGACGCCGGCTGTGCGCGCGTGCAGGTCGACGCCGACCGCATGGCCGGTCCCGCGGTCGACGGCCCGCGCTCGCGCTACCACGCCTTCTCGATGGCGCGCTGGTGGGCGGGGGCGAGGGACGGGTGGCGGACGGTGTTCTGGATCTACAACTTCGCCTGGGGCCTGGCCGGCTTGATCCTGCTGCTCCCGCTCCTGCCGACGCTGGCGCTGACGATCGTCCTCCGCGAGAACGAGCCGATGGCCATCGGCATCGGCTGCCTCGGACTGGCGGTGTCGCTGCTGCTGCTGATCGTCGTGGGGGTGGTGACGAACATCTGGACCAACCGCGCCATCGCCGACTGGGCGGTGGCGCGCAAGGGCGCCGCGGCCGCACTCTCGGGCGCCTGGGCGGCCATCAAGGCCGACCTCGGCCGCCACGTGGTGATCGCCGTGGCCATGGTCGTCCTCGCCATCGCCGGCTCCACCTTCTTCTCCAGCTTCTCGTACTTTGCCGCCTTCGGCGAGATGATGCACCAGACCAGCGTCATCAACTTCTTCACCATCCCCCTCCGCCTCCTCGGCACCCTCGCAAACTGGGGTTTCTCCTCGTTCGTGGCGAGCTGGATCCTCGGCGCCTACGCCGCGCTGGCGGTGGAAAATGTAGGGCGGGCTTCAGCCCGTCCAGAGGCGGGCTGAAGCCCGCCCTACGTTCCGCACATGTACGAACAGTTCTTCTCCCGCGACGCGCACTCCTTCCGCGCCTCGGCCATCCGCGTCTTCGCGAAGCTGATCAACGACCCGAAGATCATCTCCTTCGCCGGCGGGGTGCCGAATCCCGACACGTTTCCCGCGGAGCGCATCGCCGAGGTCGCGGCGAAGGTGGTGCGGGAGCGGCGGGCGGTGTCGCTGCAGTACGGGCCGACGAAGGGGCTCGATCGTCTGTGCGACTCGATCGCGGCGATCATGCGCGGGCGCGGGGTGGCGTGCACGAAAGACGACGTGCTCACTACCACCGGCTCCCAGCAGGCGCTCGACCTCATCGCCCACACGATCCTCGATCCGGGCGACGTGGTGGCCGTCGAGCTGCCGACCTACATCGGCGGCTCGGCGTCGTTCTTCGCCCGCAGCGCCACGCTCGCCGGCGTGCAGCAGGACGATGGGGGGATCGTCCCCGAGTCGCTGCGGGAGGTGGCCTCGCGTACGCGGATCAAGCTCCTCTACACCATCCCGAACTTTCAGAATCCCTCGGGGCGGCTGATGACGCAGGCCCGCCGCGCCGCGGTGCTGCAACTGGCCGAGGAATTCGACTTCCTGGTCATCGAAGACGATCCGTACGGGGATCTGGTGTACGTCGACGGCGCCGACACCACGGCCATGAAAGCGCACGACGCCAACGGCCGCGTGCTCTACCTCGGGTCGTTCTCGAAGGTGCTCGCGCCGGGGCTGCGCTGCGGCTGGATCGCCGGGGCGCAGCCGCTGCTCGAGCGGCTGGAGATCGCCAAGCAGGCCGCCGATCTCTGCTCCGGGATGCTCGACCAGTCCATCGTCGACGAGCTGGTCGCGGGCGGCGAGCTCGCGCCGCAGATCGAGCGCGTGCGTGCGTTCTACCGCGGCAAAAGAGGCGTGCTGCTCGAAGAGCTGGAGCGGCACTTCTCCGGGCACGCGCGGTGGACCTCCGCCGACGGCGGGCTGTTCACCTTCATGACGCTGCACGACGACGTCGACACCGCCGCGCGCGTCTCCGAGGCGGTCGCCGGCGGCGTCGCCTACATCCCCGGCGGACCGTTCTTCGTCGACGGCAGCGGGCGCAACACGATGCGCCTCACTTTCGCCAAGGAGAGCGACGAGCGCATCCGCGAAGGGGTGGTGCGGCTGGCGAAAGTTTTCGGCATAGATCCCTCGCTGCGCTCGGGATAAACTAACGCCAACTCACCCTCGGAGGCTCATCCCTTGGATCATCATCGTGGCGGCTGGATCGAAATCATTGCCGGAGGCATGTTCTCCGGAAAGTCGGAGGAGCTGATCCGCCGGCTGCGGCGCGCCGTCATCGCGCGCCAGAGAGTGCAGGTCTTCAAGCCGATCCTCGATGACCGCTTCTCCACCGACGAGGTGGTCTCGCGCGACGAGCGCCGCCTCAAGGCTCTGGCCGTGGGGACGAGCGCCGAGCTGCTGGCCCGCGTGGAGATCGGCGTGCAGGTCGTCGGCATCGATGAGATCCAGTTCTTCGACCCGGGCGTGGTCGACGTGTGCATGCAGCTCGCGGACGCGGGCATCCGCGTCGTCGCGGCGGGACTGGACCAGGACTACATGCGCCGCCCGTTCGGCCCGATGGGGGCGCTGCTGGCGGTGGCCGAGGTCGTGGACAAGATGCACGCCGTGTGCGTGCGCTGCCGCGGGGCCGCGCATTACTCGCAGCGCGTGTCGGGCGGCAACGCGCAGGTGGAAGTGGGCGACTCGTCGTACGAGGCGCGCTGCCGCCATTGCTACGAGCCGTACCGCGCCACCGCGGAGGAGACGCCGGCGGTGCAGTTGACCATCCCGGCACCCGCCGTCGGGAACGCTTGACCGCCGTGCGGACCGCCGGCGTCCCGCCGGCTGTCCGGGCGGGCGTCACGCCCGCCCGGGGGGCGCAGGCGGGACGCCTGCGCAGACAGCCGGCGGGACGCCGGCGGTCCGCCTGGTTGCTCGCGCTGCTCGTGCTGACCGGTTGTCGCGAGGCCAACGGCGTCCTCGCCGATCCCATGGACCGCGAGGCCGAGAGCGCGCTGGTCGCCTATCTGAAGATCGATACGACCAACCCGCCCGGCAACGAGACAGCGGGCGCGGCGTACCTGCGCGACCTGCTGAAGGAGGAGGGGATCGACGCGCAGCTCGTCGGCGACGACCCGAAGCGGCAGGGTCTCTACGCGCGCCTCTCCTCGGGGACCGGCGAGAAGGCGCTCCTGCTCCTCTCGCACATCGACGTCGTCCCCGCCGACGCGCGCGCGTGGCGCAATCCGCCGTTCGCCGCGATCCAGGAGGGGGGCTACATCTGGGGGCGCGGCGCGCTCGACGCCAAGTCGCTCACCATCGCCCACCTCATGTCGCTCGTCGACCTGAAGCGCCGCGGCGCGAAATTATCGCGCGACGTGATCCTCCTGGCCGTCCCCGACGAGGAGCTCGGCGGCCTGCACGGCACGAAGGCGCTGCTCGACAAGCGTCCGGAGCTCTTCGCCAACGTCGGCTTCGTGATGAACGAAGGAGGGGCGAACGAGACCGCCGTCGACCGCGTGCTCTTCTGGGGGATCGAGGTGCAGCAGAAGCTGCCGCTCTGGCTGCGCGTGACGTGCGAGGGGGAGGGGGGGCACGGCGCATCGCCGCCCGACGACGGCGGCGCCACGGTGAAGCTCGTCCGCGCGCTGGCCGCGGTGCAGGCGCTGGAAACGCCGTACCGCCTCGACCCAAGCGTCGCGCGCGTGACCGCCGCCGCGGCGGCGATCCGCAGGGACCCGCGCGGTGCGAAGCTGGCCGGGCTGCGCGAGCCGCTCGAAGAGAAGACGCTCGAGGAATTGCCGCGCGGTTACCGGTCGCTGCTCAAAGACACCATCGCCGTGACGCACATCAGCGCCGGGAGCTCGGTGAATGTCGTGCCGACCCGCGCCGTGGCCGGCATTGACATCCGTCTCACCCCGTCGACGCCGCCGGAAGCGATGCTGGCGCGCGTGCGGGAAGCGGTGGGGAAGAACGGCACCGTGGAGGTGGTGCTCGACGCGCAGCCGCTGCCGGAGGTGCCGGCCTTGGGGCCGCTGTGGGAGGTCGTCGCACGGACGATGCGCGCCGCGGCGCCGGGATCGACGGTGGGGCCGATGGTGACGGCGGGGACGACGGACAGCCGCTACTTCCGCGCGCGCGGCATCGCCGCGTACGGGGTGATGCCGTTCAAGGTGAACTACTACGATGCCGAGGGCGTGCACGGCAACGACGAGCGCATCCGGGCGCGCTTCTTCGCCGAGGGAGTGCGGCTCATGCGGACGATCGTGCGAGACTTCTGCAGCGAGCGATGAGCGATGAGTGATGAGCGATGAGCAGGAGTGACGCGTCTCGTTCATCGCTCATCGCTCATGGCTCATCGCTCGTCTTCCTGGCGATCCTGGCTTCGGGCATTTTCGTGACGCCGCTCCTGCGCTCCGAAGTCTTCACGCTGCGCGACCACTTCGACTACTTTCAGCCGCTGCGCTGGTTCACGGCGACGGAGCTCCAGGCGGGGCGGCTGCCGCTGTGGAATCCGTACAACGCCGGCGGCGAGCCGTGGCTGGCCAACCCGCAGACGGGCGTGTTCTATCCGCCGGCGTGGCTGTTCGTCGTGCTGCCCTTCGCCGCGGCGTACCTGCTCTTTCTCCTGCTGCACGTGGTGCTGCTGGGGTGGGGGGCGTACTTGCTGTTCTCGCGGAGTGCCTCGCAGGGCGCGGCGCTGGTGGGGGCGGTGGCGCTGATGTTCTGCGGGCCGGTGCTGTCGCTGCTGGACGTGTCGAACAACCTGGCCACGCTGGCCTGGATCCCGCTGGCGCTGTGGTGCGCGGCGGAGGGGGCGTGGCGGCGGGGCGGGGCGGCGCTGGCGCTGGCGTTCCTGGGAGGTGAGCCATTCTTTGCAGCCTGCGGAAGTGTGCTCTACGTAGGTTGGGCTTCAGCCCGACCGGACGGGCTGAAGCCCGTCCTACGTTCAGCACTGGTTGCGTTTGGATTGAGCGCGGTGCAGCTATTTCCGTTTCTGGAGATGCTGCGGGACAGCGACCGCGCGGCGGGGCTCGACGCGTCGCTGATCCTCATGCACTCGATGTCGTGGCGTGACTGGCTGCGCTTCGTCATTCCCATCGAGCGGGGGGCCACGCAGCAGTTCATCCCGGCGGTGTACGCGGGCGTGGTCGTGTGTGCACTGGCGCTGCTCGGCATTCGCAGGCGCACGTGGCCGTGGCTGCTCCTGTTCGCGGTCAGCATGGCCGTCTCCTTCGGGCCGGAGCTGCTCGTGCGGCTGCCGCTCACGCTCTTCCGCTATCCCGCGCGGCTCGTGCCGCTGGCGGCGTTCGCGGTGGCGGCGCTGGCGGTGGCGGGGTGGGAGCGCGTGCGGCCGAACCGGCGCTGGCTGGACCTCGTGATCGTGCTGATCGTCGTGGTCGACCTCGTCCCGCGGGCGTGGCCGCTGCTCGTCTCCGCCCCCTTCCGCCGCGATGTGGTGTCTTATGCGAAGAGCGTCGGCGCCGACTCGAAGTTCCTTCGCGCCGGCGCCATCGACGCGCACCACCGTACGGCATGGATCTCCGGCTACCTCAACCTCTACGACCGCCGCTTCGACGCCATCACCGCCGCGCCCGTGGCCTCCGACGCCTGGCTGCGCGTGCATCGCGGCCTGCTGGAGAATCCGACGCGCGAGGAGCTGGCGCGCAAAGGGATCGGCTGGGTGATCAGCACCCACGAGCTGGCACCGGCGTTCGCGCCGGCCGCGCGCGCGGAGAACGTCACCGTCTACCGCAACCGCATCACGCTGCCGCACGCGTTCCTGATCACGCGCTCGCCGACGACCGTGCGCTCCGCGCGCGCGGAGCTCGGTACGTCGAGCGCGCGCGTGACCGTGCACGCACCGCAGGAAGGCGTCATCGCCCTGCTGCAGCAGCGCGCGCCGGGATGGGAAGTGAGCATCGACGGCGTGCCCGCGCACGAGTTCCCGATCGACACATTTTTTCGCGGCGTGCAAGTCACGCGCGGCTATCACGAAATCGTCTGGAAGTATCGTCCGCGCTCGCTTTTTTTGGGTGCGATGGTGACCTTCGTCACGCTTCTGATCCTCTTTGTCAAGCGTGTGCGATAGCGAAAATTTTTTCTTCCTGTCCGTCGAATCTTGAGTAGTAGAATCTCGACTCTTCCAAGATCACCATTGAGGTCAGACAACAGCATGGTAAGCATCGACGATCGCTTGAACGCCATCATTCGCGAATTGATCGGCAACGGAATCACTCTCGCCCAGGCGGTCGAAGCGTTCGAGGGAAAGTACATCGTCGCGGCCATGACGGCCAGCAAGGGAAACGTCACCCAGGCCTCGCGCAAGCTGGGCGTGCACCGCAACACGCTGCACAACAAGCTGCGCACGCAGACCATGCTCAACGGCTTCGCCGAGTCCGTGCGACCGGTGCGCCGCCGTGCCGTCTCCCACAAGCGCGCCTCCATGCCTGCGGCGCCGCGGCGCACTTCGCGGTAGCATGCGCGCGGGCTGAAGCCCGCGTCACATGAGCAAACATCCGCTTTCCGTACCGCAGCGCCCCGAGCTCCACCAAGAACTGATCGATCTCCTCCGCCAGCGCGGCAACCGCCTGCTGCGCGTGGGAGAGATCCACGAGCGGCTCGCCGATCCCGACGTCACGCGCGAGGAGCTCGAGCGTGCCGTGGAAGAGCTCGAGCGCGACGGCGTCATCGTCGCCGTGCGCGGCAAACGCTACTCCCTGCTCGAGTTCACCCCTTATCACGCCGGCCGCGTGAAGATCCATCCCGACGGCCACGGCACGATCTTCGGCCCCCGCGGCAGCGACGGCGAGGGACACGACATCTACATCGACCGCAAGCAGGTCAAGGGGGCCATGAACGGCGACCTGGTGGTGGTGCGCGTCGACAAGCGCAGCCCCGAGTTCCGCCGCGTGCGCGACCGCAAGTACATCGTCGGCGAGGTCGCGCAGGTGCTGCGCCGCGCGCACCGCACCGTGGTCGGCCGCTTCCACCTCGAGCCCGAGCCGTACGTCGTCCCGTTCGACATCCGCATCGACACCGACATCCTCATCGACGAGGAGTCGACCATGGACGCGCGCGAAGGGGAGATGGTCAATGTCGAGATCGACCGCTACCCCGACCGCACCACGCATTTCGCGCGAGGGCGCGTCGTGGAAACACTCGGGTTCATCGGCGACCCGGGCGTCGACATCGAGGTGGTCATCCGCAAGCACCACCTCCCGCACCATTTCCCCGAGGACGTGCTGCGCGAGGCGGACGCCATCGGCGAGGAAGTGCCGGCGAACGTCATCGCCACGCGCGTCGATCTCCGCGACCGCAACATCGTCACCATCGACGGCGAGACGGCCAAGGATTTCGACGACGCCGTGGAGGTGCAGCTCCTCGGCAACGGCAATTACCTCCTCGGCGTGCACATCGCCGACGTCGCGCATTACGTCACCGAGGGGAGCGCGCTCGACCGCGAGGCCTTCGAGCGCGGCACTTCCGTCTACTTTCCCGGGCGGGCCATCCCCATGCTGCCGGAGCGGCTGTCGAACGGCATCTGCTCGCTCAACCCGAAGATCGAGCGGCTCACGTTCTCCTGCGAGATGGAGATCGACAAGCGCGGACGCTTCGTCAAGCACAAGGTCTACAAGTCGGTGATCCGCACGCGCGAGCGGATGACGTACACGAACGTGAACGCCATCTTCGTGGCCAGCGGCTGGACGTCGGCCTCGGGAGCGGAGCGCGATCGCGCGGCGGAGGAGAAGGGGCCGGAGCTGCTGGAGCGCTACGGCTATCTCCTCGGGGACTTCAAGCGCATGCACGAGCTCTACGAGATCCTGCGCGCGCGGCGCGAGCAGCGCGGCTCGATCGACTTCGACCTCCCCGAGGCCGAGGTCATGCTCGGCGAGTCGGGAGACATCGAGGCCATCCGCCCGACAGAGCGCAATGTCGCCCACCGCCTGATCGAGGAGTTCATGCTGGCCGCGAACGAGACCGTCGCGCGCGAGCTGGTGTTCGCCAATCAGCCCGGCCTGTATCGCGTGCACGAGCAGCCCGACCCGCAGAAGCTCGAGGACCTGCGCGACATCCTCAAGGAGTTCAAGCTCAAACTGCGCGGCAACGTCGAGGAGATCCGTCCCGGCGAGCTGCAGCGCGTGCTCAAGGAGGTCGCCGGCACGCCGCAGGAGCGTTTCCTGACGAACCTCATCCTCCGCTCGATGCGGCGCGCGTTCTACTCCCCCGACTCGACCGGCCACTTCGCGCTCGCGCTCGAGCACTACTGCCACTTCACCTCGCCGATCCGCCGCTATCCCGACCTGATCGTGCACCGCCGCCTGGCGGAGCTGATCGAGAACGGCACGCTGTACGGCGAGCGCCGCGACGAGATCGACCGCGCGCACCCGCAGTACGCCACGCAGTCGAGCGAGCGGGAGCGCCGCGCCGACGACGCGGAGCGCGAGGTGCTGGAGTGGAAGAAAGTGATCTTCATGCGCGACAAGGTCGGCAACGAGTACTCCGGGATCGTGACCGGGGTCGCGCCGTTCGGCCTCTTCGTCGAGCTGAACGAGATCTTCGTGCAGGGCCTCGTGCCCGTGGCCACCATCGGCGGCGATTTCTGGCACTACCACGACCGCGAGCACCGCATGCGCGGCGAGTCGTCGAACCGCGAGCTGCGCCTCGGCGACGCGGTCAAGGTGCGCGTGGAGTCGATCGACGAGGACAAGCACCAGCTCGAGTTTCGGCTGCTGGAGGTTGCCGGCCAGGCCATTCGCGAGCGTGACCGGGATCGCACGTGATGTTGCTGGTTGCTGGTTCAAGGCGGTTCGTGGCAACCTGCCCGGCATCGCCTCGAACAGAGCAACCAGCAACCAGCAACAGTCGTGCTGGCCTCCTAGTTGCTACGCGTCTAAGATTTAGCCATGGCCGAACGTGACCTCACGGCGCGCTTGAAGCAACTGGTGGACGAGCGCGTCGTCCTCGAAACGAAATTACAGAACGAGCCGGGCGAGCTCGCCGACGCCGCCGTACGCGAGTACGACACGCGTTATCAATCGCTCCAGCGGCAACTGGCCACCCTCTTCCGCGAGGCCAGCGCCGACCAGCAGCGCATCACCGTGATGCTGGAGATGATGCGCATCCTCGAGAACCGGCTGGTCTATCTCCAGAACTTCATCGTCGACCCGACCGCGGAGAACCGCGTGCTCGCGCAACTGGTGACCAAGTTCATCGACGACGTGAGCCGCGACCGCAGCTCCGTGCTGACGACGCTGGAGGCGACCTACTACCGCGCCGTGGCCGCGCTTTATGCGGGCGAGCTCGGGAAGGCGCGCGAGGGCTTCAGCGCCGCGTGCGCCTCCGAGGAGTCGGACGAGGCGAACGATATCAAGTACAAGTCGTACGTGATCCTCGGCCACCTCTCGCACGAGGAAGCGGACTACGCGAAGGCCAAGGAGCTGCACGAGCAGTCGATGCGCTACTCGCCCAACGACAACGTGACGGCGCAGGCGCTGGCGCTCAAGGCGCTCAACTCCTACGCCCTCGGCGATCACGACGACGCGCTGCACCTCTTCCAGGAGTCGCTGCAGCTCTTCGACGAGAACAAGCCCTTCTTCAACTCCTACTTTTTCCGCAACGCGCTGCTCTTCTGCGGCGCGATCTACTTCGACCGGAAGCAGTTCGACGAGGCGGCCTCGTTCTACCGCCGCGTCTCGGCCACCGTCGACCAGAGCTCGTTCGACTATTTCGATGCCCTCTCGCACATCGGCCGCATCGAATACTCGCAGGGAAACTACGAGGAGGCCGTGGCCTCGTTCGAGCGCGCCGTGCAGACGCACCGCTTCAGCGAGAACGAGTACGTGGTCGATACCTGGTTCTGGATCGCGCGCTGCCACCTCCGCCGCAACGACTCCGGCCAGGCGCGCAAGTACCTCGAGAAGATCGCCGCCACCGACGTGCGCTACGAGAAGAAGCCGCAGGCCGTGGAGCTGCTGCAGAGAATCGCGTGACTCTGGACGAATTCGAGAAGCAGGTGATGGCGGGACTGCTGGCCGGCAGCGACCCGCTGCTGGCCGCGCTGCGGAAGCAGTACGCCGCCGCGACGGTGCGCGACCGCGAGATGACCGCCACCGGCTTCATCACGCGCTTCGACGTCCCGGCTACGGTGCCGGCGGTGGAGCGGAAGCTGCTGCACCTGGACGACCTGCAGGTGGAGTTGGCCGGCGCCAAGTCTCCCGCCGACACCTCGGTGCACGTGTTCAACGGCCGCCTGAAATCGCTGGAGTGCTTCCTGTACGACGGCGTCTTTCCCTCCGAGCCTGAGATCAAGGCGGCGTGGTATTACGGGACGGAGAAGTTTCCGGGCATCACGCCGGAGCTGATGGCCGCTCGCGATACGGAAGAACTGCTCGAAGAGGACGACTGACGTAGGACGGGCTTCAGCCCGTCGTTCTCGCGAGGAATGGTCGGGCTGAAGCCCGACCTACGTTGAGCTACTTCCCGGCCGGCGCGACCACCACGTCGCTGTACCGGTCGTACAGGTTCGTGATCCAGATCTCCGGCTGCTTGCCCGTGATCTCGAACGTGAACGGCTCGTTCGTCTTGCCGAGGACGAGCTGGCCGCCCATCACCCGCGCTTCCACCGGCTTACCGGTCACCGAGTCGACGGCGGTGATGGTGACGGTGTTTTTGCCGCGCTTGAGCTTCGCCGGCTTCATCTCCACCTTCATCACCGGCACCTCGACGGGGAGGCGGAACGATTCGGCGCGATACCCCGGCGCCTCGATGCGCACTTCGGGAGCCACGACGTCGCGATGCCCCTGCGCGCCCGGGACGCGGAACAGCTTCGGCTTCCACGGCACTTTGTAGAACGTCGTCGGCAAGCCGTTCGGCACGTCGTCGGCGTAGATCGGCTGCGTGCTCTGGATGTGCAGCCGCGCCTGCACCGGCACGCGCGTCTCACTGTCGATGGCGTAGACGGTGAAGTGTCCCGGGTAGCCGGCGCCGAAGGTCACCGGGGCGAGCCACCACTCCAGCGTGCGCTCCGCCGCGGGCTGGTGGTGCCGCGCCGCGCAGTCGCGCATCGCCGTCCACGCTTCCTTGCTGTTGTGGTCCTGGCCAGCCAGGATGGCGGTCATGGTGAAGGTGCACTTCTCGCGGTCGGTTCCCGAGTAGCGGTTGCAGATCGTGAAGGCCTCGGCCGCCGCGACGTCGCTGCAGAAGAGGTTGTCGTTGTTCCCGGTGACGAAGCACGTGGCCGCCTTCGTCCAGACCGGCTGCAGGGCTTCGCTCAGCTCCTTCCAGTGCGCGTCGACCCATTCCTGCCCGACGTCGTAGCCGCGCATGGCCGCGATCTGGGAGATTTCCGACTGCGGGAAGGTCTTGCCCACCCTGGCGATGGCCGCGGGCGTGGCGCAGGGGCTCGGCTTGTAGTCGGCCGGGAAGGGCTCGCGCGTGGCGAGGAGGAGCAGGATGCCGAGGATCGAGTGCATGGTCCGGCGGTCAATGGAACCGCGTCACCACGAACGCAATGTCGTCCTTGAATTCTTCCGTGGCCAGGAAACCCTTCACGTCAGAGAAGATGGCGTCGTAGACCGTGCCGAGGTCGGCGTCGCGCGACTGCTCCAGCACCGCGGCCACGCGGTCGATGGAGTAGAAGTCGCCGTTGGCGTTGATGCGGTCGGTGAGGCCGTCGGTGTAGACGAAGAGCGTGTCGCCGGGCGCGACGGTGATGGAGTGCTCCTCGAAGGGCATGTTCGGCATCGCGCCGAGGAGATTGCTGGGCTGCTCGAGGAGGCGCGTGCGCCCGCTGGCGCGGCTGTGCAGCAGGAACGGCGGATGGGCCGCGTTCGCGTAGACGAGCTGGCGGCCGGCCTCCATGCGGAAGAGGGCGGCGGTGGCGAACTGCGTCGGCAGGCTGACAGCGAAGAGGAAGTCGTTCAGCCGGGTCATGAAGTCGGCCAGCGAGCGCTCGGTGGCGGCCTCGCTGTGGATGTAGCTCTTCAGCAGCGACACGAGGATGGCCGCGGGGAGGCCGTGGCCGGAGACGTCGGCCACGAAGAGGTACATCGAGTCGTCCTGCACGAAGTAGTCGTAGAAGTCGCCCGAGAGCGTCTCGCTGGGGATGTAGGCGGAGCGGATCTCGATGCCTTTGGACGCGAACGCACTCGGCGGTACGAGCGCCTCCTGCACGCGCCGCGCGATCTGCAGGTCGCGCGTCATCTGCTGATTCATGCGGCGGAGCTGGTCCTGATAGGCCTTCATCCGCAGCAGCGCCCCGAGCCGCGCCACGACGATCTCGATGTCGGAGCCCTTGGTGACGAAGTCGTCCGCACCCGCCCCCAGCCCCTGGACCACGTGCTCGGCGGAATCCGATCCCGTGAGCATGAGCACGGGAATGGTGTGCAGCTGCGGGTCGGACTTGATGCGCCGCGTGACCTCGAACCCGTCGATGCCGGGCATGCGGTAGTCGACGATCAGCGCGTCGGGGAGGAGCTGCTCGGCCAGACGCAGCCCTTCCTCCCCCGAGGAGGCGGGAATGGCGTCATACCCCCTCCGCTCGAGGAACCTGCGCGTGACCTGCAGGTCGTTCGCGTTGTCGTCGATGATGACGATGCGCTGCCGCTTCTCCATGGCCGAAATTTCGCGGGGGATTATGCAGGAAGATTGCCGGTGGAGGGGGTCGAGGTGACGGGGATCACGGCTCGGCGAGGAGGGCGCGGACGCGTTCGAGCAGGAGCGGCACCTCGCGTTGCACGATCACCCAGACGGCGTTGTCGTCTACGTTCGGGTAATTGTGCACGAGTTGGTTGCGGAAGGCGATGATCCGAGGAAAGTCGCCGACCCGCGCGGCCGCCGCCGAATCGGTCTGGGCGATCTTCGTCACGGCCTCGCCGATGATTGTCAGTTGGCGTTCGACAGCGGACGCGAGGAAATCGTCGGCGCTGTATTCGTCAAAGGATTTTCCGGCCGTGTAGCGAAGAACCTTCTCTCCGGCAGCGACGATATGTGCCAGCCGCACCTGTACCTCAAGCTGCTTCATACAACTCGCGGGCGGTCAACTCGAGAACCTGCTTGAAGTAAGGATTGTCGATCTTTGTGCCGACCACCAGGTCGACGTCTCGCGCGAACAGCCGCTGGAGGTCGACGAGCAGGTCGAGATAATGCTCGCCGCGCCTCAACGGGTCGTCCTCCGGCAGAAACTCCACCACGAAATCAAGGTCGCTCTTCTGCGGATCGAACGTCCCCTTCACGGCCGAGCCGAAGATCGAGAGGCTCTTCACGCCGTACTTTTCGCATAGCGCCCGCACCTCATCGAGCCGTTCGACCACGAGGGGAGGTAGCGCGTTCATCGTCGGGATTGTACCCTTCGCGCGCGCATGAAGCTGATCGTGGGACTGGGGAATCCAGGGGCGGATTACGAGCGGACGCGGCACAACGTCGGGTGGATGGTGGTGGACGCGTTCGCGAAGAAGTTTCGCGTCGACGTGACGCGGCACGAGAAGAGCGCGTACACCGGCACCGGGCGGGTGGCGGGGGGGAGCGTGATGGTGGCCAAGCCGCTCACGTACATGAACCTCTCCGGCGAGGCGGTGCGGCTGCTGGTGAACGCGTATCTGGAGTCGACGGACGACCTGATCGTCGTCTACGACGACATCGACCTTCCATTAGGCAAGCTGCGCATCCGGCCGAGCGGCTCCTCGGGGACGCACAACGGGATGCGCTCGATCGTGCAGGAGCTGGCGACGGAGCGGTTCCCGCGGCTGCGCGTCGGGATCGGGGCGGCGGACGGGGGGTGGCTCCGCGATTACGTGCTCGACGAGTTCGCTGCGGACGAGCAGGCCGTGGTCGACCGCGCCATCGAGCGCGCGGTGGATGCGCTGGTCCTGTTCGCGCGAGGCGATCTCCGGCGTGCCATGAACGAGTTCAATAAAGACCCCGAACCGCCGTGCTAACCTCCGCCTCATGACCTCGATCCACACCCTCGGCGAGCTGCGCGCCTCGGGATATCGCGTGCGGTCCGTCAAGGACGAAATGCGCGCCAACCTCCTCGAAAAGATCGCGCGCGGCGAGACGACCTTTCCCGGCATCCACGGCTACGAGCGCACGGTCATCCCGGCCATCCACAACGCCGTGCTCTCGAAGCACGACATCATCCTGCTCGGCCTGCGCGGGCAGGCCAAGACACGCATCCTCCGCTCCCTCACGGCGCTGCTCGACGAGCAGGTGCCGGTGATCGAAGGATGCGAGATCAACGACTCGCCGCTCGAGCCGACGTGCAAGCGCTGCCGCCGCCTCGCCGCCGAACAGGGCGACGAACTGCACGTCGCCTGGATCAGGCGCGACGAGCGTTACCGCGAGAAGCTGGCCACGCCGGACGTCACGGTAGCCGACCTCATCGGCGACATCGACCCGATCAAGGCCGCGAACCAGCGCCTCACGTACGCGGACGAGGAAGTGATCCACTACGGCATCATCCCGCGCACGAACCGCGGCATCTTCGCCATCAACGAGCTGCCCGACCTCGCGCCGCGCATCCAGGTGGCGCTGCTGAACATCCTCGAAGAGCGCGACCTGCAGATCCGCGGCTTTCCGATCCGCATCCCGCTGGATGTGGTGCTGGTCTTCAGCGCCAACCCGGAGGACTACACGAGCCGCGGCAACATCATCACGCCGCTCAAGGACCGCATCGACTCGCAGATCCTCACGCATTACCCGCAGAAGGTGGAGACGGCGCGCCGCATCACCGAGCAGGAGGCGTGGCTGGATCGAGGCGGCGAGACGAAGATCGACATCCCGACGTACATTCGGGACCTCGTCGAGTCGGTGGCCTTCGTGGCCCGCGAGTCGGAGCTGGTCGACCAGTCGTCAGGCGTCTCCGCTCGCCTGACCATCGCGGCGATGGAGCTGCTGCAGTCGAACCTGGAGCGCCGCGCGGCGCTGACGCGCGACCGCCTCGTCTTTCCGCGCCTCTCCGATCTCTCGATGATCCTCCCCGCGATCACGGGGAAGGTGGAGATGGTGTACGAGGGGGAGCAGCAGGGGGCGGAAGTGGTGGCGCGGAAGCTGATCGGGCAGGCGGTGGGGAAGCTGTTCGAGTCGAAGTTTCCGCCGATCGAGCGGGCGGGCGTGGCGCAGCGCGCGGAGCGGGAGCGCGGCCGCGGCTACGGTGAGATCGATCACGACGACCTCGACGACGCCTTCGCCGGACGGCGCATGAAGAAGAAGGAGCGTCGCGAGGAGGCCAAGCCGGCCTCGGAGGCGGAGCCGGCTTACGAGTCGATCGTGTCGTGGTTCGCCGCCGGGAACAAGATCACAGTCTCGGACGAACAGCCGTTCGCGGAGTTCTTCCGCGAGCTGAATCGCGTGCAGGGGCTCGCGGACGTGGCGCGCAAGTACGCCGGCGTGTCGCGCGACGAGGAGCTGGCGTTCTGGATGGAGATGGTGCTCGAGGGCTTGCACCAGTCGCTGCGGCTCTCGCGCGAGGACCTCGATTCGACGATCACGTTCCAGGAGTTGATGAAGTTCAATGTGCTGAGGACGGTGCGGTAACTGAACGTAGGTCGGGCTTCAGCCCGACCAGTCGGGCTGAAGCCCGACCTACGTTGGCAGACGCAGGGTGGCGATGGCCCCTTGCGTGTCGGCTCGGTTTGCCAGTGTCAACGAGCCGCCGTGTGCCTCGGCGATCTGCCTCGACAGGAACAGTCCCACGCCGGTGCCTGCCGGCTTGGTCGTGAAGAACGGGACGAAGAGGTTGGCGGTACCGCTGACGCCGGGGCCGTCGTCTTCCACCGTCAGGGTCAGGCCGTCGCCGTTCACGCTCCACCGTACATTCACGCGCTCCCGCGCCGCTTCGGCGGCGTTCTTTACGAGGTTGATGAGCAACTGCTCGAGCTGGTCTTCATCGGCGTGCACGTGCGCTTCCGCGCCATGCAACGAGATCGGCACGCGGCGCTCCAGCGCGGCCACGCGCTGCACGAGCTCGTCGACGCGCACGTTGCCGCGGCGCGGCTCGGGGAGCCGCGCGAGCTGCGCGTAGGCGCGGGTGAAGCGCGTCAGCGCCTCGGTCCGGCTGCCGATGACGCGCATGCCGCTGGCCAGGTCGTCGCGCCAGTCGTCCGGCAGCTCATCGCGCGAGACGAGCTGTTCGAGGCTGACCGCGATCGACTTGATCGGGGCCAGCGAGTTGTTCAGCTCGTGGCCGAGGACGCGCACGATGCGGCGCCAGGCCTCGGTCTCCTCTTCGCGTAATGCCCGCGTGATGTCGGCCAGGACGAGCAGGCGATGCGGGACGCCGCGCTCGCGGAACGACGTGCGGCGCACGTCCCAGCGGCCGCCGGCGCGGTCGATGGTCGTGGGGGCGTCGTCGTCGAGCAGCTCGCGCAGGCCGAGCCGGGCGGCCGTCTCGCCGAGGAGCCGCTCGTGGGGAGTGCCGAGGAGGCGCTCGCCCGCGGGATTGACGAGCTGCAGGCGCTCCTCGGCGTCGAAGGCGAAGATCGCGGCGTCGATGCGCGCCAGGACGGAGCGCAGCAGCGCCGCCGCCTCGACCGCTTCCAGCTTGCGCGACTCCATGAGGTCGGCCAGTGCGTTGACCTCGAGCATCACTTCGCCGAACGCGCCTTCGCGCGAGGCGTAGCGCGCGCGCAGCGAGTAGTCCTCCTCCCGCAGCGCGGTGATGATGTTCGAGAGCGTGCGCAGGGGAAAGACGAGCTGCTCGTACAGGTTGTAGCCGGCCACCACCGTGGCCAGGACGATCACGAAGACGACCGTCCACCGCACCTTGGCGGAGAACTCGCCCGCGAACGCGAGCAGGAGTGCGGTGAGCGCGACCAGCGCGACAGCAACGAGCGCGGTCAGGACGATGCGTTTTTCGTAGTGCAAGTCACAGCCCGTACCGCTGCATCCTGCGATACAACGCCCCGCGCGACAACCCCAGCGTCTCCGCCGCCTTACTCACATTGCCGTCGTAGCGGACGAGGGCCTTGCGGATCAGGAGCGCCTCGACGTCCTCGATACTCATGTCGTCGATGCGCCCTTCGGTGGGCGCCTGGAGGCCGAGGTGACTGCGGCCGATGGTCGTGCCGGTGGTCATGAGCACGGCGCGCTCGACGACGTGATCGAGCTCGCGCACATTGCCGGGCCAGGTGTGGTCGAGCAACGCCTTGATGGCGGCGGGATCGAACGACGCCACCTGCTTGCGGTAGCGTTGCGCGTGGTGGGTGAGAAAGTGCGCGGCGAGGAGTGGGATGTCCTCGCGGCGGTCGCGGAGGGGCGGGAGGCGGATCTCGACCGTGTTCAGGCGGAAGAGGAGATCCTGGCGGAAGCGGCCCGCGGAGACCTCGTCTTCGAGCGACGCGTTGGTGGCGGAGAGCAGCCGTACGTCGACGCGGCGGGTCTGTGACGAGCCGACGCGCTCGAACTCGCCCGTCTCGACCACGCGCAGGAGCTTGGCCTGCTGCGCGTGCGGCACGTTGGCGATCTCGTCGAGGAAGAGCGTCCCGCCGTCGGCGAGCTCGAAGCGGCCGACGCGGTCGGTGCGGGCGTCGGTGAACGCGCCTTTCACGTGTCCGAACAGCTCGCTCTCGAAGATCGTCTCGGAGAGGCCGCCCGCGTTCACGGTGACGAGCGGTTTCGCGGCGCGCCGCGAGGCGGCGTGCAGCGCGCGGGCGACGACGCCTTTGCCCGTGCCGTTCTCGCCGCGGATCAAGACATTGGCGTCCGAGGGGCCGACACGCTCGATGATCTCCAGGACGGGGCGCATCGCCGGGGCGCCGGCGATGAAGTCGGAGCTGCGCGGCGTCATCGCGCTCTCGAGCCGTTCCGACTTGCGCAGCGCGCGTCCGAGCTCGATCTGATTGCGCACGACGGCCAGCACGCGCGCGTTGTCCCACGGCTTCTCGATGAAATCGCGCGCGCCTTTCTGCATCGCCTCGACCACCAGTGCGATCGAGGCCCAGGCGGTCATCACCACGATCGGAAGCGTGCGGTCGAAGGCGTGCAACTGCTCGAGCAGCTCCAGTCCCTCGGAGCCGGAGGTCGTGTCGCGCGTGTAATTGAGGTCAATGAGGACCAGGTCGAACTGGCGCGCGCCGACGGCGCGGATCACGGCGCCGGGCGAGGTCGCCGTCTCGATCTCGAAGCCCTCCGGTTTCAACAGGAGCCGGAGGGCTTCGATCACATCGGGCTGGTCGTCGGCGATGAGGATTTTCGACTTCATGAGAAACGTAGGACGGGCTTCAGCCCGTCCATGGGCGGGCTGAAGCCCGCCCTACATTAGTCGTACCGGATTGCGACGAGCGGATCAACCTTTGCCGCACGGCGGGCGGGGAGGTAGCTGGCGATGAGTGCCGTCGCGGAGATCACCACCACGATCGCGGCGAAGGTCCACGGGTCGGCGGGCTTCACCCCGTACAGCAGCGAGCCGATGGCCTTGGAGGACATCAGCGAGCCGGCCACGCCGACCGCCGCGCCGATGCCGACGAGCTTCACCGCGTGCCCGACGATGAGCCGAAAGACGTCTCTCGTGCCGGCGCCGAGGGCCATGCGGATGCCGATCTCCGCGGTGCGCTGCGTGACGGCGTAGCTCATCACGCTGAAGATGCCCACCGCGGCCAGGATCAGGGCCACGACGGCCAGCACGGCCAGCAGCATCAGGTTGAAGCGGCGCGTGGCCAGCGACTCCTGGCGCGTGCCGGCCAGCATCTTGATGCCGACGATCGGCTGCTGCTGGTCGAGGCGGCGCACCAGCGCGCGCAGCGCCGGGGCCATGGAGTCCGCGTGCGGCGCGCGCACCACGTAGCTCATGAAGCGGCGCGGGTTCTGCGCGTGCGGCAGGTACATGATCGCCGGCGCGTCCTCGGTCAGGCTGCGCCAGCGCACGTCGTTGACCACGCCGACGATCTCGCGGATGTTGTCCGGGCTGTACTCGAGCTTCTTGCCGATCGGATTCTCGTTCGGGAAGAACTCGCGCACGAAGGCCTGGTTGACGACGACCACCTTCGGCGTGTTCTGCCGGTCGGTCGGGAGAAAGTCGCGCCCGCGGATGAGCGACATGCGCATCGCGTCGAAGAGGCCCGGCGTGGCGATGAGCGTCTTCGAGCTCAGGCCGCGGCCCGGAGGGAGCGGCGGACGGCCGACCACGGTGAAGCTGTAGACGCTCTCGTTCGGGCCGAGGGGCGTCGTGTCGACGGCGCCGACCTTCTGCACGCCCGGCATCGAGCGCAGCTCCTGCGTCAGCCGCTCGTGGAACGTCATGAACTTCGCTTCGTCGCCATACGCGAGCGAGCGCGGCGAGATCTCGAGCGAGATGGCGTTGCGGTAGTCGTAGCCGGCGTCGATGCCGGTCACGTGGATGAAGCTGCGCAGCAGCAGGCCCGCGCCGGCGAGCAGCATCAGCGACAGCGCCACGGCCGAGACGACCAGGACGCTGCGCAGGCGATTGCGCTTTCCCTCGGTCGAGCCGCGCGTCCCTTCCTTCAGCGCCTCGGTCAGGTTCGGCCGCGACGCGGAGATGGCCGGCGCGAGGCCGAAGGCGATGCCGGTCAGGAGCGACAGCAGCGTGGTGAAGAGGAGCACGCTCCCGTCCATCGACACGGTGTCGAGGCGCGGGATGTCGGACGGCGCGAAGGCCAGCAGCGCGTCGATGCCCCACGACGCGAGCAGCAGGCCGACCGCGCCGGCGAGAAGCGACAGGGCCACGCTCTCGACGAGGAGCTGCATGGTGATGCGCCGCGGCGACGCGCCGAGGGCGGCGCGCACCGAGATCTCCTTGTGACGCGCGGTGGCGCGCGCCAGGAGCAGGTTGGCCACGTTCGCGCAGCCGATCAGCAGCACGACCGCCACCGCGCCGAACAGCAGCAGCAGCGCCGGACGCACGTCTTTGACCGCGTCTTCGTGCATCGACGCCGCGACCATGCGCAGCGCCGCGTTCTCGTTCGGGTACTGCTGCTCGAGGCGCTTGCTGATCGTGTCGAGCTCCGCGTTCACCTGCGCCAGCGTCACGCCGGGCCTGGCCTTGCCGGCCACGCCGATCCAGATCGAGTCGCGCTGCGTGCGCGCGTCGCCGAGGTCTTCCTCGAAGGGGAGGTAGAAATCGCGCGGACCTTCATCGGCGGGGAAGCGGAAGCCGGCCGGCATGACGCCGATGACCGTGCGCAGCTTCCCCGCGGTGCCGAAGCGAATGGCGCGGCCGATGATGGCCGGATCGCCGTTGAAGCGGCGCTGCCACAGCTCGTGGCTGATGACGATGACCTGCCCCTCGCCGGCACGATCCTCGGCCTGGGTGAAGAAGCGGCCCAGGCGCGGCTTCACGCCGGTGAGCTGGGCGAAGTTCGCCGTGACGTCGAGGCCGTCCATCAGCGTCGGCTCGTCGCCTTCCATGAGGAACGCGCGGCCGCGCGTGTAGGCGGTCACGGTCTCCAGCGTCTTCGTCTGCGCGCGCAGGTCGACGTAGTTCGGATACGAGTAGACGGGATACGTGTCGCCGTCGATGCGGCTGATACCAGTCAGGTTCATCAGCCGCTCGGGATTGGTGAACGGGAGCGGGCGGAGGAGGATGGCGTTGACGACGCTGAAGATCGCGGTGTTCGCCGCGAGCGCGACGGCGAGCGTCAGCACGGCCACGGCGGTGAAGCCGCGCTGTTTGAGCAGCGTGCGGACGGTGTAACGGAGGTCCTGGGCAATCATGCGTAAGCCTCGGAGAGACGGAATCCGCTGTCGGCGAGCGCGGCCTCGGCGTCGCGCGCATGCGTCTCCTCGACGATGCGGCCGTCGAAGAGATGCACGGTGCGGTCGGCGTACTTGGTGAAGCGCGGGTCGTGCGTGACCATGCAGATGGTCGCGCCGCCGCGGTGCAGGTCGCGCAGCAGCTCCATGACCTGCTCGCCGTTCTTGGAGTCGAGGTTGCCGGTCGGCTCGTCGGCGAGGAGGATGGCCGGCTCGCCGCCAAGGGCGCGGGCGACGGCCACGCGCTGCTGCTGGCCGCCCGAGAGCTGGCTCGGGTAGTGGCGCATGCGGTGGGCCATGCCGACGCGCTCGAGCGCGGTCTCGACGCGGCGCTTGCGGTCGGCGGCCGGCAGCTTGCGGTACGTCAGCGGCAGCTCGACGTTCTCGTACACGGTGAGATCGCCGATGAGGTTGAACGACTGGAAGATGAAGCCGATCTGGCGGTTGCGGATGCGGGCGCGGTCGGCCAGGCCGAGGCTCTCCACCGACTCGCCCGAGAGCGTGTAGGCGCCGGAGGTCGGCGTGTCGAGCAGCCCGAGGATCGAGAGGAGCGTCGACTTGCCACAGCCGGAGGGGCCGCCGATCGAAACGTACTCGCCCTTGCGGACCTCGAAGTGGACGTCGGAGAGCGCGTGCGTCTCCAACTCGTCGGTGTAGAAGATCTTGCTGACGGCGTTCAGGCGAATCAGGGCGTCATTGCTCATGGGGTGCTCTCTCCTCACTGGATCTTGATCTCGTCGTACTTGTCGTAGCTGGAATCGTCGGAAACGATCACGCGGTCGCCGGGGGCGAGGCCGCTGCGGACTTCGATGGAGGTGGCGGAGGCGCGGCCGAAGTCGACCTTCACGCGCTCGGCGCGGTCGCCGCGGACGCGGAAGACGGTGCCGCTCGCGTTCTCCTGCGCGCGCACGGGGCGGGCCAGGTGGATGACGTCGGGGAGGCGCTCCAGCTCGATGGTGGCGTCGACGCTGAGGTCGGGACGCGCACCGGCGGGCAGGGGGCCGTCGATGGTCAGGTCGACGAGCACGGTGCCGTTGCTCGCGGCCGGGTCGATGCGTGCGACGTGCGCCGCCACGACGCCCGTGCGCGTGTCGAGCTGCGCGCGCTGCCCGACGGCGAGGTCCTTGGCCTGCGTCTCGGCGACGCGGATCTCGGCCTTGAGCCGCTCCGGTTGCGCGACGCGCGCGAGGGTGGTGCCGGCATTGACGCGCTGGCCCGGCTGCACGGCCACCTGCTGCAGGATGCCGTCGATGCCGGAGCGCACCTGCAGCGAGGCGACGCGCTGCTGCTGCAGGTCGAGCATGGCCCGGCGCTGCTCGACCTCGGCCTGCAGCGCCGCGAGACGCGAGCGCTGCGAGGAGACGAGGATGCCCAGGCGCTGCTCCTCGAACTTCACACGCTCCTCGAGCGCGTTGGCCGAGGACTCGGAAAGCTCCTTGGTGATGCTGGCGGCGAGGCCGGCCTTCGCGAGCTCGGCGTCCGCTTTCGCACGCAGCCGCGCCTGACGCGCCTCGGCGCGCAGGTTCGAGGCCGCGGCCTCGCGGTCGAGGCGGTCGCTCTCCAGCTCCGCCTTGGCCGCGGCATACGCGGACTCCGCGGCGCGGAGCTGCCACTCGGCGTCGCGCGTCGACTGCTGCAGTTGCGGGTCGCTCAGCTCGAGGATGACGCTGTCGGCGGTGACGCGCGTGCCCGGCTGTACGACGACGCGCTCGACGCGTCCCTCGGTGGCCGCGGCGATCCAGCGCACGTTCTCCGGCGTGAGCACGCCCGAGCCGCGCACGGCGCGGGTGAGCGGGCCCCGCTCGACCGTCTCGATGACCAGCGTCTTCTCGTCGACGGGGGGCGCGGCGGGCTTGAGCCGCCCGAAGGCGACGGTCGTGAGCACGACCGCCAAAATCGCGCCGCCGATCCAGAGGATCCGGCGCGTGTTCTTCTTTTCGGGGTTCCGTACGATGTCCATGTCGCCTCCCATAGACGCAACCGGGCGGCCGAAGTTAAGTCGTTGATTTCATTGAGGCGGGGCGGTTGGGGCTGTCCACGGGTGGAACGGGAGTGTCCGGATCCGGACAGTCGAGGCTCACAGGCGTAGAGGCTCACAGGCTCACAGGAGCTCCTCTGAATCTATGAGCCTGTGCGCCTCTGCGCCTACAATCCCCCGCGGCATGCCGAAACTCACGACCGAGATCCCCAACGAGCTCTCGCGGCAGATCGACCGGATCATCCGCGACGGCTGGTTTCCGGACGAGGAGACGGTGGTGCGGGAGGCGCTGCTGCAGTTCGTCGACGCGAAATCGTTCCTCGGCGACTCGCCGCGCATGCTGCATCGCTTCGCCGCCGATGCGCTCAACGATTCCAAGCCCGAGGTCGCGCTGAAGTTCGTCAACCGCGCCCTGTCGCTGCTGGCCAGCCAGAACACCACCGACTTCACGCTCTACCAGTCGCTCACCGAGCTGCGGGTGCAGATCCTGCTCATCCTCGGGCGCGACGAGGACGCCATGCTCGCGCTGGAGGAAGCGCGCGAGAAACTCCCCAACAACCCGAGCATTGCGAAGTGGATCGCCAAGCTCGAGAAGAACCGGCCACGCGGCGAAGCGTGAGACACCGCTACGGATTCCTCGACCCCGATCTGATCCGGCAACTCCTCAGCGAGCTGGGGCTGCGCCGGCTCTTCAACCACCTCCTCCTGCAGAGCGGCGGTGACGTGGATGAGGCGATGCGCTGGATGCGCGCGCTGCAGGACCGCGGCTATATCGATGACGACGTCGACCTCGACGCCTTCTTCGCGCAGCTCATGCAGGAAAATGTCATCGGGCAGGACGGCAACGGAAACCTGTCGCTGGGCGTGGCGGGCGAGCGGCAGATCCGCCGCGACGCGCTGGACGAGATCTTCGGCGGCCTCCAGAAGTCGATGAGCGGCTCGCACTCGGTCAACACGGCGGGGCAGGGGACAGAGCGCCTCACGGAGACGCGGCCGTACGCGTTCGGCGACGATCCGATGTCCATCGACTCCATCCGTTCGCTGCAGAACGCGATGAAGCACAACGACCCGGACGGACAGATCTCCATCGCCGAGGAGGACCTGGAAGTCTTCGAGACCGAGCACAACTCCTCGTGCGCGACGGTGGTCATGATCGACATCTCGCACTCGATGATCCTCTACGGCGAGGACCGCATCACGCCGGCGAAGAAGGTCGCGCTGGCGCTGACGGAGCTGATCCTGACGAAATACCCGAAGGACTCCATCGACGTGCTGCTCTTCGGCGACACGGCGCGCGAGGTGCCGATCTCGGAGATCGCGTACGTGCAGGTGGGGCCCGAGCACACGAATACGAAGGCGGGGCTGCAGCTCGCGCAGCAGATCCTCCGCCGCCGGAAGCACAACAACAAGCAGATCTTCATGATCACGGACGGCAAGCCGTCGGCGCTGACGGAGAACGGCCGCCTCTACACGAACTCGTTCGGCCTGGACATGAAGATCGTCAACCGGACGCTCGAAGAAGCGGACCGCTGCCGCCGCGCGAACATCCCCATCACCACGTTCATGCTGGCCACGGACCCGATGCTGGTGAACTTCGTCGAGCAGCTCTCGAAGATCAACCGCGGACGGGCGTTCTACTCGTCACCGGACCGGCTGGGGGAGTACATCCTGGCGGATTACATTCGGAACCGGCGCAAGTTCGTTCACTGATATGGAGTGCGGCAGCGCCAGCTGCCGCCCGCCCGCCCGCGGCAGCTGCGGCTGCCGCATAGAGAGCGGCAGCTAGGGCTGCCGCACTCCAAACTTGAACCCCTCCCGAATGCGCGGATCCACGCCGGGGGAGTAGAGATCGCGATACGGCCACGGCTCGTCGTTCACGAAGTCGCCGTTGTGGTGAAAGCCCCACTGGCGAAAGTCGGCGTTGAGTGCCTCGAGTGATTTCCCGGTGAGCTTTGTCAGCGCATCGTCGCTGTTGGTCCCGTTCGCGAACTCGCCGGCCAGCGTGGCGATGGCGTTCGCGCCATAGCGGTCTTCGAGGAAGCGGATGAAGGTCTGCGCGACAACGTACGCATTCGGGTCGGCGTTCTTTTCCATCACCGCGTCGAGCAGCGTCACGGGCAGGACGAGCTCGGACGGCGTGTCGCGAAAGGCGTTCTCCTGCCGCGGGAGGAGCTCCATGCGCGTGGCCACTCCCTCTTGAAACCAGCGCGGGGCGTTGTCGCCGGTGGCTTGGGCGAGGATGGCGTGCGCCAGCTCGTGGGTGATGACGGAGACGACGGCCGGCTTGAACTGCTCGACGGCGGCGAAGGGGAAGAGGATCTCGCCGTCGTACAGGCCGAGGATGTGATCGGAGAGGGTGATCCCGCCGGAGAAGTCTTCCCAGCGCAGGACGTTCACCGCGACCCGGCGCAGCTCCGTTTTGGGCAGGCGGAGCTGCAGCCGCGCGAGCTCGGCCTCCAGCAGATCGCCGATGCGCGATGCGATGGCGGGATTGATCGTCGCGTCGTGGCGGATGTCGAAGTGTGGCGTGGCGATGGTCTGCGCGTTGGTGGCCAGCGCGCGGCGGAGCTCGAGCTGGCGCAGGCGGATCTGCACGAGCTGCGGCTCGGCGCTGATGGAGCGGAAGAGCGTTTCGGCCGTCGCCCACTGCCCGGCGTTGCTCATGGCCTCGGCGATGGCGATGCGCGTGAGCGGATCGTCGGTCTGCTGCGTCTCGGCGAGCTTGCGCGCGTCCTCGACCCGTTGCGCGCGGAGCAGCGCCCGGATGCGCACGTGCAGCAGCTCCGGCGGCACGTCTTCGTCGGTGAGCTTCAGCACGTCGCTCCAGCGGTTGTGCCGCACCAGCGCCGCGACGGCACGGGTCAGCACGGGCCGCGACGGGATGCCTTTCTTTTCCAGCAGTTCCTTCGCCTCGGCCAGCGCGAGCGCGTCGCGGCGCTGCTCGTCGTAGGTCGCGGCGACGACCTGCGCGTCCTTCGGCGCGAGCGCGGCGCCGTTCGGCACGACCACCGCGGCGTTGCCGATCTCGACGCGCAAGCGCTCCCCGCAGACGAACGCTTTCGCTCCGTTCGGCCACGCCATCGGCTGCGAGGCGAGCGCGCGGCTGCGCACCACCGGCTCCGAGGCCGAATGGAACGAGACGAGCGTCTTCACGCGCAGGTCGTCGAGGAGCGTCGCGTGCTGGCGCACCAGCTCCTCGCGCGGCTTCGGCTCCAGCTGCCACGCCGTGCGGAACGACTCGAACGTGGAGTCGCGGTAGTACGCCTCCGCGTCGCGCGAGCCCATCTTGCGCATCCGCTCGAAGAGGTCCGCCTCCAGGAGGACGTTGTCCCGCACCGGCACCACGCGCTCGAAATGCTCCCTTGCGTCCTTGCCATCGGCCAGCGCGAGCCGTGCCCGGACGAGGTGCGCGAGCGGCGAGCCGTTGTCCGCCGGCATCCCCGCCCACAGCCGGGCCACGGGATGCTCCGGCACCTGGAATGCCTCGCCGCGGGCGAGCGCGTTGCGTGTGCGCAGGAGAGCGCGCAGCTCCGTAAACTCGAGCCCGGGACTTTCCGCGCGGCGCAGCAGCGGCAGGACCGCAACGACCGCCAACGCCGCGCCCGCCGCAACCAGCACCAGGCGCAGCTTGCGGATGAAGATCGCCCCGAGGATGCAGACGACGGAGAGCGCGAGCAACGTAGGACGGGCTTCAGCCCGTCGAGAGGGGCGGGCTGAAGCCCGCCCTACGTTTGGCTCGGCCATCGTGGTGATGGAGTGCAGGGCGGACCCGCGCATGCGGAACAGCAACCCATCCTCGTATCCGCTCGGCCAGCGCACGTGAAAGGCGACCCCCTCAGCCGCCTTGCGCAGCGTCCACGTCGCTCCCTCGCGCGGCCCGAACCTCACGGCGATCTCTTGCAGCGCCTCTTCCCGCGGCAGCGAGCGCAGCGGCGCATCCGGCGTCAGCCGCTCGTAGACCGCCGCTGGACCGGAGGCGAGATACGACGAGACGACCGACACCGCCTCCCGTTCCGGGTTCGCCAGAGGGGCCAGCAGGAAGAGAAGGAAAAGCATTGCGCGGAATGATCCCATGCGCCTCGACCGTTCTGCCGCGCGATGCGCAAATTATTTGCGGTCGTACTCCTGGCCTTCACCGCCTCGGCGAACGAGGTCTCTCATCGCACGCTCCAGTCGGGCTCGCCCATCGGCCCCACGGTGCTGCACGACCACGGCCTCCGCGGCGAGGGGCAGCTCATCGCCATCCTCGACACGGGCCTCGACTACAACAACTGCTACTTCGCGGAGCTCGATAACTCGCCGCCCCCCTTCAACACCGGCACGCCCGCGGGCGGCCTGAAGTGGCAGAACATCGACCTCTCGCGCCGCAAAGTCGTGGCGTACAACTTCCTCTTCTCCTGCGAGCAGTATCCGGGACGGCCGGGCTGCGACGCGCCGGGCAACCTCGCCTCGCTCGACAATCAGGGGCACGGCACGCACTCCGCCGGCGCCGCCGCGGGCGACCGCGCACCGCTCCTCGCGCACGACTACGGCGACTCCGTCGCGCCCGGCGCGAAGCTCATCGTGCAGGACGGCGGCTACGTCGGCGGCGATCTCTGCACGCAGTTCCCCGGCGTCGGCTGCCCCGCGAAGCTCACGCCGATCTTCGAACAGGCGTACCGGCAGGGTGCGCGCATCCACTCCAACTCCTGGGGAGACCGGCAGGGGAAGCTGAGCGCGCCGCCGACCGGGAACTATCCGCAGACCGCGCGCGACGTCGATGCCTTCGTCTACGAGCATCCGGACCTGCTGGTGATCTTCAACACCGGCAACCTCGGCGCGAACATGGCCACGCCGCCGAGCTCTCTCTCCGCCCCCGGCAGCGCCAAGAACACGCTGCAGATCGGCGGCACGCGCGCGCAGTCGACGTCGATGAACGACGACATCCTGGCCGAGTTCACGCTCTTCGGCCCGACGAAGGACGGCCGTATCAAGCCCGACCTCGTCGCCGCGGCGCGGGTCACCGCCGCGACCGCCGACTTCGACAACAACCCGAATACCTGCGACGTCGGCTTCGACCTCGGGACGTCGTGGTCTTCTCCGACCGTGGCCGGCGCCGCCGCGCTCGTGCGCCAGTACTACACCGAGGGCTTCTACCCGAGCGGCAAGCGCACGGCCTCGCAGTCGCTCGCGCCGAGCGCCGCGCTGATGAAGGCCACGCTCATCGCCGCCGCGCGGCCGGTGCTCAAGCGCCGCGACATCGTCACCGGCAAGACCGTGACCGCGCTGCCGGTCCCGTCGCCGGAGCAGGGATGGGGCTTCCCCGTCCTCGACGACGCGCTTTACTTCGACGGCGACGCGGTCCGCACGCGCATCGCCGACTTTTCGAACGCGAACGGCCTGGCGCAGGGAGAGTCGCGCACGATCCGCGTCGAGGCGCGTCCCGGCACGCCGTTGAAGGCGGTGCTGGTCTGGACCGATCCTCCCGCTACCGTGCGTGCTGTCGGCGACACGGCTCCCGTGCTGGTGAACGATCTCGACCTTCGCGTCGGCGCGAACGCGTCGACCGACCGGTTGAACAACGTCGAGGTGATGACGGTGGAGAATCCCTCGGGCGTCGTCGACATCACCGTGACCGCGCACGCGATCGGCTTCGGCACGCGGCAGGGATACGCGCTGGTCATCACGGGCGATCTCGTCGAGGCAGCCCCCGCCGGGAAGCGCCGCGCCACGCGGCACTGATCTGGAGTGCGGCGACGCCAGTCGCCGCTTTCCATCGCGGCAGCGCCAGCTGCCGCAGCTTGCGCTGCGGCAATTCGAAGCGGCGACTGCGTCGCCGCACTCCATATAATGCGCCGCTTATGTTGGCCCGTGAGTACCTCCGCGAAAACGCAGATGCATACCGCCAGGCGCTGAAGAACCGCGGCGCCGCGGTCGACATCGAACGCTTCCTCGAGCTCGACGCCGAGCGCCGCCGCTCCATTGCCGCCGTCGAGCAGCTCAAAGCGCAGAAGAACGCCGCGTCGCAGGAGATCGCGACGCTGAAGAAGAACAAGCAGGACGCCTCCGCGCAGATCGAGGCCGTCAAGCGCTCCGGCGACGAGATCAAGGCGCTCGACGACCGCCTGGCGCAGATCGAGGAAGAGTTCGGCCTCCTCGAGCTCGACTTCCCGAACGTCCCGCACGAGTCCGTTCCCGTCGGTCGCGACGAGGAGGCGAACCGCGTGGAGCGGCACTGGGGGCCGAAGCCGTCCTTCGACTTCACGCCGAAGGCGCATTGGGACCTCGGCGAGTCGCTGAACATCCTCGACTTCGACTGCGCCGCGAAAGTCACCGGCGCGCGCTTCTCGATCCTCTTCGGCGCCGCGGCAAAGCTCAGCCGCGCACTCATGAACCTGATGCTCGACGTCCACGAGCGGCAGGGGTACACCGAGGTGCTGCCGCCCTTCATCGTCAACGCCGACTCTCTGCGCGGCACGGGACAGTTGCCGAAGTTCGAAGAAGACCTCTTCAAGCTGACGCATGAGAAGCCGCTGTACCTCGTCCCGACCGCCGAGGTACCCGTGACGAACATCCATCGCGACGAGATCCTCGACGCGGCGCAACTGCCGATCCGCTACACCGCGTACACGCCGTGCTTCCGCAGCGAGGCCGGGTCGTACGGCAAGGACACGCGGGGACTCATTCGCCAGCACCAGTTCGAGAAAGTCGAGCTGGTGAAGTTCACCGCGCCGGACCAGTCGTGGAACGAGTTGGAGAAGCTCGTCGCCGACGCCGAGGAGATCCTGCAGCTCCTGAATCTGCACTACCGCGTCGTCACGCTGTCGACGGGCGACATGAGCTTCAGCTCCGCGAAGACCTACGACATCGAGGTGTGGCTGCCGGGGCAGGAGACCTATCGCGAGATCTCGTCCTGCTCGAACTTCACCGACTTTCAGGCCCGCCGCGCCAACATCCGCTACCGCGCGGGAGAGAAGAAGACGTCGTTCGTGCACACGCTGAACGGCTCCGGCCTCCCCCTCGGACGCACGCTCGTGGCGGTGTTGGAGAACTATCAGCAGGCGGATGGGTCGGTGGTGGTGCCGGAGGCGCTGCGGCCGTACATGCGGGGCGTGGAGAAAATCACGGGTCGCTGATTTGTCATCCTGAGCCCCGCAGAGGGCGAAGGATCCCCTGCCTACGGAGCGGGTACTGGGTTCCAGCAGGGGATCCTTCGCCGTCTGCGCGGCTTCAGGATGACACCGGGGCGTTGAACAGCACCTCGTACACCAGGTCCGTCTGGCCGAGGTGCACGCGGTCGCCGTTGGTCAGCGTGGCGTGGTAGATGCGCGTACCGTTGATCCACGTCCCGTTGCGGCTCTTGAGGTCTTCCAGCGTGAAGCCGTCCGGGCCGCGGTAGATGCGCGCGTGGAAGCCCGACACGCCGATGTCGGGGATCTGGATGCCATTGTCGCGATGGCGGCCGATCAGGTACTCCGGTTCCGCCAGCGGGATCACGCGCCCCGCGAGCTCGCCCGACTCGACTCGCAATTGCGCGAGCGTGGGGCGCACGACGTCCGAGTACGACAGGCGTCCGTCGCTGGAGAGGAGCAGGCTCGTATCGTCATGCGCCTCCTCGTCCTGGACCGTTGCCTCCGACCCGAAGCGCGGCTCTCCCTGGCGCACCGTGGCGTCGCCTTCGTCCGTGGCGCGCGCGCCGCGCACTTCCTCGATCAGCTTGTTCGCGTAGAGGCCGTACACGACGCGATACACCGGCAGCGGCTCGTCGCTCGACTCGCACAGTTCCTCGAGCGTGCGCTGGCCGTTGATCAGGAACAGCAGCTTCCACTCCTCGGCCGTGAGGGTGATCTTCTCGTCGCGCGGCGTGGCCACC
This sequence comes from Thermoanaerobaculia bacterium, assembly GCA_035627015.1. Lineage (GTDB taxonomy): Bacteria > Acidobacteriota > Thermoanaerobaculia > Gp7-AA8 > Gp7-AA8 > QHVT01. The sequence goes on along the minus strand of DASPMO010000148.1, from coordinate 5,747 downwards.
ACGCGGAAGACGACCGACTTGTCGGGCAGCAGCGCCACGCACTGCTCCCACTCCTCGATCCGCCGCGCCCCTTCCATGATCAGGTTCGGCAGGTCGATGGCGATCGTCACGGCGTAGGGCGGCAGCGTCGCGTCCCGCACGAACGCGAACGTCCCGCCGTTCCAGACGAAGGCGTCGAACACGATCTCCGAGACCTGGACCTTCAGGAAATCGCGGAGCTGTTCCGCGGTGAGGACGTGCTCCTGCACGGCGAGCGCGCCGAAGCGGCCGCCGTCGCGCTGCATCAGCTCGTCGATGCGCCCGCGCTGCTCGGGCGTGATCTTCTTCTTGCGGAGCAGGATCGAGCCGAGGCGGAACTGCTCCTGGTTCGACGATGCGAAGACCAGCGCCCCTTCCTCGAAGAAGAACGAGGCCTGCCGCTCGCCGTGCTGGAGGACGAGCGTCCCGCTCTTGCGCGCGTTGCTCAGCAGCGTGAGCACGTCGGGCAGGCGGAATGCCGCGATCTCGCCGCGGAGCACTGCATCGGCCATGGGCCGCGATTCTACGCGAGCGTCGTCGTCACGGCCCAAAGCCCAGCCGCGGAGATGAGAATCCAGAGCACCACGCCGAGGATCAGCGGCCGCAGGCCGACCGCGGACAGGCTTCGCCGCGAGAGCGACGCGCCGATGAGGAAGAGCGTGACCGTCAGCCCGATCCGGGCGCCGCGCACGACCCACTCCCACGGCCCCGGCACGTACGTGCGGATCACCGCGGCCACGAGGAAAAACAGAATGAACCACGGAAGCGCGACCTTCGCCGATTGCTTTCGGAAGGCGAGCGCCGTGGCCAGCGTGAGCGGCACGATCCAGAGCGCCCGCGCGAGCTTGACGGTTGTGGCTATCTGCAGCGCCTCGGCGCCGTAACTCGACGCGGCGCCGACGACCGAGCTCGTGTCGTGAATGGCGATCGCGGCCCAGACGCCGAACTGCGTCTGCGTGAGCTGCAGCGCCGTGCCGATCATCGGGAAGGCGAAGAGTGCGACCGAGTTCAGGATGAAGACCGTCCCCAGCGAGACCGACATCTCCTCATCGCTCGCGCCGATCACCGGCCCGACCGCCGCGATCGCGCTGCCGCCGCAGATGGCCGTCCCCGAGGAGATGAGGTGCGCGGTGCCGCGGCTGATCTTCATCGCCCGGCCGATCAGCCACCCGAGAAGCAGCGTCCCGACGATCGTGGCGATGGTGAAGAGCACTCCGGCGCGTCCGGCCTCCACGACCTTCTGCAGGTTCATGCCGAAGCCGAGGCCGACGACCGAGATCTGCAGGAGCAGCTTGGTCGCCTTCGAGGTCTTGAAGGGATGTCCGATCGTCAGCGCCAGGGCCAGGCCCAGCGCCAGCGCGATCGGCGGCGAGCACCACGGCGTGAGGCAGAAGAGCAGCAGCGCGACGAACGTCGCTTTCTGCATCACAGAGTGCGCCGGAAGAGATCGAGCGTCCGCTTCCACGCGTCCGCCGCCGCATCCTCGTTGTAGACCTCGGGGCGCGTGTCGTTGAAGAACGCATGATCGGCGTTCGGCTCGATCACCAGCTCGACCTCTTTGCCCATGCCGCGCAGTTTCTGCTCGAGCTCGCGCCCCTGCTCGGCCGGCACGCCCTTGTCGTTCTCGCCGTAGATGAGGAGCAGCGGGGCGGAGAGCTTCTCCCACTGCGTCGGCACTTTCTTGAAGCCGCCGTAGAAGCTCACCGCGGCGCCGACGTGCTCCGGATCGACGGTGGCCGCGTACTGCGCGAGCGCGCCGCCCATGCAGAAGCCGACCACGCCGTACTTCGGCGACGTGCACTCGGGACGGCCGAGGAGATACGCGCCGGCGCCGGAGATCTCCTTGCCGGCGCGCTCGACGTCGAGCTCCATGAGCATCTTCGTCGCTTCATCCGGCGACTTGGTGGTCTTGCCGTGATAGAGGTCGGGGGCGATGGCGGCGAAGCCCGCGCCGGCGAAGCGCTCGACGAGGTCCTCGATGTGCGGGACGAGCCCCCACCATTCCTGGATGACCACGACTCCCGGGCCGTTTCCGGCAAAGTAGCCGCTGCAAGTGTGTCCGTTTGACGGGAATTGAACGCGTTCGCCCATACTGTTCATCTTATTGCATGCACCTGACGAAAGAACAAGTCGCCGAGCTCTCGAAGAAGCCCCGCTGCCCGCGCTGTGATTTCGACAAGACGCTCGGCAACGCGCTCTGCCGCACCTGCCGCAGCAAGCTGCCGCCGCACATGCGCCTGAGCGTCGAGAACATTGCGGCCAAGGACGGCGGCGCGGTGGGCAACGCGCTCCGCGCCGCCGCGAATTACTTCAACGTGCACTTTGCGTCGATCCGCAAGTTCGGGGGCGGGAAGAAGCGCTAACGGCCCCCGTCCGCTGAGGCATTGGCGGCCGCGGCGAGCTCCTTCGCTTTCGCGTCTTTCGGGTTCTGCGTCGCCAGTTCCTCGGCGCGGCGTGCGATGTCGAAGCCGGGTGCCGCACCTTTCAGCGTTTCTCCCCACACCGCGCCGAGCGACGCCAGGCGGTGCCGGCGCGAGGAGAGCTGCCAGTTCCGAGGGAGATCGCGTCCGCGTACGTACCGGCTGATGGTCGACGTTCTGCCGTTCAGTGTGTAGTGGAGCCGCACCGTCGCCACGAGGTGCGTCGCGTTGAGGTTCGGACGGAGCTCGAGCGCGTAGAGTCCGGTGACCGACGTACCGTTCGGGAGGGTCGACTGTGCCGGGAGCGGCTCCGTGCCGCCGATGCGCTTGTGGCTCGAGACCACTTTGTCGTTCAACACCACCTCCAGGCGCACGTTCGATACCGCGGGTGCGTTGGCCGCAGGCGTGTCGATGCTGAAGCGGAGCACGGCGTGATCCCCTTCCGCCTTGATGGCGGCAGGGGAGAGCTCGACGTCGAGCGCCACGCCGCGGCGCGGACGCCGCGCCGGCGGTCCGGCGAAGTAGTTGACGATCGCCTCCACGTCGACTTCCGACGCGGCCGGACGTCCGCCCGACTCCAGCGTCGCGCGGATGCGATGGAAGTTCTGGGGATCGACCGAGATGCCCAGCACCTCGGTGGTCGCCATCTTCTGTGCGCTTCTGCCGGTGGCCATCAAGGCGGCGCGTGCCGGCGCCGCTTCGGCCATGGCCGGCGGAGCCACGGGCGTCGGCGCCATTGCAGGCGCCGCTGCTTCCGCCGTCACCATGTCCTGCGCGGCCACGGACTGTGGTTCGGCATTCCTAACGACGCCACCGGCCGTGCCGCCTACGACGCCGCCGGCGATGCCGGCCTCGGCGTCCCGCTCGACGCCACTCTCCACCACCTGCGTCGGCGCCACAATGTCGGCGCGCTCGCGCCGCTGCGCCACGATCGGCGGTGGGGGAGTGGCCATCGCGATCGGCGGCATCTCCACGGCAGTGTCCTCGGCCACTTCGAATCGCACTTCTTCCGGGGCGGTCGATGCCGTGGCCGGCTGCGGCAGCGCGCGTGGTGCCGGAGCGAACGCTCCCGGCGCCGCCACGGGCGCCTTTTCCTCGTGCGGGGTCTCGACGAGATACACGGTCACGATCAGGGTGGTAACGACGAGCAGGATCGAGGCGGCGATCCGCATGGGGAACGCCACCGTGCGCGAGAACCTCCCGCGCTCCGTTTCCGGCTCGAGGTACTTTGGGATATCGGCCTTGATCCGATCCGCGAGTCCTGCCGGCGGGCGGGGGACCGCCTTCATCGACAGTCTTCGCTGAAGATCAGCTTTCCGGTTCGAGTTCATTGCACTTCTTCCTCTTCGAGCATCGCCTCGATCAGCGTGAAGGCCTTGTGCAATCGCTTGCGGATGGCCACGGTCGTGATCTCCTCGATGCCCGCAATCTCCTTGACCGGCAGTCCGCCCCAGAAGTGCGCCGTGACCGTGAAGCGCAGGTCCTCGGGTAACTTCATGACTGCCTTCCGGAGGCGCTCGGCCTCCTCGGCGTCCGCGAGCGTTTCGTCCGCGCGCGGGCGCTCATCCTGAACTTCGATCGAATCCGGCTCGTCGAGCGAGGTCATGCGCCGAGGCCGCCGGATGTGATTCAAGAACGTCGTGTAGGCGATACGGTAAAGCCAGGTGAAGAGTTGCGAACGTCCGTCGAAACCCTTCAGCGCGGTCCATGCTTTCTGATACGTCTCCTGGGTCAGGTCGGCAGCGAGATCGCTGTCGCCGCACAGCCGGTACACCGATGCAAACACGGCCGAGTACGTGCGCTCGACCAACTCCTCCGCGGCCTCGCGATCGCCCGCACGGATGGCAGCGAGGAGACGGCGCTCCTCGTCCAGCGGCGTGATCACTGCCTCACGCTCCGCTTCCGGTATCGGAAAGGGGGCGACTTCGGCCACGTTTCCTTGGACACCTCAACCCGCGAAATCGAAACCACGTGCGGATATGCTATCGCTCATGAAACGTTTTGCCGCTGTCGCGCTCGCCGTGAGTCTTGCTGCCGGCTGCGGGGTCCGGGAGCCGAAGATCGATACCGCCGCGCACGCTCAGGAAGTGGAACAGTGGAAAAAGAACCGCGATGAGCGCCTCCGGAAAGAGGACAGCTGGCTCACCCTCATCGGCCTGCACTGGCTGAAGGAGGGGGAGAACACGGTCACTCTGACGAAGGCGGGCGCGCCGCCGGTGCGGCTCCTGCGGCAGGGCACGTCGACGATCTTGCATCCCGATCCCTCGATGACCATCGACGGCAAGCCGGTCTCAGGCGACGTGCCGCTCCTGGCCGACGCCGACCCGAACGGACCGACGATCGTGAAGATGGGCAGCGTGCAGTTCAACGTGATCAAGCGCAACGACCGTTACGGCCTGCGGGTCAAGGATGCCGAGTCCGCGGTCCGTACGCACTTCAAGGGACTGGAGTATTACCCGATCGACCCGAAGTGGCGCGTGACCGCGCGCTTCGAGGCCTATCACCCCCCGAAGAAGATCCCCATCACCGACGTCACGGGCATGACCTCCGACAATATCTCGCCGGGCGCGCTGATTTTCGAGGTCGACGGCCAGGAGTACCGCCTCGATCCGATCCTCGAAGAAGGCTCCGACCAGTACTTCATCATCTTCCGTGACGCCACCAGCCGCGACACCACCTACCCGGCCGGCCGCTACCTCTACGCCCCGCAGGCAAAGGACGGCAAGACCGTGGTCGACTTCAACAAGGCGTACAACCCGCCCTGCGCGTTCACGGACTTTGCGACGTGCCCCCTCCCGCCGCTCCAGAACCGGCTGGCGGTGCGGATCGAGGCGGGGGAGAAAAAGTTCGCCGGGGGCGCGCACTAAGCAGAACACTGTGGTTCCGCCCACGGTCCCATCTCCAGCGGAATTGGTGGAGCGGCGTGCCTTTAGGTTTAGGCCGAGAATTGATCTCGCGAGAATGCGCAGGCGCGGGTGTTTCCCTCGGTAGAGATCCTGCGACTGAGCCCTCGCCGCTCGCGGCTTTTCGTTTTCTAAATGACCGCGGATCACCTTCCAGATGACCGCGGAGCACCTTCTAAATGACCGCGGAGCACCTTCATCCCGCCCGCGGGAGCGTCGGGATCCCATCGTGGGTCATTTGAGTTTCGACCGAGGGTCAGTTGCATTGTGCCGCCTCGGACGGAACGTGACGGACCAAACGCCGTGTTAAGCACACGGCAAGGAGATCCGTCATGTCGAAGAAGCGAACGCGACGCCCATTCACGTCTGAGCAGAAGGCCGAAATCTTGCGTCGGCACATGGTCGA
>DASPMO010000147.1:0-67152 GCA_035627015.1 Thermoanaerobaculia bacterium | reverse complement strand
TCGTCCCCCGCACGTAGGTGACGAAGTGGACCGCCGGCGTCCCGCCGGCTGTCTGTGCGGGCGTCTCGCCCGCACTGTGGCGGCGGGACGCCGCCACAGACAGCCGGCGAGGACGCCGGCGGTCCACTTGTAAACAGCGGTCGTGCACCTGCCGTCCAACCGGCATGAGACGCATCCTCGCCGGCGCCGCGCTGCTGCTCGTCGCCGCATCGCCCGCCACCGAACGCCAGCGCGCGGAGCACGCGCTGAACCGCCTCGCCTTCGGCGCGCGACCCGGCGACGTCGAGCGCGTGCTGCGCACCGGCGTCGACCGCTGGATCGCGCAGCAGCTCCATCCGGAGCGGATTGACGATCGCGCGGTGGAAGCACGCGTGGCCAGGTACGACGGCGATGAGAAGACGAAGCGCGAGGCCATCGCCAACGCCGCCGCGCAACGCATCGTCCGCGCCGCGGAGTCGGAGCGGCAGCTCCACGAGGTGATGGTCGATTTCTGGATGAATCACTTCAACGTCTTCGCGCCGAAGCGGCGCACCGCGTTCGTCGTCGACGACTACGAGCGCGAGGCCATCCGCCCGCGCATCTGGGGGCGCTTCGAGGAGCTGCTGCTGGCCACGGCAAAGTCGCCGGCCATGCTGGTCTACCTCGACAACGCCCGCTCGCGCAGCGGCGCGCTGAACGAGAACTACGCGCGCGAGCTGATGGAGCTGCACACCATCGGCGTCGACGCCGGCTACACGCAGAAGGACGTGACCGAGCTGGCGCGCGTGCTCACCGGCTGGAGCATCGACCGCGACGGCGCGTTCCGCTTCCGCGCCGCATTGCACGACCGCGGCGCGAAGACAGTGCTCGGTGTGCGGCTCGGCGGCGGAGGCGTCGAAGAGGGGGAGCAGATGATCCGCTTCCTGGCGCGCCATCCCGCCACGGCGAAGCACATCGCCAGGAAGCTCTGCACGCGCCTCGTCTCCGACACGCCGCCGCAGGATCTGGTGGACCGCGTGGCGAAGCGCTTCCTCGACACGAAGGCCGATCTTCGCGCAACGGTGAAGGCGGTCATCGACAGTCCGGAGTTCTGGAGCGCACGCGGCGCGAAGGTGAAGTCGCCGTTCGAGTACGCCGTTTCCGCGATCCGTGCCGCCGGCGCGACGATCGACAACCCGCTGCCGCTGGCCCGCGAGCTGCGGAAGATGGGGGAGGGGCTGTACCTCTCGCAGTCGCCCACCGGTTACCCGGACGAGGCGGAGGCGTGGAGCGGTACGGGCGCGACGCTGGCCCGCGTCGACTTTGCCGTCGCGCTCGCGAACAACAGGATGCCCGGCATCCGCGTCGTGACAAATGACGCAGCGGCCCTGGCGACTCGCCTGGGAGGTCCCGAGTTTCAGCGACAGTGAAAACGTAGGACGGGCTTCAGCCCGTCCAGCCGCACCAGAGAGGCGGGCTGAAGCCCGCCCTACGTTCAGGAGACCATATGGATCGCCGCATCTTTCTCCGCACCACCGGTCTGGCGCTCTTCGGCGCCGCGCTGCCGCTGAAAGGCGCGCGTCCCCGCAAGGTGCTGGTCGTCCTCTTCCAGCGCGGCGCAGTCGACGGCCTGAACATGATCGTGCCGTACGGCGAGCGCGCCTACGCCGCGTCGCGGCCGACCATCGCCATCGAGCGCAAGGAGCTCCTCGACCTGGACGGCTTCTTCGCCATGCATCCATCGATGCAGCCGCTGCTGCCGTTCTGGAAGGAGCGCTCGCTGGCGATCGTCCACGCGGCGGGCAGCCCCGACGCCACGCGCTCGCACTTTGACGCGCAGGACTTCATGGAGACAGGCACGCCCGGCGTGAAGTCGACGAAGGACGGCTTCATCGCGCGCGCGCTGGCGGCGCCGAAGGGGAGCGCTCCACGCGCGGTCGCGCTCACGTCGTCGCTCCCGCGCATGTTCGCCGGTGCGCCGGATGCCATCGCCGCGGCGGACCTCGCAAAGTTCCGCAACGACGGCGCGACGAAGGTTTTCGCGGCGATGTACCCGGATGCCTTCGCGGCGGCGAAAGTCCTCGGCTCCGTCAACGCCAGCGGCACGCCGCTGCAACAGGTCGCGGCGTTGATCAAGGCCGACGTCGGCGTCGAGGTGGCGTTCGTCGAGACGCATGGCTGGGACACGCACGCGGGCCAGAACACGCCGCTGGCGAACAACCTGAAACGCATGTCCGACGAGATCGCCGCGTTCGCGAAGAGCCTCGGCTCGCGCATGTCCGACGTGGTGCTGGTGACGACCTCGGAATTCGGCCGCACGGTGAAGGAGAACGGCAACCGCGGCACCGATCACGGCCACGGCACGGTGATGCTGCTCCTCGGCGGCACGGCGCGCGGCGGCAAGGTGCACGGCCGCTGGCCGGGGCTCGAGCGCGAGCAGCTCTTCGAAGGACGCGACCTCGTCGTGACGACGGATTTTCGCGATGTCTTCGCCGAGGTGCTGTCGAAGCACCTCGGCGTCGGAGAGATGGGGCGGGTGTTTCCGGGCTACGCGCCGAAGCCGATCGACATCCTATAGACGTAAGCGCACGATGGCCACGGCAGTCATGGTGCCGTCGTCCCGCACGAGCGCGAGCACGTCCACGGGATCATTCACGGCGATGTTCGACGGGGTGATCTTCGTGCCGTCGTTGACGAGGAAGCGATGGTCCGTGCCGTTCACGGTGACGACCCACTCCGTCGCGCCGATCGTCTTCACGCGTCCCTGGAAGTGGCGCACCATCGGCGCGGGGGTCGGGTCGAACTTGATGATCGAGACCGCGACGTTGCGGTTCGAGGAGTCGATGTTGTAGAGCACTTCCACCGTGTCGCCGACCTTCGGCGAGCCGGCGATGCGCGTCTGCGCGTTGATGACGACGGTGAGGGTCTCTTTCCCGGTCTGGATGGTCCACTGGTCGGCGCCGATCGACTGGACGGTGCCGCGGGCGTGGCCGACGCGCGGCGGCGCCGGCGCGACGATGAGCACCTCGCGCGCCACGAGGCGTCCGCCGGCGTGGTCCGCCTGCACGTGCACGAAGACGTTCGTCTGGATGTCGGCGAACGACGTGCCGCCCTCGCGCTTGTAGCCGCCGAAGCTGGTGTTGTCGTCGACGCGGATGACCGCGCTGAGCAGCATGAAGCTGCGGTTCGGCGCATCGACCATCTGCACCTGGCCGGAGAGCGTGACGTCGGCGGGATCGGTGACGGTGATGGTCGTGGCCTGCACGATCGCGTCGGGATTCGGGTTCGGGGTCCGCACGGCGGCGAAGAGCTGCATGCCCGGCTTGACGTCCGCGATCGTCCCTTCGCGCCCGCGTCCGACGATGATCTTCGCCTGCGTGGCGTCGATCTTGACCGCGCCGCCGGCGATGCGGATCTGGTTGTCGTGCACGCTGGTCACGGTGCCGGTGACGGTGCCGCCGTCGACGCGGAGCTCCGCGGGAGACGACGACGGGCGGGTGCGGGCGAAGAGCGGGCAGGCGATCAGAATGAACGCGAGTGCGATCCATTTGCGTGGCATGACGGCAGTATAGTTATTTAGCTTTGACGAGCGCAAGAACGGCGCCGGCCGCTCCGACGACGAAGCAGGTCCACCAGAGCGCGGCGGAGTTGCGGCTGTAGATCCACGTCCCGATCAGCGGCGCGAGCACCATTCCGATCGAGAACACGGAGTGCCACAGTCCCATGTAGCGCCCGCGGTAGCGCTCCGGCGCGAGGTTGGTGACGTATGCGCCGCTCACCGGCGCGTAGATCATCTCGCCGATCGTCCAGACGACGACGGTCGCGGCGAGCGCGGGCACCGATGCGGCCAGGCCGGTCAGTGCGATGCCGATCCCGGTCAGCCCGTATCCGAGCGCGATCAGCGGCTGCGCGGGGAGCTTCTGCGTCCACGCGGTGAGCACAAGCTCGAAGAGCACGATCATCACCCCATTGATGGAGAGGAGCATGCCGTACGTCGCGGGGGTGTGGCCGAGGGAGGCGATGTAGAGCGGAAAGGCGGTGTGCAGTTGGAACTCGACGAAGGTGATGCAGAGCGTGGCGCCGAGGAAGTAGAGGAGCGCGCGGTCGCGCAGGGCCACGCGCAGCCCTTCCGAGGGACGCTCGTCTTTCTGCGGCGAGCGGATGCCGTGCGGCAGCAGGAACAGCGCCACCATGCCGTAGAGCAGCGACGTCACGGCGTCGCCGGCGAAGACGTAGAAGAACGACTTGTTGGCCAGGAAGCCCGCGGTGGCGGGACCGGCGGCGAAACCGAGGTTGATGGCGAAGCGGTACATGCCGAAGGCGGCGACGCGCTGCTCGGGCGGCACGAGATCGCCGAGGAGCGCGGCGGCGGCGGGGCGATAGAGCTCGGCGGCCATGCCCACTAGGAACGCCAGCACGATGATCGGGACGAGCGCGCGCGCCTGCGACAGCGCGAGCATGGTGGCGGTGGAGGCGAACATCGACAGGGCGATGGTGTGGCGGCGGCCGATGCGGTCGGCGAGATGGCCGCCGAGCATCGAGGCGACGACGTGCCCGCCGCCGTACGCGCTCACGGCCAGTCCCGCCTGCGCCGGCGTGAATCCCTGGCGGGTCATGTAGATGGCCAGGAACGGCATCACGAACGTGCCGAAGCGGTTGATGAACGTCCCGCCGAAGAGGACCCATGCCGCGCGCGGGAGGAGCTTGAGGTTCGCGATCAGAGACTGCACTAGGGTGCGATCTCGGCGAGGCTGCGCAGGAAGCGCTCCACCAGCGCGGCGTCGAACTGCGTCCCCGCGCCTTCGCGCAGGCGCGCCGCCGCGACGTCGCGCTCGACCGGCGTCTGGTACGACTGCCGCGACGTCATCGCCACCCACGCGTCGGCGATCTGGAGGATGCGTGAGGCGACCGGGATCTGCTGGCCGCTCATGCGGCTCGGATAGCCTTTGCCGTCGACGCGCTCGTGGTGCCGCAGCACGGCCTGGGCGACGTCCGGGCCGAGGAGCGGCTCGACCAGCGCGGCGCCTACCACGGGATGCTCGGCGAAGCCGCGCAGCTCCTGGGCGGTGAGACTGGGGCGGCGATAGAGCCGCTCGTAATCGAGGAGCCGCAGGCCGACGTCGTGGACGAGGGCGGCCAGGCGCACCGTCTCGACCTGCGATCCCGGCAGCTCCACCGCGCGCGCGAACCGCTGCGCCACCACGGCCACTTCGCGCGTGTGCTCGGCGAGCTCGGGGAACTTCTGGAAGTCGGGCTCGAGGAGTTTCTCCGCGATCAGGAGGCGCTCGCTGCGCGCCGACGAATCGATCGCCTGCTCGAGCTGCCGCAGCAGCAGCCGCAACGCGCGTTGCGCCTGCGCGGTCGGCTGCTGCTCGAAGGCCACGGAGAGCACGAGCCCTTCGACGGAGTAGACGTTCACCGGCGCGCTGAAGGTCGGGCCGAGGGCGGTGAGCGGCTCGCCGCGGATGCCGAACGGATAGATGATCTGCGGCCGCATCAGCAGCGGGGGCTGGTTGGTGCGCTTCAGCCACGCGGTGAGGTGTGCCTGCAGGCGCTCGACCGCGGTGTCGGCAACGGGGTTCGTGGAGACGATGAACTGCGGACTGTTGACGTGACCGATGGCGCTGAACGCGCCGAGCTGCGCGTCGGGGATGGCCAGCACCGCCGGGAAGATGACGCGCACGGACTCGAGGTCGCTCTCGGCGAGCACGCGCGTGGTGGCCTCGTGATTGAGCTGCCGCCGCGACATGAACTGCCGCGCCGCGTCGATGGCCTGCTGCGCGCCCGGCGTGAACACGCTGCCGGCCGGCAGCGGCTGCACGGGCGCGGGTGCGGCCGGCACCGGGGCGGACTGCGACGGCACGGCCGGCGCCGACTCGACGAGCGACAGCGGCGCCAGGCCGAAGAGGTTGTTCTTCGCCAGCACGTGCAGCATGTCGTCCGCGATTTTCGCGGCGGCCTTCACGTCGGGGGTCTCGAACGGCTTGCGTCCCGCCTTGTCGCGCATGTCGATGAAGCCGATCAGGCGGCCGCGCGCGAAGAGCGGCGCGGCGAGGATGCGGTCATTGCCCTGGCGGAAGAGCATCTCCGCCAGACGCTGGTCCGCGCCGAGGCCATTCACGAAGAACGGCGAGCGCTTCACGGCCAGGCGGTCGACGAGGTCATCGTTCGCCGTGACCACTTTGCGGTCGGCGGGGTTGTACTGGTAATGGGTGACGAGCTCATAGCGCTTGTCATTGAGATCGCGCGAGGCGGGGAGATAGAGGGCGGCCTTCGTCGCCTGCACGTGCTCGACGCATCCGTAGAGGACCTGCTTGAGCTGGGCCTCGATCGACTTGAGCTCCTCGATCATGGTTCGAGAACCGGTAGACAGATTACTCGAATTCGAGGCGGAGCCGCAGCCGGGCGTGGCCGAGGAGCGCGCCGGCGATCGTCCCGCAGGTGTTCCAGATCACGTCATTGATGTCGGCCACGCGGGAGGGGAGAAAGTACTGCCACGCCTCGATGGCCAGGGTGAACGAGAAGCCGAGCAGGATGGTCAGGACGTACGTCTGCAGGGTGGGACGCTCGACCGTGTAGAACGTGATGAAGGCGAGGAAGCCCCACGGCACGAAGAGCAGCACGTTGGCGATCATTGGCACGACGATCACGGCCAGGATGTGCGTCGAGATCGGCCGCTCGTTCAGGCGCCTGGCGAGATAGCGGAGGTCGTCGAAGGGGATGGGGTCGAAGTTCTCGTACGACTTGCCCGCCATCCAGACGGTGATGGAGACGATGGTGAGGGTGGTCACGAGCAGGAGGAGGATCGTGACGGGTTTCTTGATGACGACTTCGCGAGGCATGAAGGCTCACAGGCTCACAGGCGCATAGTCTCATAGGAGATCCGTGAGCCTATGTGCCTGTGAGACTAGGTGCCTCGGGGAATCTCCATGTTGTAATAGAACATGCACGTGACCCGCTCGGTCGGGTTCGGAAAGTCCGCGGGCAGCGGCTTGAGCGGGGAGGAGAGCTCGATGGCCTTGCGCGCGGCGGCGTCGTAGGGCGGCACCTTCGAGCTGTTGAGGATGGTGATGTCGCTGATGCGGCCGTCGCGATGGATGGTGAAGCGGATCGTGACCACGCCCTTCATCCCGCTGCGGATGATCTGCGGCATGTTCGCGTACCAGTTCACGCGGATCTTGCTGACCATCGACTGCGCGTAGTCGCCCCAGTCGTACCACTGCGTCTCGAACGAGAGCGGCCCCTGCTCGGCGAAGCCCTGCTCGCCGCCGGCGCTGGCGAGGTCGATGCCGTCGCCGCCCGCTCCGCCTGTCACCGTCCTGCCGGCGTCGCGCAGCGCGCCACGCCAGTCGATCGCACCGGCCGCGGCCGCCGAGGCCTTGGCCGGCTCGCGATAGATGAAGGAGGAGTCGGTGAGCGCGGGGGTGCTCGGCGCCGGCGCGCTCGTGGCCGGCGCGCTTTGCTGCGGCGTGGGCGTGGGAGGCGCTCCGGTGGAGGCGCGCGGTCCGCGCGGCGCGGGGTCGCCCATCGGCGGCGTATAGGGCGCGTTGGTGCCGTCGCCGGGACGCGTGGTCGGGTTCGGCCCCGTCGGCTCCGGCATGCTGGCCTTGCGGTTCCTGTCCGACAGCGGGGCGTTCAGCGGCGCGGTCGCGACCTCGGGGCCGGGCGCTTCGGTGAACTCCTGCGGCTGTTGCCCCAGGAGCTCGACGTAGCGCGCGATCGGCACTTCCCGCGCCGCGGGCACGGGCTTGTAGGAGGTGATGAACCAGACGACCAGGGCCGTGTGCGCGATGAGAGAGACGATGACCGACAGGCTCAGGCCACCGGCCTTCCTCTTCTCTTCCGCGACGACGACCAGATCGATATGTTCCTGCAAGCGTTGCCTACAAGGTGAGACGATTCGTATTTCTTCCAAGTTTCGCGGGTTAAACTCATTGGCATGAGCGAAGTGCAGTCCGTGCCCCCGCCGCCTCCGCCACCGGTCCCGGCGAAGCCGTCTTTCGACTTCGCGAAACCGTTCACGTATGTGTTCGAAGATCCCGAATGGCTGCAGAAGATTCTGATCGGCGGCGTCTTCTGTCTGGCCGGATTTCTCATCGTCGGCTGGTTCTTCGTCCTCGGCTACGTGGCCAAGCTGACGCGCAACATCATCGCCGGACTGGAGCGTCCGCTCCCCGACTGGGAAAATCTCGGTGACTATTTCAATGAAGGGCTGCGTCTCTTCGGCGTCGCCTTCTGCTACATAGTCCCGCTCGTCATCCTCGGCATCGGCATGATGTTCCCGGCCATGATCGCGGACGCCATTGACGACGAGGGGGTGCGCACCATGAGCGGGCTGATGGCCGGCTGCATGACCTGCCTCTTCGTGCCGCTGATGTTCGCGGTGATGTTCTTCATGCCGGCCTCGCTGCTGTTCGCAGCGGTGGAGCGGCGCTTCGGCGCGGCGTTCGAGCTCGGACGGATCTGGCCGTTCATCAAGCAGAACGTCGGCAACTACGTGCTGGCCATCGTGGTCTACCTGGTGGCGCGGACGATCGGCGACGTGGGCATTTTCCTGCTCTGCATCGGCGTGATCTTCACCGGCTTCTGGTCGTTCCTCATCACCGCGCACGGATTCGCCCAGGTTTACCGTCTGGCGACGCAGCCGAAGGAATGAAGCGCGACACGAAGATCGTGCTGGCGTTCATCGCCGCGCTGCCGCTGCTCTTCCTGAGCGCGGCGACGCTCTGTACGTGGGCGATCTCGCTCGGTGCGTCGATGCAGTGGCGCCTGCTCTTCCGCCTGATGTGCCACGGGATCCCGCAGCGCTGCCTGGAGCTGTTCGGCACGCCGATGCCGCTCTGCGCGCGCTGCGTCGGCATCTACGGAGGGATGCTGGCGGGGATCGTGGCCTTCTGGGCCATCCCGCTGCTGCGGGAGCGCGTGATGCGCTGGTTCGCGCTGGCCGCCCTGACGCCGCTGGCCATCGACGGACTGACGCAGCTGGCCGGCCTGCGCGAGAGCACCAACCCGCTGCGGCTCCTCACCGGCACCATCGCCGGTTTGGCCTTTGGTTTGTGGATTTTGAGCGCGGTGGAACGCCGCGACGCGCGAAGTTCACACGTTCTTGACCTGACCTGACCGGTGGGTTAGTCTTCCGAGGCATCCGTCCGACACCATGGCTTTCCAGGGATCGCTAAAAGAACTACCTCTGCCCGACATCATCCAGCTCGTGAGCGTGTCGGGAAAGACCGGCAAGTTCACGCTGACGCGGGATGCGGACCGCGGCTTCATCTACCTGAAAAACGGGCAGATGGTGCACGCCACCGTGGGCGATCTCGTCGGCGAGGAGGCGATTTACTCGCTGGCCATCTGGAACCACGGCGAGTTTCAGTTCTCCCCCGGCGAGGACTCGGACCGCCAGACCATCACCAAGTCGAACACGAACCTGCTGATGGAAGCCGCCCGCCGCCTCGACGAGTGGCGCGTGCTGTCGAAGAAGATCCCTTCGGTCGACTACGTCCCGGAATTGCTGGCGCGCGAGAACCGCCACGAGCAGGTCACGCTGAACCCGCAGGAATGGATGCTGATCACCAAGATCGACGGCCGCCGCTCGATCGTGGAGATCGGCCGCGCCCTGAACACCTCGTCGTTCGAGGTGGCCAAGATCCTGTACGGAATGATCACGGGCGAGCTCGTGCAGCTAAAAAAAAAAGTTGATCGAGACCCCGATCAGGAAAATGGCGAGCTAGTCGACCTCGCCGCCCGCATCCGCCGCGTGGCCGAGGAGTTCATCGGCGACAGCGCCCACAAGACCATCGAGAAGCACTTCCTCCACGCCCTCGACGGCATCATGAGCGGCAACGGTCCCCAGGCCGTCGACCACATGGTGCTCGAGTTCGAGAAGACGGCTTCGCTGCTGCGCGGGCTGGCCATCACGGAGCAGTTGCGGTCGCGGATCGCCGAAGTCCGGGCCCTCTAGTCACCACCCGTCCCGGCTTTGCATTGGTGTGCTCCCCGTTGCGCAGGATCTGCGTTCCGTTCACGAAGACGTGCTGCACTCCCGTGGCGTATTGGCGCGGGTCGGCGAAGGTGGAATGCGCGGCGATGGTGTTCGGATCGAAGATGACCACGTCGGCGAAGAAGCCGGGCTGCAGCGCGCCGCGGTCGGGGATGCCGAGGTTCGCGGCGGGGAGTGAGGTCAGCCGGCGTACCGCCTCTTCGAGCGGGATCAGCTTTTCGTCGCGCACGTAGCGGCCGAGGAGATTGGCGAAGTTGCCGTACTCGCGCGGATGGGTCGACGACTCGAGGAACACGCCCTCGGGTGCGGACGCGCCGGCGTCGGAACCGAAGCTCACCCACGGCTGCCTGATCTGCATCCGCAGGTTGTCCTCGGACATCAGAAAGTAGACCGCCTCGACACGGCCGCCGTCCTCGATGACGAGATCGATGGCCGCATCCTCGGGAGATACGTTGCGCAGCTTCGCCACTTCGGCGAGCGTCTTCCCGGTCAGCGGCTTGAGCCGCTCGCTCTTGAAGCCGATCAGCAGCACGCGCTCCGGCGAGCCGGCCAGGAGCATGAGGTTCTCCCAGGCGTCGGTGGGCGTGCGCATCTCTTCGAGCACTTTTGCGCGCGTGGCCGGGTCCTGGAGGCGCTTGCGCCACGCCTCGTAGCCCCCTTCCTGCACCCACGGCGGAATGGCCGCGTCGAGCCCGGTCGCGCCGGCGGTGTAGGTGTACATATCGGCGGTGATGCGCAGTCCGGCGTTGCGCGCGTCCTCGATCTTCCGCAGGACGTTCTGCATCTTCGGCCAGTTGCGCTGGCCGGCGGCCTTGAGGTGGTAGATCTCCGCGGGGACCTGTGCTTCCCGGGCGATGGCGATCAATTCGTCGACCGCTTCCTCGAGGCGGTTCCCCTCGCTGCGCATGTGGGAGATGTACATGCCGCCGTAGGGTGCCGCCGCCTTGTTGAGCTCCACCAACTCCGCCGTCTTCGCGTAGAAGGCGGGGGCGTAGATGAGCGAGCTGCCGACGCCGAGGGCGCCGTCCTCCATGGCCTGGCGGACGAGGGTTTTCATGCGCTCCAGTTCCTCGGGGTTGGGAGCGCGGTCGGCCTCGCCGAGGACGTGCATGCGCACGGTGGTGGCCCCGACGAATGAGGCCACGTTGACGGAGATGCCGCGGCGGACGAGGGAGTCGAGGTACTGGCGGAGCGTGGTCCAGTCGATGTCGTATTTGATGTCGCCCTGGTCCCTCTTCAGTTCGGCCTTCATGGTGTCGTTGAGCGGTCCCATCGACCATCCTTCGCCGAAAACTTCGAGGGTGACGCCCTGCTTGACGTCGGCCATGCCGCGCCCGTCGACGATGAGCGACGTGGTGGCCCAGCTGAGCATGTTGATGAAGCCGGGGGCGACGGCCATTCCGTTTGCGTCGATGGTCGCCCTCGCCCTGCCGCCGACATTGCCGATCTTCGCGATGCGATCGTTTTTGATGGCCACGTCGCCGGTGACGGGCGCGCCGCCGCGGCCGTCGTAGATGGTGCCGTTGCGGATGACGACGTCGTAGTGCGCGCACGCGGAGAGAAGGAGCGACGCCAGCAGCAGTCTGCGCATGCGCGGAGTATAGAGTTGCGCGCGCATGTGGATCACGGAGCCCTCACCCCTCGGACGCATCGTCGTTCCCCCCGACCTCCCGCCCGGCTTCGGCCTGTGCTGCACGACCCGCGATTACCCCGGGTTCATCGTTCCCGACGAGCTGACGTCGCTCGTCGAGTCGCGCTTCGGGTTGTCGACGTCCCTGACGACGTGCGTGCAGATTCACAGCGCGCACGTGGTGCGGGCGTCGTCCGGCTCGTCCTGGCGTGAATGCGACTCGTGCGATGCGCTGTGGTCCTCGGAGCGAGGCGTGTCCCTCGGGATCAAGGTGGCGGACTGCCTGCCGGTGGCGCTGATCGATGTTTCGCAGAATGTGATCGCCAACATTCACTCCGGCTGGCGCGGCGCGGTGCAGCGCATCACCGCGGCTGCGCTCGACGCCGCACCGCTCGACCCATCGTCGACACATGCCTTCCTCGGCCCGTCCATTCGTTCCTGCTGCTTCGAGGTGGGCGACGAGGTGGCGTCACAATTCTCCGAACACTTCGTGGATCGCTCGCGCGCGAAGCCGCACGTCGATCTGGTCGCCTTCACGGTCGACATCCTCCGCGCCCGGGGCATTACGAACATCTCCGACTCGGAGCTCTGCACGCGCTGCGAAGGGTCGATCTTTCACTCGTACCGGCGCGATGGGGCGGGGAAGGGACGAAACCTTGTCGTCGTTTCGCAGTAAGATTTCGGTATGGCGACCACGAAGAAAGCGACACGGCGACGGCGGAATCCGGTTCCGAGGTTGAACCCGAAGAACGGGCCGCCCGTGTACTTTCCCACGGAGGAAGGTTCGATCCCGGAAGAGGAGATCGCACGCGCCGTCCGGGAGGTGCTCGCAGCGCATGGCATGTTGCATCCCAAAGCTTTGGCGAAGCTGCGGAAGTCGCAACAGTAGTGTCCGCGCGTATCGACCCGGCCTTCGACCGCAACGTTTTCATCAACTGCCCGTTCGATGCGGCGTACGCATCGATGTTCGAGGCGATCGTCTTTGCCGTGAAAGACGCGGGCTTCGACCCGCGGTCGGCACGAGAGCGACTCGATTCCAGCCAGATCCGCCTGCACAAGATCATCGAGCTGATTCGAAGCTCGAGATATTCAATCCATGATCTCTCGCGTACCGAGCTCGATGAGGGTACGTCCCTGCCGCGATTCAACATGCCCCTGGAGCTTGGTATCGATCTCGGCTGCAAGGCGTTCAGCCGTGTGCATGCCCGCAAATCTTTGCTGATCTTCGACGCCGAACAGTACCGGTTTCAGAAGTATCTGAGCGACATCGGCGGTCAGGACATCCACCGCCACGGGCATTCGCCGCGAACGGCCGTCATTCGTGTGCGCGACTGGCTCCGCGCCGAGTCGGGAGTCGAGTCGATTCCCAGTGGCACCGTGATCTTCCGGCGATACGAGCAGTTCCGCGAGCAATTGCCCGAAACCTGCGCCGCTCTGCGGCTGGAGCCGGACGAGCTGACCTTCGTCGACTTTTCCAAGGCGATCACCAATTGGATCCTCGAGCACACCTGAACGCGGCACCCCCATTGCACCCGTACCGCCGCGTCTGATGTCCACAGAGCCGCCCGTCACTTCGCCACCGCCTGATCCCGCACCTGCACCGCGTCCCCGCCGCCGCAGGCCGACCCGCCGCACGGTCTTTCGCGTCCTCCGCTGGACGTTCGGGGTCGGCTTCGTTCTGCTCGTCCTGCTCGGCATCTGGATCTACCGCGAGTCGGTGGGGCGCTTTCAGGTCCGCCGCCTCCGGCTGCCGACGCGCATTTACGCCGACGCGATCCCGCTGCAGCCGGGGATGCCGCTGCAGCTCGACGACCTGCTCGAGAAGCTCGACCGCCTCGGCTATCGCCAGGCCGAGCGGCTCGCGCAGCCCGGCGAGTTCACCCGCAATGGGTCGACGCTCGACATCTACACGCGCGCCTTCAAGCGCCAGGATGAAGACTACCCCGCGCAGCCGATGCGCCTGACCATCACCAGATCGCAGCTCGAGTCGGTCGTCTCGCTGCGCGAGGCACGTCCGCTCGAGCGCGCCGCCCTCGAGCCGGAGCTGCTCACCTCCGTCCTCAGCGAAGAGCTGGAGAACCGCAGCCCGGTCACGCTCGATCAGGTCCCGCAGCATCTGCAGGACGCCGTCGTCGTCACCGAGGACGTGCGGTTCTGGCGGCATCCCGGCGTCGACCCGCTGGGCATCTTCCGCGCCGTCTTCCGCAACCTGCGGGCGGGCGGCGTGGCCGAAGGGGCGTCCACGCTCACGCAGCAGCTGGTGAAGAACTACTTCCTCACCAGCGAGCGCACCTACAAGCGCAAGATCATCGAAGCATTCATGGCCGTGATCCTCGACGCGCGCTACTCCAAGCGCGAGATCCTCGAGGCCTACCTCAACGACATCTACCTTGGCCGCAACCGGTCGATCTCCATCCTGGGCGTCGGCGAGGCCTCGCGCTTCTACTTCGGCAAGCCGGTCTCGGAGATCAGCATCGCCGAGGCGGCCGTGATCGCGGGCATGATCCGCAGCCCGAACAACAACTCCCCCTTCAACAACCCCGAGACGTCGATGACGCGGCGCAACACCGTGCTCGCGCTCATGTTGAAGGAGAAGAAGATCACGCAGGCGCAGTACGAGGAGGCGCGCTCGTCGAAGCTCCCCCGGAAGCCGTTCCGGCAGAAGAGCGGCCTGACCTCGATCCCGTACTACGTCGACCGCGTCATCCAGGAGCTCGAGACCGACTACGGGATCGAAGACATCCAGGGCCGCGGGCTGCGCATCTACACCGCCATCGATCTCGGCGCGCAGGACACGGCCACGCGCGTGCTCGAGCAGAGCCTGCGCAACCTCGAGCGCTCCAGCCGCCGCCTGCGCAATCACGATCCGGCGCTGCAGGGCGCGCTCATTCACCTCGACGTTCCCACGGGCGAGATCCGCGCGCTCGTCGGCGGACGCAACTACGAGCGCAGCCAGTTCAACCGCGCGCTGAAATCGCAGCGCCTGGTCGGCTCGCTCTTCAAGCCGTTCGTCTACCTGACGGCATTCGAGCCGAGTCTCTCCAACCAGAACATCACGCCGGCGACGCTCGTCTCCGACACGCGCTTCGTGCTCAAGCGGCGCTGGTCCGACGACTGGTCGCCGCGCAATTACGACGGCCGCTACATGGGCAACGTGACGGTGCAGCAGGCGCTCGAGCAGTCGCTCAACTCCGCCTCGGTGCGCATCGGCCTGGCCTGCGGCATCGAGCCGATCCTCAAGACCGCGCGCACGCTCGGCGTGCAGACCGAGCTCGATGACGGCAACCCGTCCATCCTCCTCGGCGCGGCGGGCATTCCTCCCATCGAGATGGCCGAGGCTTACTCGACCATCGCCAGGCAGGGCGCGCGCACCAAGCCGCGCGCGATCCGCTTCGTCACCGACGACCGCGGGCGCGTCATGCGCGGCGTGGAAGAGGCGAAGTCAGTGCAGGTCTTCCCGCAGCGCGACGTCTACATCCTCACGCACGTGATGAAAGGCGTCGTCGACCGCGGCACCGCGGCGCAGGCGCGCGGCATGGGCTTCCGCAAAGTGGCGGCGGGGAAGACCGGCACGACGAACGACAAGCGCGACGCGTGGTTCATCGGCTTCACGCCGAAAACGCTCGCTCTGACGTGGGTCGGCTTCGACGACAACGACCCCACCGGCCTCTCCGGCTCCGATGCCGCGGTGCCGATGTGGGCGCGCTACATGGTCGCCGTGACGGCGGGGGAGCCGAACGTCGACTTCGCGCCGCCGACCGGCATCAACATCGCCGAGTTCGACAAAGGCAGTGGCGGACTGGCCACGCCCTTCTGCCCGCCGAGCGCGATCTCGCGGGGGGCATTCAAGAGCGGCACCGAGCCGTCAGCGCCATGCAAGCTGCACTCGGTGCAGGCGCCGGCGTCGACCGTCGTGCCGATGTACGACGAGCTCGGAAATCTCATCGTCACCGACACGGCCACGGCGACCGATCCTTCCGGTGCGCCGCCCTCGCTCCCGCCCGATGCGACGCTGACCGGCGGCGTGTTCCAGCCGCAGCCGCAGCCACAACCCCAGCCGCAGCCACAACCGCAGCAACCGCCGCCGACCACGACGCAGCCGCCGCCGACTACGACGACGGAGCCGGACGAGCCGCCGGAGGACGAGCCGACGCAGACGGATACCTCCACGACGACGCAAGGGCCGCCAGACGTAGGACGGGCTTCAGCCCGTCCATGGGCGGGCTGAAGCCCGCCCTGCGTTGCGGTACGCTATTGCCCATGGACGAACAGCAGCAGGAACCGAAGAAGAAGCTCGAAGACTGGGGCATCGACGTCGACAGGTTCAAGGAGCGCGCGAAGGAGTCTCTCGAGAACGCGCGGGGCGATCTGAGCGAGATCACCGGCACGCTCCGCCACACGCTCGTCCACGCCAAGGACATTGTCGTCGGATTGCAGAAGACCGGTTCCCCCGCCGCCGCGGAGCTGAAGGCCGGTTTCGAGCGCGCGTGGCACGAGATCGAAGGCGCGTTCCGCGCGGCGCGGGAGAAGGCCAAAGGCACGCCGGTCGAGGCGGAGGAGAGCACGCCTCCCGATCCGCCATCCCCGAGCTGAACGTAGGGCGGGCTTCAGCCCGCCCTGGACGGGCTTCAGCCCGCCCTGGACGGGCTGAAGCCCGTCCTACGTTGTCACGATCTTCTCCACCTGCCCGATGTCGATCGGCTTGAACAGCAGCCCCGACACGACGTCCTGGTCGGCGGTGCTGAGCTTCTGATTCAGCACGCCGGTGATGACGATCGTCCGTGGCAGCGGCTGCGGGCGGCGGCTGCGCAGGAAGTCGAGCACTCCCCAGCCGTCGATGCGCGGCATGAGCAGGTCGATGAAGACGAACGCGTACTCGTTCGCCTTGAGGAGCTTCACCGCATCCGCGCCGTTCTCCGCCTCGTCATAGGCGATGTGATGCCGCTGCAGCACGCTGGCGACGAGATACCGTGCCGCGGGATCGTCATCGGCGACGAGGGCACGCCGCTGTCCCGAGGCCTGCGGCACGGCCGCCGGCGTCTTCATCGCCTCGGGCGGGCGCGTGGCCGGGCGGAAGCCGGGGCCGGGCGTCACTCTCTCGCGGGAGATGGTCGGCACCTGCGAGTGGCGAACGCGGCTCGGGTCATCCTTGAGCGATGCGCTGAGCGCCGTCCGCAGGGCGTCGCACGACTGGAAACGATCGTCGGCATGCTTCTGCATGCAGCGCCGCACGATCATCGCCAGCGGGCGGGTGATGCCGGACGCCGCCTTGGCGATGTCGCGCGGCTCGTTCATCACGATCTGCAGCAGTACCTGCGTGGCCGCGTCGGCGGTGAACGGCTTCTGCCCCGACAGCATCTCGTACAGCACCACGCCGAGCGAGAAGATGTCCGTGCGCGCATCCACCGCGCGGCCGAGGGCCTGCTCGGGCGACATGTAGTGCGGCGTGCCCATCACCATCCCACCTTGGGTGAGGCCCGGGTCCGCGGTGCCGCCGATCTGCTTGGCGATCCCGAAGTCGAGGATCTTCACGACTTTCTTCGACACGAGAATGTTGTCGGGCTTGATGTCGCGGTGGATGATCCCTTTCTCGTGCGCCTCGGCCAGCCCGTCGGCGACGTGGACCGCCACCCGCACCGCGTCCGCGGGCGTCAGCGGCCCCTGCGCGATCATGTGCGAGAGCGGCTCTCCCTCGATCAGCTCCATGGCGATGAAGAGCGAGTCGTCCTGCTGGTCGATGCTGTAGATCGTGGCGATGTTCGGGTGATTCAACTGGGCGATGGCCCGCGCCTCGCGCAGGAACCGCTCCTTCCACTCCGCATCCAGTGCCAGCTGCGGCGGCAGGATCTTGATGGCCACGTGGCGGAGCAGCTTCGTGTCTTCGGCGCGCCACACTTCGCCCATTCCGCCGGCGCCGATGCGTTCGATGAGTCGATAGTTCCCGAGCTGTTCCATGGGGGCGATACCTTAGACGCTCCTGAAGCTGCCGCTGCGTCGGATGATGCCGTCGTACGCGACGAGCACGCGCTGGAACTCCGCGGCGATCTGTTCGATGGCCGCCTCCGCGCCGTCCATGCGGCCCGCGCGCGCAGCATGCTCGAGCGACGCGGCCATGGAGTGCATCCGCTTCGCGCCGACGCTGCCGCTGGAGCTCTTCATCGCGTGCGCGGCGTTGGCGAGATCGTGGACGTCGCCCGTCGACACGGCCGCGCGCAGCGCGTCGATGCGCGACGGCACGTCCTGGCGGAACGTCTTCACCAGCCCTTCCAGGAAGCCGCTCTGCGTGCGGCCGATGGCCAGGAAGGAGCTGACGCGCTGGCGGTCGAGCACGTACTGATCGTCGCGCTCCATCATGTCCGGCGCGTCCGGCGCCGCCTTCGCCGATTCCTTGCTGGCCCAGAGGCGGATCACCGCGCCGATCTGCTCGAGCGACACCGGCTTGGCCAGGTAGTCGTTCATCCCCGAGGCGATGCACTTCTCCCGCTCGCCCGCCAGCGCGTGCGCGGTGATGGCCACGATGGGGATCTTCGACACCGGCCCGTCCATCTGGCGGATGCGGCGTGTGGCCTCGTAGCCGTCCATGTCGGGCATCTGGATGTCCATCAGCACGATGTCGAACGGCTGCCGCCCGATGGCGTCGAGGCACTCCCGCCCGCTGGCGGCCACGACGCAGCCGTGCCCGAGACGCTGCAACTGCCCGATGGCCACGAGCTGGTTCACGCTGTTGTCCTCGACGAGGAGCACCTGCGCGCGCGCGGGCGTCTTCGGCTCCTCCGGCTCGATGCGCCGCGGCACCGGCTCGGCCGCGTCTTGTTCCACCAGCCGCGCCAGCGTGTCGCAGAGCTGCGCGCGGCGCGCGGGCTTGATCAGGAAGGCGTCGATGCCCGCCGACTCGAACGCGGCCACGTCGTGGCGGCGGCGTCCGAAGGAGGTGAGCATGAGCAGGCGCGTGGAGTCGAGCGCCCGGTCGGAGCGGATGCGCCGCGCGAACCCGAGGCCGTCGTCGTCGTTGAGCTGCATGTCGAAGACGATCACGTCGTACTTTTTCTGGTACGCCGCGGCCACGCCCTCGCTGGCGCTCTCGGTCTCGTCGACCTCGATGTACGTCGACTGGAGCTGCCGCGCGGTCATGAAGCGGTGCACCTCGTTCGGGTCGACCAGGAGCGCGCGACGTCCCTTGAGGTTCCAGCGCCGCTCCGGCGCCTCGGCCGGCTCGGGCTGCATCTGCAGCGGCAGCTCGAACCAGAACGTCGAGCCCTCGCCGGGGACGCTGATCACGCCGATCTCCCCACCCATGGCCTCCACGAGCTGCTTCGACACCGCCAGCCCGAGGCCGCTGCCGCCGTACTTGCGCGTGGTCGTGCCGTCGGCCTGGGTGAACGGAGTGAAGAGCTGCTTCTGCACGTCCGGGTCGATGCCGATGCCGGTGTCGGTGACGAGGAAGCGCAGCGTGACACGCGAGTCGCGCCGCTCCGGCTGCATGACCGTGACCACGATCTCGCCACGGTCGGTGAACTTGACCGCGTTGCCGAGGAGGTTCAGCAGCACCTGGCGCATGCGATTGAGATCGCCGCGCAGCAGGCGCGTGACGTCGGGCACCACGAACGTCCGGAACTTGAGCCTCTTGGCCGCCGCGCGCGCCGCGTAGTCCTCGGTCAGGTGGTCGATGAGGTCGTCGAGGTGGAAGTCGACCCATTCGATGACCAGCTTGCCCGCCTCGATGCGGGCGAGGTCGAGGACGTCGTTGACGATGGTCAGCAGCGCCTGGCCTGATTTCCGGATCATCTCCGCGTACTCGCGCTGCTCGGGCGTGAGCGGAGTGCCGAGGAGCAGGTCGGCCGTGCCCAGGACGCCGTTGAGCGGCGTGCGGATCTCGTGGCTCATGTTGGCCAGGAACTCCGACTTCGCGCGCGCGGACTGCAGCGCCGCGTCGCGCGCGCGGGAGAGGTCTTCTTCGATCCCCTTGCGCTCGGTGATGTCGCGGGCGATGGCCTCGTAGCCGGCCACGCGGTCGCCATCCATGACCGTGAGCACGTTCTGGCCGACCCAGATGCGCACGCCGGCCTTGGTGATCATCGGAAACTCGAAGTACGACGCGCGCTCGAGCGTGCGGAACTGGTGCTCGTAGAAGTGCTCCGCCGCCTGACGGTAGTCGGGGTCGATCAGGTCGAGGTAGTGGCGGCCGATCAGCTCTTCTTCCGCAAAGCCGGTGATGCGCATCGAGGCGGGATTCACGTACGTGAAGCGCCCGCGGTGATCGGCGCGGTAGATGATCTCGTTGGCGTTATCGATGATGTGGCGATAGCGCTCGAGCCACGCGAGGGAAGCATCGCTGTTCATGAAAGAGACGTGTACGAGATTGTACGTGTTCTGGAGTGCGGCAGCGCCAGCTGCCGCTTTCTACGCCGCAACGCCAGTTGCGGCGGGGCGGGCGGAGGCTGGCGCCTCCGCATAGAAAGCGGCGACTGGCGTCGCCGCACTCCAGATCACGCCGAGGCGTCGCGGAGCCAGGTGCCGGTGCTCGAGTCGTCTGCCACGCGCACGCAGTTGCGTCCCGAGTGCTTGGCCGCGTACAGCGCCCGGTCCGCGCTGGCCACGAGCTGCTCGGGCGTGGCCTCGGACGTCGGCGTGAACGCGGCCACGCCGCAACTGGCCGTCATGCGCTTGCCGTTGCCGTACGGGATGACCAGCCGCTCGATGCCGTCGCGCAGCGTTTCCGCGACGCGGATGGCCACGTCGGCGTCGGTTCCCGGCAGGAGGATGGCGAACTCCTCGCCGCCGTAGCGGGCCACCACTTCGCCGCTGCGGCGGATGGCGTCGCTGAGGAACGCCCCCACGCGGCGGAGGCAGTCATCGCCGGCCGGATGCCCGCGGCGGTCGTTGAGCTCCTTGAAGTGATCGAGGTCGAGGAGGATCAGTGCCAGCGGCTGCTCGTGCCGGCGCGCGCGGTTCCATTCGTCGCCGAGGCGGCGCTCGAAGAAGCGGCGGTTGGCGATGCCGGTCAGGTCGTCCTCGTTCGAGAGCGCCTCGAGCTGCTTCACCGCGTGCTGCAGCTCCGCGGTCTGCTCCTCGACGCGCGCGCGCAGCCTCTCCGCCTGCCGCTGCAGCGCGGCCGTGCGGGCGCGGATGACCAGCAGCACCACCGCCACCCCGAGCAGGATCCAGAGCCCGTAGGCCCACCGCGTCGCGTACCAGGGGGAGAGGACGGCGAACGTCCACCGCGCCTCCTCGCTCGGTGCCGACCCCGCGCCGCGCGCGCGCAGCCGGAACGTGTAGTCGTTCGCGGCCAGCGTCGTGTAGTCGATGAACGGCTCCGCGGTCCACTTGCTCCACGCCGTGTCGATCGGATCGAGGCGGTACTGATACTCGACGCCGGGGCGGTACGACGCCGGCGCGAACTCGACGCGGATGCGGCCGAAGTCATGGCGCAGCTGCACGGCCTCGCTCGGCGTGGCCAGGCCGCCGAAGAGCAGCCGGTCCTCGCCGGCCACGACGCGGCGGATGATCGGCCGCGGCTGCGGCGCGAAGACGGCCGTGGCGGTGGCGGGGTCGAACCGGAACAGCCCCTGGTCGGCGGCGAACCAGATCGCGCCGT
The DNA here is from genome assembly GCA_035627015.1 of Thermoanaerobaculia bacterium. Classification (GTDB taxonomy): domain Bacteria; phylum Acidobacteriota; class Thermoanaerobaculia; order Gp7-AA8; family Gp7-AA8; genus QHVT01. Next base: position 45,969 of record DASPMO010000147.1, on the reverse strand, counting down.
CGTCGGTCACGCGGATGTTCTGGATGTCCGCCGCGGTGACCGGGACGAGCGGACGTCCCTCGCGCGCGAAGCTGCCGTCGCGTTGCCGCTCGTACACGCGCGGCGGCGTGGAGTTGATCCAGACATTGCCGCGGCGGTCCTGGGCCAGGACGAAGAAGCCGCGCGGCGCGCTGAGATGCCCGAGGCGCGCGTCGGGCACCGGCTTGCCGGCGCCGTCGAACTGCACCACCTGACCGCTGGCGCGCACGAAGACCACGCGGCCATCGACGTCGAAGACGTTCATCTCGCCGGAGCCGAACTGCCGCACGCGCGGCTCCGCGCGGCGCGCATCGAGGACCTGGATCACGCCGTGGAAGACCGTCCCGAGCCAGAGCGCGCCGTCGCGCTCGACGACCGAGGCCGTCTCGTGCTCGATGCCGGGCACCAGTCCCTCGTACGTCCACCGGCCGTTCACTTTGCGGATGCTGCCCACACCGTCGCCATGGGCGAGCCACACGCGCGACGGATCGCTCGGCGAGCGATACATGTCGTACAGCTCGCGCTCGATCGGGACGATGTGCTGCAGCGGTGCGCCGGGGGTGACTTTGTAGATCCCCTTCGACGTGCCGGCCAGCAGTTCGCCGTCGACCTCGAGTATGCGCCAGGCGCTCTCCTGCATCGGCTCCATCCGCGTGGCCTGCCCCCGCTCGTCGAGCTCGAAGAGGCCGTGCGAGGTGGCGGTGTAGAGGCGCCCCGCGTAGTGCGTGACATCCCCGGCGCTGCCGCGCACGCCGCGGCGGGAGTCGAACACGGTCACCGGAGAGGCGAGGTCGATGCGCGCCAGCGGCCCTTCCATGGCCACCCACAGCGAGCCCTCGCGGTCGACGAAGGCCTTGCGCAGGACGGCGTCCGGCAGCCCTTCCTGGGCGCCGAGGGTTTGCTCGATCCGCCCCTGCGGGTCGAAGAGCACCAGGCCGTGATGGCGCGTGAGGAGGACCATGCGCCCGTCGTGCAGCCGCGCGCCGCCCGTGACGGACTTCTCTTTCAGCCAGGCCGTGACTTCCGGCGCGAAGGGGGTGGCGATGCCGTCGGCGACGGCGAAGAGTCCCTCGTTGCGCGTGACGGCGATCAGCCGTCCGTCCGGGTGACGGAGGATCTGCATCACGCGCTGCGCGACGCCGGCCGGCGCGATGCGGAGCGTCTGGACGTCGAGCCGCTGCAGCCCCTGCGGGCCGCGGAGGAACACGCCCCCGTCGTCGGAGTGACAGCCGCGCGGCGCGGTCTCGGCCGGGAATTGGGCGATCGTCCTGGCCGGGCCGCCGTTCCAGAGGATGAGGCTCTGCTCGGCGACGTAGAGGAAGCCCGCCGGCGTGACGCACAGCTCGCGGATGTCGCCCACGTCCCGCTGCCCTTCAGGCAGAGTCTCGCGGAGCGAGTGGTACTCGTACGCGCCGCTGGCGTTGCGGGCCAGGAAGCCGAAATCGTTCACCAGGCCGAGGGCCACGCGGCCGCGCGCGTCCGCGGCCAGGGCCAGCGGCGCCTGGTCGTCGGGAAGCGTGTGCAGCCCCCACCACGCGCCGTCGTAGGTGACCAGGCCGTGCAGGTTGCCGAAGAGCAGCACCCCGCGCGCGTCCTGGGTCACGTCGAACGTCTGCGGGCCGGCCTGGTGCGTCTCCGGGGGGAAGACCGTGATCAGCGGCAGGCCGCGCTCCGCCGCGCCGGCGCGCAAGGCCAGCAGTAGCAGAACGCAGAGCGCCCGTCGGAGCATCGCAGACATCTTGGGACCCCAAGGACATTAACACGAACTCGCTCAGCGCAGGCCCTCGATCAGCGACTCCATGGCCTGTTCGGCGAAGGCCAGCACGGCGGCGCGCGTCTGCAACTGGAACTGCCCGCCGCTGGCCAGCGTCGCGATGCCGTGCACCTGGGCCCAGGCGATCCGGGCCACGGTGAGGCGGGGGAGGTCGCGGAGCTGTTTCGCCTCCTGGCAGGCCACCACCAGCGACACCAGTCCGGCGAAGGCGTCGTCCGCGGCGCGGCGGGCGGCGGGGTGGCGCTCCGCGTCGAGGCGGGCCGCGAACATGACCTTGAAGTGCTCCGGGCGGCGGAGGGCGAAATGGACGTAGGCCCGTCCGGCGCGCACGAGGCGCTGCCGCGGCGTGCCGGCGGCCTTCGCGGCCCGGCGCATCTCCGCGGCCAGCAGGGTGAACCCCTCCTCGGCGATGGCGGCGGTGAGCTCCGACTTGTCGCGGAAGTGGCGGTAGGGGGCGGCGTGGGAGACGTTCGAGCGGCGGGCCACCTCGCGCAGGGTGAATCCTTCCGCACCGACCTCGCGGATCAGCTCCAGCCCGGCCGCGACCAGGGCCGCCCGGAGGTCGCCGTGATGATAAGAATCGTGCGCCATGTTGACAATGGTAACATTGCGACCTATGTTTACGTCGTAAACATTGGAGGAAGCATGTTGCCCTTGATCGTGATCGTCGTCGTCTTTGCCGTTCTCCGGACCGCCGGCGCCCTCGGCGTGACCGTCCTGAAAGACTGGCGCCTCTGCCTGCGCTGGGCCATGGCCCTGATGCTGCTCGTCACCGCCTCCGGCCACTGGGGCCTGCGCCGCGCCGACCTCGTGGCCATGGTCCCGCCCGCGTTTCCCAACCCGGAGCTGCTGGTGACGCTGACCGGCATCCTGGAGATCGCCGGCGCCATCGGGCTGGTGTACGGGCGCACGTCGCGCCTGGCCGCGGTTTGCCTGGCCATCCTCTTCGTGGCCATGTTCCCGGCCAACGTCTACGCCGCGAGACACGGCCTGACCATCGCCGGCGCGCCCGTGACCGCGCTGCCGCTGCGCACGTTCGTGCAGGTCGTGCTCATCGCCGCGGCGGCGGCCATCGCCTGGCCGCCTCAGTGGCCGGCGTACCAGTCGTACCCGCGCTCGCCCCAGAAGTCGGCGGGGCGGACATCGGTGTAACGGATCGTGCCGATGCGCTTGATGTTCTTGATGCCGTATTTCACCGGAATGGCCAGTCGCAACGGCGCGCCGTGCAGCATCGGCAGCGGCGCGCCGTTCATCTCGAAGGCGAGCAGCGTCTGCGGATGCAGGGCGCTCTCGATGTCCAGGCCGACGTAGTAGCCGCGGTCGGGCGTCTCCATCGAGAGGTAGCGCGGGAGTTGCGGCGGCCCGAATCGGGCCATGACGTCCGCCAGCGCCACGCCGCTCCACTCGACGATCGTCGACCACCCCTCGATGCAGCGCAGCTCCGTGATCATCGTGCGCCGCGGGAACTGGCGGAGATCGTCGAGCGTCAGCGCGGCGCCGTGGATGTGCAGGCGCCAGGCGTCCAGGTCGAGCGGCGACTGCAGCCCCAGGCGGCCGTTGATGCGGGCCCGGGTGATGTCCTCGCGCTCGAACCGCGGCGACAGGCGGTCGGGGGAAAAGTAGGCGCGCGCCAGCGTCTCGTTGGCTTCCAGCATCCGCCGCAGCGGCCACTCCGCCCCTTCCACGCGCGGACGCGTACGCAGCCACTTCCAGCCGGCGTAGCCGGCGCCGGCGGCGACGGCGGCGGTGAGGAAGCCGCGGCGGGTGAGGCGCTTCAGCTCCTTCTGCACGTCGAGGTCAGTCATTCACCACCTCCACGCCGATGATCATGGCCCGGAAGTTGTTCCACCCCGCCCGGACGACCTGCGCCACGTGGACGAGGAAGAAGGCCACGTAGCCGACGGTCAGCCAGAAGTGGACGAAGCGTGCGCCCTGATAGCCGCCCATCAGCCACGCCAGCCACGAGAACTGCACCGGCTTGTAGATGGCCAGGCCGCTGAGCAGCGAGCCGGCGCCCATGAGCACGATGGCCAGGTAAGCCAGCCGCTGCATGCGATTGAATTTGGTTTTGGCTTTCCGCCACTCGCCGGAGATGAGCACGTACAGCACGTACAGCACGCCGTTCACGCCGAAGAGCCACATGAAGAAGAAATGCAGGGCCATCCCCTCGGCCAGGCGATTGTTGACGTGCAGCGCGCGCCACGTGGTCTGCTCCAGCTTCACCGGCGCGTAGGCGGGCCAGGCCCAGTAGATGAGGATGCCGCTCCAGATCATCACCGCCAGGAGCGGGAAGTTGATCCAGTGAAACCAGCGGATGGCCAGCGGGTGCTTCTTCTCGAGGCGGCTCATGCCTCCTTCGATGCCGGGCCTACGCATGCGGTTTCAAATGTAGGGCGGGCTTCAGCCCGCCTCTCCCGTGGGTGGACGGGGGAGGCGGGCTGAAGCCCGCCTTACGTTGAGCGCCGTTTAGCCAGTGCCGTACCATGCCGCATGGTGCGCCGTATCGCCATCATCCTCGCCGCCCTGGCCGCGGCGTACGGGCTGCTCGTCGTGTTCGTGCGCCCGTCGAACGATCGCGACTGGTCTGTCGATCAGGCCGTGCTGCCGCGGGCGGAGATCCACGGGCCGCTGGTCACCATCCGTAACATCCGCAACTTCCGTTACGAAACGACGGACCGCTACGCGCCCGCGTACTACGACAAGACCTTCGACCTGCGCGAGCTCGACTCTGCCTGGTTCTTCGTCGAGCCATTCGGCAAAGGGGGCGCGGCGCACACGTTCGTCAGCTTCGGGTTCCAGGACCGCGACTTCGTGGCGGTCTCCGTCGAGATCCGCAAGGAGAAGGGGGAGAGCTTCTCGCCGCTGAAAGGGCTGCTGCGCCGCTACGAGATCATGTACGTCATCGGCGACGAGCGCGACCTGGTGAAGCTGCGCACGAACTACCGCAACGACCCCGTGCACCTCTACCGCATCCGCACCACGCCCGAGCGCATGCGGGCCATGTTCCTGGCCATGATGCAGCGCGCGAACGCGCTCCACGAGCGGCCGGAGCTCTACAACACGGTCACCAACACCTGCACCACCAACCTCGTGCGGCACGTCAACCAGATCACGCCGAAGCGCATCCCGCTGCGGGCCTCGGTGCTGCTGCCGGCGACCTCCGACGAGCTGGCGTACGAGCTCGGGCTGATCGACACCGCGCTCCCCTTCGAGGAGGCGCAACGCCGCGCGCTCATCAACGCGAGCGCACGGCGTCACGCGGACGATCCCGACTTTTCGAGAAAGATCCGGGGACTGGACTAGGCGACCACTTTTCGGTTCGCCCGCGATCGCGCGCGTTACTGGGAAGGCTTCGCGCAGTTCCCCCGCCCACCCGAAGTGGCGGCGCGGGACGCCGCCACGACAGCCGGCGGGACGCCGGCGGTCCGCCGCGATGATGGCGACAGCTCCCCGGAAGCAGGGAATCGCTTTGAACGTAGGGCGGGCTTCAGCCCGCCTCCCCCGGGGTGGTGGACTGAAGCCGGGCGAAGCAATCGGCAAGCAACGCGGCTCTGAGCGTCAGAGCCGAACGAGGCCAGGCGAAGCAAACGACAGCTCCAAACGAGCAACGCGGCTCTGAGCGTCAGAACTGAATAAGGCCGGGCGAAGCAAACGACAGCTCCAAACGAGCAACGCGGCTCTGAGCGTCAGAGCTGAACAAGGGCGGGCGAAGCAAACGACAGCTCCAAACGAGCAACGTAGCTCTGAGCGTCAGAGCTGAACAAGGGCGGGCGAAGCAAACGGCAGCTCGAAACGAGCAACGCGGCTCTGAGCGTCAGAGCCGCGTTGCTCCGGCGAATCCATCAGTGAGCTCGAGCCAGCTTGCACTCAGTCGCGCTCGCGGAAACGGATGCGGATGTCTGTGATCTCCACCTCGTCGTTCGCCGCCGGCTCGATGATCAGGTAGTCGCCGGCGATGTTCTTCGTGTCCAGCTCGTGGGTGCGTCCCTCGCGCTTGATGTCGAGCGAGTACGAGATGTACTCGTCGTCGATGCGGATCTGCAGCGAGCCGTCCGCGCGCTCGCCGATGTCGTCGCGCGCGTAGAAGCGGAGCGACTCCACCGGGCGGCCGTAGATCGGGATGCGGATGCGCGAGTTGCGTCCGCCGCACGTGGAGCCGCCGATGCAGCCCCCCTCGTGCGTCAGCTCGCGGCCGCGCGGTCCGCCGCCGAAGCCGCCGCCGCCGCCGCCGCGGCGCGAGCCGCGTCCGTACAGCACCTCGACGTCCTTGATGTCCACTTCATCGTCGTTGTCGGCCTCGATGACCAGGCGCGTGCCGTACTTGCTCTCCACTTCGATCTCGTGGCGCTTTCCTTCGCGCTTCACGTCGATGTACGAGCTGACCACGTCGTCGTCGATACGCACGCTGAGGCGGCCGTCGGCCTTCGCGCCGATGCCGTCGTGCGCGTAGAAGCGCACGCCGAGGACGGGCGCGTCCTCGAGGGCCACCGTGATGCGGTCGCCGTTGCGGCGGCAGTCGTCGCCGCCGATGCAGCCGGCCGCGCGCGGGTAGGAGCGCCAGCCGCCGCTGGAATTGCCGCGGCCCGGGCGGTCCTCCCAGTCGCCGCGGTCGCGCCGCGGGCGCTGGCCGCGCACGCTGCCGTACAGCACGGCGATCTGCGAGATCTGCACCTCGTCATTCGACGACGGCTCGAACACGAGATAGCGGCCGCGCAGCTCGTCCACCTCGACGGTGAACGTTTCGCCCTTGCGGGGGATGTCGATGGACTCGCGGACGGTGTTGCCGTCGATCTTGACGCGCAGCGAGCCGTCGGCCTTCTGGCCGATGTTGTCGTGGGCGTGGAAGCGCACGGCGATGACCGGCCGGTCTTCGAGCTCGACGCGCAGGCGGCGCTCCGTGCACGTGGAGCCGCCGATGCAGCCGCCCGTGCCGCCGGCGATCGACCATTCGCCGTCGTCGCGGCGCAGGTCCTGCGCAAAGGTGAGGGTGGGTAGGATGAGGAACAGCCCGATGATCAGGCGACGCATGTCTGATGAGACCTCCGCGGCGGATTGTATGCGGACGGCCTGCCCGGCTTTTCCGGTGAAAAAGAGGGGTTTATGGAGGGGAACTGTCATCGGCGCGGGACGGGCTGTCCTCCCAACCCTTCGCCCGGGCCACCGCGCGGTGCCACGCGGCGATGCGCGCCTGCCGCTCGTCCTCGGAGATCGAGGGGGTGAAGGTGCGCTCCGCCTCCCACTGCGCGTCGACGTCGCTTTCGGACCAGAACCCGACCGCCAGGCCGGCCAGGTACGCCGCGCCGAGGGCCGTCGACTCCGAGGTCTTCGCACGGACGACGGGGAGGCCGGCCACGTCGGCCTGGATCTGCATCAGCAGGTCGTTGACCGAGGCGCCGCCGTCCACGCGCAGCTCCGTCAGCGCGATGCCCGAGTCCTCGCGCATCGCTGCCAGCACGTCCGCGCTGAGCAGGGCGATGGCGTCGAGCGCGGCGCGGGCGATGTGCGCCGACGTCGTGCCGAGCGTGAGGCCGGCGATCGTGCCGCGGGCGTAGGCATCCCAGTGCGGCGCGCCGAGGCCCGTGAACGCGGGGACGAACACCGCGCCGCCGCTGTCCGGCACCGAGGCCGCCAGCAGCTGGATGTCCGCCGCGCTCTTGATGATGCCGAGCGCATCGCGCAGCCACTTGATCGCCGCGCCGGTGACGAAAATGCTTCCTTCGAGGCCGTACGAGTGGAGCGCCGGCGTCCTCGCCGGCTGGCCGGGCGGCGTCCCCGCCGCCCGCCCCGGGGTGGCGGCGCGGGACGCTGCCACGCCAGCCGCCGGGACGGCGGCGCTCCCCTCGCAGATCGCCGTGGACAACAATCCGTGCGTCGACCGCACCACCTCGGCGCCCGTATTCATCACCAGGAACGACCCCGTGCCATACGTGTTCTTGGCCATCCCCGCGCGCGTGCAGCGCTGGCCGAAGAGCGCGGCCTGCTGGTCGCCGGCGATCCCGGCGATGGGAATGCCCGCGGGGATCGGCAGCCCTTCGGCCGTGTGCGCGGCCACGGCGCTCGACGGCGACACCTCGGGGAGCAGCGCCCGCGGGATATCGAGGATCGACAGCAGCTCGTCGTCCCAGCGCGACTCATGGATGTTGAAGAGCAGCGTGCGCGAGGCGTTGGTCGGATCGGTGACGTGTGCGCGTCCGTTCGTGAGGCGCCAGATCAGCCACGTGTCGACGGTGCCGAAGGCCGCGTCATGACCATCGACGCGGTCGAGCAGCCAGCGCAGCTTCGTCCCCGAGAAATACGCGTCCAGCACGAGCCCGGTGCGCTCGCGGAACAGCGGCTCGTGCTCGCGCAGCGCGTCGCACATCTCGGCCGTGCGGCGGTCCTGCCAGACGATGGCGTTGTGCAGCGGACGTCCCGTCGTGCGGTCCCAGAGCAGCGTCGTCTCGCGCTGGTTGGTGATGCCGATGGCCGCCACTTCCACTCCCGGCACCATGGCCATGGCCTCCGCCGCGACGGCGATCTGCGTCGACCAGATCTCCTCCGGATCGTGCTCCACCCAGCCGGGACGGGGATAGATCTGCCGGTACTCGCGCTGCGCGACGGCCAGCACGTTCGCGCGCTCGCCGAACAGGATGGCCCGTGAGCTGGTGGTTCCCTGGTCGAGCGCGAGGATGGCCTTCATCCCATCCCCGCCATCGGCATCGACAGCCACGTCGTCTGGTCGAACGGCTCGCCCGCCGCGTCGCCGCGCCAGCGCCACGAGCGGCCGTCGTCCGTCTGCAGCTCCACCGCGATGTGCGACCCCTTGCGCACCTGCACCGGCACCTCCAGCGGCAGCAGCGCCTGCGACCACGAGGTCTCGCGTGCGCGTGCGTTCGTCAGCGTGATCCCCTCGGCGAGCGTGGCCGTGAAGAACGCGCCGAAGCCGTGCAGGAAGCCTTTGCGCTGCACGGTGAAGCTCGCGCGCCCCTGCGCCTCGGTGGCCTCGCCGACGGCGAGCGAGAACATCTCCGCCGGCGGCGCGAGGTGCGCGTTGCCGCGGATGTGCGCGAAGGCGATCGCGTTCGAAGCGAACACGCGCAGCGGGCTGAGATCGAAGCCGTAGCGCGGCTCACTCCAGAACGCGACGTGACGGTCGTAGTCGTAGTCGAGCTCCACCGGCACGAGCGACACGCCGAGGCGGCAGGGGATGATGCGCGCATCCGCGGTGAGCAGGCGCGCCCGGGCGTCCTTCACGCTGCCGGCGATCCCCTCGTCGAAGCCGGTCACGCCGAGGGTCTCGCTGATGAGGACATTGGCCCGCTCGGGGAGCTCCACCTCGCGCGACTCCTTCTGGATCACGGTGATGCGGTCGGCGAAGCCGAGGTGGCGGGAGAGGTACGCCGCGACGTCCGCCATGCGCGTCGAGTCGATGGCGTAGACGCGCGCCGCGCCGGCCTGACAGGCGAAGAAGGAGAGGATGCCGGAGCCGCAGCCGAGGTCGATGACCACATCGCCGGGGCGGACGGTCTTCGCGATGGCCTCGCGGAACGCGTGCGTGCGCAGCTCGTCGTTCAGCAGCTCGCGGTGATAGTCGAGCATGCGCTACATCGGGCCGAGCAGGCGCTCGTACTCGCGGCGGATATTGTGGTAGCACTCGCACGTTGCCGCCTCCAGGCCGGGACGGTCGACGATCTCGACGAAGCCGCGGCTGTAGCGGATCAGCTCTTCGCCCTGCAGCTTCGCCGCGGCCTCGGTCACGCCGGCGCGGCGGACGCCGAGCATCGTGCCGAGGAACTCCTGCGTCAGCGGCAGCTCGTGCGAGTCGACGCCGTCGCTGCTCATCAGCAGCCAGCGCGCGAGGCGGGCTTCGACGGTGTGCCGCCGGATGCACGCCGTCGATTGCGAGGCGACGACGAAGATCGTGTGGACGTAGCGGTTCAGCAGGCCGTGCAGCGTGCGCTGTTTCGCGAGCTCGCGTTTCACGGCCTCGCTCTCCACGCGCCACACGTCGCCCGGGATCTGTACGACCGTCTGCATCGGTGTCGTGTCGGCGCCGAGGATCACCGGCACGCCGACCATCCCCTCCCGTCCCACCGACCCCGACTCGATGGTCGAGCCGTCCTCGAGAATCGTGACCAGCGAGCCGAGGGCGTTGATGGGGAAGTAGACGTACTTGATCGGCTCGGACGGGACGATCAGCGGGTAGGCGTGGGTGACGGTCATGCGCTCCGGCCGCAGCGCATCGCGCTCAGCCTCGGGGAGCAATTCGAGGAGCCGGTTGGTGGTCATCTGCAGTGGATTGTATTCAGAACTTGCCGAGCGCGTTTTCCAGGTGGGCGCGGTAGTGCGGGCTCAGGCGGTACTTCGCGCCGGTGACGAGCACGACGACTACGGCGAGGAGCGCCTCGCGCCGCACGGTCGCGGCCAGGGTCTGGCGCAGCAGCACGACGGCGGTATCCGGTTGCCACGCCTTGGCGTGCGACGTCCGCGCGGGGTGGAACAGTACTTCGCCTTCGCCGAGCGTCCAGCGTCCCGCGGGCGATCCGGAAATCGGCGGCGGTGACGATCGGGGAGAGCGGGGCGTCCATGCGATTCCAGACGCATGGTCGGACGCGTTCAATGACGTTCGTCATGCGCGCGTGGTGACGAACCGTCCTGTCGCCCAGCGAGATGGCGGCGCTATCTTCCGGGCATGCTGAGCCGATTCCTCTCGTTCGTCCTCCTCCTGCTCCTGACGGTTCCGCTGCTCGCGGCGGACCTGCTGTTTCGCAATGCCCGCGTCTTCGACGGAACGCGCGTGCTCGAAGCCACCGACGTGCTGGTGCGCGACGGCCGGATCGCCGGGGTCGGCAAGTCGCTGGCCGCGGGCGAGGGTGCCGAGGTGGTCGACGCGTCGGGGAAAACGCTGCTCCCCGGGCTCATCGACGCGCATACGCATTCGTGGGGCGACGCGCTGGAACAGGCGCTGCTCTTCGGCGTGACGACGGCGCTCGACCAGTTCACCGAGGCCTCGATGGCGAGCACGCTGCGCGCGGAACAGAAAGCCGGCAACGTCGCCACGCGCGCCGATCTCTTCTCCGCCGGCACGTTGGTGACCGCGCCGAAGGGGCACGGTACGCAGTTCGGCGTCCCCATTCCGACCATCACCGCGCCCGATCAGGCCCAGGCGTTCGTCGACGCGCGCATCGCCGAGGGCTCGGACTGGATCAAGATCGTGTACGACGACGGCGAGCCGTACGGGATCGACTTGCCCACCGTCAGCGTCCCGACCATGCGCGCGGTAATCGCCGCCGCGCACAAGCGGAACAAACTCGCAGTCGTTCACATCGGGACGCTCGCCGGAGCGCGCGCCGCAATCGAGGCCGGCGCGGACGGACTGGTGCACCTCTTCGTCGACCGGGATCCCGATCCGGAGCTCGGCAGATTCGCCGCGAAGCACGGCGCATTCGTCGTCCCGACACTCGTCATACTGAAGAGCATCACCGGCGTCCCGGGCGGTGCCTCGCTCGTCGACGACCGGCATCTCGCTCCCTATCTGAGCGCCACGGCGCGCGGCGGGCTCACGGCCGCGTTTCCGCGCAGGCCGGACGCACCGGCGGTCATCTATGCCGGCGCCGAGGCGACGGTCAGGGCGCTGGCCGCGGCCGGGGTGCCGCTGCTCGCCGGCAGCGACGCCCCGAATCCGGGCACCGTGCACGGGGCCGCGCTGCACCGCGAGCTCGAGCTGCTCGTGAGCGCCGGCCTCACTCCACTGCAGGCGCTCGCGGCCGCGACGAGCGCGCCGGCCAAAGCGTTCCGCCTCGACGACCGCGGGCGCATCGCCAAGGGGCTGCGCGCGGATCTCGTGCTCGTCGACGGCGATCCCGCCAAGGACATCACCGCCACGCGCGCCATCGCCGGCGTCTGGAAAGGCGGCGTGCGCACGGACCGCGGGAAATTCGCGAAGGCCGTCGCCGCGGAGAAAGCAGCGCGCGCGGCCGAGCCGCGCGGACTCGACGCCCCGGTGCTGAGCGGCTTCGACAACGGTGCCCCGGCCGCCGCGTTCGGCACGAGCTGGGAGCCGTCCGCCGACGCGATCGCCGGCGGCAAGTCGACCGGTAAGGTGGAAGTCGTGGACGGCGGCGCGGCCGGGACGCCGAAGTCGCTGGCGGTCTCCGGCAGCATTGACGGCAGTCTGCCCTACGCCTGGTACGGCGCCATGTGGTCGCCCGGCACGGCGCAGATGCAGCCGGCCAACCTCTCCTCCAAGAAGGAGCTGCGCTTCCATGCGAAAGGCGACGGCAAGACGTACCGCGTCATGCTGTTCGCGCGCAGCAAAGGGATGATGCCGCTCGTACAGACCTTCGTCGCCGGTCCGGAGTGGAAGGAGTACACGATGCCGTGGCAGTCGTTCGGCACGGACGGCTCGGACGTGATGGCCGTGATCTTCTCCGGCGGCCCCGAGCCGGGAGCGTTCACGTTCCGCATCGACGAGATCGCGCTGCGCTGAGCCGCTCCCGAATGAACGTAGGGCGGGCTTCAGCCCGCCCCCCCGGGGGCGGCGGGCTGAAGCCCGCCCTACGTCGTTACCGGTTGTCGTCCGTCAGCGTCGAGAGTGCCGACACACTGATCGCCTCCAGCGTCGACACCAGGGTCGGCAGGTCGTCGACGCGCTCCAGGTGCGCGATGGCCTGCTTGATCCGCGGGTCGGAGACCGACTTGTAGCTGCGGAAGCGGTGGGCCATGAAGCGCAGCAGCGGGATGAGCGTGCCGTTGATCAGGTACGCCTCGCGGGAGATCAGGCCGGCATCGACCGGCGGCGGTGCGGGCGCCGGTGCCGGCGTTGCGGCGATGGGCAGCCGCGCGGCGTGGAGCTCGCGCAGGGCCAGCAGGGTCTCGTCGAGCTTGGCCAGGTAGGGGGAGATGTCCGGAAGCTCGGGGAGGGCTGGCGCCGGGATATCGGGAGCGTTGTAATTGGCGATCGCCCTGGCGATCTCCCCGATCCGGTCCGACACCACGCTCAGCTCCGCCATCACCCGCGCCGCCGGGTCGCTCTCGCTGCCGCCGATGCGCGTCAGGCGCACGAAGCCGCGCTTGATCTCCTCCCAGCGCTCGCGCTGGGCCGCGGTCATGGTGCCGCGCAGCTCGGCCAGCTTGAGGAGGTTCTCCTCCGCGCCGGTGGTGAGCGTCTGCGCCTCGCCGAGGTAGTGATCGTCGATCAGGCGCTCCAGCTCCGCGTCGTTCATGGCCGGGAGGACCTTCTCGGCGAGCTTGTTCATGTTGCGGTACGAGCCCTGGAGCTTGAACGGCGGCTCGGTGCGGTAGGCGTGCTGCTGCGCGGCCGACTGCACGTACTGGCGGTTCACCTTCGACAGCAGCCCCTGCACCCGCACGAGCTTCTGCATCGTGGAGACGAGCTCGTTCAGCTCCACGGCCGAGTAATCGTGCGCGAGCTGGTCGGCCTGCAGCGCCTCGCCGCGGGCGATGCGCACGAGCTTGTGCACGTCCTCCGGCTCGCGGGTCAGCAGCGGCGCGGTGACGGCGTTCGAGGTCAGCGCGTTCTCGATGTACGACAGCTCGAACAGCTCCTCGCGTCCCTGCAGCACCTCGCCGAGGTTGTAGACGTCGGCGCGGTTGGCCAGCATGTCCGGGATCTCGAACTTCTCGCCCGACTCGGTGTACGGGTTGCCGGCCATGGCCACGGCGAAGCGCTTGCCGCGCATGTCGTACGTCTTCGTCTCGCCGTTCCAGACGCCTTCGATCTTGCGCTGCGCGTCGCAGAGCGAGATGAACTTCTGCAGGAGCTCGGCGTGCGTGTGCTGGATGTCGTCGATCATCAGCAGCACGTTGTTGCCCATCTCCAGGGCCAGGTTCAGCTTGTGGATCTCCTGGCGCGCGGTGGCGTTCGGCGCCTCGTTCGGATCGAGCGAGCGCACCGAGTGGCCGAGGGCCGGGCCGTTGACCTTCACGAACACCAGGCCGAGGCGGCTGGCGATGTATTCGAGGAGCGTGGTCTTGCCGTAGCCCGGCGGGGAGACGAGGAGCAGCAGCCCCATGAGGTCCGTGCGCTTCTTCTCCCCGGCCACGCCCATCTGCTTGGCCAGGTTGGCGCCGATGAGCGGCAGGTAGACCTCGGAGATGAGCTTGTTGCGGACGAACGCGGACATCACCTTCGGCTGCAGCTCGTGCAGTCGGAGGCGCTTCCGCTCCCGTTCGAGGATGGCGTGGCGTTTCTGCTGATAGGCGCGGAAGGCGGGGACCTGTTCCTTCGTGAAGCGCCCGAGACGGGTCAGGAACTCGTCGAGCTGCAGCGTGAGCGTGCCGTTGACGACCCGCGGGTGCTGGCCGAGGAGGCCCTTGACCTCCGTCTTCGTGATGGCGCTCGAGCGCTCGCGCGACAGCAGGCCGTCGCAGACGATCGCCGCGGCGCATTCGACGTCCGGCACGTAGGCGTGGATGACCGCCCACTTGCGGGGGAGGTCGAGGCCGCGCACGTCGACGTCGCAGGTCGCTTCCGTGCTCTGCACGAAGCGGATCGGCTCCTGGGCGATCTCGTGGAAGAGATACTCGCCGGCGCCGTGGGTGTCGAGCTCGATCGGCAGCCACGCATCGATCGCGTCTTGCAGCTCGCTGGCAAACGCAGGACGGGCTTCAGCCCGTCCCGGGCGGGCTGAAGCCCGCCCTACGTTCAGCAGCGCCTGCGCTTGACGCACCCATTGCGCTTTCAGCTTCTCGTCATCGAAATACGCCCAGAACAGCGCCGCCGCCGCCCGGGCGGACGGCGTGAACCGCAGCAGCCCCGCGGTCGACAGCATCCCGCGCAGCTTCTCCGCGATCAGCATCGCATCGTGGTCGTGCACGCCGCGCTCGTAGCCCTCGTCGTAGCGCGACGCGGCCACCGCCGCGATGTCGTCGTTCATGGCCGTGTACGCGAGGTACTCGGCGCGGTAGACCTCGGGGGTCTCGGAGACGAGCTCCTGCTCCCACAGCTCCGCGTCCTTCAGCGGCTCGAAGAAGCCGGTGCCGGTGACGTGGAGGTTCGTAACGCCGTCCTTCGGGACGAGCGTCAGCTCGATGGCCTGCGTGTTGACCGAGAAGCGGTGCTGGCCGAGGCGGACGACGTTCGCGTCGCCCCCCTCGAAGAGATCCTTCTTGTCGCGCATGCCGCGGGCAGCCTCGTCGCGGGCCACCTTCAGCTTGCCGTCGATCTCGTCGGCGCGGACGATGTCGCCGAGGTCGCGCAGCTTCTTCGACGTCTCCCGCAGCTTGGCCACCATGGCGTCGCCGGCGAAGAAGGCGTTCAGCGCGTCGGCGTCGGTGAGTGCCTGCGTGCGGCGGGTGATGCCCTGCAGGATGCGCGTGGCGGCGGCGTTGAGCTGCTCGGCGCGGCGCTGGCGCTGGTCGATGAGCGACTGCTTGCGCGAGGTCAGCGCCTCGTAGACTTCCTCGCGCCGCGTGGCCAGTTGCGCCACGAAGTCGTCGAACTCGGAGAAGCGCGACTCCAGCTCCTCGAGCTGCAGCATGAGCTTGGCCAGCTCGGCGTCGCAGCGCTCCGGCGTGTCGGCCACGGCCACGGCGTTGGCGACGCTCTGGGCGAAGAGCTGGAACTGCACCGCGAACTCCGCCACCCGCTCCTTGCCGAGGAGCTCCTTGCGGCGCTGGGCCACGAGCGCGCGGACGCGGTTCGCCCCTCCCATCAGCGTGGAGATGCGGTCGAGGATGGCGATGCGCACCGTCGGGTCGTCGATGGCCAGCGTGCCCAGGACCTCGGTCAGGAGGTTCAGCGAGGCCACGACGGACTCGAGCTCTTTCACCAGCGCTTCGGCCTCGGGCGTTTTCTGCACCGCGGCGATGCGCTGCTCGATGCTTTGGGTTTGCTCCGCGAAAGGGGCCAGCGCTTTCTCGCCGGCGAGGTGCTGGACCGTGGCCTTCGAGGTCTCCTCGAAGCGGCGGACGATCTCCCCCTCCAGCTCGTCGAGCCGCGGCCGATCGATGTAACGCAGCTCGCGCAGGGAGATGACGTGGCCCTGCTGCTTGCGCAGCTCGGCCAGCTCCGCCACGAAACCATCGATCGACGTAGGACGGGCTTCAGCCCGTCCGGGGCGGGCTAAAGCCCGCCCTACGTTCTCCACTGCTTCGCGAGCCTGGGCGCGCAGCGCCTCCACTTTCTCGAACTCGTCGATGATCAGTTCCGCGGTGGCACGGATCTCCTTGATCGACGAGAGCAGCTCTTCCGCCTCGGCGTGCCCGAGCCAGTAATACGCGTCGATCGTCCGCGCCGCGGCGGAGACCAGGTCCTCGTACGTCGCGCGCGACGGCGTCTGCTCGTCAATCAGGCGGACGAGCGACAGCGCGGACGACAATCCCCGCACGAGGTCGCGGTTCCCGATCTTCTCCAGGTACGAGCCCGTCGACGGCTTCTTCGCCATGTGATCGTCGCTGACGAACGGCGTCTGCCAGATCTGCATCGGGTGGACGCGCGTCGGCTCGTTCGACGTCGATTGGAAGATGACCATCTTCCCGTCGGGGAAGAGCGACCAGCCATTCACGGTCAGCGGGTTCACCACCTCTTTGCGGATCAGGTTGTACGGGAAGAGCAGCGTGCGCCCCTCGTCGCGGCGATGGAAGACGTAGAGCACGTCCTCGCCGTTCGGCGAGCGGATCACCCGCTGGAACTCCATGTCGCTCGGATCGTGCTGCTCGAACAGCTTGGCCTCGCCGGTGCGCAGGTAGTAGCCGCCCGGGAAGATGATGCCGTGGTCCTCGGGGAGCTGGATGCAGGCGTGCCCGATGGCGTCGATGCGCCGGACCGATTTCGAGCGGCGGTTGAAGACGAGATAGCGCCAGTTCTTTTCCCGGTAGGGGAGGATCTTCAGCAGGATCAGGCTGCCGGCGACGGCGTAGTGGATCTGCGCGTCGTCGAGCGACTGGTCGGGATCGTCGACCGGCTCGCTGTAGATGCCCTTGCCGCTCTCGGTGTTGTCCTCGACCTTGATGGTGAGGTCGCCCTGCAGCGTCTCGACGAACACCTCGTCGTTGATCGACACGTGCGGGAACTTGCCGTCCACGTGCTGCTCGCGCGTCGTGGCCGTCCACTCGAAGTCGTGGCGCGGCGGGAAGACGTGATCGCGCTCGCCGCGGTTGTCGATGTACGTGACCGTACCGTTCACGGCCACGTTCCAGCGGAAGACGCGCAGGTCCGTCAGCTTGTCGCTGGTCTGGAAGACGGCCAGGAGCTTCGAGTCGACGCGCCGCAGCTGCAGCAGGCGCGAGCTGCGGTAGTACTGGTAAAGCTCCTTGAAATCGCGGCGGAACGTCTCGTCCTGCAGGAACGGCGCGGCCACCGGCGCAAAGTCCTCCAGCCGGTGCACGGAGAAGACGTCCTCGACGCGCGTCTCCGTCTTCAGGCCGATGAAGACGTTGTAGCCGAAGAGCAGCAGCCCGTCGCCGCACTCGACGATGTCGCGCGGGACGCAGTTGTTCTCCGTGCGAATGCGGTCGCTGCCCAGCAGCGCCATCTCGTAGCCGCCGAAGACCTCCAGGCGGCGCTTGTTGAGGGAGGCGGCTTTCGCGGAGAGCTGCTGCCCGCTCGCCTTGAGGCGAGCGCTGAGGATTTCGTAAGTGCCCTGCTCGATCATGGTGCCAGACGTAGGGCGGGCTTCAGCCCGCCTCCCCGGGGATGGGCGGGCTGAAGCCCGCCCTACGTTGAGTTAGTCAGCGCGGACGACGGGAACTTTCGGCGAGACCGGGATGACCGGCGTCTCCGGCAGCTTCACCCCCAGCTTGTCCAGCACGGCCTGCGCGGTCGAGCTTTCCGACACGAGCGAGTCGATGGACTTGCCGAGGCCGATCGAGTTGACGACGCGGTCGAGGAACTGGCCGTCGCCGCCGACGATGTCGATCTTGGCGCTGCGGAGCGCCTCGCCGAGGATCGTGGCCTTGGCCTGCTCCACCTCGAGGCGGGCCTTGATCGACTCCACGCCGAGCAGCCGCTCGTTCTCGATGCGCAGGCGGAACTCCTCGTGCGTGCGCGTGGCCTCGTCGAGCTGCGCCATGGCGTGCGCCTTCTCCTGGATGCCCTGCGCTTCGGCGAGCGCCTTCTCGCGCAGCACCGTGGCCTCGGCGGTGCCGAGCTTCTGCAGCGCGGCCGCATCCGCTTCCTTCACGCGGATCTGCGCCAGCCCGTACTTTTCCGTGGCCACGGCGTCGGCTTCCTTCACCTTGGCCTCGGCCAGTCCCGGCGCGGCGGTCTGCGCCTGCACGCCCTCGGCGATGCGGATCTTCGCCTTCGCCTCGCGGTCGGCCGCTTCCAGCTCCGCCTCGGCGCGCGTGACGCGCTCCTTGGCCTGGTGCGTGGCCGCCTGCTCGGCCGCCTCGGCGGCCTTGATGTCCTTGACCAGCTTCTCCTGCGCCTCCGCTTCCGCGGCGATGATCACGGCCTGGCGGCTGCGGTTCGCGTCCTCGACGACTTTCAGCGTCTTGATCCGCTCTTCCTGCTCCACCACGCTGTGCTCCACGGCCACGCGCTCGCGGATGACGTCCTGGATGTTCTTGCGCTCCACTTCCAGCGCCTTTTCCTTCTCGATGCGCGACAGCTCGACGGCGCGCTCGCGCATGACCTGCTCGAGGGCGCGATCCTTCTCCACGCGCTCGGTCTCGATGCCCACCACGCGCTCGCGGTTCTTCTGCGCCACCTCGATTTGGCGGTGCTTGTTCTGCTCGGCGATGGCCACCTGCTCGTCAGTGATGATGCGGGCCTGCTCGGAGCGCAGCCGCTCCTCGGCCTGGATCTTCTGCAGCTCGGCGGCCTCGCGGGCGCGCACCGACTCGATCTCGCGCTGCTGCTTGGCCATGGCGTCGGCCTGCTGGCGCTCCAGCTCCATGATCGCCTCGGCGGCCTCGACGTCCTGCTTCTTGGTCAGCTTCTTCTCGGTGTTCTGCGACTCGTTCGTCTTCACGTGCTCGGTCGCGGTCAGCTCCGTGATCTTGCGGATGCCCTGCGCGTCGAGGATGTTCATCGGGTCGAGATGCGAGATCGGCGTCTGCTCGAGGTAGTCGATGGCGGCGTCCTCGAGGACGTAGCCGTTCAGGTCGCGGCCGATGAGGTTGATGATGGCGTCGCGGAACTCGTGGCGCTTGGTGTACAGGTCGACGAAGTCGAGCTGCTTGCCGACGGTCTTCAGCCCCTCGGAGAACTTGGCGCTGAAGAGCGCCTCCAGCGTGCCCGGGTCGGACGCGCGCATGCAGCCGATCGACTGCGCGACCTTGATCACGTCGTCGACGGTCTTGTTCACGCGGACGAAGAACGTGACCTTGATGTCCGCGCGGATGTTGTCGCGGCAGATCAGGCCGTCCTTGGCGCGGCGGTCGATCTCGATCGTCTTCACGGAAATGTCCATCACCTCCGCCTTGTGGATGATCGGCAGGACGGTGGCCCCGGTGAAGGTGACCTCCGGCTCGGCCTTCATCTTGTTGACGATGAGCGCCTTCCCCTGTTCGACCTTACGGTAGAACTTGGCGATCATCACGCCGATGACGAACATCGCGAAGACGAGAAGGGCAGTGCCGATGGTTACGGCGATGACGAGATCCATGTTGTCTCCTTAGTTGGCGATAGAGGGCTCAGTGAGGGAGGGATCAACCGGACCCACGTGGTAGGTGCCGGTCTCGGAGTCGTAGTCGTACACGATGGCCTTGCTGCCGACGGTGAGCTCGTTCTGCCGGAAGCAGCGCACGTCGGCCACGAGGTTGTCGATCTCGGCGGTGCCGAGGCTGTCGTTCACGTGCAGCGAGCGGATGGTGCAGACCTTCCCGACGAGCTGCTGGCGCGTCGGCCCCGGCGCCGTGGTGAAGAACGACCGGAACGGGCGGACGAAGCGCGAGCCGAGGCCCAGGCCGAGGAGCGCCGCGCCGATGCCGACGCCGAGCTTCACCAGCATCGTGTCGGGCAGGAACTTCATCCCGGCGAAGCTGATCAGCCAGGCGAAGACGCACGACACCCCGGCGAAGATGGTCAGCGGAATGCCGGCCACGCCGAGCGCGTGCAGCCCTCCCTCCAGCACGGAGTCGTTCACGTCGTCGATCCCGAGGAGACCGTCCAGCCACTCCATGTCCAGCGCACCCAGCAGTGTGAGCACGGAGTACAGGAGGAAAAAGCCGAGCAGCACGGTGAAGACAACCGTCGGCAACGACAGTGCGGCGGCAAGGAAGGCAGACATGGGTGACTTGGGAAGAATGAATGATAGTGCCCAAACGGAAATTCCGCCGTGATGCGCCTCACGAAAACGTAGGGCGGGCTTCAGCCCGCCCCTCGGGCGGGGTGGGCGGGCTGAAGCCCGCCCTACGTTTGCCTCAGTTACAAGTCGTGGTCGTCTGCACGTCCCCCAGCGGGTCCGTCACCCGTCGACGTCGGCGGCCAGCCCCACCGCCGCACCGGCCAGTACCAGCCACGCGGAGTTGAGGCGGAAGCGCCACAGCACGATCGCGCTCGCAATCGCCAGCGCCACGGTGGTCAGGTCGACCAGCGCGGCGCGGCCGAGCTGCCACGTCACCACCGCCATCAGCGCCACCGAGGCCGCGTTCAGGCCGTCGAGGAACGCCGACAGCACGCGCGAGCGGCGCAGCCGCGGGATCAGCGGGCTGGTGACGGCCACGAAGAAGAACGCCGGCAGGAAGATCCCGATCGTCGCCACCACGGCGCCCGGCGCGCCCGCGAGCACGTAGCCGATGAACGTGGCCGTGGTGAAGACCGGTCCGGGGGTGATCTGTCCCACCGCCACCGCGTCGAGCAGTTGCGCCTCGGAGAGCCATCCCCACCGCTCGACGAGGTCGGCGCGCAGGAACGCCAGCAGCACGTAGCCGCTCCCGAACAGCACCGAGCCCACTTTCAGGAAGAAGAGGAAGAGAGGAAGGAGGGCCACCGGCGCCGTGGCCCGCGGCGGGCGCACGCGCAGCAGCATCAGCAGCACGCCCGTGGCGAAGAGGACGGCCAGCTCGTGCACGCCGAGGAACGCCGCCGCGGCCGCGGCGATCGCGGCGGCCGCGAGGAGCGGCGTGCGCATGGCCGTCCTGGCCAGGCGCCACAGCGCGTCGGCGACGATGGCGATGATGACCGGCTTGATGCCGTACAGCAGCGCCTCGGCCTGCGGCAGTCTCGCGTAGCGCACGTACAGCCAGGCGATGACGAAGACGATCAGCGCCGCGGGGAAGATGAAGCAGGCGCCGGCGACGAGGAGCCCCGGCCACCCCGCCCGGCGGTGCCCGATGTGGATGGCCAGCTCGGTCGAATTCGGGCCGGGGATGAGATTCGTCGCGCCGAGGAGGTCGAGGAACTCCTCGCGCGTCAGCCAGCCGCGCCGGCGCACGACCTCCTCTTCCATCATGGCGATGTGCGCCGCCGGCCCGCCGAACGCCGTCGCGCCGAGACGGAGGAAGAGCAGCGCCAGCTCGGCCATGTGGGGGACATTATGGAGTGCGGCAGCGCCAGCTGCCGCTCTCCATGGCCGCAGCGCCAGCTGCGGCCGGGCGGGCGGGCGGCTGGCGCCTCCCGCATCGAGAGCGGCAGCTGGCGCTGCCGCACTCCATAATGTCCCCTCAGTGAAGCGCTGGGTCCTCGCGGCCACCGTCCTCGGCTCCTCGATGGCCATCATCGACGGGACGGTGGTCAACGTCGCGCTGCCGGTCCTGACGCGCGACCTGCACGCGGACGTGACCGGCGCGCAGTGGGTCGTCGACGCCTATCTGCTCGTCCTCTCCTCCCTCATCCTCGCCGGCGGCGCGATGGGCGACCGTCTGGGGCGCGTGCGCGTCTTCGCCCTCGGCGCGATCGTCTTCGCGGCGGCGTCGATCTGGTGCGGCGCGGCGCCGAGCGCGCCGCAGCTCATCGCCGCGCGGGCCTTGCAGGGGGCGGGGGCGGCCATGCTCGTGCCGGGCAGCCTGGCCATCATCGCCGCGACCTTCCCGAAGCACGAGCGCGGACGCGCCATCGGCACCTGGTCGGCCCTCACCTCACTGGCCGTCATCGCCGGTCCGCTCCTCGGCGGCGTGCTGGTGCAGACCGTGTCGTGGCGGGCCATCTTTCTCATCAACGCCCCCGTCGCGGCGGTGGTGCTGTGGATCGTCTGGCGGCACATGCGCGAGAGCGGCGAGCGGCGCGGCGGCGCCATCGACTGGCTGGGCACGATGCTCGTGACGCTCGCCCTCGGCGGCCTCACCTTCGCCTTCATCGAGAAGGTGTGGCTGGCGCTGATCCCCGGCGCCGCCGCGCTGCTCGCCTTCGTCTTCGTCGAGCTTCGCGCCTCGAACCCGGTCGTCCCCTTCTCGCTCTTCCGCTCGTCCGCATTCACCGGCGCGAACATCCTGACGCTGCTGCTGTACGCCGCGCTCGGGGCGGTCACGTTCCTCCTGCCGTTCAACCTGATCACCGTCCAGGGCTATGCGCCGGCCGAGGCGGGGGCGGCGTTCCTGCCGTTCGTGGTCACGCTCGGGCTGCTCTCGCGCTGGAGCGGCGCGCTGGCGGACCGCATCGGCGCGCGCCCGCTGCTCCTGGCCGGCCCGCTGGTGGCCGCGGCGGGGCTGGCACTGCTCGCGCGTCCGGGCATCGGCGGCTCGTACTGGACGACGTTCTTCCCCGGCGTGCTGGTCCTCGGCCTGGGCATGGCCATCACCGTGGCGCCGCTGACCACCACCGTCATGACCTCCATCGACGACGAGCGCCATGCCGGCGCCGCCTCGGGGATCAACAACGCCGTGGCCCGCGCCGCGGGCCTCCTGGCCGTGGCCATCTTCGGGGCCGCGGCCGACCACGCCGCCAAGGAAACCTTCGTCGCCGCCTTCCGGACCAACATCCTGGCCGCCGCGGCACTGGCCGCGCTCTCGGCGGGCGGGGCGCTCCTGGTGAAGCGCCCGCCGCCGCCCGAGTCCAATCCGACCGGGGGGGCGGGCTGAAGCCGCGCCCTACGTTCAGCGCGCTTCTCGCGATACGGGTGCTCAACGTAGGACGGGCTTCAGCCCGTCAGGCCTCACTAAAACTTTTTTCCGCCACAACGTATCCTGATCACATGGCCGAGCGTCCCAAACGGTCCCGGAAGAAACTGTTCATCATCATCGGTATCGTGGTGGTGGCCCTGGCCATCGCCGTGGCCGCCGCCGCGTCGCGCAAGCGCGAGAAGCCGATCCTCATCACCACCGACAAGGCCTTCGTCACCTCGCTGACCGAGATCGTCACCGCCACGGGGAAGATCCAGCCCGAGGTCGAAGTCAAGATCGCCCCCGAAGTGTCGGGCGAGATCATCGAGATCGCGGTCAAGGAAGGGCAGGTCGTACAGCGCGGCCAGCTCTTGATGCGCATCAAGCCGGACAGCTACCGCGCGCAGGTGGAGTCGCAGCAGGCCGCGCTGAATGGCGCGCGCTCGTCGAGCGTCCGCAACCGCGCCGAGCTGCAGAAGGTCGAGGCCGACTACCGCCGCATCCAGAAACTGTACGAGGGGGGACTGGTCTCCGTCGCGGAGCTGAACAGCGCCAAGGCCGCGTACGACGGCGCGAAGGCCGCGCTCGACACCGCGATCTCGCAGATCCAGCAGGCCGAGGGGGCGGTGCGGCAGATCGGCGAGGCGCTCTCCAAGACCGTCATCTACTCCCCCGTCACCGGCACCATCAGCTCCCTCACCAGCCGCGTCGGCGAGCGCGTGGTCGGCACCAGCCAGTTCGCCGGAACGGAAGTGATGCGCATCGCCGACCTCGATCACATGGAAGCGCGCGTGAACGTGAACGAGAACGACGTCGTCGACGTGAAGGTCGGCGACTCCGCGCGCATCAGCGTCGACGCCTATCCCGACCGCGAGATCCGCGGCGTGGTCCGCGAGATCGCCAGCACCGCCCTGACCCGCAACCTCGGCACGCAGGAAGAGGTCACCAACTTCGAGGTCAAGATCAGCATCCCCGACCGCACGCTCCGCCTGCGCCCCGGCATGAGCGCCACGGCGGACATCGAGACGGCCACGGTGAAGAACGTCGTGGCCGTGCCGATCCAGAGCGTCACCGTGCGCTCGACCGAAAGCGAGCTCTCTCCCGAGGAGCTCGAGCGGCAGCGCGTGCGCCGCGAGCAGGCCGACCGCGGCGACAATCGCGCCGACGTCACCAACGAACAGGAACAGCGCCAGCGCGAGCGGCTCGAGCGCGCCAGGCTCCAGCGCGTCGTCTTCGTCAAGAACGGCGAGACCGTGAAGATGCGCAAGGTGGAGACCGGCATCGCCGACAACACCTTCATCGAGATCAAGAGCGGCCTGAAGGCCGGCGAAGAAGTGGTCTCCGGCTCCTACACCGCCATCTCCCGCCGCCTCAAGGACGGCGCCAAAGTGGCCATCGAGAAGGAGGAGGGGAAGACGTAGTGCTTCTCGAGATCGCCGACTCGTTCCGCATCGCCGTGTCGATCATCCGCGCGCACAAGATGCGGTCCGCGCTGACCGCGCTCGGCGTGATCATCGGCATCATCGCCGTCACCCTCATGGGCTCGGCCATCGGCGGCATCGAGATCGGCTTCGACCGCAGTCTCTCGGTCATCGGCGACGACCTGCTGTACGTCGAGAAGTGGCCGTGGCGCCACGTGGACGACTGGTGGAACTACCGCAACCGCCGGGTCATGGACTACCGCTACGCCGACCAGCTCAAGCGCATCATCGCCGCCACGCCGAACTCCGAGCTGGTCACGGCCGTGCCGACCATGAACACCATGCGCTCGGTGAAGTTCGGCGACAACGAGGTGAAGGGCGTTTTCACGCAGGGCACCACCGCCGAGTTCCTGGTCACCTCCACGCCGACGTTCCAGGAGGGGCGCTTCTTCAACGAGGCCGAGGCGCGCGGCGGCCGCAACGTGGTCATCCTCGGCTACGACGTCGCGGACGCGCTCTTCCCCAACGGCTCCGCGGTGGGCAAGACCGTGATGATCGGCGGCACCCCCTTCCGCGTCCTCGGCGTCTACGCCAGGCAGGGGACGTTCCTCGGCCTGTTCAGCTTCGACACCTACGCCGTGGTGCCGCTGCCGGCCTTCATGAAGGCGTTCAGCTCGCGGCTCGACACCTCCATCCGCGTGAAGGTGCGCGACAAGGCGCGCATCGAGCACGCCAAAGGGGAGCTCACCGGCGCCATGCGCCGCGTGCGCGGACTGCAGCCCGAGGACAAGAACGACTTCGAGATCAACGAGCAGCAGGCGCTGCGCAGCACCATCGACCCGATCAAGAACGGCATCGCCGTGGCCGGCCTCTTCGTCACCGGCCTGGCCCTCTTCGTCGGCGCCATCGGCATCATGAACATCACCTACGTCAGCGTAAAGGAGCGCACCCGCGAGATTGGTACGCGCAAGGCCGTCGGCGCGCGGCGCCGGACGATCCTGCTCCAGTTCCTCATCGAAGCCGTGGCCATCTGCCTCGTCGGCGGCATCGCCGGCCTGGCCATCTCCTGGCTCCTCACCGCCGCCGTCGCCGTGGCCTTCCCCTCGTTCCCGATGAGCTTCTCCGCCGGCCTGGTCGTGACCGGCCTGATCGTCTCCACCCTGACCGGCATCTTCTCCGGCTTCGCGCCGGCGTTGACGGCGTCGCGATTGGATCCCATTGAGGCGCTGCGTTATGAATAGTTAACTGGTTGCTGGTTGCTGGTTCGTGGTGCCTCGTTGTAAAGCCACCACGAACCAGCAACCAGCAACACAGCAACCCAAACATGCCCTTCTCCGAAATCCTCCGCCTCTCCCTCAACGCGCTGCGCACGAACAAGCTGCGCTCGGCGCTGACGGTTCTCGGCGTGACGATCGGCGTCTTTTCGGTGATCGGGGTGATGACGGCGCTGAACGTGATCCAGGGCTCCATCGAGTCGGGCCTCTCCTTCCTCGGCAGCAACATCTTCCAGTTCGCCAAGTACCCGACCATGTCCACGAGCGATCCGGAGACGAAGTACGCCAACCGCCGCAACATCACGCTGGAGGAGGCGCGCGAGTTCGCCCGGCTGATGGACGGGCAGGCCGGGGCCATCTGCTTCAAGATCTTCGACGGCGGCAAGCCGGCCAGCTACGGCCGCACCAAGCTGCAGGGACTGACGCTGGTCGGCACGAACGAGCATTTCCTCGTCGCCAACAGCTACACCCTCGGCTACGGACGGAACCTCACCCCCGAGGACGTCGCGCTGGCGCGGCACGTGGCCGTGGTCGGCCCCGACGTGCAGAAGAAGCTCTTCCCCAACGAGTCGCCGATCGGCAAGACCATCAAGCTGAATGAAAAGCCGTACCAGATCGTCGGCGTCTTCACGGAGAAGGGGTCGTCGTTCGGGCAGAACCAGGACCGCACGGTGATCGTGCCGATCACGCGCTTCCTGGGCGACTTCGGGCGCGCCAACCGCACGGTCAACATCGCCATCCAGTCCACCTCGCAGGCCACGTACAACCAGACCCTCGACAAGGCCATCAGCGCCATGCGCTCCGCGCGCGGCCTGAAGCTGAGCGAGGAGAACGACTTCGAGATCTACTCGAACGACACGCTCATCTCCGCCTTCGCGCAGATCGCCGGCACGATCCGCATCGGCGCGTTCGTGGTCAGCGTGATCGCGCTGCTGGCGGCGGGCATCGGCATCATGAACATCATGCTGGTCAGCGTCACCGAGCGCACGCGCGAGATCGGCGTGCGCAAGGCCATCGGCGCCCGCCGCGACGACATCGTCAAGCAGTTCCTGCTCGAGGCCATCGTGCTCTCGGAACTGGGGGGGCTGCTGGGCATCCTCTTCGGAGTCCTCGGCGGAAACGGCATCGCCGTCTGGCTGGAGATCGCCATGGTCTTCCCCTGGGGCTGGGCCCTCACGGGCCTGATCGTCTGCTCGCTGATCGGCACGGGCTTCGGCTGGTACCCGGCCTTCAAGGCCGCGCGCCTCGACCCCATCGAGGCGCTGCGCTACGAGTAGGTTGCTGTGTTGCTGGTTGCTGGTTCAAGGCGGTGCTCGTCCTGAAACCCCGGCACCCCAACGAACCAGCAACCAGCAACCAGCAACCAGCAACATCCTCTGCACAGTCCGGGGAGCATCTTGCAGCAGGGGCCCGCCCGACATGCCCCATCACTTCGTAAGTTCCATCATTCTACGTTGACACCTCCCCGCGGCGGACTAACAATAAGTGTATCGGTCCAATTGAGAGATTCAGCGAGAGATCCGCATTGCGGCAAGAGGGAGAGTGTATGAAAAAGCTGAAAGTTGTACTGCTTGTGGGGATGTTGTCGGTTGCCACGATTACAACCACCGGATGCGGTAAGGAGCAGGCCCTGCCCGAAGCCGAGCAGCCGTGCCAGGACGGCGATCAGGCCATCGATCCGAACACCGGTGAAGCGGCGCAGTGCGTCGGCGGGCATTGGGAGCCGATGTAAGTTGCCGGCCGCGGGGCTGGCGCTGCACGCGTCTCATACGGACCGTAACGCGTCCACAGGCTCCAGTCCCGCGGCTTTTGCGGCCGGGTAAAGCCCGGCCAGCACGCCTGTGGCCAGTGCGAATGCATTACTGACGAGCAATCCCGCAAAGGACACGCTCAATCCTGCCGGGTAGTAACGCGCAGTGCCGTAAATGACGGCAAGCGCCAATAGCGAGCCCGCTCCCGCGCCGAATGCGGCCAGTGTGAGCGACTCGATCAGGAACTGGCCGAAGATGTCGCGGTCATCTGCACCGACCGACTTCCGTAATCCGATCTCGTACAGGCGCTCGGCGACGGCGATCTGCAGAACCGAAAAAATCCCGACGCCTCCCAGTACCAGAGAAACGCCCGCGATGGTAATGAACACGATCGTCCAGTTCCGGAGGAGTTTCAGTACCTCCACTTTCTCGCGCAGGATCTCGCCGCCGACGTTGGTCACAGTGAAATCGTGAATGCCGCCGTGCGCGAAGAGCAGACGCCGCCGGATATAGCTTTCGGCCTCGCGGGTCCGGTTCGGGTCAGTGGCCTTGACCAATAAGGTGAAATTGAGGGTACTGTGCCCGAAAAGGAGGGTGTGCGTCGACAGCGGGATCTGCACGCCGTTCATTTCCTGCGTCTTCATCTCGGTGTCGATGAAGATCGACGATAACGGTGCGCCCACGCCGACGACGACGAACGGATGGCCACCGATGGTGATGGATTCGCCGAGAGGATTGTTGCCGGGGAAGAGGCGGCGCGCGAGGTCATAGCCGACGACGCAGACCTCGGCCCGGTGGCGGTCGTCGGCATCCGAGATCGAACGTCCCGAGGCGAGGGAACGTCCCCGCACGACCACATAATCACCGGTGACGGCGAAAACGCTGGCCTGCTTTTGAATGGCGGCCTCGGAGCCGACCTGGTGGGTCGTGAACGTCGCCGGCGCGACCGCGGCGATCACTCTCCGGTTCGCCCGGAGCAGATCCGCGTCTTCACGGCGCAGGCCGCGGGAGTAGTGGCGTTTGGCGGCCTCCTCGCGCGCGGTGACCGGCTGGGTCGACACACGCAGGACGGCGTCGTATCCGAGGGCGTCGAAGTCGCTGCGAATGGCCGCTGCAACCCCGACCCGCAGCGAGAGCACGACCATGAGCGCGAGCACGCCAAGGGCCACGCCGATGAGAGTCAGTGACGACCGGAGCTTGTGCGCCAGGACTTCGTCAAGGGCCGTATGCAGCCATTCGGTGATCCGGGTCATGCAGGGTCATTCCATCCGCAGGGCATCGACAGGATTGAGTACGGCCGCACGAGCGGCGGGGTAGACCCCGAAGACGAACCCCGTGCCGGCAGCCACCACGATACCGACGAAAATCATGAAGGGCGTGATCATGGCCAGATTCCCGGTGAAAAGCCGGACCAGGAACGTCAGCGCGTAGCCAGCCGGAACGCCGACGACGCCCCCGAAGACGGCCACGAACAGCGACTCCGCCAGGAAGCGGAGGAAGATCTGCACGTCGGACGCGCCACACGCCTTTCTGACGCCCACTTCCCGAATCCGGCGGCTCAGCGAGGCCAACTGGATGTTCATGATGATCACCCCGCCCACCAAGAGGGAGATCACGCTGCAGGAGATGAAGGTGATGTCGTACATCTGCCGGATCCGGTTGGCGCGCTGCAGGCGTTCGGCACGGGAAACGATGCGGAAGTCCTCGGCGCCGTGGCGCGCTCTGAGCACGCGGCGGATCCGTTCGGTGGCCTCGGGCAGCGCCCACGCGTCCCGGATCCGGATGACGATCGAGGAGAGTTGCCGGTCGCGGAGAAGCTCGTCACGCACCGCGGGCAATGCCGCGAGCGGCACGAACATCTGCCGGTTCATCCATTCGAGATCGTTGTCGCCCGATTCGGAGGCGAGGTATTTCCGTTCGAGGCAACCCACCACCACGAACCATTTCTCCCCGATGAGAAGCTTCTGTCCCACCGCGTCCTCCAGTCCGAAGAACTCCTTCGCGTACGACGATCCGAGGACGACCACGGACGCGGCCTGATCGGCCGGGGTGAGGAAACGGCCGTAAGCGACTTCGAGGTCCTGCAGGGTGGCGAAGGAAGCCGTCGTGCCGATGACCGTCAGGACTTCTTCCTTCCCCCGGGCGCGGACGACCGTCCTGCGGTTCACGGTCGGGGCCACGACGTCGGCGTGAGGGACATTCTGTTCGAGGGCCAGGATGTCGCCGTAGGTCAGTCCCTTGAGCGGGGTGCCGGCAGCGCGGGAGGTCAGGTCGGTATAGATGGTCAGCTTGTTCACGCCGCCGGTGACCTCGTAGTAGCGCACGGACTGCTGCTCGGCGTCACGAAGCAGGGCCAGGGTGGTGATGATGGACGCGACGCCGAGAATGATCCCGATCATCTGCAGCGCGGTCCGCCCTTTGTGCTCGGCGATCTCGATGACGCAGTCGGACAACGGAGCGATCAGGCGCGCGGCGTTCATGACTCGGCGATGAATCCGTCGATGATGCGGATGATGCGGCCGGCACGGGCAGCGACCGCGGGATCGTGCGTGACCACGATGATGGTGTGGCCGTTGGCGGCGAGGTTCTCCAGCAGGGCCACGATCTCCAGGCCGGTGGCCTGGTCGAGGTTGCCGGTCGGCTCGTCCGCGAGGATGACGGAGGGGGAGTTGATCAGCGCGCGGGCGATGGCCACGCGCTGCCGCTGCCCGCCCGAAAGCTCCCCCGGAAGGTGATTGGCGCGGTTGCCCAGGCCCACGAGCTCCAGCACGTGCAGGGCACGGTCGCGCCGCTCGGCGGCTCCGATCCCCGCATACATCAACGGCAACTGCACGTTGCGGAGCACGTTCGCCCGCGGCAGGAGATTGAAGGACTGGAAGATGAAGCCGAGCTTCTCGTTCCGCGCCCGCGCCAGTGCCGAACGGGTAGCCACGGACATGTCCTGGCCGTCCAGCACGTAGCGGCCCTTCGTGGGCTGGTCCAGGCAGCCGATGATGTGCATGAGCGTCGATTTGCCCGAGCCGGAAGGGCCGGTGATGGCCGTCATGCCGCCCGGGGGAATGCTCAAGCTGACGCCGCGCAGCGCGTGCACGTCCTCGGCGGCCATCCGATAGGTCTTCCAGACCTCCTCGAGCTGCACCATCGCCGAGATGGAGCGGCCTGCCGGCGCGGCGTCTGCCGCCGCTACGGCCTGCGCCGTCCGGCTCAACGTGCGGGACTCCCGCTCCTCGCGGGCGGCTCGAGAGCGACTCGATCGCCCAAGGTCAGGCCTTCGAGGATCTCGATGCGGGTGCCGTCCGTGATGCCGGTGCGGACGAAGGTCTCTTTCCACACGTTCCTGAGCGCGAGGGCGCGCTTCTCCTCGCTGTCGGACGCAGAGACGACCGGCTTTTCGTAGCGATACACGAACTGGCGGCCGCCGCGCTCGAATACGGCTTCCACCGGCAGGGTCGGGACTGCCGTTCTGCGGATGCCGGCAATCTGGACGTTGACGGTCATTCCACTGCGCAGTTCGGGGTGCTGGCCGAGCGGTTCCAGGTCGACGTCGAATACCCGCGACTTGTCCTCGACGCGGATGGCCGGCGCGATCCATCGCACGCGTGCCGGAATGACCAGGCCGGGATAGGAGTCGATGGTGATCTCCGCATCCTGATCCAGGGCCACTTTCCCGATGTGCAGCTCCGATACGGCGGTCTTCACGGTCATCGGTCCTGCACCGGCGATGGTGAACAGGACCGTGCCGGCGTTGAGCGGACCGACGCCGGAGACCACGGACTCTCCTTCGGCGATGCTCCGCGTCAGGACTACGCCTTCGATCGGGGCACGAACGGCCGACGTCTGAATGGTGCCATCCTCGGTGTTGACGTTGATTCCGCTGTTGACCACGAGCTCGTATTTCCGCCGCGCGGCGGCGTAGCTCTCGCGTGCGGCGTCGACCCGGGTTTTGCTGTCCAGATAGATGGTTGCCGGCAGGATGCCGGCTTCGTGGAGGCGACTGTTCTCTTCGAGATGACGCTGGGCTTCATCCAGGCTCTGTTTGCTGAGCCGCAGGCCGTTCATCAGGTCCACGAAGGCCTGGGCCTGTCCCAGGTCGGGCTCGACGATGGCCATGACGTCGCCGCGGCGTACCCGGTCGCCCTCGCGGACGCGGAGGGCGACGACGTGGCCGGAAAGCGCGGATTTGACTTCGAGATGGACGGTGGGACGGACCGTTCCGATCTCGCGAACTTGCACTTGAATGTCGTTGCGGGTGACGGTGGCGATGCGCGTCAGTTTCCCGCTGGCAGGACGGGACGCACGGGTGTTCCAGACGAAGATGGCCGAGGCCGCGACGACGCACGCCAGGATCGCCACCAGGACGAGGTTCCGACCCGTGATTTTCATGATATTTGTTGTTCCAAACGGGCGCGACAGGGCATTTCTTCCTCAGTGTACCGCCCCCGCCGTAAGCACCCCGTAAGCGGGGATCTCCATACTGCGCCTTCATGACGCGGCGCTCTCTTTTCCTCCTTTTCCTGCTCCTCTCCGGAGCCGCGTACGCCGACAACCTGATCGTGCCGGCGGCCGGCCCGAAGGCGGACCTCGTCATCACCAACCTCGAGCCGTCCGAGGCAAGGCTGCTGGTGACGTTCCACGGCCGGGATCGCGTCTTCGAGACCGTCACCGTGCCCGGACACTCCATGGCCGTCATCGACGACCTTCCCGCCGCGCCGGGACTGATCCGCGTGAGCGGCGCGTCGCGCTTCACGGCCCGTTACGGTGAGGTCTCCGCGGTGAGCATCGACGCGCTGGGGAAGGAGCAGGTCGTGCGCGGCGGCACCGTCGTCCTCGCCAATCCGTGGAAGATCTCCGCGAGCGTGACCCTGACGCTGCTCGATGCGGAGGGGAAGCAGACCGGCCAGCTCTATCGCCTCGTCCCCGCGCTGGACGTGCTGCGGCTCGACCTCGCCGCGGCCAGCGTGCGCGTCACGGCGCAGGTGAGCGTCCACGCCTCGGACGGCGTGTCGGCTCCCGAGGCCCGCGTCTCCGACACCATCGCACCGCCCTGCGCCGAGCCCGCGTTCCTCGGCACCGCGCGCCCCGGCCGCGACGAATGGCTGGTCGTGCGCAAGGACGGCGCCGCGATCGAGAAGCTCACCCCCCGCCAGATCGCCGCCCTGCGCTGCGACCCGTCGGTCGAGCTGCTGGAGCAGCCGTGAGACGATACCCGTCACGATGATCGTCCATCTCATCGACGGCACCTACGAGCTCTTTCGCCACTTCTACGGCCTGCGCCGCTTCTCGAGCAGCGACCCGCCCTACGGCGCGGTGACGGGCGTGCTGACCACCGTCATCCAGATGCTCGAGCAGGGGGCCACGCACGTGGCCGTGGCCACGGACCACGTCATCGAGTCGTTCCGCAACGACCTCTGGGCCGGCTACAAGACGGGGGAGGGGATCGAGCGCGCGCTCTGGGCGCAGTTCCACCCGCTCGAGGACGCGCTGCAGGCCATGGGCGTCGCGACCTGGCCGATGGTGGAGCTCGAGGCCGACGATGCCCTCGCCTCCGGCGCCTTCCTGGCCGCGCGCGACGAGCGCGTGGAGAAGGTGAGCATCTGGACGCCGGACAAGGACCTGGCCCAGTGCGTGGTCGGCGACCGCGTCGTGCAGGTGGACCGCAAGAGCGGCCAGGTGCGCGACGAGCAGGGCGTCCACGCCAAGTTCGGCGTCGCCCCGGCCTTCATCCCCGACTACCTGGCCCTCGTCGGCGACGCCGCCGACGGCTACCCCGGCATCCCCAAAGTCGGCGCCAAGACCGCCGCCCGCCTGATCGCCAGACACGGCCCCATCGAGCAGTTCCCCCCCGGCACCCTCGGCGACCACCACGAGCACGCCCTGCTCTTTAAGCGCCTGGCCACCCTGCGCGTCGACGCGCCGCTGTTCGAGAACGTGGACGAACTGCGCTGGCAGGGCCCCACGGCGTCGTTCGCGAAAGTGATGGAAGGAATGGGCGAGCCCCGCCTCGCCACCCGAATCGCCAAACTCACCTCATAAAAAGTGGACCGCCGGCGTCCCCGCCGGCTGTCTCCGCAGGCGTCCCGCCTGCGCCCCTGTGAGAGTGGCGGCGGGACGCCGCCACAGACAGCCGGCGGGACGCCGGCGGTCCACTACGGTCGGCGCAGCAAATCCGCCAGCCGCGTCACCCGTTCGCCGCTGCGGCTCGTGCGCACGGCGCGCTCGATCGAGGCTCGGTCCCCCACGATCACCACGACCTCCTTCCCGCGGGTCACCGCGGTGTAGAGCAGGTTCCGCTGCAGCATGATGCTGTGCTGCGGGAGGAGCGGCAGGATGACCGCGCGGTACTCCGAGCCCTGCGACTTGTGGATCGTCGTGGCGTAGGCGAGCGTGAGCTGGTCGGCCTCGTCGAACATGTAGTCGACGATGCTCTCGCCGCCGAAGTCGACGGTGAACGTCTCCGTCACGGCGTCGATCTCCGCCAGCACGCCGACGTCGCCGTTGAAGACGCCCTTGTCGTAGTCGTTCTCGGTCTGCATGACCTTGTCGCCGGGGAGGAACACGACGCCGTTCGGCCGCTCGATCTTCACCCGGTGGCGTGCCGGCGGATTGAGCACGCGCTGCAGCGTCTCGTTCAGCGCGTGCACCCCGGCCGTGCCGCTGCGCATGGGCGAGAGGACCTGCACGTCGCGCAGCGCCTTGAGGTTGAACTTCCGCGGCAGCTTCTCGCTGACGAGGTCCACCACGTGCTGCAGCGCCTCCTCCGCCGTGGCGGCGGGAAAGAGGAACATGTCCGTCGTCTCGCCCCGCCCGCGGAACTGCGGCTGCTGCCCGCGGTTGATCCGGTGGGCGTTGACGACGATGTCGCTCTCCTCGGCCTGGCGGTGGATGCGCGTGAGCCGCACGGCCGGCACGCGGCCCGAGGCGATGACGTCGTGCAGCACCTGCCCCGGCCCGATGGAGGGGAGCTGGTCCGCGTCGCCGACGAGCAGCAGCGCCGCGTCCACGGGCATGGCCCGCAGGAGGGCGTCGAACAGCGGCACGTCGACCATCGACGTCTCGTCGACGATGACCACGTCGTACTCCAGCGGCTCGTCCTCGTTGCGCTTGAAGGCGCCGCCGTCGCCGGTGGTCTCGAGCAGGCGGTGCAGCGTCTGCGCGGCCGCGCCCGTGCTCTCGCCGAGGCGCTTGGCCGCGCGGCCGGTCGGCGCGGCCAGGGCCACCTCCAACCCGATCGACCGGAAGAGGGCCAGCACCACGTTGACCATCGCCGTCTTGCCGACCCCCGGGCCGCCGGTGATGACCGCAACCTTCGATTGCAGGGCGATGCGCACCGCCTCGCGCTGTTCGGGGTCGAGCGCGAACCCCGCCTCGGCCTCGGCGATGGCCATGGCTTTCTCGACGTCGAGCGACGGCCACTCCGGCGGCTCGTCGAGGCGGGAGAGCAGCGCGTTCGCGATCCGCGTTTCCGCGCGGTGCAGCGGCGGCAGGAAGAGCACCATCCCGCCATGCGGATGTTCGGGCACGAGCTCGCCGCCGCGCACCGCCGTCACGACCGCGGCCTCGACGATCTCCCGCGCGACGCCGAGCAGCTTCATCCCCTCGGACACGGCGCGCTCGTAGGCAATGCCGCAGTCGCCGTGCTCGCGCGCCTTGTCGGCCACGTGACGCAGGCCGGCCAGGGCGCGCTCCGGGGAGTCGGCGGCGAAGCCGAGGCCGCGGGCGATGGAGTCCGAGGTGTGAAAGCCGATGCCGCGGATCTCGGCGGCCAGACGGTACGGGTTCTCGCGGATGAGCGAGATGGCGTGATCGCCGTACTGCTTGTGGATGCGGAAGGCGCGGGCGCCGCCGAGGCCGTGCTGCGCGAGGAAGACCAGCAGGTCGCGGACGCCGCGCTGCGCGTTCCAGCTCTCCTTGATCTTCTTCAGCGTCCCCTTGCCGAGGCCGGGGACGTCCCGCAGCCGCTCGGGGTCGCGGTCGATGACCTGCAGCAGCTCGGCGCCGAAGTGGTCGAGCAGGCGCTTGGCCAGCTTCGCGCCGATGCCCTTGACGTGGCCCGCGGCCAGATACTTGCGGATCCCGTCGCGGCTCGTCGGCACCACGGGCGCCACCGACTCCGCCACGAATTGCCGCCCGAACTTCCGGTCGTCGCGCCACTCGCCACTGGCCACGATCGACTCGTCCACGTCGAAGAGCGGAAACGCCCCGACGATGGTGATCTCCTCGCGCGTGTCGTCGCGGCGCGCGGTGAGCACGGTGAAGCCGCTCTCCTGGTTGTGAAAGCGCACGCGCCGCACCGTGGCCTCGATCCGTTCGGGCATTGCGGGGGCATCCTACGCGAGCCGGAGCGGCGGCTGGCGCATCGGGAGCAGCGTATTTGACGATCGCATGGCGCCCGCGGCTTTCCTGACGACCAGCCACCGCACCGGTCAGGAAACACGTGGAAACGAAGAGCGTCAACGTTCCCGCGCCCGCAGACAGGTCTCTGTCTGCGGGTCGTCAAGTAACATACCTGTCATCCTGCGAATCGCGGGTAGGGGCCCGGCACCGCGTCGACTCTCCTCGGTACGTGCTGCTGACGCGCCTCGAATACTTCATTCGCGCCCATCACCTCCGTCCTGCCGACATCGCCCGGCTGGCGGACTACGCACGCCAGCATCTGCTCGACATCCGCAAAGGGGAGTACGAGCCATCGCGCCG
Source organism: Thermoanaerobaculia bacterium (assembly GCA_035627015.1). Lineage (GTDB taxonomy): Bacteria > Acidobacteriota > Thermoanaerobaculia > Gp7-AA8 > Gp7-AA8 > QHVT01. Next base: position 10,112 of record DASPMO010000147.1, on the reverse strand, counting down.
CTTCATCCTCGACACCACCCGCGCGATCTCTTCTCTGGTCGACCGTGAAGTCTCGCCTGCAGAGCTCTTCGAGCGCGCCGATGCGCTGTTGCAGACCACCGCCAGGCGTCTGCGACACGTTCACGCCAAAGAGCTGAACGTGCTTGGCGCCATGCTCCCGCTCGCGCACGAACCTGCCTGGACGGAGCGTGTGCTCGATGCGGGCATCGCCACCGAGACTGCTGTCCGCTATCTGCTCACGCACGGGGAAGAGCTGACCGACGAAAACCCGGCCATCGCCGGGACCGTCTTCTTCACGGCGCTGCAAATCGCGGCGCGGCTCACCGACACTCCCGCCGAGCTGAAGGCCTCGCTGCAAGCCCACGCCCTGCGCGGCCGCGCCAACGCGCTGGCGCACCTCGCACGCTTCCAGGACGCCCTGTCCGCTCTCCGCGTGGCTGCTGCCCTCTTCGTCCGCGCCCGCTTCTGCGCCGGCGACGCCGGCCGCGTCGAATACACCCGCGGCATGATCCTCTTCAAATTCGAGCGGTTCCGCGAAGCGGCACAGGCCGCGCAGGCCGCACGCCGGCACTTCCTGGCCGCCAAAGACATGCGTCGCGTTGCTCACGCCGACATTCTGCTCGGTGGCATCCTCTTCGATCGGGGCGAATGGGCACAGGCACGCGCAATCTGGCTCCGCCTGGACGGCCTGCTCGCCACGCTGCCGGATCGTCTGGCTCACGCGCGCGTCTGGCAGAATCTCGGCGCCGTCGAGATCCGGCTCAACCACCGGCAGGAGGCGCGCCGCTGGCTCAACCGCGCCAGCGCGCAGTTCCGCGCACTGGGCAACGCCACCGAGCTCACGCGAACGCGCTGGAACATGGCCACCTACCTGGCGACGTTTCGCGACACCCGCCGCGGCATCGCTGCGCTACGCCGCGTCCAGCGCACTTTCGATACCCTCGGCCTCCACGCCGATGCCGCGTGTGTGGGCCTGGAGATCGTCGAACTGCTCGAGAGCGCAGCGCACGGCGATCCCGAGCTCCACGCGTACGCGCAGGAGGCCGCGCGCGTGCTCCTGCAAACCGGTGTCGCCGTCAGCGCCGCACACGCCGTCGCCGCGCTTCGCCGCATCGCCGACGCCGGCGACCGTCGCGCGATCATTGCCGAGGTTCGCGCCGCGATGCGGGACAGCGGAAATCCCTGCACCACCTGGAAGGACGCCGGCGAGACCGAAGACCGCTTCGATCCCGCCGCCGATGCTTAGTACTCCATTCGCTAAGTTCGAACACAGAGCGTGCGGTCAGTCCCCTCTCCCCGCCGCAGTGGGGAGAGGGTCAGGGTGAGGGGTTGTGGAGCTCGGGAAAGGGGAGCCCCTCACCCTAGCCCTCTCCCCACTGCGGTGGGGAGAGGGGACTGGCAGCGCGCCGCGGCACTCTCTGTGTTCGAACTTAGCGAATCGAGTACTTAGCCGTTAGGAACCGAGATTCTGCTTCCCAGCACCAGCCACGTGATGATGGCGATCGTCAGATACATGCACTCCTCCTTCGTGTGTGCTCTTCGATCACCAAGGACGCAGCTCGCCCGGAAACGTGATCACAGCGCCCGCTATACTTCTTTCCGCCTCGCTGCACTCCGGGCCAGAACCATGGCGACACCCGACCCTGTCGAGACGGCTTACGCGAAGCACTACGCCGCCGTCCATTTCATCGCAGCGGTCCAGTTCCGCATTCCTGCCGCCGACGCCGATCAACTCGTCCATGACGTCTTCCTGGCGTTCCTGCGCCACCACGAAACGGTCGGCGACAGTGGCGCATGGCTGGTCGCCAGCGCTCGCAATGCCTGTATCAGCTACTGGCGCAAGGCGAAGCCGACCGAAGGACTGCCGCCGTCGCTGCCGGAGCCGCCGCGCGATCTCAACGCCCGGGTCGACCTGCTGCGCATCCTCGCGTCGGTCTCCCCCCGGTGCCGGCAGATCCTCTACTCACGCTTCGTCGAAGGAGCCAGCGCCGCGCAGATCGCTCGCGACTGTTCAGGCTCGACGTCCAGCGACTACGGCCGCCGGCTCGTACATCGCTGCCTGACTGCCGCGCGCGCGGCGCTGGCGAAGAAGGCTGGCCGCGCGTGATCGACCATCCCGATCCAGACACTCTGACGCGGTTCGCCGAAGACGACCCCTCCGTCGACCATGCCGCCATTGCAGCTCACCTCGAAGAATGCGACACGTGCGCGCTGGAAGTCGAAGTCGCACGCGAGATGCTCGTCGAGCTCTCGCGCGGTGAAGTGCTGCAATACCTCCTCGACCTGCCCGCCGAGCGCCAGCGCGTCCGGGAGTCGCACCACTACCTCGATTTCGTTCGTCTCTGCGAACGCGAGCGATCCGAAGTTGCCGCTGCGGAACAGTTCTTCGCGGTTCTCGCCGCACGACCGGTCGGCGAATGGCTGGCCATCCTTCGCCGTTCCCCCGAGCATCGCACGGTGTCGATGGCCGACTGGATCCTCCACGAGGCCGAACTGCTGCTCGACGAAAAGCCGGCGGAAGCGATGCGCCTGATCGAGCTGGCCGACGAACTGCTCAACGAGGTCGACGGCGCCCATCCGACGCTGCTCACCACCGCGCGCGGCGACGTATGGCGGCAGCGCTCCAATGCGCACCGCCACCTCTTCCAGCTTCAGGAAGCACTCAACGCCGCGATCCTGGCGGAGCACACATACAGGCAACTGGACAGTCCTGAATTCGCCGTGGCCACGGCGCAGAACACGCGTGCCGTGGCGCTGTTCAAGATGACCCGCCTCAACGAGGCGCTCGATCTGAACCTTGCCGCATCGAGCGTGCTGCGCACCTTCGGCCCGACGCGGGAGCTCGGCAAATCGCTGATGTTCGAAGCGGCCATTCGCCTCGAGCAGGGCTTCATCGCAAAAGCGCAGCGACTCTGGCGGCAGGCACTCTCCATCCTCGAATCGCTTTCCGATTCGAAGAACAAGGCAGCACGCGAGATCGCCCGGTGTCATGCAAATCTCGCTGAATGCAGTTACCGTCTCGGTGACTACGGGGCCGCTGCCGAAGCCGCCGCCAGGGCCATGACGCGGTATCGCGGCCTGCGCATGGAGACCGAGGCCATTCGCAGCGCCTGGACCCGTGCGCTCTGCCAGCTCCATCGTGGCGATCCATCAGCGCTCGACGCACTCGACCTGGCCGCGCAACAATTCGAAGCCCTTCAGATGTTCGGCGACGCCGGCTTCGTTCGCCTCGACATTACGGAGGAACTGCTTCGCCGGGAAGAGTGGGACCGCGCGGAACCGCTCGCACGTCAGCTGGTGGAGTTGTTCACGCGAGCGGGCGTCACCGTCGCCAGCGTGCAGGCACTCGACTCCCTCCGGCAATCGATCGTCCACCAGCTCGCGACGGCCGGGATGGTTCAGTACATCCGGGACTACGTCGCGGCCGACGACCCCGCACGACCGTTCGCCCCGCCCGGTGTCCATTAGAAGAGGGCAGGCGGCCGGCCGCCTGCCCTCGTTTGAAACGGGTCTACGAACTACCGGGTACGTTTGGCCGCGGCGATGGCGGGATCGGCCGGCGCCGCTGCCTTGCGCTTGCCGCTGCGTCCGAGGGAGCGTTTCATCGCCTCGAGGTGCGGGACCAGCATCGCCTTGTCGCTCGGCCGGTTCACGGCCTGGGCGACCTTGTAGGCCTTGAGGGCCTTGTGGGCGACTGCCGTGCGGCGGAGGGCGATCTCGTCCTGGAGGGCCCTGGCGGCGCGCAGCAGTTCCTCGACCAGCGGTGCGTAGGCCCGGCTGAAGGCCACGACATCCCGCAGTTCCGCCGGCGAGGCCTCGCTGGCCGTGGCCAGCACGGCGTAGGTCTCGAGGGCGACCGCGACGTCTTCCAGGAACTGGTCCGGCACCCCGGAAGTGCTGTTCAGCTTCTGGCGCTCCACGGTGTGCAGTGTTTTCGCCCCCGTCAGCTCCTGCACCGCGCGGACGCGCTGCAGAAGATCGCGGGCTGCGATCGTGTGGATGGATTCGGTGATGGGCAATGACGACATGGGGTTGAGTTCCTTCTCTTTCTTTCCGTTTCTGCTCTGTTCTTGTCGGTGTTGATCGGCTCCTTTCCTGCGCAGGCTCCGGGACAGGCTGCCACGCGCCCGACCGCGCGTGGTCCCTGCCTCGGGGAGATATAGACCATACGCATGTCTGATATAGAAGGTTTCGTGTCCGGTATAAAATCATCCAAGTGAATTCCGAAATCGGTGACTCTGCTGGTGTGAAGAGCGACCCGGTCGCTTTGCAAAGCGACCGAGTGGCCGAAAACAGCGACCTCGCTTGTGTGAACAGCCACCGGGTGGCTTTGCAAAGCGACGTCGTGGCTTTTGAAAGCGACCGAGTGGCTTTTGAAAGCGACCGAGTGGCTGAAAACAGCGGCCTCGCTTCTGTGAAGAACGAATGAGCTTGCGCACCCGGTGCGCGCCGCCTGCGTACGGAGTGCGCACACGCATTGCGTAAGTGACTGAAAAATAACGTCGTTTCTCTGGCAACTCCGATGCTCCAGGAGCGCGGACAAGGAGGAACCATGAAACGACTTCTCACTCTGCTGTTCGCCTTCGCCGCCGGAGCCGCGATGGCCATGCCCACGCCGGTCTCCGATCTGCCCGCGTCGTGTCTCTAAACACCAATGTCACCTGTACGAAGACGTACGACTCGACGAGCGGCGTCTGCCGCACGATCCGCTTCGCCACGAGCGCCGGCGAGATCCAGGTGCTGGTCTGCGACAAGACGGACCACTACGAGCTGTACCGGCAGTCGTACCCCTCCGGCATCACGTTCAAGGTCTGCGTGGGCGGGGGCTCCGTGGACCAGATCGGCGGGTTCTCGAGCTTCACCAGTACGACGCCCGGGAGTGGCTGCGCCACGCAGCCGCCGCTCGTCGATCCCAACTCCACCGGCTTCGGCGGGCAGACGCGCGCGAACAATCATGCGCAACTGGTCAACCTCTGGTGGAGCAACAACCAGTTGGTGCAGCGGTTCGAGTGCACCTACGGCTGGTGCGCCTGGGTGCCGTGGCACAGCCGCAGCGACATGTGCACCGAGGGGACCCTGCAGCCGCTGTCCAAGTGCGGCGGCAGCGGCAGCGCGACGTTCTCGAACAACTGCATGGTCACGGACGAGTTCTCGCAGGTGTTCCTGGCCACGGCGCAGGGAACGAACGCCACGCGCGTGCGGGAGCTGTTCAATACCGTCCGCCTGATCGCCAGCGGCAACAACGGCGGCGCCTTCGAGACGCTCCCGGGGTGGGCCGCGCGCCGCTCCGGCAACAGCGTGACCGTGCACTCCACCGATTCCGCCAGCGACGCGGATGCACGCATTCTGCTCGCCCTGTACATCGCCGCGGCCTCGCCCGACTTTCCCCCGGCCGACCGGACGGAGTACCGCAATTACGCGAACGCGATGGCGGCCGATTTTCTCGAGCACGATTTCCGCGGCGCATGCCGTGCCGGCCGTAATGGAGGCCAGATCTGCGAGTGGCTCGCCTCCGGAGGAAACGCCGCCACCTGGGGGGCTTGGGACAGTATGAATTTCTCGTATGCCGGCTATTACGGCGACGTGGCCATCGCGCTGCTCGCGGCATACAAGTCGCTCAATCAGGCCGCGTACCTGAACGCCGCCCGCGACGCGATCAATACCTATCTGCTCGCGGCCGATTTCAGCAGCAGTTTCCGCGTGCCGCCGAAGGCCTTCCGCTGGAACACGAATTACACGCCGCAGCGCGCCGAGTGCACGAATACCTGCGATCAGGGCGCCTGGGACGATTCCGACGCGCCGCGGGCGACCTCGATCTGCAAGGCGAAGTATTACGCGGGGCTGCTCCAGGTGACGCTGCCCGCCGATCTCGATCTCTATTGCAACGCGTGGCGTACACGGGGCGGCCTCACCGCGACGTCCTACAAGATCCAGTACGCGTTCGACGGGACGCCGCTCCATCAATTCCAGGACGGTCCTTATGAGAACGGGCTGGCCCTGTCCCTCGACTTTGCCTACGGCAACGATCTCGTGTCGCGGCTCAATCAGGTCGGCACGAAATGGAACGGCAATGGCTGGTGGGGACAGCAGTGCGTGGGCGTCTATCGCAACGCTTTCTTCACCATCAATCTCGGCAGTGCCATCGGACGGGACATGAACGCCTTCCGCTGACGGGCGTAAAATTCCGCCCCTCCGGATGTCCAGTGCGAACACGCCGACGATCGGACCGCTCGACCCGCGGGACGCAACGCCGCTGCCGCTGGAACCGGGAGACGTCGTGGCCGAGCGCTACGAAGTCCTCCGGCTCCTCGGCAGCGGCGGCTCGGCATACGTCTACGCGGTGCGCGACCGCCGCATCGGCGACGAGATCGCCCTCAAGCTCCTGCGCGGCGACGTCGACGTGGCGCGCTCGCGCCGCGAGGCGGAGTTCGCGCGCGGCTCGTCGAGCTCCCGCCTCGTGCGCGCCTTCGACCTCGTCGAGGCGGACGGCCTGGTCTTCCTGACCATGGAGCTCGTCCCCGGCGGCTCGCTCCGCGACCGCCTCCGCCGCGAGCCGCTGCCGGTCGATGAGGTGATCCGCCTCGCCGGCGAGATCCTCGAGGCGCTGGCCGACCTCCACGCTCTCGACATCGTCCACCGCGACCTCAAGCCCGGCAATCTCCTCCTCACCGCCGACGGCCACCTCAAGCTCTCCGACTTCGGCATCGCCCGCCGCTGGACGGACGAGGAGTCGCGCCTGACCGTCACCGGCGCCACCCTCGGCACGATCGATTACCTCTCTCCCGAGCAGGCCATCGGCGAAGACGTCGACCCCCGCTCCGACCTCTACTCCTTCGGCGTCCTCCTCTACGAGATGCTCACCGGCCACCTCCCGTTCGAGGCCCCCTCGAAGGTGGCTGCCATCGGCATGCGCCTCCAGCGCCGCCCCGCCGACGTGCGCACGCTGCGCCGCGACACGCCGCGCTGGCTGGCTGCCATCGTGGCGCGGCTGCTTCAGACGAAGCGCGAGGATCGCTATCCGTCCGCACAGGCGGTGCTGCGGGATTTGAGGAGGAGGAGGGTGGGGGTGGGGCGGCCGTGGATGCTCCCGATCGCGCTCCTGCTCGTCCTGGCGCTGCTGATCGGCGTCTGGTGGATGACGCGGCCGCCGGCGGTGGACAACCTGGTGGTTGGCGACCCATGGGCGGCGATTGTGCGCAGAGATGGCGGCAAGGAGATCGCGGTGGCGCTCGGGTACCCCAACTACACGCTGTCATTCCTCGATCCGCGAACCAGACGCCTGCTCCGCTCTGTTGCGTTGCCGTCAGCCGGCGATAAGTTTCCGGAGTACTCGAATCGGTATTACCCCCAGGAACTGCACGTCAGGGATCTGAACCACGATGGCAACGATGAAGTGCTGATCGCGTACGGCCACCACCACAACTACTACCCTTGGTACCTCGTCCTGCACGAACTCGCGACCGGGAAGAGCAGGATCGTATTCATCGCCTCAGGGCAGCACGAGATCGCCGGCTTTGCTGACGTCGATCAGGATGGCCGTCCTGAGGTCATCGTGGTCGGTATCGCAAATCTGCTGGGTTGGTACTCCGCTGTCGCCGCCATTCGCGTGCGGCTCGATGCCGACGCCCCAGCCGCGTACACGCCGGATCGCGACGATGCGCCGCCCGGTCAGGGTCTCTTCTGGTATGTGCTTTGTCCGCCGGGGAAGCTCGACCGGGCTGGAGTGACGGTCGACGAGTTGGCGAGGGTGATCCGCCTGCCTTATGAGCTCGGGCCGGTCGAACTGTCGTTCGAAGGCATCATCGAGAGAAACCGCGCCCGTGAACGTGCCTACTATCACCTGCGCCAAGCCAGACGCTCTATCAAGGGTGGGGATGGTGTCGTGGCGGTGCGGCACGCGGAGGCCGGGCGGCAACAGGCCATCCTCGCCGAAGACGACACGCTCACGGAGTGGAGCAAGCGCGTGCAAGGGATGGCGCTGGCACATGCCGGACGCGCCACCGATGCCACGGAACTCTTCAACGCGATCTGTGAACGGACCGAGGTCGCCGCCGATGCGGCATTCGACGCCGGCACGGCATTCCACCTCGCGGGCGATCTGGAGCGTGCTGTCGAGTGGTATCGCCGGAGCGTTGGCAGCGAGGACCAGCGATGGGTCGGCCGGCTCGAATACGAAAGACTCCAAGGGCTGGTGCTTGCCCTTGGCGAGATGGGCCGGTGGGCCGATGCGCGGCGTCAGCTGGAGGCGTTTTCTGCTCTCGCTCCATCGGAGGACGGCCAGGCGGAGGAATCGCAGAAATACATTGCGTGGAGGACCGGCGCGCCACGAGCCACATACGACGCTCGGCAGCCCACGGACCCCTTCCGTTACGTCGGTCTCGAGAGCGAACTGGCCTTGACGAAAAATCCACGCGCTCTCCTGGAGAAGATCGAAGGAGAGCTCGAGATTGCCTCCGAGACGAAGAGGCTCGTCCTGCTCACGAAGGCAGAGGCCCTGCACCGCGCGGGCGAGGGGGAGGAAGCGTTGAAGACCGTGCGTGAGGCCTACGGCCTGATTCGCGCGAACCGCCTCACGTCGGTCCTCGACCGCGGCCATCTCGATCTCGCCGCCGGGCGATACGGGAAAATCGCCGAACAAAACGGTCAAAACGCCGAGGCTGAACGTGTCCGCGCCGAGGCCGCCGCGCTGCGCTGGCACCCAAATCGAATCCCCCGCTAACTCCCATGCTCAGCCTCGTCTTCCGCCACACGAGGACCAACGTCTCCCACCACCGAGGCGTCCCGGAGGGCGAAGCCTTTCTCGGGCGCACGGAAGACAACGAGATCGCGCTCTCCTTCGACGAGAACGTCTCGCGGCGTCATGCGAAAGTCACGCGGAGCGGGCGGGGGGTGCGGATCGAGGATGTGGGGTCGAAGAACGGGATTCTGCAGGGTGGGGTGCGGGTGGCGTCCGTCGTCCTGCAGCCGGGGGATGCGCCGGTGCAGATCGGGGCCACCTTCGTCACCGTCGCGGAAGCCGACACGGGGGACCTGCTGGCGGCCTTTCCCGTCGAGCGGGCCGGGAATCCGGAGCGCACCAAGGTCACCTTGCCCGTCGAGCACGATCGCGAGCCGCTCCTGCGCGGGTTGCAGGGCGTCGTGGCCAGGTCGCCGCAGATGCGCTGGGTGCTCCAGCAGGCGCGCGCGTTCGCGCGGCTGCCGAAGCCGGTGCTGCTCCTCGGCGAGACGGGCACCGGCAAGGAGGTCGTGGCCCGGATCCTTCACGAGAACGGCGCGACCGCCGCGGGGCCGTTCCTCGCCGTCAACTGCGCCACGCTGACGCGCGAGCTGATCGCCTCGGAGCTGTTCGGCATCGAGGAGGGCGTCGCCACCGGCGTGCGCGCGCGCAGAGGCCTGTTCGCCGAGGCCGAGGGAGGGACGCTCTTCCTCGACGAGATCGGCGACATCGACGTCGACATGCAGGGGACGCTGCTCCGTGCATTACAGGAGCAGGAGACGCGCGGGGCGGGGATGCGCCGCGCGCGTCCGGCGCGGCTGCGGGTGATCCTGGCCACGAATCGCAAAGAGCGGTTGCGCCTCGACCTCGTGAAGCGCTGCTCGTGCATCGAGATCCCTCCGCTGCGCGAGCGCCCCGAGGACCTCAAGGAGCTCACCCGGCAATTCCTCGAGCGCTCGGCCGTGGCCATCAGCCGGAGCGCCGTCGCGCTGCTGGAGGCGCAGCCGTGGCCCGGCAATGTCCGCGAGCTGCGGGGCGTCCTCGAAGACGCGGTGGCGCTGTTCGGCGAAGGGGGGATGCTGCACGCCGGTCACGTGGCGTTGCTCCTCGGCACCGCGGCGGAAGAAGTCACCCTCCGCGACCGCCACGCCTCGCTCACCCGCGAGGCGGTCGCCCACGCGCTGCGCGAGCACGGCGGCAACAAGAGCGCGGCGGCGCGCAGCCTGCGCATGTCGCGCAGCGGGATCCGCAAGGCAGTCGAGCGCTTCGGGCTGGACTAAGTACTCCATTCGCTAAGTTTGAACACGGAGCGCGAGCATCACCGCACCGCGACACCGGCGCAAACGTAGGGCGGGCTTCAGCCCGCCCCCCGGGACGGGGAGGGGGCGCCATCGCG
>DASPMO010000146.1:0-42535 GCA_035627015.1 Thermoanaerobaculia bacterium | reverse complement strand
ACGCGGCGGCGAAGCCGCCGCGGGCCGCAGCTTCGCTGCGGCCGTTGAAAGCGGCAGCTGGCGCTGCCGCACTCCAGAGCTTCGCTCACACCTCTATCGCATCGGCGAAGGTGACGCGGTGGCCGACCGGCAGTGTCGTCGCTCCCCTGACGTTCTGATCGGGCAGCTGCACTCCTTCCAGCACGCCCAGCGGGTCGAGGGACGGGCCGTCGGCGGCGTAGGACTCGATCTCCAGCACCACCACGCGTAGCGGGGTGGGGCGGGGGAGGGGCGTGTTGATCGTCGTGCGCCAGGTGGTCTTGGCGGCGGTGATGCCTGTCGGGGTCATGAACTGCGAGGCGATGGGCTCCCATCCCAGCTCGTCGCTGCCGCCGGCGGCGCGGCGCTCGAGGCGGACGAGCATCCGCGACGTGCCGGACGGCGCGTCGTTGAATGCGTACGTGGGGCCGCTGACCTCCACCTTCACGTCGCCGGTCGTGTCGACGCTGGCGACGTCGTACTGCACGTCGCGGTGCGGGACGAGCTGGATGAAGTCGGCCAGGACCACGGGCGAGATCTCCGCCTTCGGCACCGACTTCGGCTGGAAGCGCACCAGCGCCAGCCGCACGAACGGGAAGTAGGACGTGCCCGGCTCGAGGCGGATGTCGCAGAACCAGAGATTGCGCTCGGCGTCGTATTGCGGCTCGTAGCCGACCACGGTGACGTCGCGGTCGAGCTCCGCGAGGCGCACGGTGCGCGGCGGCACCGCCGCATCGAGGAACGTTGCCTCGAACAGCGGGAAGGTCGCCGACGCGGGCCAGAGCGGGTCCATCCCCCACTCGCTCGTGTATTTCTTCAGCTGCTCCGCCTCGTCGGAGCCGAACGGCACGGCCGCCGGCTTGAGCGTCACGCCGAGGAGCTCCCCCTTGCCGGACGAGAACCAGGGGCGGTCGAGGTAGACGCGCAGGCCGCCGCCGCGGCGGACGGCCGTCATGGTGCCGCCGCCGCTGGTGCGCTCCCACTGGAAGAGCGGGACGATGTATTGCGGCTTCGGCGCGAGCGGCCGCGCGGAGTTGAGGATGTCGACGATTTCCGGCACGCCCGCCTCCGTCTCCGCCGGGCGGATGAGGTCCTGCGGCAGGAGCGTGGGGGGGAAGTATTCGCGGAAGCGCGTGGCGCCGACGGGCGTGTACGCGACCTCGTGATACTTCGTGTCGCCGAGGGCGTGCTTCAGGTTCGCGAACGCCGGCGTGTCGTCCTTCGGATCGAGGAGGCGCACCTCGGCCAGCCGCGCCTCGGAGCGCACGACGTCGGTGGCCGCGACGAAGGCCGGCTTCGACGGATCGTCGAACGGGTCTTCCCACGACGCATCGACGTCCACCTTGCCGGTGCTCTTCGCATCGACGCTGAAGGTGCCGCTGAGCGTGGCCACCGTGTCGCCGAGGCTCTTCGCGGCCGTGGTCACGTTCATCGACGGAATGGCCAGCGGCTGCTGCACCGCGTGCACGAGCACGAGCGTGCGCGAGGGGAGATGCAGCCAGTTGTTGCCGGCGATCGCCTCGGCGCGCAGCACGGGCGTCTGCGGGTCGCCCTTGTCCGCCGTCCACTTCCAGACGGCCATGTTTTCGAGGTCCGCGTGCTTGAAGAACGAGCGGAGCTGCACCTCCACCGTCTCCCCCTGAGGCACTTCCACGGTCAGGACGAGCTCGGCGGCGTTGAAGGCCGGCGCCGCGGGCACGGCGCCGGCCGGGATGCCGGTCACGCGCAGGCGGATCGGCTTCAGGCTCGGCCACGGGCCGGCCAGCGGAATGCGCAGCTCCGGCGTCCCCGGCAGCCCGGCGATCATCACGCCGCGCGCGTACGGATCAGGGAGGTAGGGGAGGTCGAACGTGTCGTTGGTCTGCAGCCAGTACGTGTGCGGTCCTTCGCTCAGCTCGACCGCGCCGGGGAGCGGCTCGCGGTCGCCGGTGACGGGATGGACGCGCTCCATCAGCGAGCCGGCCTCGCTCCCCACGAGCTGGTACGCGGCGGGCGATGCATCGATCGGCCCGATCGTGTCGAACTTGCGGTGGTATTCGGCCATGAGCTGCGAGGTCTTGGGCGGCACGAGGTGCCGCACGCTCTGCTGCGCGGTGATGAGCGCGGGGGCGTCGTCGAACTGGCTGCGCACGACGAGGCGCTCCAGCGACTCACCCTCGACGGGCTTGGCCTGCAGCATCACCATCGGCGGCGCGACGGGCTCGAAGCGGCGGTACTGCACTTCCGGCGTGACCTCGGCCTGCATGTTCGTGAACTCGGCGTCTTCGGGGGCGAAGACGCTGTTGCCCGCGAGGTCGGCCGCGCGCACGCGCATGCGGTAGCCGTAGCCGAAGCGGAGCCGCGGCAGCGACTTCGGCTCGGGCCTGAAGCGCGTCTCGAGCATGAAGGGCGTGACGGCGTCGTTCCGCGGCTCGCCGACCTGCGTCGGGTCGTCGGGATCGGGCGGCGTGTTCGGCGGCGGCGTCTTCGGCGAGAGGATGGTCTTGCCGTAGCGCGGCGCGCCGAGGCTCCAGCCGTTCCAGGTGAAGAGCGACTCGTGCAGGCGCAGCCGGCGCGGCACTTCTTCTTTGGCCGGCTCGGTGACGCTCATCTGCACGAAGCCTTCATCGCGCTCGTCGTCGAGCACAAGTCCCGCCTCGGTGAAGTCGTAGGTCCCGACGCGGCGGCAGAGCGAGTGCCAGCGCGTCGACTGGTCGTCCCACACGTCGACGCGGTAGCCGCGCACGAGGTCCTCGGCGAAGAGGTCGTCTTTCGGCGCCGGGTTGGCGCCTTCCGCGGGCGTCACCGGCGAGCCGTCGACCGCGGCCAGTCGGGCGTTCAGCGCCCACGAGGTGAAGAACAGTGCCTTCAGTTGCTCGGCGAGCTTCGGCCGCACGATGGAGAGACCGGCCGTCTGCAGCGCCGGGAGTCCCTGCTGCTTCGGCTCGAGTGCCGAGGCGGTGCCGAACGCGTGCTCGTTCACGAGCTTGTTCGCCGCCGCGCGCAGCTTCAGCGCGCTGCCGGCGACGTCGAGCTGCAGCACGCGGAAGCGCGTCTCGTCGTCCACGCGCAGGAGGCCGTTGCGCAGGTCGCTGGCCGGCCCCGGCTCGGCCTCGAATTTCCCGTCGCCGAGGACGTAGTGCGTGCGCGGCGCGTAGTTCGTGGTGGTGTTGATGGCCAGGGGAAGCGTGGGGGTGACCGCGACGGTGCCGTTCGCGGGGAGCGGCGCGTCGAGCGTCACCTCGAGATCGACCACCAGGCCGGTGTAGCGCAGCAGGTTCGGATAGTCGCCGAGCGTCGACACCATCTGGTGGAAGTCGTACGTCTCCTCGAAATCGGTGGGCAGCGGCTCGGAGGTCTCGCTGGCCTTGATGTAGTGGTGGAGCTGGTCGACCGCGTTGCGCTTCGCCGAGAAGCTGCGCGGCACGCCGCCGCCCACGCCACTCATCACGAAAGGCAGCATGGCCACGAAGCCGAGCCACTTGAGGAAGCGGCGCGCCAGCGCGAGCGGCAGCGCCAGGCATCCGCAGCCGCAGCAGCCTTTCTCCGCGGGCTTCGCCGGCACCGGCGGCTCCGGCTCGGGAGTGGGGGAGCCGACGAACTTCGGCGTGTCGTCGACCGGCACCGGGACGTAGTCTTTCGGCGGCGGGATCTCCTCGGCGATGTCGACGAGCGTGGCGTCGGTGGCCAGCACCTCGCGCGGCGGCAGCTCCTTGCCGTGCTTGATGCCGATGTCGGCGTAGAGGTCGCGGATCGTGTCGTGGAGCACGACGGCGGGGAAGCTGAGGAGGTCGACGCCGGTCAGGTTCTCGAAGCGGTACGGGATGACGCTCGTGTCGGCGTTGAAGAGCGCCGACCAGACGTCGCCGCGCAGCGGCTTCGTGGCCACGACGGTGGCGGGGAGCTGCGCGCCGCCGTTGAACGACACGCCGTACGTGGCGGCGGCGACCGTGGCCGGCCAGTCGAGGAAGTCGGGGAAGGAGCCGAGCTTCATCTTCGTGACGGTCGGGTCGTCGTTCCACAGCCGCGGCGCGATGTGCACGGAGAGGCGCAGCTTCGTGCCGGCGACGTTCGGGCCGCCGGAGCCGTGCGGGAGGGTCGTCCAGACGATCGTTTGCTCGAGCATGGTCAGTCTCCCACTCCCACCGGGTAGTCGTCGAAGGCGTCGCAGTAGAGCGTCCAGTCGGACGGCGCCATGAGCTGGCGGAACGTCGGGTCGGAGCCGGCGAACTCGCGCTCGAGGGTGATGCCGACGCTGACGCTGAAGAAGAGGATGGAGATCTTCACCGTGACCCGGCACTGCCCCCACAGATGTCCGCCATGCGGCACGATGCCTTTCGAGGCGTAGGTGAGGCCGAGGTAGAACTCGACGGTGACGGTGATGATGCCGAGGACCGAGAGCGAGCCGCAGGCGCGGAAGTAGCCCGTCAGCGAGAAGCCGTCCTGCGTCATCTTGAAGTAGAAGCCGGCCATGATCGTGGCCGAGCCGCTGGCCACGCCGAGGTTGAGGGCGATGCTGGCCCCGAACTCCAGCGCGGCCTCGATGCTCTTCACGCCGTTCAGGCCGATGTCGATGGCGAAGAAGCCGCCGCCGCCGAACAGCGAGACGGTCAGCGTGAACGGCTGGTGGCGCTCGCAGAAGGCGAAGCGGAAGTTCAGCGGCTTCGACGTGAACGGCAGGTAGAACCCGGCCGACAGGCTGATGTTCTGCAGCGTCATGATGCCGATGCCGATGGTGGGGATGCCGAGCGAGAAGCCGACGTTCACGCCGGCATCGGGCGGCGGCACGAGCTCGAGGCTCGGCGGGTCGCTGAAGCCGTCCATGGGGATGAACCGCTGCAGCTGCTGCACGAACTCGAGGATCCCCGTGAAGGCGATCCCCGCCAGCTCGACCGAGGTGTCGACCTTCTTCCCCGGCTCGGCCACGAACTTGATGGAGTTGAAAGTGATCTCGACGAGGTGCAGCGCCTCCGGCTGCGGCAGGAGCACGACCTTGAAGTTCGTCAGCTCGCCGGTGGTGCGGAAGAGCGGCGGCGTGGTGACGTCGATGCGCTTCTCGACGGTGGCCTCGAGCTGGAAGACCGAGCCGTCCAGCGGCTGGAAGAGGTCCGTGACTTTCAGCTCCCCGCCGTCGATGCTCCAGCGGTACTTCGTGCGCAGCACGTCGCCGTCGCGCACGGTGACGAGCTGCGGGAGCTTGCCGTCGGTCGACGAGGCGTCGGCGAAGTTGAGGACGCGGACGATGTCGGAGAGCCTGATGCCCGCGAGGAGCTTGACGTCGCCGAAGATCTTGGCCGGATCGAAGGTGCCGCCGACCATGTCCGCGACCGGTCCGCCGACCGGCCCGAGGGAGCGGGAGAGACCGCTGATGCCGATGTCCGGCGCGGCCAGGCCGCCCGACTTGTCGGCGGCGAATTTCAGCGGCGTCGTGCCGGCCAGCTTGGCGAAGACCTGCGCGGCGTTGCCGATGGCCTGCGCGCCGGGATAGCTGAGGTACGACGGCTCCCATTCGATGGTGGAGAGGGCGCTCCCGCCGAGGAGCTGCTTGACCGCGGGGATGCTGCAGTCCGCGCGGGCCATGCTCGGGCGGAACCGCGGGGTGCCGCCGGGGACGTTCTCCGCGTTCAGCGTGATCGACGCCGCCTCGTGGGTCGTGTCGCCGGCCTCTTTGGCCGGGGCGAAGGCGACCGGTTGTCCGTCGAGCGGACGCTGGCGCCGCGGGCTGCCGAGGGGGATCGCTTTGTACGCACTCACCACCGCCTGGATGTCGGCGTTCGTGGTGTCGATGTTTCTGCTGACGAAGAGGAGCGGCGCGGTGAATTCGATCTGCTTCCCTTCCCAGTCGCGCCCGACGAGGTGGAACGGGAAGTCGGCGATGGCGTTGCCAGCCAGGATGCGCGGCCAGAATGCTTCCTGGTTGCGCCCGGGCAGGACTTCGCTGTTCTCCGGTTTGTCGAGGTTGGGCGTGACCTCGGTGACGACGTCGATGCTGCGGAACGGGAAGTCGCGCGGGCCGTAGCTCCTGGTGCGCTCGCGGACGATGATGAACATCCGCTGGAAGTCGTAGGCGACGAAGCCGGGGACCTGCACGTCGGTGCGGAAGAAGAATTTCCGCTCGGTGACTTTGACCAGCGACGCGCGATGCCCGATGGGGAAGAGGTAGCCGGCGTAGACGACGCGCACGTAGTGGTCGCGCCCCATGGTGGCGGTGTGCTGCCAGTTCTCGACGGTGAGCTCCCCCGGTGGCAGCCAGCGCCCCTCGACGTCGAGCCACGCGCCGAGGGTGGTGAGCATCAGCCGCTCGGTGGCCACGGGCGTGGGGATGAAGTCGGGGAGGTGGTAGTTGGAGGTGAGCTGCACGAGCTCGTTGCGATCGCGCCCGGTGAGCGACGTGCGGAACGGCTGGTTCGCGTGCGGCTGCGGATCGGGGGTGTAGTCGGGGGACCAGACGGCGCGCACGCGCGGGTCTCTGCTGGCGCGGTTGGAGCCGAGACGCGTGTGCCACAGCTCGGTGCGCCCGTCGTGCTCGACCGGTTTCGCGGCGTGGTCCCATCGCGCGAAGTGATCGGGCGAGAGGAAGAGGCGATAGGGGAGCTCGATGGCGGTCTCGTGCCGCGTCAGCGGCCCGATCTCCGGCGGCAGCCTGCGGAAGAGGATGTTCAGGAAACGGTTGCAGCCGGTGGCCGGCTCGTAGCGGGCCACGCTGGTGACCGCGAGCGGGAGGGTGCGCATGGCGCCGAGGACCCCTTCGATGGTGAGGTCGAAGCTCTGTCCCGCGGGAATGGTGAAGGCCAGGCGCGTCGGGCCGGCGATGCGCGAGAGCACGCTCCCCGGCGACGGCAGGACGTCGTTGCCCGGCATGGGCGGGTCGGGTGTGGTTCCCTCGCTGACTTCCCAGAAGGCCTGCTCGGCCACGTGCTGCGGCTGAAAGTGCACGATCAGCCGCGCCCCCGCCTGCCCGGCGATCCGCGACGGCGTGCCCGCGGTGACGTCGACGTCGAGCAGCTCGACCCGCAACAGCAACAGGTCATCCGGACGGATCACCGTCACGCTCAGGCTCTGCGTGGCCATAGGGAGGCCTCCTGAGGGGATAGTGCGGCGGCGCGACGAAACGTTTCACGCGAGCGCCGGCGGGCTGAAGCCCGCCCTACGTTGAGCATGCGCTGCGCGATCAGGGCGCTGAACGTAGGACGGGCTTCAGCCCGTCCCCACCGGTGCGATCACCCCGCGCGAGCGGCGCTCGAACCGCACGAACAGCAGCACCGCCACGACCGTCAGCCCCGCGCACAGCCCCCACCACAGCCCCACCACCCCCATCCCCCGCCCGAAGCCGAGCCAGAGGGCGACCGGCAGGCCGACCATCCAGTGGCCGGCCAGGTTCGCCCAGAAGGTGTACTTGGTGTCCGCGGCGCCGCGCAGCACGCCCGCGCCGACGGCCTGGATGCCGTCCGAGAGCTGGAAGACCGCGGCCACGAGCATCAGCGGGATCGACGCGGCGATGACGTTCTCCTGGTTCGTCACCAGCCGGGCGATCGGTCCCGGCACGATCGCGAACGCCAGCGCGCTGATGCCCATCACCAGCACGCCGCCGGCGAAGGTGGCCCAGCCGGCCGTGCGCGTCCCGGCGGCATCGCGCGCGCCGATGAAGATCCCCACGCGCACCGACCCGGCCGTGGCCACGCCGACGGCGATGGTGAAGGTGAACGACGCCAGTCCGATCACGAGCTGGTGCGCCGCCAGGTCGAGCGTGCCGAGGCGCGCCGCCAGCAGCGCCACCAGCGCGAAGATCCCCACCTCCGCGCCGAGGTGCAGCCCGCTCGGCAGGCCGATCCGCGCGGCCTGCACGATGGCCGCGCGCTCGGGGCGGTGGTCGACGCGCTCGGAGGGGTCCATCCGCCGCGCCGCGCGGGCCACGATGATCACCTCCACGATCGTGCAGATCACCGTCGCCAGCGCCGCTCCGGCCGTGCCCATGGCCGGGATGGGGCCGAAGCCGAATACGAACGCGACATCGAGCGTGAAATTGAGGATGTTCGCCACGATCACCGCGATCAGCATCGGCCGCGTCACGCGGTGCGCCTGCAGGTAGGAGCGGAAGACGAAGAAGAGAAGAAAGGGGGCGAGGCTGAACGTGCGCACTACCAGGAAGGCGCGCGCGTGGCCGACGATCTCCTGCTGCGCCCCGATGAGCGGGATGGCCGCCGTCGCGGCGAAGAGGATCACCATCAGCGCCGCCGAGACGAAGAGGGCCAGCCAGACGCCCTGCCAGAGGACGTGCCGCGCCCGCTCGTGGTTGCCGGCGCCGACCGCCTGCGCGATCAGCGGGTCGATCCCCAGCACCATCCCCATGCCGAAGATGGAGACGGCGAAATAGATGGCGTTGGCCATCCCCGCGCCGGCCAGCTCCGCCGCGCCGGCGCGCCCGAGGACGGCCACGTCGACGAGCCCCATGAGCTGCGTCCCGGCCTGCGCCGCGGCCAGGGGAAGGGCGAGCCGGAACAGCTCGCGGAGCTCGCGTCTGAGGCCGCCGGGCATGGGGGGCGGGATTTTAGTAGGATTCGCCGCGCATGCGATATCTCGTCACCGGCGGCGCCGGTTTCATCGGCTCGAATTTCATCCGTTTTCTCTTCAACAAGTACGGCGACGATGCCCAGGTGGTGAACCTCGACAAGCTCACCTACGCCGGCATCCGCGAGAACCTCGCCGAGTACGAGGGCAACAGGAACTACAAGTTCGTGCAGGGCGACATCGCCGTGCCCGAGGATGTGGCCGAGGCGTACAAAGGCGTCGACGGCAGCGGCGTGGACGTGGTGGTGAACTTCGCCGCCGAGACCCACGTCGACCGCTCGCTCATGGAGGCCGCGACCTTCATCCAGACCGACGTGCAGGGGGTACTGGTCCTGCTCGAGGAAGCGAAGAAGCACGCCCCGAACCTCAAGCGCTTCGTGCAGGTCTCGACCGACGAGGTGTACGGCTCGATCGAGGACGGCTCGTTCACCGAGACCGACCCGCTCAACCCGCGCAATCCGTATTCGGCCTCGAAGGCGGGCGGCGACCGCATGGCCTACGCGTACGCGCAGACGTTCGGCATGCCGGTGATCGTCACGCGCGCCTCGAACAACTTCGGCCCGTTCCAGTATCCGGAGAAGCTGATCCCGCTCTTCGTCACGAACGCGCTGGACGACCTGCCGCTCCCGCTCTACGGCGACGGCAAGAACGTCCGCGACTGGCTCTTCGTCGACGACCACTGCGCGGCCATCGATTTCCTGATCGAGCGCGGCGAGAGCTCGGAGGTCTACAACATCGGCGGCGGCAACGAGCGCGAGAACCGCGAGATCACGTACCGCATCCTGGAGCTGACCGGCAAGCCGGAGTCGCTGATCAAGCCGGTCGGCGACCGCCAGGGCCACGACCGCCGCTACTCGCTGGACACGAAGAAGCTGGAGCGCCTCGGCTTCAAGTGCGATACGGACTTTGACGCCGCCCTCGAGCGCACCGTGCGCTGGTACATCGACAACCCGCAGTGGTGGCGCGCCATCAAGGAGCGCAGCGCGGAGTACAAGGCGTACTACGAGAAGCAGTACGCGAACCGCTGACGGGGTTGCTGGTTGCTGGTGACTGGTTCAAGGTGCTGCCTGGGTTTCAGGCGCTGCAGCGCCACGAACCAGCAACATAGCAACCAGCAACATCAGCTGTTGATGCACGTCTGGATGTCCTGAATCAGCTTCGCCATGTCGAACGGTTTCGCGTGGATGCGGAACACCGGGATGGTGAACTGCTTCAGGATCTCGCTCTCCGGGACGGCCGAGGCGATGATCGTGCAGCGGAGCTGGGAGGGATGGTGCGCCTCGAGGTGCTTGAGGACGCCGTAGCCGTCGATGCGCGGCATCATCAGGTCCAGGAGGATGATCGAGTATCCGTTCTGATCGATGCGCTCGATGGCCTCCACGCCGTCGCGCGCGGTGTCGACCTCGAGATCCTGCCGTTCGACGACTTTGGTCAGCATGGCGCGGATCGGGTCGTCGTCATCGACCACGAGCGCTCGTTTCTTCCCATCCACGGGGGGCAGACCCAGCAAGAACCAAGCCCTTCAGGGAGGTTGCTGGTTGCTGTGTTGCTGGTTCGTTGCGCCGTATGGCCTGAAACCGCGGCAGCGCAACGAACCAGCAACCAGCAACCAGCAACCTCTACGCGGGCCGCGGCCCCACGTACACGCTCTGCGGCCGAATCAGCCTCCCCACCTGCCGCTGTTCGAGACAATGGGCGATCCACCCGGCGACGCGGCTGATGGCGAAGGTCGGCGTGAAAAGATCGGTGTCGAGGCCGATGCCGTGGAGGAGGAGGGCGGTGTAAAACTCGACGTTGGTCTGCAGGCGGCGTCCCGGTTTGTACTCTTCGAGGAGGCGCAGGGCGGTGCGCTCGACGGCGCGGGCCAGCTCGTAGAGGTGCATGTCGCCGGCGCGGGTGAACATCCGCTCGGCGGCGGCCGCCAGGACGTCGGCCCGCGGGTCGCGCACTTTGTACACGCGGTGCCCGAAGCCCATGAGCCGCTCTCCCGACTCGATCTTCCGCCGCAGCACCTCCTCGGCGCGCGCGGCGTCGCCGATCTCGAAGACCGTGTCCAGCGCCGGCCCCGGCGCCCCGCCGTGCAGCGGCCCCTTGAGCGCGCCGATCGCGCCCGTGACCGCGGAGACGAGGTCGGAGCCGGTGGAGGCGATGACGCGCGCGGTGAAGGTCGACGCGTTGAGGCCGTGGTCGACGACGGTGTTGAGGTACGTCTCCAGTCCGCGCACCACCTCCGCGTGCGGCTCCACCCCGTTCAGCATCCAGAGATAGTTCGCCGCGAAGCCAAGGTCCTCCCGCGGCGCGACCGGCTCCAGTCCCCGCCGAGCGCGCCAGTGCGCCGCGACGATGGCCGGGCAGGTCCAGAGGATCGCCCGCGCGTCGTCGCCCTCCAACTGCGCGACCCCCGCGCGCAACGCATCCATGGGCAAGCGTAGGTCGGGCTTCAGCCCGACCAGCCGGGCTGAAGCCCGGCCTACGTCTTCACCCCACAGGAGCTGAACCACATCCTCGAAATGCCACGACGCAAGCTCCTCCACCCGGAACCCGCCGATCACCAGCTCCCCGCGCTCCCCGTCCACCATGCTCAGTCGCGTTTCGGCCGCGACCACGCCTTCCAGTCCGCTGTTCATGCCTCGAACATAAGTTTGCTGGATCGGAACGTCAACATTGATTGTAGAATCAATACATGGCGCGGAAGACGGAATGGCTGGACGCGAGAGAAGCGACGCGGCTCCTCGGCATCAGCCGGGCCACGCTGTACGCGTACGTCAGCCGCGGCTTCGTCCGCTCGGAGCCCGTGCCCGGCCGTTCCCGCGAGCGGCGCTACGCGCGCGAGGACGTGGAGCGCCTGCGCCTGCGCGCCGAGGAGCGGCGCAATCCGGAGAAGGCGGCGGCGCACGCGCTGCGCTGGGGCGTGCCCATCCTGGAGTCGGCCATCACCCTCATCGCCGGCGGGAAGCTGTACTACCGCGGCCACGATGCCGCGGAGCTGGCCCGCACCCGAACGCTCGAAGAAGTGGCCTCGCTGATCTGGACCGGGGCCTTCGACTCCGATCTCTTCGACACGCCGCTGCACGTGGTGGGAGGGGAGGGCGCGCCGGGCATCCCCATGATCGCCCGCATGCAGTCGATCCTGCCGCTGGTCGCGGCGCGCGACGAGCTGGCCTTCGACCTCCGCCCCCGCGCGGTGGCGCAGACCGGCTGGCGCATCATCAACCTGCTGACCAGCGTGGCCGCGGAGACGCGCGAGCTCGAGCCGACGGTCGAGGAGACGCTGGCCCGCGCCTGGGCCCCCTCTTCGAAGATCGCGCCGTCGCTCATCCGCGCGGCGCTCATCCTCTGCGCCGACCACGAGCTGAATGTCTCCGCATTCACCGCCCGCTGCGTGGCCTCGGCCGGCTCGAATCCGTACGCGGTCGTCACCGCCGGCCTGGCCGCGCTGGAAGGACCGAAGCACGGCGGCGCGACGGAGCGCGTGGAGGTGCTGTTCGAGGAGCTCCGCCGCGCCCGCGACCCGCGCAAGGCGCTCTCCGACCGCCTCCGCCGCGGCGCCGGCGTCGACGGCTTCGGCCACCCGCTCTACCCGGACGGCGACCCGCGCGCGGCGCTCCTCCTGGAACTGCTGCCGAAGTCGAAGGAGCTGACGTTCGCCCTCTCCCTCGCCGCCGCCGCCGAGAGCGTCCTCGGCGAGCGGCCGACGCTCGACTTTGCACTCGTCACCGTGTCCCGCGCCCTCGGCTTCCCCCGCGGCTCGGCCCTGACCATGTTCGCCACCGGCCGCACCATCGGCTGGATCGCCCACGCGATCGAGCAGTACGCGACCGGAACGATGATCCGGCCGCGGGCGAAGTACGTGGGACCGCTGGTTACGGGGGGGGCGTAGGCCCACAGGCTCATAGGCCCACAGGCTCATAGGCTCACAGCGCGTCACTATGAGCCTATGAGCCTATGAGCCTGTGAGCCTATGAGCCTGTGAGCCTGTGAGCCTGTGAGCCTGTGAGCCTGTGAGCCTATGAGCCTGTGAGCCCGGGTGCTACGCCATCCGCGCGAGATTATCGAAGTACTTCACGAACGCCACCATCCCGCCCGAGGCCTGCTGCCAGTCGTAGTTCTCGTTCGGGGCGTGATAGCCGTGCTCGGGGAGGGAGAGGCCGAGGAACATGACCGGCGACTCCAGGACCTGCTCCATCGCGATCACCGCGCCGATGGACCCGCCCTCGCGGACGAAGACCGGCTCGCGGCCGAAGGAGAACTTCATCGCGTCCTTCACCGCGTCGGCGAGCTTCCCTTCCGTCGGCGCCTTGTAGGGCCACATCTGGTTCTCGATCTCGACCTTCACGTCCGGGCTGCGCTCTTTCACGAACGCGCGCACCAGCTTCTGGATCTTCTTCGGGTCCTGCTTCGGCACGAGGCGGCAGGAGATCTTCACCTCCGCCTTCGGGGCGATGACGGTCTTGATGCCGGGGCCGGTGTAGCCGCCGACGAGGCCGTGCACCTCGAAGGTCGGCATGGCCCAGATGCGCTTCATCACGTCGATCGGGTCCTCGCTGCGGATGGAGCGGAAGAGGTGGTCCTTCTTGAACTGCTTGACCGTGAAGCCCGAGTTGCGGAAGTCCTGCAGCTCGGCCTTCGACGGCGGCTCCACGTCGTCGTAGAAGCCTTTGATCTTCACCTTGCCGGTGCGGGCGTCGTACATCTCGGAGACGAGCTGCATCAGCTCCCCGAGGGGATTGCGGGCCGCGCCGCCGGTGACGCCCGAGTGCTGGTCCGTCTCGCCGGTCTGCAGCGAGAGCGTGAAGCCCTGCAGCCCGCGCAGTCCGGCCGGACAGGCCGGCTGCTTGCGCGAGACCCAGATCGTGTCGGAGACCAGGATGTGGTCCGTGGCCAGGAGCTTCGCGTTGGCCTTGATCCCTTCCTCGAAGCTCGGGCTGCCGATCTCCTCCTCGAGCTCCCACAGCACGTTGAGATTGAGAGGGATGTCCGCCTCGCGCGCGGCCTTGATGCCCCACATGGCGCTGAGCGCGGGTCCCTTGTCGTCGGTGGTGCCGCGGCCGAAGTAGCGGTCGCCCTCTTTGGTGAAGGTGAATGGCTCCGTGTTCCACGGCTCGGTTGCTTTGGAGGCCGGCTGCACGTCCATGTGGTTGTAGATCGTGAGCGTGGGCGCCTTGCGGCTCGCGGACTTGAAGCGCCCGTGGATGAGCGGGTAGCCGGC
Source organism: Thermoanaerobaculia bacterium (assembly GCA_035627015.1). GTDB lineage: Bacteria > Acidobacteriota > Thermoanaerobaculia > Gp7-AA8 > Gp7-AA8 > QHVT01. Next base: position 28,761 of record DASPMO010000146.1, on the reverse strand, counting down.
CGTCTCGAGGATTTTCGGCTCGCCGCCGAAGTCGCGGATGAGCTGCGCGGCCGCCTCGGCGCAGCGGCGCATGTCCGGCGCCCGTGCCGGCTCGGCGGACACCGAGGGGATCTCCACGAACTGCTTGAGCGTCTCTTCGAACTTCTGGCGTTCCGACGCGGCCCACGCGGCCAGCGCTTTTTTCTCGATCTTCATGGTGCGAATGCTATCGCAATCGCGCCGTGATCCCGATCACATGTGACGTCCGTATTTCATTACATCATGACGGCCAATAAGGAGGCGTCATGAAGAGAATCGTTCCTGTCCTGCTCTTGCTCGCTGTTTCCACCTCGCTGTTCGCCCAGGTCCCGCTCCGCGCGGAAGCCAAGTTCGTCTGCGGAAGGGCGGACCCGGCGCACATCAACGCGTGGGCCTTCTCGCCCGGCTTCTACTACACCACGCTCAACGTCACCAATCCGAACGACAACCTCGTGGTGAACGGCCTCAAACGCTTCAGCGTGGCGCGTCTGAGCCAGCAGGTCGGCCCGTGGACGGGGTGGGTTCCCTGGACGCTCGGTCCGGGACAGTCGATGCAGGTCGACTGCGGCGACATCTACGCGCATCTGGGCATCCTGCCCGGCACGTTCATCGACGGCTTCGTGCATTTCCAGGCCAATAACCGCTACGCGGTGACGGGCGTGTACACGGTCGGCAACGGCCAGATCATCGTTTCGAACGACGTCGAAGCGATCAACGTCCGCTGAGGGTGACCATGAAAAGAATCGTCTTCGTTCTCATTCTTCTCGCCGTTTCCACCTCGCTGTTCGCCCAGGTGCCGCTCCGCGCGGAAGCCAAGTTCGTCTGCGGAAAGTCGGACGCGGCGCACATCAACGCGTGGGCCTTCGCGCCCGGCTACTACTACACCACGCTCAACGTCACGAACCCGAACGACAACCTCGTGGTGAACGGCCTCAAACGCTTCAGCGTGGCGCGTCTCAGCCAGCAGGTCGGCCCGTGGACGGGGTGGGTCGCCTGGACGCTCGGCCCGGGGCAGTCGATGCAGGTCGACTGCGGCGACATCTACGCGCACCTCGGCATCCTGCCGGGTACGTTCATCGACGGCTTCGTGCACTTCCAGGCCAATAACCGCTACGCGGTGACGGGCGTGTACACGGTCGGTGACGGCGCGATCGTCATCTCGAACGACGTGGAAGCGATCAACGTACGCTGATCGCGGCGCGGTCGCGGAGGGGTCAGTAGCCGATGGCCGCCCCTCCGCGCCGCGGATCGGACCCGCCCATGCGCATGCCGGTCTGCGGATCGATGAGGATGCCCTGCGCGTCGCCGATCTCGCCCGGCTCGGTGCGATCCATGCCCGGCAGCGGCCGGAACTTGTGGCCCCGCGCCTCGATCGCGGCGCGCGTGTCGCCCGCGAGATCGAAGGTCTCCCAGTAGATGTGATCCGGGAGCCACTGGTGATGGAAGCGCGGGGCGCTCACGGCCTGCTGCACGTTCATGCCGAAGTCGATGACGTTGACGATGACCTGCAGCACGGTGTTGATGATGGTCGGGCCGCCGGGGCTGCCGATGACGAGGTACGGCTTGCCGTCCTTGAGCACGATGGTCGGCGTCATCGACGACAGCGGACGCTTCTTCGGCTGGATGGCGTTCGCCTCTCCCTGAATCAGCCCGTAGTCATTGGCCACGCCGACTTTCGAGGTGAAGTCGTCCATCTCGTTGTTGAGGAGGAAGCCGCCTCCCTTGACGGTCACGCCGGCGCCGTAGCTGTCGTTGAGCGTGTAGGTGTTGGAGACGACGTTCCCCTCGGCGTCGACGATGGAAAAGTGCGTGGTGTCGGGCGATTCGTATTTCGCGGGCTCGCCGCCCATGACGTCTTTGCTCGGCGTGGCCTTGTCGGTGATCGACTTCGCTCGGAACCGCGCGTACGCGCGCGAGGTGAGTCCACTTACCGGCACCTGCACGAAGTCGGCGTCGCCGAGGTAGGCGGCGCGGTCGGCGAACGCCCGGCGCATCACTTCCACCACCGTGTGGACGTACTGCGAGGAGTGCCAGCCGAGGGACTTCAGGTCGTAGGCCTCGAGCATGTTCAGCATCTCGAGGAGCGCGATCCCGCCCGACGACGGCGGCGGCATGGTGATGATGTCGTAGCCGCGATACTTGCCCTGCAGCGGCTTGCGGATGGTGGGCTCGTACGTCCGCAGGTCCTCGGCCGTGAGGATGCCGCCGTTGGCTTTCATGTCGGCGACGATCAGCTTCGCCGTTTCGCCCTCGTAGAAGTCGCGCGGGTTGGCCTTGATGCGCGCCAGCACGGCCGCGAGCTCCGGCTGCACGATCGTGTCGCCCATCTCGAAGTACTTGCCGTCGCGCTGGTAGATGCGGCGGCTCTCGCTCCACGGCCCCATCTTCTCGACCGTGCTCTTGTGGGCGAGGCTGCGGTGGAGGTGGTAGTTGACGGTGAATCCTTCCGCCGCGAGTTTGCGCGCCGGCTCGACGAGCTCTTCCCACTTCAGCTTTCCATGGCGCTTGTGCGCGAGCGCCAGGCCCGCCACGGTGCCGGGGACGGCCACGGCTTTGTAGCCGTCGGTGGAGAGCTTCGGGATGACTTTCCCCTGCGCGTCGAGGTACATGTCGCGGGTGGCGGCGAGGGGGGCGCGCTCGCGGTAGTCGATCGCCTCGACGCTGCCGTCGGCCTTGCGAAGGAGGAGGAATCCGCCGCCGCCGAGGTTGCCGGCCGAGGGCCAGGTGACGGCGAGTGCGAGCCCGACGGCTACGGCCGCGTCGACCGCGTTTCCGCCGCGCTTCATCACGTCCGCGCCGATGCGCGAGGCAATCTCGGACGTCGAGGCCACCATCGCATGGCGCGCGCGGGCCGGCTCCTGCCAGGCCGCCTGAAGGGGAAATCCGACGAGGAGCGTGAGGAGGCAAACGGCCAGTGGTTTCATCGCGCGAAAGTGTAACGGGAACCGGTTGCGTCCGGGGTTCCTTGCGCGTACATTGAAGCGTCCAATGGGGAACCTGAAGATGGATGCGGTCCGGCGGAGTAACCGGTTCCGCGTGATCATGAATCTGCCGCTGCGGATCGGCCTCAAGCAGGCCACGCTGGTGGACATCAGCACGACCGGCGTCCTGGCCACGCACAGCGGCATGCTCAAGACCGGCAGCGTGGTGGACATCTCGTTCACGCACGAGAACCGCAAGTTCGCCGCCTCCGCCCGCGTCGCCTCCTGCACGGTGGTCGGCCTCGGCGCCGGCGAAGCCGGCGCCACGCTCTACGCCTCACGTCTCTATTTCGTGAACCTCGCCGAGGAGTCGCGGAAGATGCTCGAGACGATGATCGGCGATGCGCTGACGTAGGTGTCATCCTGAGCCCCGCAGAGGGCGAAGGATCCCCTGCTGAAACTCCGTGCCCGCTCCGTAGGCAGGGGTCCTTCGCCGTCTACGCGGCTCAGGATGACAGATCAGCTTCGGTAATCCGCGTTCAGGCTCACGTAGTCGTGCCCGAGGTCGCTCGAGAGCACGACCGCGCGCGCGGTTCCGAGGCCCAGATCCACGCGCAGCGGGACGCGCTCGCGCGCGAACACCTTGGCCGCGTCTTTCTCGTTGTAGCGCGCCGGTCCGCCGTTCTCGACGAGCGCGATCGGGCCCGCGTGCAGGGAGATCTTCTTCAGCGAGAAGCGCGCGCCGCTGCGTCCGACGGCGGCCAGGATGCGCCCCCAGTTCGGATCGCCGCCGTGCAGCGCGGTCTTCACCAGCGGGGAGGTGGCGATGGCGTGCGCGGCGAGCTTGGCGTCGCGGTCGTTCTTCGCACCGGCCACTTCGACTTCCATCACCCGAATGGCCCCCTCGCCGTCGCGGACGATCATCCAGGCCAGCTCGCGGCAGAGCGTGTCGAGCGCGCGCTGAAAGTCGGAGAGGTCGTCCTTCGGTGAGTTGCCGAGCTTTCCCGACGACAGCAGGAGCACGGTGTCGTTGGTCGACGTGTCACCGTCGACGGAGATGGAGTTGAAGCTCTGGTCGACGCTCGCCTTGAGCATCTTCTGCAGCGCGGACGGAGCGATCTCCGCGTCGGTCATGACGAAGGCCAGCATGGTGGCCATGTTCGGGTGGATCATCCCCGCGCCCTTGGCCACGCCGACGAGGCGGCCGCGCTTCCCGCCGATGGTGAACGTCGCCTGCGCGACCTTCGGGCCGACGTCGGTGGTGAGGATGGCGTGCGAGAACGCCTCGATGCCGCTGTGGGAGAGGCGGTTGATGGCGTCGGGGAGAAAGTCCCGGACTTTCTTGTCGGGCAGCACGACGCCGATGACGCCGGTGCTGGCCAGAAAGACTTCCTCTTCCGCGCAACGCAGGAGCTCGGCGGTGCGGGTGCGCACGCGCCTGGCCGCATCGAGGCCTTCCTTCCCCGTGACCGCGTTCGCGCAGCCGGCGTTGACGACGACGGCCTTCACGCTGCCGGCGCTCTTCTTGAGCGCGGAGCGCGACAGGACGACCGGCGCCGCCTGGAACTTGTTCTGCGTGAAGACGGCCGCCGCCGAGGCGCCGTCGGGAATGACGATCAGTCCGAGGTCGGGCCGCTTCTTGCGGATGCCGGCGCGGACGCCGGAGGCGACGAAGCCCTTGGGCAATTTCACTTACAGGGTCTCCAGTGCGGCCTTGGCGGCGGCCGCTACTCTGTCCGGAGCGGTTCCTCCGAGAACGTTCTTCTTCGCGAGGACGTGGCGCAGTCTGTCATCCTGAGCCGCGGAGACGGCGAAGGATCCCCCGCGCTCCTGAGAAGGGGGTCCTTCGCTGCGCTCAGGATGACCGCCGAGCTCGCGCGAGACGATGTCGTGCGCCTCGCGGAACGGAACGCCTTTCGCCGCCAGCTCGTCCGCGGCATCGGTGGCGAGGAGCAGCGGGCTGGCCGCGGCCTCGCTCATCTTCTCGTTGATCTTCAAACCCGCGATCAGCGCGGTCAGCGCCGGCAGCAGGATGGCGAGCAGCGTCCGCGTGCGGAACAGCGGCTCTTTGTCGAGCTGCAGGTCTTTGTTGTACGCGAGCGGCAGTCCTTTCAGCAGCGCGAGGAAGCCGGTTAGCTCGCCGAGGGCACGGGCGGCGTAACCGCGCGTCAGCTCGAGCACGTCGGGGTTCTTCTTCTGCGGCATGCGCGAGGAGCCGGTGGCCAGCGCGTCGGGCAGCTCGGCGTAGCCCGCTTCGTCGCTCGTGAAGAAGATGAGGTCTTCCGCAAGGCGAGAGAGATGCGTCAGCGTCATCGACGAGACGAAGAGATACTCCGCCGCAAAGTCGCGGTCGGAGACGGCGTCGAGGGAGTTGGCCGTGGCGCGGGCGAAGCCGAGCGACCGCGCGAGCCGCTCGCGGTCGATGGGCAGGGGAGTGCCGGCCAGCGCGGCGCTGCCGAGCGGGCATTCGTCCCCTCGGGACAGCGCGTCCTGCATGCGCGAGAGGTCGCGGCGCAGCATCTCCACGTAGGCCAGGCACCAGTGTCCGAACGTCACGGGCTCGGCCTGCTTGAGGTGCGTGTAGCCGGGCATCGGCGTGGCCGCGTGCTCCGCCGCTTTCGAAGCCAACGCGCGCGCCAGGGCGCGGGTGAGGGCGTCGAAGTCGGCGCAGGCCTTCTTCAGCCACAACTTGAGATCGGTCGCGACCTGGTCGTTGCGCGAGCGGCCGGTGTGCAGCTTTCCGGCGAGCGGTCCCACCAGCGCGCGGAGCGACGACTCGACGTACGAATGCACGTCTTCGTAATCGCCGCTCAACGTAGGACGGGCTTCAGCCCGTCCCTCCTCGGGGCGGGCTGAAGCCCGCCCTACGTTTTCCAACGCATCGATGAGTGCACGCTCCTCGTCCGCGCTCAGCACACCCACGCGCGCCAGCTCCTGCGCCCACGCGATCGACCCTTCCACGTCTTCCGCGAACAGCTCGCGGTCGAACGCGAACGAGTCGTTCAGCGCGCGCAGCAGCGCCGAGGGACCCTCACTGAATCTGCCGCCCCACATCGTCATTTCTTCGACCATCCTCCATTCGCGGCGACCTTCTCCACGTCCATCGGCGAGAGCCGGTTGCGGCCGCGGAGCTGCAGTCCGAACAGCTTGATGAAGCCGGCCGAATCGGTGACGTCGTAGCCCGTCATGTCGAACGAGGCGAGGTTCTGCTGGTAGAGCGAGTACGGCGACTTGCGCCCGACCACCACGGCGTTGCCCTTGAACAGCTTGAGCGTCACCGAGCCGGTGGTGTTCTCGCTGAGCACGTTCACGAACGCGTCGAAGGCCTCGCGCAGCGGCGCGAACCACTGGCCGTTGTAGACCAGCTCCGCGTAACGCGTGGCGATGCGCTCCTTCTCGTGCGCGGAGTCGCGGTCGAGTACGATCGACTCGAGCGCCTTGAGCGCGGTGACGAGCAGCGTCCCGCCCGGCGTCTCGTACACGCCGCGCGACTTGATGCCGATCAGGCGGTTCTCGACGATGTCCGCGCGGCCGACGCCGTGGCGTCCGCCGATCTCGTTCAGCGTCTGCACCAGCTTGGCCGGCGACAGCTTCACGCCGTTGACCGACACCGGCACACCCGACTCGAGCTCGATCGTGACCTTCTCCGGCTCGTCCGGCGCGTCCATCGGGTCGACGGTGAGCTTGAACATCGACGCTTCCGGCTCGAACGACGGGTCCTCGAGCGGGCCCCCCTCGTGCGAAAGGTGCCAGAGGTTGCGGTCGCGCGAGTACGGGTCCTTCTTCGTCACCGGCACGGGGATGCCGCGCGCGGAGGCGTAGTCGATGGCGTCTTCGCGCGAGACGATGTCCCACTCGCGCCACGGCGCGACAACCTTCAGCTCCGGCGCGAGCGACTGATAGGCCAGCTCGAAGCGGACCTGGTCGTTCCCCTTGCCGGTGCAGCCGTGCGCGAGCGCGTCGCAGCCGGTGGCCAGGGCAATCTCGACCTGCTTGCGGGCGATGAGCGGACGCGCCGTCGAGGTGCCGAGGAGGTAGTCGCGCTCGTAGATGGCGCCCGCCTTCAGCACGGGAAAGAGGTAGTCCGCCGCGAGCTCTTCCTTCGCGTCGACGAGATGGAAATCGATCGCGCCGGTCGAGTAGGCCTTCTGCGCCAGACCCGCGGTCTCTTCGGCCTGGCCGACGTCGACGGCGACCGCGACGACTTCGCAGCCGTAGTTCTCCTTCAGCCAGGAAATGATGATGGAGGTGTCCAGACCTCCGCTGTAGGCGAGTGCGACTTTCTTCACGCTGCTTTCTCCTTGTGCGGACCTGTCATCCTGAGCCGCGTAGACGGCGAAGGACCTCCCTCGGCTTGCGGCAGGGGGTCCTTCGCTGCGCTCAGGATGACAGTCAATGTCTCCATGAACTCGATGAGTGCTTTCTTCGGAACGATGTAGGGCGGCAGGAGGCGCAGGACTTTCTCCCGCGCCGTGCCGACCACGAAACCATGCGCCAGCAGCTCGCGCGCGACCGGCGAGGCCGGGCGATCGAGCTCGATGCCCCACATCAGGCCCGAGCCGCGCACTTCGCCGACGTTGAGCTTGCGCAGCTCGCGGCCGAACCAGTCGCCGAGCGCGTTGATCTGCGGCAGGAGCTTCTCCGTCTCCTCGAGCACGACCGCGCCGAGGCGGCACGCGACCGGGTTGCCGCCGAAGGTCGTGCCGTGATGCCCCGGCTTGACCACGCCTTCGACGGCGTCGCCGGTAAGCACGGCGCCGAGGGGCAGGCCGCCGCCCAGCGGCTTGGCCAGGGTGACGATGTCCGGCAGGATGCCGCTCTTCTGAAACGCGAAGAGCGTTCCGGTGCGCCCGAGGCCGCACTGGATCTCGTCGAGCACCAGCAGTGCGCCATGGCGGTCGGCGATCTGCCGCGCGGCGATGAGGTACTCGTCCGTGAGCGGGATGATGCCCCCCTCGCCCATGACCGGCTCGAGGAAGATGGCCGCCGTCTCGCCGTCCACCGCCGCTTCGAGGGCGGCGATGTCATTCGGCGCGACGAACGAAACGCCCGGCACGAGCGGCGCGAACGGCTCGCGGTACGCGTCGTGTCCCGTCAGCGACAGCGCGCCGAGGGTGCGGCCGTGAAACGACTCCTGCAGCGCGACGAGTTTGGTCTTCTTCGTGGTCAGTCGCGCGAACTTCAGCGCGGCCTCATTGGCTTCCGTGCCGCTGTTGCAGAAGAAGGCGCGGTTGAGGCCCGAGGCGCGCACGAGCCTCTCGCCGAGGATGCCCTGGGCGGGGTGGTAGTAGAGATTCGAGACATGCAGCAGCGACGCGTCCTTCATGACCTTCATGAGGCGCGGGTGCTTGTGCCCGAGGACGTTCACGGCGATGCCTCCGAGGAGGTCCCAGTAGGCGCGGCCGTCGGCGTCGACGAGGCGCGCACCCTTCCCGTCGCGCGGGTGGAACGGCGTGCGCGCGTAGGTCCGCACGAGGAATGCGTCCTCGCGCGCCTGGACGGCGGTGGGGGATTCGTCATGCAGCAACAAGGGTGGTCCCTCCTTCTTCTCCGATGGTGATCTCGCGGACTCCCGAGGTCAGCGCGGACAGCGCCGCCTGCAGCTTCGGCTTCATGCCGCCGGTGACGTTGTCGATGAACGTCTTCGCGTCCGCGGCGTGCAGCCGCGGCACGACGTTGCCGTCCGCGTCGAGCAGGCCGGCCACGTCGGTGATGAACAGCAGCTCCTTCGCGCCGACGGCGACGGCCATCGCCGCCGCGGCGTTGTCGGCGTTCACGTTGAAGAGCTGGCCGTCTTCGCCCATGGCGATCGACGAGACGACGGGGAGCACGCCGTAGTTGAGCATCGACGCGACCAGCGCCTTGCTGGCGTGCGTGACCTTGCCGACGTGGCCGAGCCCCACGCCGTCGATGGCCGGATGCTGCGCGGCCACGAGCGTGCCGCCATCGCAGCCGGAGATCCCCGCCGCGCGGACGCCGAGCTTCGTCAGCTCGCTGACCAGCATCTTGTTGACCGTGCCGCCGAGGACCGAGACGACGATCTGCAGCGTGGCGTCGTCGGTGATCCGCAGGCCGGCGTGCGTCTTCTTCGCGATGCCGGCCCGCGCGAGCGCCGCGTCGATGTGCTTGCCGCCGCCGTGCACGAGCACGATGTCTTCGCCGGCGTTCCAGCGCGCGACGATCTTGCGCAGCGCACCGTCGCGGCGCGCGGCGTCGTCGAGGAGCGAACCGCCGAGTTTGATGACCGTGGTCAAAGGAGTCCCTCCGTCTCCGCATATCCCTGCATGCGGTTGAAGTTCTGCACGGCCTGCGAGGCCGCGCCTTTCAGCAGGTTGTCGATGACGCTGACGATGACCGCCCGCCGCCCGCCCTGGAGCAGCGTGAAGCCGATCTCCGCGTACGGCGTGTTGACCACGTCCTTCAGCTCCGGCACCTTGCCGGCCGGCAGGACGCGCACGAACGGCTGGTGCGCGTACGCGTCGGCGTACAGCTTCGACAGCTCCTCGTCGGTCACCGGATTCGTGAAGCCGACGTGCATGGTCGAGTAGATGCCGCGCGGCGTCGGCAGCAGGTGCGGCACGAAGACGAGCGTGGTGCGCTCGCCGAGGTGCAGCCCCTGGCGGATCTCCGGCTCGTGCCGGTGATGGCCGACGCCATACGCCTTGAAGTTGCCCGCCAGCTCGACGAACGAGAACGCCACGTCGGCCTTCTTCCCCGCGCCGGAGACGCCGCTCTTGGCGTCGACGATCACCGGCTGGGTGCGGTCGATGAGATACGTGAGCGGCCGCAGCGCCAAAAGAACGGAGGTGGGGTAGCAGCCGGGGTTGGCAATGAGGCGCGCCTTCCGCAGCTCGCCGTTGCACCACTCCGGCAGTCCGTACACCGCCTCGCCGAGGAGCTCCGGCCGCTCGTGCGCGAAGCCGTACCACGACGGGTACAGCGCCGGCTCGCCGAGACGGAACGCGCCCGAGAGGTCGATGACCTTGATCCCCTGGTCGAGGATGTGCGGCGTCACCTCCGCCGACACTTCGTTCGGCGTCGCCAGGAAGACGATCTCCGGCTTCGCCGCGAAGAGGTTCTCGAGCGAGAACGACTCGGAGGAGAAGGAGGCCACGACGTTCGCGTGCGGGTGGCGTTGCAGGATTTTCTGCAGCTCCATGCCCGCGTAGCCTGTGGCTCCGGCAATGGCGACCCTTGTTGTCAGTTGTCGGTTGTCGGTTGTCTGTGCCTCGGCGCCGGAAGTCTCAGACAACTGAGAACCGACAACCGACAACGGCTCGACGACACCTTTAGCGTGTTCTTGCATAGTCATTGGCATGCTCCGGGAAGTCCGTCGCGCGCCTATGCGCGCGTACGGCGTCGCGGGCTCAGGCCCGCGATCTCATGGACTCGCCGGGCGAAGGCCTCGGCGGCGGCAGGGGTGCGAAAAGCGACAAAGATCGTGTCGTCGCCGCCGATGGTGCCCATGGCGTCGCCGATCTCCGTGGCGTCGATGGCCGAGGCCAGCGGCTGGGCCGCGGCCACGGGCGTCTTGATGACGACCAGGTTCAACGCCGCCTCGGCGGACACGACGCTGTCACGCACGAGCTGCTCGAAGCGGTGCTCGATCACGCGCGGCGCGAAGGCGGCCACCGGGGCCAGCGACTCCGGCGTGACGTAGCCGTTCGGCGTCTTCACCAAGCCGAGCTCGCGCAGGTCGCGCGAGAGCGTCGGCTGCGTGACCTTGACGCCCTGCTCGCGGAGCGCGGCCAGCAGCTCGTCCTGGGAGTGGACGGCCGTCTCGCGGACGATCCTGAGGATCTCTTCCCGCCGGCGCATGGCGTCTCCGCCTGAATAAATATTCATCATCACGAATACTTATGCATGAACCGGCTGCTGTCAACATCTATTTCGGGATTGAGGGACTTCTGCCGCCGTTGACGCGATCCATAGATAGAGGAGGTAGTCCCCACATGTCCGCCCGCCGTCTTGCCGCCCTGTTCGCCCTTGCTCTGCTCTTTTCCGTCCCCGCCTTCGCGGCCAAGCGCCGCGCGGCCCGTTCCGCTCCCGCCCCCGCGGCCGGGACCGGGGACTGCCACGAGTTCGGTCTCGTCCGTGCCGGCCAACAGGCCACCTATCACTCCACGGCGCCGGGCGGCGACGCCGACTTCACCATCACCTGGATCACCGACACGCCGACTTTCACGCACACCACGCAGAAGGTCACCACGGCGCAGGGCACGGCGGACGCCGAGACGCGCCTCGACGGCGAGCTGGTCGGGAATCTCCGCGCCCTCAAGCACTTCAACGTGAAGACGACGATGGCGGTCCCGGTCATCGGCTCCGTCACCACGGAAGCGGACGTCACCTTCGTGCCGTCGCTCGTGCAGGGGCCGGCGGACGGCTGGTGCGTCGGCAACACCTGGTCGATTCCGGCGGTCACCGAGACGCTCGTCGCATCGACGCCCATCGGCCAGCAGACTCAGATCATCACCACCATCGCCTCGACCGGCGAGGTGCTTGCCGTCGGCGAGATGGTCTCCGTCCCCGCCGGCAACTTCCGGACGGTGAAGTACCGGGGCGCGACCATCTCGGGCACGACGGTGCAGACGTCCATCACCTGGGTGTCGATGGACCTCAACATCGTGGTGAAGCAGGAGACGATCGACGGAAACGGCGCCGTGACCTCCACGACGGTGCTCACCCGGTGAGCAGGGTGTAGGAATTGCACAAACTCGGGACAGGAGGCAGAGCCAAATGTCCCGAGTGGAACGCACCGAGAACCCCACCGAGCGCCGCGGTTCCGAGCAGTTGCGTCAGGCCGAGCGCGGACGCCAGTCCGGCACCCCGCAGCGCGACCCGAATCCCGGCCACACCCCGACCAAAGCCGAAGGCGAGCTGGGCGACGTCGAAGAAGCCCTCCGCCATCAGAGCGAGTAGAAAACCGTTGCTGGTTGCTGGTTGCTAGGTTCGTTGTGCTGCCTGGGTTTCAGGCCATGTAGCACAACGAACCAGCAACACAGCAACCAGCAACTACACCTCGATCCCCACGCTCCTCATCAACGCCAGCGCGTTGCTCTTCGTCACCACTCCCGGCCGCATCCGGTAGTCGAACACGACCTTGCCCTCCTCGATGTGATCCTCGAAGTGGACGTTCGCCGCGCGCGGCGCGAGGGAGTCGGCGATCTGCGCCAGTGCCAGGTCGTGCGTCGAGACGAGCCCGATGGCCCCCCGTTCCACGAGCCCCCGCACGATGGCCTCGGCGCCGATGCGCCGGTCGTGCGAGTTCGTCCCCGCCAGCACTTCATCCAATAGATAGAGGAGGGGACCCTGCCGCGACATCTCCAGCACCTGGCGGATGCGCAGGATCTCGGCGTAGAAGCGCGAGGCGTTCTCCTGCAGCGAGTCGGCGATGCGGATGGACGCGCCGACGGCCGTCGTCGACAGCCGCAGCGACTGCGCGCAGGCCGGCCCGCCGGCCATGGCCAGCACCGCGCCGAGGCCCACGCTGCGCATCATCGTGCTCTTGCCCGACATGTTCGAGCCGCTGACGACGAGCAGCCGCAGCGTCGGATCGAGCCGGATGCTGTTCGGAATCCGCCGCGCCGCCGGGATGAGCGGATGCCCGAGCTCGCGCGCGTCGAAGAGCGGCCCCTCGTTGACGAGCTCCGGCATCGCATACGCCGGATGCTCGAAGGCGAACGACGCCAGCGAGCCGAGGGCCTCGATCTCGCCGACGGCCTCGATCCAGTCGCCGACGCGCGAGCCGGAGCGCACGCGCCAGCGCTCGATGGCCAGCGCCACGTGCGTGGTCCATAAGAGCATCACCGCGAACAGGGCGAAGAACTGGTTGCGCCGCGCCTCGAGCAGCGCCACCAGCCGGCGCAGTTTGTCGATCTCGCGCGAGGCCGGCAGCTCCGACCCGCGCAGCCGCTCGTGCAGCGCCACGAGCCGCGGCGACGAGAACGTTTCGCGCTCGATCCGCGCCAGCACACCGGCCAGCAGGGCCAGCGCCGGCTCGGCGCGCTCCACGGAAGAAACGATCGGCTCGATGCGCGGATGCAGATGCCGCGCGAGGAAGAGGCCGGCAAGGATGGCCACGATCATCGGCCACCCCGGCACGTCGGCGATCATCCCCAGCGTGGCCTCGGGGTGGGTCATGCCGATCAGCCGGGCGATGAGCGACGGCAACGTGATCGCCGTCAGCACGACGATGACGACCGGCAGCGCGGTCGCCGCGAAGCGCTCCAGCGGCGAGAGCTTCGCCGCCGGCATCGACCCCCACGCGTCGAGCCTGGCGCTCTCTACCTCGCGCGTGACCTCCGCCGCCTGGACGGAGATGTCTTCGCGCAACGCCACGTTCTCGCGCAGCTCCAGCACGGCACCCTGCCGTGCGCGGATCTCCTCCGCGTCGCGCGACGGCTCTTTCAGCCAGGACGCGAGCCGCTTCCGCCCGGCCGGCGTGACGGCGACGGAGAGCAGCTCGAAGAGCGACCCGCGCCCGAACAGGTCGAAGTCGCCCGCGTACGGATGATGCTCGTCCGCGAAGTCGCTCCCCGGATCGCCTTTCCCCTGCCATGCGTCGTCGACGCGCGCCAGCCCGCGCTCGTAAAACGCGGCGCCGCTCTCCGCCCGCTTCCGCCTGCGGATCACGCGCTCGTGCATCACCACCAGGACGATGAACGCGGCCAGCGGCACGAGCGCCGCGGCCAGCTTCCAGAATGCGATCGCGACCGTGACCGCGATGGCCACCAGCCGCGCGATCGAGATCCGCCGCTCCCGCGCCAGCAGCGTGGAGGTAGACTCTCTCCGCTCTGTCAGCCGCTGAACATAAAGCTCACGCACGCGCGCATCTTATGGTTCCTCCCGGTCCGCGCAACTGGATTCCGGGGAAGCACCTCCGCGCCCTGCAGTACGCCCCGCTCCCGTTCCTCTCCCGTCTGGTCCGGGAGCACGGCGACGCGTCGCGCTTCCACGTCGGCCCGCAGCCGGTCTTCTTCTTCGCCCATCCCGACCAGGTGCGCGACGTCCTCGTCGTCCGCAACGCCTCCTTCATCAAAGGCCTGGCCCTGCAGCGCACGAAAGTGGTCCTCGGCGAGGGGCTGCTCACCAGCGAAGGGGAGCTGCACAAACGCCAGCGCCGCCTGGCGCAGCCAGCCTTTCACCGCGAGCGCATCCATCACTACGGCGAGGTGATGGTGGAGAAGACGCTCCGCGCCCGCGACCGATGGCAGGACGGCCAGGAGCTCGACGTCGCGCACGAGATGATGCGCCTCACCCTGGCCGTCGTCGCCCAGACGCTCTTCGACGCCGATGTCGACGACGAGGCCGACGAGATTGGCGCCGCGCTGACGGAGCTGATGCTCATGTTCCCGCTGCTCGTCCACCCGCTGGCCACGCTGATCCTGCGCTTTCCCTTCTTCCCGCAGGTGCGCCGCTTCCGCCGCGCGCTGGAGCGTCTCGACCGCACCATCTACGCGATCATCGGGGAGCGCCGGCGCACGAACGTCGACCGCGGCGACCTTCTCTCCATGCTGATCCTGGCCACCGACGTCGAGGGCGACGGCGGCGGGATGAGCGACCTCCAGCTCCGCGACGAGACGATGACTATTTTCCTGGCCGGGCACGAGACCACTGCCAACGCGCTGGCCTGGACCTGGTACCTCCTCGCGCGCAACCCGGAGGTCGAGCGCGAGTTGCACCGCGAGCTCGATACCGTCCTCGCCGGCCGCACGCCGTCGCCCGCGGATTACCCGCGGCTTCCGTACACGGAGATGGTGCTGGCGGAGTCGATGCGCCTGAGGCCGCCGGCGTGGGGCGTCGGGCGCTTCGCCACGGAGCACGTCCGGATCGGGGAGTGGGACGTCCCGAAGAACGGCCTCGTGCTCGTGTCGCAGTGGGTGACCCATCGCGACCCGCGCTTCTGGCCCGACCCGGAGCGCTTCGATCCGCTCCGTTTCACGCCGGAGGCAAAGGCGGTCCGCCCGAAGATGGCCTACTTTCCTTTCGGCGCCGGCCCGCGCATCTGCATCGGCGAGAGCTTCGCCTGGATGGAGGGCGTGCTGCTCCTGGCCACCATCGCCCAGCGCTGGAAGTTCGAGCGCGGGGAAGACGTGGAGCCGCAGGCCCTGATCACCCTCCGCCCGCGCGGCCCGATGCTCATGCGCGTCAGTCGCCGAACGTAGGACGGGCTTCAGCGCGTCCCTCCCGTGGGAGGGGCGTAAAATACGAAACATGCAAGACGTCAGGGAGCTCTTCGCGGACTACGCGGCCTACCACCAGACCGCCGGCAATAAGTTCTTCCACCGCCTCGGCATCCCGATGATCATGCTCACCCTCATCGGCATGCTCACCAAGGCGAAGCTCTTCACCGCCGGCACCGTGGACTACGACGCGGCCATGCTCCTCATCGCCGCCTCCTCCGCGTACTACTTCGTCATCGAGTGGCGGCTGGCCATCGCCATGACCGCCGTCTCCATCGCCTTCTACTTCATCGGCGCGGCCATTCACCTCTGGATCAACGCGGCCGTCTTCATCCTCGGCTGGATCTTCCAGTTCATCGGCCACAAGGTGTACGAGCACAAGAACCCCGCCTTCTTCCGTAATTTTGTCCACCTGCTCGTCGGCCCCCTCTGGATCCTCAACGACATCGTCCATTTCGTTCCCTCTCCCCGCCCGGGGGAGGAGCGCACTCCCACGGCTTGATTTTTGCTGGCCCCGCAACACGGGTACCATGGACAATCCATCTCCTGGAGTTCTCGTGGTCGAGGACGATCCCGCCATTCGCCGGCTGGTGACGATGGTCCTGCAGCGCAATGGCTTCCAGGTGGATGCCGCGGCCGACGGCCTCGAGGCGGTCCTCAAGCTGGGCCTCTCCGAGTACGAGGTCATCGTCCTCGACCTGATGATGCCGAACCTCGACGGCTTCACTTTCCTCAATACCTTTGCGAAAGAAGAGCCGGAGCGCCTGCGCAAGGTCATCGTCACCAGCGCCGCGTCGCCCGCCGTCATCCGCGAGCGGATGGACCGCGAGCCGTTCCGCGTCCTCCCCAAGCCGTTCGACATCGGGGAGCTCGTGGCCAGCGTCCGCGCCTGCATCTCCGCGCAGTCGAATTAAACTCTCCCGTATGCAGCCATACGGGTCGGACCGCGTCCGGGAGTCCGGCGGGAAGGTGATCCTTCACTCGCGCCTCTCCAAGGGCTGGACGCCGCGCACCCCGAAGAGCGCCACCCACGCCGAGTTCCCCGGCACTGCCGTCCTCTGGGACGACCGCTACTTCGAGGTCCTCTCCGCCGATCCGCTTCCCGCCGGCGGCGTGCGCTACACGCTGGGCGACTGGAAGGACGAGCACACCTTCCGTGTCTTCGAGACGTACAGCGAAGAGTCGGAAGCGCGCCTCCGCGCCGACCACGAGACCGCGCTGCGCCACCGCCGTCACTCCCGGCTCGCTCGACTCTCCTCGATGATCCTCGGCCATCTCCCAGGTTCCGTGCAGGAGCGCCTCGCCAACGAGCTCGGACTCTTCCCCGCGCGCATGACCCTGATGTCGCTCATCCCGCCCGTGGCCCTCTTCGGCGCGTGCGTCTGGCTCTTCGTCGATGCGAAGGTGGATCAGGAGCGCTCGCCCGTCCCATCCTGGCTCTGGTTCCTTGCGCTGTTCATGATGCTGGACACCGCCGTCCGCTTCCTCGTGGCCATGTCGCAGAATCGCGGTATCGGCTCGATTCCCGGCACGATCGGATACGTCCTCTACCGCCTCGCCACCGGCAAGCGCGACGCCCCGCCGAAGCTGGCGCCGCTCCCCGTGCCCGAGGAGATCGCGCAACACGACAGCGTCGAGTGGCGAAGCTGGATGTTCACCCTCCTTCCGGCGGGCGAGCAGCGCGCCCTCGCCCAACGCTACGACTACGACTACCGCAAGGACGCCTACTCCGTCGCCGGCGCCATCCTCGCCGTAGGCGTGCTCGGCATCCTCAGCTCCGTCTCGAATCTCGAGACCCTGGGTGGCCTCACCTCCCTCATCGTTGCGTCCTTGATCGCCCTCGAACAGATCGCACGCCTCCTCGCATTCAAGAAGGGACCGGCCGGCAGCGTCTGGGGCGCGCTGGTAAGACCGTTCATCCGCGACCTGCTCAAATCAGTCCCCTCTCCCCGCTCGGCGGGGAGAGGGCCAGGGTGAGGGGCGTTGCATCCCACGCAACACGCGCAACGGCACGCGCTCTGCACCACTCCGGCGAGTGGTTCGAGTGGAGCTGGACGGTAGAAAGCGCGTCATCATCGAAGCCGCGTCCCCTGAGGTCGACGGCGGTGCCTTTCCGGCGAAGCGTGTGGCGGGCGATGTCGTATTCGCCGAGGCCGACATCTTCGCCGACGGTCACGACCTGATCTCCGCGATCGTGCTCCACCGGCACGACAGCGAGACGGAATGGAGCGAAGTGCGCATGCGCCCGCTCGTCAACGACCGCTGGCGTGCCGAGTTCAACGTCGAGAAGTTCGGCTTCCATCGCTTCACCATCGAAGCATGGATCGACCACTTCCTCACCTGGCACCGCGACATGAAGAAGCGCGTCGACAGCGGCGTCGCCGAGGAAGAGCTGGGCGTGCAGCTCCTCATCGGCCTGCAGCACATCCGCGCCGCGGCCGAACGGGCCGACAAGCGCGACCGCCGCAAGCTCGAAGCCGTCATCGCCGGGCTCGAGTCCGATGACCCGGTCGACGAGAAGATCGCCGACCTCTGGAGCGAAGACCTCCTCGCCCTCATGTGGCGCAACGCCGAGCGGAACTTCGTCACGCGCTACCGTACCGAGCTGCTGATCGAGGTCGACCGCCCGCGGGCCGCGTACAGCACCTGGTACGAGCTCTTCCCGCGCTCCGCCGCCCAGGAGGAGGGGAGACACGGCACCTTCAAGGACGTCGAGGCACAGCTCCCGCGCGTCGCGCGCATGGGCTTCGACATCCTCTATCTCCCGCCCATTCATCCGATCGGCGAGACCTTCCGCAAGGGAAAGAACAACAAGGTCAAGGCCGAGCCGGGCGACGTCGGCAGCCCGTGGGCCATCGGCGGCAAAGAAGGGGGCCACAAAGCCACCCACCCCGACCTCGGCACGATCGACGATTTCGCTCGCCTCGTCGCGAAAGCGAAAGAGCTCGGCATCGAGGTGGCCATGGACATCGCCTTCCAGGCCTCGCCCGATCACCCGTACGTGAAAGAGCACCCGTCGTGGTTCCTCATGCGCCCCGACGGCACCATCCAGTACGCCGAGAACCCGCCCAAGAAATACCAGGACATCTATCCCTTCCACTTCGAGAGCGAAGAGTGGCAGGAGCTGTGGGCGGAATTGCGCGACGTCTTCGCCTTCTGGGTGAAAACCGGCGTGCGCACCTTCCGCGTCGACAATCCGCACACCAAGCCGCTCCCCTTCTGGGAGTGGTGCATCCGCGATCTCAAGCGCGAGTGGCCCGACCTCATCTTCCTGGCCGAGGCCTTCACGCGTCCGAAGATCATGTACCGCCTGGCCAAGGCCGGCTTTACGCAGTCGTACACCTACTTTGCGTGGCGGCATACGAAGGAAGAGCTCATCGAATACCTCGAGGAAGTGACCAAGCCGCCGGTGAGTGATCTCTTCCGCCCGAATTTCTGGCCCAACACGCCCGACATCCTCACCGAATATCTGCAATACGGCGGGCGGGCCGCCTTCGTGCAGCGCTTCATCCTCGCCGCCACGCTCGCTGCCAGTTACGGCATTTACGGGCCGGCGTACGAGCGCTTCGTCCATCAGGCCCGCGAGCACGGATCCGAGGAATACCTCGATTCCGAGAAATACGAGGTCAAATACTGGCCGCCGACGGATGACGACATGAGCGAGCTCATGACCCTCGTCAATCGCATCCGCCGCGAGAATCCCGCGCTGCAGCAGAACGCGACGCTGAAGTTCCACAAGAGCGACAACGACCAGATCCTCTGCTACAGCAAGACTGCCGGCGACAACGTCATCGTCGTGGTGGTGAACCTCGACGCCCACAATACCCACTCCGGCTGGATCGACCTCGACCTCGAGGCGCTGCAGCTCGAGCCCGGCCGCACCTATCAGGTCCACGACCTCCTGAGCAACGCACGCTACGCCTGGCACGGCGCGCGGAATTACGTGCAGACCAACCCGCAGGTCATTCCCGCGCACATCTTCCGGATCAGAAGGCGCGTGCGCACTGAGAAAGATTTCGAGTACTTCCTGTGATGACTGACGATCTTTGGTACAAAGACGGGATCATTTACCAGACGCACGTCCGCGCATTCTTCGATTCCAATGCGGACGGCATCGGCGACTTTCAGGGCCTGACCCGGAAGCTCGACTATCTGCAGGACCTGGGCATCAACATCCTCTGGCTGTTGCCCTTCTATCCCTCTCCGTTGCGCGACGACGGCTACGACATCGCCAATTACACCGCCGTCAATCCCAGCTACGGCACGCTGGCCGACTTCAAGGCCTTCCTCAAGGAAGCGCACCGCCGCGGCATCCGCGTCGTCACGGAACTGGTCATCAATCACACCAGCGACCAGCACCCCTGGTTCCAGAAATCGCGGCGCGCGAAGCCGGGCAGCCCGTGGCGCGACTTCTACGTCTGGAGCGAGACCCCCGACAAATACCGCGATGCCCGCATCATCTTCAAGGACTTCGAGACCTCCAACTGGGCCTGGGACCCGGAAGCGAACGCGTATTACTGGCACCGCTTCTTCTCCCACCAGCCCGACCTGAACTTCGAGAACCCCGCCGTCCACGAGGCGCTGATGAAAGCACTCGATTTCTGGATGGACATGGGCGTCGACGCGTTCCGCCTCGACGCCATCCCGTACCTGTTCGAGCGGGAAGGGACCACCTGCGAGAACCTGCCGGAGACGCACGCCTACCTCAAGCGCATCCGGCAGCACATGGACGAGAACTACCCCGGCCGTATGCTGCTGGCCGAGGCCAATCAGTGGCCCGAGGATTCATTGCCGTATTTCGGTGACGGCGACGAATGCCACATGGCCTTTCATTTCCCGGTCATGCCGCGCATGTACATGTCGCTGGCGATGGAGGACCGCTTCCCCATCATCGACATCATGAGCCAGACCCCGCCCATTCCCGACAACTGTCAGTGGGCGATGTTCCTGCGCAATCATGATGAATTGACCCTGGAGATGGTCACGGACGAAG
Source organism: Thermoanaerobaculia bacterium (assembly GCA_035627015.1). Classification (GTDB taxonomy): domain Bacteria; phylum Acidobacteriota; class Thermoanaerobaculia; order Gp7-AA8; family Gp7-AA8; genus QHVT01. The sequence continues at coordinate 8,647 of DASPMO010000146.1, read as the reverse complement.
ACCGCGACTACATGTGGCGCACCTACGCCAAGGACGCCAAGGCCCGCATCAACCTCGGCATCCGCCGCCGTCTGGCGCCGCTCCTGGAGAACCACCGCGGCCGCATCCACCTGATGAACGGCCTCCTCTTCTCCTTTCCCGGCACGCCCATCATCTATTACGGCGACGAGATCGGCATGGGCGACAACATCTACCTCGGCGACCGCAACGGCGTCCGCACGCCCATGCAGTGGAGCGCCGACCGCAATGCCGGCTTCTCCCGCTGCAATCCGCAGCAGTTGTTCCTGCCGGTGATCATCGACCCGCAATACCACTACGAACAGGTCAACGTCGAGGCGCAGCAGTCCAACCAGTACTCGCTGCTCTGGTGGATGAAGCGCCTCATCGCCATGCGCAAGCGCTATCGCGCGCTGGGCCGCGGCTCCATGGAGTTCCTGCACAGCGAGAACCGCAAAGTCCTCGCGTACGTGCGCCGGTACGAGGACGAGATCATCCTCGTCGTCGCCAACCTTTCCCGCCTCGTCCAGTGCTTCGAGCTCGATCTCTCCCAGTACAAAGGCATGGTCCCGGTCGAGCTCTCCGGCGGCACGAAGTTCCCCGTCATCGGCGAGCGCCCCTATTTCCTCAATCTCGGCCCGTTCGCGTTTTACTGGTTCGCCTTACAGCGCGAGGTGGCCGCCGAGATCACCACCCAGGACGCGCCGCTGGTCGGTGCCCGCGAGTGGGAGGAGATCCTCTCCCCGCGCCACAGAGACTCCCTCGAGCGTGCCATTGGCGCGTACCTGCCCACGCGCCGCTGGTTCGGCGGCAAGGCCCGCGTCGTCACCGCCGTCGCCGTACGCGACGCCGTGGAAGTCGGCCGCAACGCCCGCTTCGCGCTGGTCCACGTCGAATTCTCCGACGGCGAGCCGCAGCTCTACCTCCTGCCGCTGGCCATCGCCAACGTCCGCCGCGAGCAGGACCAGGCCCGCTCGCTCCCCGTCATCGCGCGGCTGCGCGACGGCGCCATCCTGTACGAGCCGGTGCAGGACGAGTCCTTCGCCGACGCGCTCCTCGAGACCATCGCCAGAAAGCGCCAGCTCAAAGGCATCCAGGGGACCATCAGCGGCCTGCCGACGAAAGCCTTCAAGGAACTGCGCGGCACGGAGAAGCTGGAGACGCACGTCATGGGCGTCGAACAGTCCAATACCGCCCTGCAGTATGGCCAGCGCCTCTTCCTGAAACTCTTCCGCCGCCTCGAGCCCGGCATCAACACCGATTTCGAGATCACCCGCTTCCTCAATGAGGAAACCAGCTTCACGCATACGCCGCGGGTGGCCGGCGCGCTCGAATATCGCAACGACACCACTGGCGTGCAGATGACCGTCGCCATCATGCAGGGCTTCACCCCCAACTCCGGGGACGCCTGGGCGTACACCCTCGACTCCATCGGCCGCTACTTCGACCGCCTGCTGAGCGACCCTGCGCTGGCCGAGCGCACGGCCAAAGCCATCCCGCACGAGAGCGCCTACGACCTCGCCCAGAAACCGATTCCCGAAGCGGCCCGCGACGCCATCGGCGGCTATCTCGCCGATGCGGAGCTGCTGGGCGTCCGCACCGCGCAGATGCACATGGCGATGGCCTCGCGCGACGACGATCCGGCGTTCCGGCCCGAGCCCTTCACCCCGCACTACCAGCGTTCCATTTACCAGTTCGTGCGCACCCAGATCGTCCAGACCCTGCAGGCCGTGCGGAAGCGCGCCAAAGAGCGGCCCGAGTTCGGGGAGCTCCTCGAGCGCGAGCAGCAGTTGCACGAGCGTGCGCGTGCGGTCCTGGAGGGCAAAGTCGACGCCGCGAGGATTCGCATCCACGGCGACTACCACCTGGGGCAGGTCCTCTACACCGGCAACGACTTCGTCATCATCGACTTCGAAGGGGAGCCCGCGCGCCCGCTCAGCGAGCGCCGGATCAAGCGCAGCGGCCTGAGGGACGTCGCCGGCATGCTCCGTTCCTTCCACTACGCCCCGTACGCCGTCCTCTTCGGCACCGCCCCCGGCTCGTACGTCCGCAAGGAAGACCTGGCCCTGCTCGAAAACGGAGCGAGATACTGGCACCACTGGGTCAGCGCCGCCTTCCTCCGCGCGTATCTCGCCGAAAGCGCCCGTGGAAACCACCACCTCCCCAAATCCGCGGAGACCGTGGCGACCCTCCTCAACACCTACCTCATCGAAAAAGCCCTCTACGAGATCGTCTATGAACTGAACAACCGTCCCGACTGGGTGCGCATCCCGCTGCGGGGCCTTCTCGATCTGTTGGAGTGATTTCCACCTGCTGTAGACACGCATAGGCGTCACATCACAAAGAGCTTGCTTCGGTCTCCATTCCGAGGGAGGCTGGGGGAGCATGAGCGATCCTCCAAAGCTCCTCGATCGGGTCAGTGCGGCGCTGCGTGCGCGGCATTACAGCCGGCGCACGGAAGAGGCGTACGTGATGTGGATCAAGCGCTACATCTTCTTCCACAACAAGAGACACCCGGCATCGATGGGCGGAGAGGAAGTCAATGCCTTCTTGACCAGCCTGGCCGTCGACGATCACGTCAGCGCCTCGACGCAGAACCAGGCACTCAGCGCCTTGTTGTTCCTCTATCGCGAAGTGCTGCAGGACCCGTTGCCGTGGATGGACGACCTCATTCGCGCCAACCGTCCGCTGCGCCTGCCCGTCGTCCTGACTCCCGACGAAGTCCGCGCCGTGATCCAGCGGATGCCCGGCGTCACCCGCACGGTGGCGCTGCTTCTCTACGGCTCCGGACTGCGCCTGCTCGAATGCCTGCAATTGCGGGTCAAGGACATCGACTTCGACCGGCGGCAGGTCACCGTACGTGATCCGAAGGGGAAGCGCGACCGCGCCACCATGCTCCCGCAAGCGGTCGACGAGTCACTGCGCGCGCAGCTCGAGTCCGCGCACGCCATCCACAACCAGGACCTGCAGCGGGGCTGGGGCGCCGTCCCCTTGCCGACGGCGCTTGCCCGTAAGTTCCCGAACGCCAACCGCGAATGGACCTGGCAGTGGGTCTTCCCGGCCACGAGCCGCTACCGCGACGCAGAAGGGCGCGAAACGCGGCATCACCTCCACGAGACCGTCATTCAGCGCGCCGTGCGCAAAGCCGCGATCGAGTCCGGAATCAACAAACGCGTCACCTGCCACACCTTCCGCCACTCCTTCGCCACCCACCTCCTCGAGCGCGGCCACGACATCCGCACCGTCCAGGAGCTCCTCGGCCACCGCGACGTCTCCACCACCATGATCTACACCCACGTCCTCCGCCTTGGCCCCAAAGGCGTCCGCAGTCCCCTCGACCCGCTGTGACGGCTCCCTCGCCGTCGGCCGCACCACGCCCGTCGCATATTCCGCTACGAGCCTCGACCGCCCCCGCCCGCCCACGGAGCTCACACGGAGATGCTGTTCGTAGAACACCTTACGCGTGTCCCCGGCGAGCCGTTCCGTCAGCCACTTCTCCCGGAGGCCGAGGTAGACGCCTGAGAGGCCACATGCCTACCCCGCAAGCAGGCACGCTGGCATAACCCATTATCGTACCAGCGTGATCAGCACGCGAACGGCCTCGCCCGCCCGCAGTCGTTGACGGATAACGGAACGAAGCGGCAAAAGAATCGCGGATTGATGGCCGGAGCTAAGTACAAGTTAGCCGGACGAATCCCAATTCTCGCCGTGGCACGCTTTCTATGAAGCTCCGCGTACTTGCGCGCTCAGCGCTAGAGGGACTCGGCGTTGGCGCCGTACGATAGCTCGGGCCGAGGGCGCGTTAGCACGACGAAAGTACGTCGCCCGGTCGCGAACAAATAGTTCCAGCGATCCGGGCGACGCACGCTCAGTTCAGCCTTTTTGCTTCGGCTCTTTCACCTCGATGAAAAACGAGCTATTGCCAACTCTAGCTCCGGCGCGAACATCACCCTTCCGATACAGCGCGAAAACCAGCACGCCGAACCCGAGAACGACCGCGACAAGACACAGCAGCGTTGTAGCCATGTCCATCGCTCACCTCCGGCCGTCCATGTCCTTTGAAAGTGCCGTGATCGTCACCGAAAGCTCGCGCGCCACGCCAATCTTCTTAGACAGCTCGGAGGCAGTGGAGTTCGCTTCCTTAACCAACTCTTGAAGAAGCGCTGGAACGTGGTCGATCGCCTCAACGCGCATCCAGCGCGGCGCGTCGTTGAATGGCCATTGTTCGACGTGGTCATCAGGATAGCTGACGTTTCCCGAGACGGTCGCCAGCGCAAGACCCCATTTGCCGCCGACCTTCGCATACCCGATACGGCGCTCCCAGTAGTCGCCATCTTCATCGGGCTTCGGCGCGTAGTATGCGTACCACGCACTTACGCCGAGATTTAGTCGCTTAAGGGCCGCCTCGATTGGCGCTACTGCCTTCGCGAACTCGTCAGAAACAGCGTTTAGACGCGCCGCGGAATCGGACAATTCCTTAAATGATGCAGTGATTTGATCTGCGGCAGGGGGAGGCGTTTTAGTCGCCATACAAATATCCTCCGAGTCCCGGAAAGGGGCTCGCCTCAAGCCATACAGGCTGGTTCTTAATCGTCGCGTACACGACGGAGTCGACTTCCGGCTTCCACCGGTGCTGGCACATGCCAGCGTCAACATCGCCGGAGATATTAGCATAGACCAACGGTGAGTGATCTAGCGAGAGACGCGCCGGCTAACTTTGGTGTGAAGCTGATGCGGCCCGGCTTCGGCCCGGCAGCCGAGCTGCCTACATACTCGCCAGTGTGGCGGCGTCACGGCGGTTGCAGTTCGCAACTCGGTTCTTTGAACGTCATTGGCGGCAACCGCCGCGCCGCTCTGGCTTCGGCACGCGGGACCGGCCGCACAGCTTACACCAAGGACGTTAGGCCGACGAGTCACACTTTTCCGTAACCGCGCGTTTTCTATGAAGCTCCCGCGTGCTTGCGAGGTCACGCTGGGCTGCTTTACCGCGTACATCTGTCTTCAGCGCCGACAAAAAGGGCTGAACAGGCGTAAAATCGTCCCGGCAAGTCTCTGGAGGGTCCATGAAGAACGTGTCGCGCACTGTCCTGTTGCTCGTTCTACCGTTGATCGCGTTCGGCGGATGTGAGACCGAACCGAAAATCTCCGCTGCCGATGCGACTGGTCGACGCGTCGAGGCCGTAGCGTTCAAGGGGGAGGCGTATCGCACTCGCAGCGGCACATCATCCGTAATCCTTGTCTCGCGAGACGAACTCGAATACACCACGAACGGGACGACGTTCCTCTGCAAGTACTCCGAACAAGGCAATGCACTGCGCGTGATTTTGACGGCACTAGGAACGCAGCAGGTGCTGTATTTTCGTCGCGTCCAGGGAGGCCTGCAGTCAAACGATGGCGAGATTTATCTGAGCGAAACGGGGCTCGCGGAGGTCGAACGCCAAGAGGAGCTTGAAAGACAGCGGCAAATTCAGGCGGAAGCCGCCGCAGAAGAAGCGCGCGCGCGCGAAGCCAGAGCTGCTGCGGAAGTGGCCGCCGCGCAAGCGCGCCAAGAAGAGGCGCGACGTATTGCGGACCAGCCCCGAGTGGAGAAAAACTTGCCAGGCAGTTGGGCAATCGATGGCGCAACCATAACTTTCAAAAAGACCGCGAATGGGTTCGATGCCGTGGCTGTTTGGAAATACAGCAATGTTCGCGAATCGCTCCGCGGACTCTTTTTGCCTGATGGACGCTTAGAATTTACGCCTACGGAGACGGTTGTCATCGATCCGCATTTCGGCAGTCAGTGGTCGTATCCGCGTGAGATGTGGGTTGTCCTCGGAGCGGATAATGAATCGTTGGCAATTAGCCGCGCGAATGGTTCGTCGGACAGCCGATTTAAGCGTATTCCGTAGCCAGGTCTCCTGATCGGATAGTCTTTCAATCGGATCGCCGCCGTGCGGCCTTCTAAGAAACTGCCCCGCAAGTTGTTGAAAACACGTGAGGGCGATTCTTGCAACTGTGGCGAACGCACCGCGCCAGCGTCACCCTGGATCGTCAGAATAATGATCAGTTTCTTGCCTGTTGTAGCCCGGCGCAGCTGGGTCGCGGCCTAACTTCACGCTGAAGCTGGTGCGGCCCGGCTTCGGCCCGGCAGCCGAGCTGCCTACCTCCTTGCCAGCACGACGGCGTCACGCCGGTTGCAGCTCGCGTCGCGCTGCTTCAGCTAAATCGCGGCAACCGGCGCGCCGCTTCGGCTTCGGCACGCGGGACCGGCCGCACAGCTTAGCGTGGATCCGTTAGACCGACCGAGATACGGTAGCTAAAATGTCGCGCGATGACCGTGTCGGAAGCACGTTCTCTGGCCGTATTCATTAGCCATTCCTCGGCCGACTCGCGCCTAGCCGAAGCCCTTGTCGAGCTACTTCGTCGAGCGTTGCGCCTCTCGGCCTCAGATATTCGCTGTACGAGCATCGATGGTGGCCGGTTACCAGCGGGCGCGGAAACGGCCGATGTGTTACGGCGCGAGATCGCAGCCGCAAGGGCATTCATCTGTCTTGTCACGCCGGCAGGTGCGCGATCTTCGTATGTTCTGTTCGAATTGGGAGCGCGGTGGGGCATGGATCGCCATATAGCACCCGTGGTTGCACGAGGTTTTGACGTCGCGAATCTCCCTGGCCCTCTCGCGGCGATCAATGCGCTAAACATTTCGCATCGCGCGCAAGTACAGCAGCTGCTTGAGGACCTCCGGATCGTGATTGGTTGCTCGCTTGAACCTGCGTCGTCACTAACGCGCAGGATTGAAGCGGTCGTCGAAGCTGCATGCGAGCCGTCCCACGACGCGCAGCCAGCGCAGGATGTGGACACAGGCTGGGACGACGACGAGCCCAGCCTGCCGGAAGACGGCCTTTCCGATCAAGAGGTGGAGATTCTAAAGATGTTTGTCGAGTTTCGGGATCAACACACCGCTGAGGATGTCGCCAAACGGTTTCCGATGAACCGCCACAAAGCCGATTACCACCTCGATCAGCTGGCAACCAGGCATCTAATCGCGCATCTAAGCGACTATCGCAACGGCAGGCCGGTCTACTTCATCACACGAGACGGTAAAGCGGCGCTTGTCCGGTTAGGGCAGCTGTAGATAAGTCGATTGCGACTACTGGCGTCGAGCGGTCTAACTTCACGCTGAAGCTGGTGCGGCCCGGCTTCGGCCCGGCAGCCTAGCTGCCTGCCGTGTCGCCAGCGCGGTGGCGTCACGCCGGTTGCAGTTCGCCACTCGGTTCTCCGAACGTCATTGGCGGCAACCGGCGCGCCGCTTCGGCTTCGGCACGCGGGACCGGCCGCACAGCTTAGCGTGAGATCCGTTAGCCGGACGAATCAACAGCTTTGTGGTGGCACGCGTTCCATGAAGCTCCGCGTACCTGCACGCTCTGCGTGAGAGGCTCTGCAGTGGCCTCGATTCGGAAGCCCTTCTGAATCGCAGGCTGTGGGCCGTCGCGGGGAGCGGCGCAGCGCATCCGAAATGTTTTAGGATCATCCTCGTGAGAAGGCCGCTTGATCTGCTCCCAGACGCTGCGCTGCCGGTGCATATCTTGGCCGAGCAAGAATTCTGCGAACTGAAAGTTGACTATGAGCTCAAGAATCCGGGTATGGAGCACCTAATTACAGCGGAGGCAGCGCTTGCGGCCCAAAACGAAAAGCGCCGCGTCGGGAGGCGCGTTCATACGGCGATGGCGAGCGACGCTGTCCCGGTCACACAGGGCACCGGCTTTGGCGTGCTTGAGTCTGGAGAATCGGTGCTCCTCCGCGAGTGGCCCCTTCGTGGCAAGTATCGAACGATCGCGATGGCTGGCCGCCCGGACGTCATCTACGCTGATTCTGCCGGGTCGATTTGGATTCTCGAGTTCAAGGTTCGGCAGCGGTCGTATCCGACCGAGGTCGATGATGCTCAGCTACGAGCTTACGGTTGGCTGCTCCGTGGCCTCCAAGGACTTGCGAATAAACAAATCTGGCTCGCGTGTGTATCGGTGCCGCCGAGCCTCGAGCCGGTTATCGATGCAGCAACTGCAAACGAAAAGGTGAGGCTCATCCGTGAAATATGCGTCCCGCCGCCGGCTTCTTGGTGGCGTCGCCGCTTCTTAGCCTCACACGCTGTTGCGAACGTTGCGCGCACGCGAGTGAAATCCGCAGTGATGAAATACGACGAACGAAAGTCACGGCAGGAACTTCACTTCCTGACGGCGTATTGGTACGGACGTCGCCGTCCTCTTCCAACGAGCAAACCGTATAAATGCGCGGCGTGTCCTATCAATGCCATAGGCCGCTGTCGTTCAGCGCTCGTCGCTTTTGGCACACCTACACCAAGAAGAAGGCGTCAGGCGTCCGCCGGCTAACTTTGGTGTGAAGCTGATGCGGCCCGGCTTCGGCCCGGCAGCCGAGCTGCCTACCGTGCCGCCAGCGTGACGGCGTCACGGCGGTTGCAGTTCGCCACTCGGTGCTGCGCACGTCATCGGCGGCAACCGCCGCGCCGCTCCGGCTTCGGCACGCGGGACCGGCCGCACAGCTTACACCAAGGACGTTCTATGAAAGCGATTGTCAAGGACGGTTCTCCTCTTTACTGATTGCTTTTCGGTCTTCTCCTTTGCAATCAGCCCTGACCGTCCGTTTCGCGACG
>DASPMO010000145.1:0-15628 GCA_035627015.1 Thermoanaerobaculia bacterium | reverse complement strand
CCGCAGTGGGGAGAGGGCTAGGGTGAGGGGCTCCCCTTTCCCGAGCGCCACAACCCCTCACCCTGACCCTCTCCCCACTGCGGTGGGGAGAGGGGACTGACCGCACGTTCTGTGTTCGAACTTAGCGAATCGAGTACTTAGGCGCTGGCGCGCTCGTCGCTCAGGACCTGCGCCACGCACGCGGTGAGCTTCTTCGCGTAGCCGACGTGCAGGAACTCGTTCGGGCCGTGGGCATTGCTCTGCGGGCCGAGGACCCCGGTGATGAGGAACTGCGCTTGCGGGTACCGGGCGCCGAGCATCCCCATGAAGGGAATCGAGCCGCCTTCGCCGAACGTCATCGCTTCCTTGCCGAAGTACGTCTGCGACGCGCGCTCGATCGATTGCTCGAGCCACGGGGCGATCTCCGGCGCCACCCAGCCGGCGCCCCCCTTTTCCGTCTCGAAGACGATGCGCGCGCCGTACGGCGGATCGCTCTCCAGCAGATCTTTGAGCTTACGCTCGAGATCGGTCGCGCCGAGGGAGGGGGGGATGCGCAGCGAGAGCTTGATGGACGTCTTCGGGCGCAGCACGTTGCCGCCCTGCACGAGGTCGGGGAAGCCGGCCTGCCCGGTGTAGGCGAGCATCGGCCGCCACGTGCGGTTGAGCAGCGCCTCGAGCGGGTCCTTCGTCACCGGCTGCATGCCTTCGACGAAGGGGAACTTGTTCCACGTCTCGTCGCCCAGCACCCTGGCCGTGGCCTTCGCTTCATCGAGCCGCGTTTTCGGGATGTCGACGTGCAGCCACTTCGGCAGGATGTCCCCCGTCTTCGCGTCTTCGATGCGATCGAGGATCTGCCGCAGGATGCGGAAGCTCGACGGCACGATGCCGCTGGCATCGCCGGAGTGCACGCCCTCGGTGAGCACTTCCACGGTGAGGTTGCCGACGATCGAGCCGCGGAGCGAGGTCGTCATCCAGAGCTGGTCGTAGTTCCCACAGCCGGAGTCGAGACAGATCACGAGACGGGGAGTGCCGATGCGGCCGGCGAGCAGATCGATATAGGCCGGCAGATCGATCGAGCCGCTTTCCTCGCAGCACTCGATGAGCACGACGATGCGCGAGTGGGCGATGCCCTGCTGCTGCAGCGTCTTGATCGCGGAGATCGTGGCGAAGATGGCGTAGCCATCATCCGCGCCGCCGCGGCCGTAGAGCTTCTCGCCGCGCAGCACCGGGGTCCACGGTCCCAGCCCCTCTTCCCAGCCCACCATGGCCGGCTGCTTGTCGAGGTGGCCGTACATGAGCACGGTCGAGGAGGCGTCCCCGTCGATCTCCATGAAGATCACCGGCGTACGGTCGTCAATCTCGTGGACATCGATCTTCAGTCCCCGGATCCCCTGGGATTCCACCCAGGCGCGGGCGAGCGCGACGGCCTTGTGCATATGCCCGTTGCGGCGCCAGTCGGGGTCGAAGAGGGGAGACTGATTGGGGATCCGGATGTACTCTTCGAGGGTGGGAACGATCGACGAGCTCCACGTCTCGTCGACGAGGTTTTTCGTCTGATCGGCGTTCATGGCGGGGGCGGAGGATAGCATCGAAGGGTATTTTCATGCGATCATCTCCATACATCCGGAAAATCCGACCGAAATTGCGGTACTCTTGGAGCCGTCCAAGGTCGTACGAGAGTCAATGTTTGCGTCGTCGTCCGTCGCCGAGCTCGCCGAAACGTGGTAACGTGAGATGGGTCTAAAGTCCGCAAATCTTCATCGAACCGCCGAACAGGAAGGCGAAGGAAAGGCCGCCGTGCTGGAACACGAAGCGAGCAACGTTGCGCCTGCTGCCGCGCGCCCGCGTAGCGAGGGCAAGTCGCAGTCGCGTCCGGAGCCCGATCCGGCGCAGGCGCCGGCTTCTCCCGCCGCGGACGACGTCGAGACTCTCTACATCCAGCATCGCACGCTGCTGCTGTACGTCGCGTGCCGGAAGTTCCGCATTCCCGACTGCGACGCGGAGAACCTAATCCAGGAAGTCTTCCTCTCGTACCTGCAGACGGGCACGAAGATCGAGAACATTCGTGCCTGGCTGGTCGCCGCGATGTGCAACGCGAGCCGCCACTACTGGCGCGCGCAGGGACGGACCGAGTCGCTGCCGGACAATATTGACGATCACTCGGATCCGGGGACGCACGGCCTCGCGGACCAGTTCGCGATGAAGATGACCGTGCGGCAGGCGCTCGATTACCTCCAGCCGCGCTGCCGCGAGACGCTCTGGCTGCACTACTTCGAAGGCCGCTCGGCCGGCGACGTGGCCCGCGAGCTGGAGACGACGAACCGCTACGCCGAAAAGCTGATCCACAACTGCCTCAAACGGGTTCGTGAGATCTACATGAACATCACCGCCGTGACGAAGTGACGGGCACACCGATGATGGTCGAGCGCCACTACGACGACGAAGCCCTGATCGCCATCCTGGAAGCGGACCGCGTCCGATCCGACGCGCACCTCCCTTCGTGCACGGTCTGCAACGAGAAGCTGGAGTCGTATCGCGCGATCTCCGCCGCTCTCACGGACAGCGACGTCTGGGACACGCGCGAGCTCAGGCTCGACCCGGTCCCCTCCACCATCGCCAATCTCCGCGCCTTCGCCGACCGCATGTCGGCCGAAGACGCCGAAGCCGCCCGCATCCTCCCCCAGCTCCTTGCCGGATCGCGGGAAGAGTGGATGCCGCGCCTGCGCGCGCATCCGGAATGGCGGACGGCGGGTGTGGTGCGGGCGCTCGTCGGCACCATGCCGAAGATCCTCATGACCATGCCTCTCGACGCGCTGGAGATGACCCTCCTCTCAACCGAGATTGCGGACCATCTCGATCCGGCTACGTGCGGCACGGCGACTGTGGCACGGGTGCGAGGGGCGGCGTGGCGGGATCGAGGATATGCGCTTGAATACACGGGACGCTTCTCCGACGCGATCGCTGCCTGCGACGAAGCTGAACGTCATTTTGAAATGTGCGCAGTCGATGAGTACGACCGCGCCCGTGTGGGGATCATTCGCACGCTGACCCTTCGAGCGATGGAGCAGGTTCCCGCGGCGATGCAAGCCGTTCGTCACAGTGCGAGCGCGTTCAACAGCTTTGGCGATTTCACGAAAGTCGCGGCCGCCGGCATTGCCGAGACGCATCTGCTTTTCAATCTGGGTCAGTACGAGAGTGCAGCGGAGGTGCTGGAGAACTTGGAACGTCAAGTTCGAATCACGCCCGACGCGAACACGCATGCCCGTATCCTTGCGAATCTTGGGTATTGCTATTGGCAGATGGGGCGCATCGATACTGCGATGGGGCAGTATGAAGCAGCGGCCGCGATTCTGCAGGATCTGGGCATCCATACGGAGTCTCTCCGTGTCCAGTGGAACGTTGCGTCCGTGCTCGCCTCGGCCGGCCGTACCGATGAAGCGATGTCGCGCTTCCTGGAACTGCAACGAGCATTCGAAGAGCTCGGAATGTCCAGCGAGGCGGCAGTCAACAGTTTAGGGATCGCGGAATTGCTGCTGGTACGGAATGAGTACGCAGCAGTCGAAGCAATCTGCCGGACCGCGATGGCGTTGTTCCAGCGGGCCGGAATTCCGTACTCGACTCGGGCGCTTACAGCGTTGGCATACATCCAGGAAGCGGCGCAGCAGCGAACGGCGACACCGACGCTCGCAAAGCATGTTCGCGAATACCTCCGGCGTCTCCCTCGGGAAGCCGAATTATTGTTCGCCCCGCCACCGCCCGAACTGCTGCCTCCAAATTCGAGGTAGGGATTTGACCTTCTCCGTCACTCCCTAGGCAAGGGCGCGCCCTCCCTGACGAAAGCCTTAGGAGGGCGTATGAAGTGTCATTTGCAGGTTTTGGCGACGGTTGTGCTCGCCGTAGTTGTCTCTTTTCCGTCGGTCGCAGGCGCCGAGCCTCGAGATCGAGGACGGGAAAAAGGTCCAATCGTCCGCATTGTGCTGAAGATTCGGAATTTCTTCGGCGTTACTACCCACAGCGATCTCCCGACTCCCCCGACGCCCAACAACCCCAAGCCCTGACCCCCCGAAAACCCTCCTTCCCCCACCCCGTACAATACGCGACACGGAGAGGTGGGGTATGGCCGAGATCTTGGCGGTTCGGGATGTGCGGAAGACGTTTGGGGCGGTTCGGGCGGTGGATGGGGTTTCGTTCACCGTCCGGAGCGGGACGATCACGGGGCTGCTCGGGCGCAACGGCGCCGGCAAGACCACCACCATCCGGATGATCACCGGCATCTTCATGCCGGACTCCGGCTCCATCGAGTGGCTCGCGGGGAGCGGCGGGAACGCATTTCGGGACCGGATCGGCTATCTCCCCGAGGAGCGCGGGCTCTACAAGCAGATGAAGGTCGTCGAGCTCCTGCTCTTCCTGGCGGAGATCAAGGGCTGCCGTCCGCAGGACACCAGGAAGAAGATCGACCACTGGCTCGAGCGCTTCGAGCTCATGGACAAGCGTGAGTCGAAGATCGAGGAGCTCTCCAAGGGCAACGCCCAGAAGGTCCAGCTCATCGGCACGCTGCTCCACGACCCCGACCTGATCATCCTCGACGAGCCGCAGTCCGGCCTCGATCCCGTGAACATGGTCCTCGTGCGCAACCTCCTCCACGACCTGAGGAAGGAAGGGAAGACCATCCTCCTCTCCACGCACATGATGGCCGAGGCCGAGAAGATGGCCGACGAGATCATTCTCATCCATCGCGGTCAGGTCGTGCTCGAGGGGACGCTCGACCAGGTGCGCGGCTCCTTCGGCCGCAACACGCTGCACATCGACTTCGAAGGGGACGGCGCGTTCCTCGCACAGCTCCCGCAGGTGCGCAAGGCCTCCATCCTCGGGACCTCGGCCGAGCTGAGTCTCGCCGAAGGCGCCGACGCCCAGGAAGTCCTGCAGGCCTCGGTGCCGCGCCTGCGCATCCGCCGATTCGAGCTCATGTCGCCCTCGCTCGAAGAGATCTTCATTGCAAAGGTGGGAGCGGAGACGCTGGCCGCCGAGGTGGTGACCCGATGAACAAGATGTTCGCCGTGATGAAGCGCGAGTACCTCCAGGCCGTGCGCAAGAAGTCCTTCATCATCATGACCCTGCTGCTGCCATTCCTCATGGCCGCGCTGCTCGCTGTTCCGGGCCTGATCATGGCCAAGGGAATGGGGAAGAAGCGCATCGCAGTGCTCGACGGCACTGGCCGACTCGAGTCGGCATTCGCTCGTCCGAACGAGCCGCCGAAGGAAGAGCAGACCGACGCTGCCGGTGCCGCTCGCAACGCGGTCATGCAGCGCAATCGCCCGCCGCAGTTGCCGTCGCAGATGACCGTCGAGTACGTGAACCAGTCTCAAAGCGCGAATTTCGACGAGGCCGCGAAGCCGTATCTGAAGCGCCTCACGGCCCGCGACGACGCCGCCGACAAGCTCGAAGGCGTGTTCCTCATCCCCAAGACGGCGGTTGCCGACGCCGAAACGCGGATGTCGTACTACAGCCGCTCGGCCACCGACTTCATGACCCAAGAGCGCCTCACGCGCATGGCCAACCGCTCGCTGCATCGCATGCGTCTGGCAGCGAACGGCATCGATCCCGCGGTGGTGGACACGCTGCTGCAGGACCTGCCGGTCGAGGCGGTGCAGCTCTCCCGCTCCGGCGAGCGAAAGAAGGGCGGCGAGCTGAACTTCGCCATGGCGTTTCTCTTCGGGGCCATGCTCATCCTCCCCTCCCTCGTCTACGGCCAGGAAACGATGCGCGGCATCGTGCAGGAGAAGACCGATCGCGTGGTCGAGGTCCTGGTCTCCTCGGTCAGCCCGATGCAGCTGCTCACTGGCAAGATTGTCGGCGTGGCCGCGGTGGGCCTCACGCAGATCGTGGTCTGGGTAACAATGGTCGGACTGATCGGCGCCTTCGCCGGCACCACGCTGGCCATGGCCGACGCGCCCATCAACCTCTCGCAGTTCATCCGCCCCATCATTGGCTTCTACTTCTTCGTCTTCTACATCCTCGCCTACCTGACCTACGTCTGCGTCTACGCCATCGGTGGCGCGATCTGCAACTCCGAGAAGGAGGCGCAGCAGTTCATGATGCCGATCATGATGCTGATGATGGCGCCATGGTTCCTGATGATGCCCATCGTCATGAATCCCGAAGCGCCGTTCGCGATTGGCTTCTCACTCGCGCCGGTGTTCGGGCCGATCACGATGTTCGTCCGGGCTACGGTCACCGACCCGCCGCTGTGGCACTTCCTCGTCTCGATCGGCTTGTCGATCCTGACCATCCTCGCGTTCTTCTGGGTCACCGCGAAGATCTTCCGTATCGGCATCCTGTCGTACGGCAAACGCCCCACCATCCCGGAGCTGATGCGCTGGGTGCGCGTGGCGTAAGTCCCGCGCACGGCTTGAGCTATGATCCCCCCGGTCAGAAAACGGGCAGGGGGGATTGGAATGGCGGAACCCAGAACGCTCAACGACATCTACGCGACGACGGTGTCGATCGACCGTCCCGCGATCATGAAATACAAGAGCGGAGACCGGTGGGTGGACATCACCCTGCCGGAGTTCCGCGACACCGTGCGCGGACTCGCCGCGGCGCTGCACGAGCTGGGCGTCAAGCCCGGCGACCGTGTGGGCATCCTCTCCGAGAACCGTCCCGAGTGGACGATCTCCGACTTTGCCATCCTCGCCGCGGGCGCCGTCTCCGTCCCGGTCTATCCGACGCTCCTCGGCTGGCAGATCGAGTACATCCTGAACGACGCAGGCACCGTGGCGCTGGTCTGCTCGAACCAGGAGCAGCTCGACAAGCTCCTCGAGATCCGCTCGCACGTGCCGTGTCTCAGCACGATCATCGTCTGCGATCCGCCGGCCACGCTTCCGCCCGGCGTGCGCTCGTTCCGCGACGTCGTGGAGAGCGGCAAAAAGCACGAGAAGACGATCCCGAACTGGTTCGAGCAGTCGAGCAAGTCGCGCGGGCCGAACGACCTGGCCACGCTGGTCTACACCTCCGGCACGACCGGCAATCCGAAAGGGGCGATGCTCACGCACGGCAACATCGCCAGCAACGTGAACGCCGTCAGGGCCTTTGTGCCGATCCAGCCCGGCGACACCGCGCTCTCGATTCTCCCGCTCTCGCACATCCTCGAGCGCATGGTCGACTTCCTCTATCTCTACAAAGGCGGCTGCATCGCCTACGCGGAGAACGTCACCAAAGTGGCGGACAACCTCGGCGAGGTGAAGCCGCAGTACTTTGCCGCCGTGCCGCGACTCTTCGAGAAGATGCGCGCGCGCATCCTCGACAACGTCGCCACCGCGCCGCCCGCGCGGCAGAAGATCTTCCGCTGGGCCCTCGGCATCGCCGAGGCGCGCCTGCCGTACCGCGTCGACGGCAAGCCGCTGCCGTTCGGCCTCAAGCTCAAGTCCGCCATCGCGGACAAGCTGGTCTTCAGCAAGATCATCGCGCGCCTCGGCGGCAACGTGAAGTTCGTCGTCTCCGGCGGCGCGCCGCTCTCGGCCGAGCTCGCGGCGTTCTTCATCGGCGCGGGCGTGGAGATCCTCGAGGGCTACGGCCTCACCGAGACCTCGCCCGTCATCGCCGTCAACCGTCCCGACAAGCGCCGCATCGGCACGGTCGGGCCGATCATCCCCGGCGTCGAGGTGAAGATCGCCAGCGACGGGGAGATCCTCTCGCGCGGCCCGCACATCATGCAGGGCTACTGGAACAACCCCGAGGCCACCGCGCAGGCCATCGACTCCGAGGGGTGGTTCCACACCGGCGACATCGGCGAGATCGACCAGGACGGCTTCCTCAAGATCACCGACCGCAAGAAAGACATCCTCATCAACGCCTACGGCAAGAACATCGCGCCGCAGCCGCTGGAAGCGCTGCTCAAGAGCTCTCCGTACATCGGGACGCCGGTGCTGATCGGCGACCGCCGCAAGTACCTGGTGGCCCTGATCGTGCCGAACTTCGAGAAGCTCGAGCGCGAGGCCGCGGCCCTCGGCGTGCAGTTCAAGACGAAGGAAGAGCTGGTCGCCAACGAGCAGGTCAAGAAGCTCATCCAGGACGAGCTCGACCGCTTCAACCAGAACCTCGACCGGCAGGAGAAGATCCGCCGCTTCGCCCTCCTGCCGCGCGACTTCACCATCGAGGACGACGAGATCACGCCTTCGCTGAAGGTGAAGCGCAAGAACATCGACAAGAAGTACAAGCACATCATCGACACGATGTACGCCGACGAGAACCTCGTGGAAGCCACTGCATGACCTCTGTTGCCGAAGCCCCGGCCGCCGCCTCCTTCGCGTTTTCGATCGAGAGGGAAGGCGATCTCGCCATCGTCTGGTTCGACCTGCCGGGAGAGAAGGTCAACAAGCTGTCCACTCCCGTGCTGCACGAGCTGTCGGGAGTGCTCGACCGGGTCGCGGCCAGCGATGCCAGGGCGGTGATCATCGCCTCGAAGAAGCGGGGCATCTTCATCGCCGGCGCGGACGTGATGGAGTTCACGAAGGTGTCGGGGCCGGAGCAGGCCAAAGGCTACGTGCTCCTCGGCCAGCAGGTCTTCACGAAGCTGCAGAACCTGCGGCAGGTCACCGTCGCGGCCATCGACGGCATGGCGCTGGGCGGCGGCTGCGAGCTGGCGCTCAGTTGCGACTGGCGGGTCATGTCCGACTCGCCGCGCGCGCAGATCGGATTGCCCGAGGTCAAGCTGGGGATCTTTCCGGCGTGGGGCGGGACGAGCAAACTGCCGCGGCTCATCGGCCTGCCCGGCGCGCTGGACATCATCCTCAACGGCAAGACCCTCGACGGCAAGCGCGCCAAGCGCGTGGGGCTCGTCGACGAAGTCGTCGAGTCGGGCATCATCCTCGAGGTCGCGAAGAAGTTCGCCGCGCGCGGCAAGCGCAAGGGCGGCGGGCGGACGAAGTTCTACGTCGAAGGCAATCCGCTGGCGCGCAACGTCATCTTCTCCAAGGCGCGCAAGGCGGTCCTCGAGCAGACCAAGGGCCACTATCCCGCGCCGCTCAAGGCCATCGAGGTGATGGAGTACGCCATGTCCGCGGGGGTCGAGCGGGGCATGCAGCGCGAGGCGGACGAAGCGGCGATGCTGGTCAACAACGACGTGGCCCGCAACCTCGTGCAGCTCTTCTTCCTCATGGAAGAGTCGAAGAAAGACCCGCTCGACGCGAAGCCGCGCAACGTCTCGTACGTTGGCGTCCTCGGCGCGGGCGTGATGGGCGGCGGCATCGCCCAGATCGTGGCCGACAAGACCGACGCCGACATCCGCATGCGCGACATCAACTGGAACGCCATCGGCGGCGGCATGAAGGCCGCGGCGCGCGTCTGGAAGAAGAAGGTCGAGCGGCGGCGCATGACCCGCGGCGAGATGCAGCGCAAGCTCGCGCGCATCAGCGGCACCACCGACTGGAGCGGCTTCCCGCGCGCCGACGTGGTCATCGAGGCGGTCGTGGAGAGCATCCCCATCAAGCGCCAGGTGCTGGCCGAATTCGAGGCGCTGGCGAAAGAGGGAGCGATCTTCGCCACCAATACCTCCACCATTCCGATCACGCAGATCGCCGCCGAGGCCAAGCATCCCGAGAACGTCGTGGGGATGCACTTCTTCAATCCCGTCGACCGCATGCCGCTCGTCGAAGTGATCCGCGGCGAGAAGACTTCCGACGTGGCCATGGTCACCACCGCCGCCTTGGCGCGGAAGCTCGGCAAGACCGTCGTCTACTGCAACGACGGGCCCGGCTTCGTCGTGAACCGCATCCTCGCGCCGTACATGAACGAGTCGGGCTTCCTGCTCGAGGAAGGGAACTCCATCGAGTCGCTCGACAAGGCCATGGTCGACTTCGGGATGCCGATGGGACCGATGGCGCTGCTCGACGAGGTGGGGATCGACGTGGCGGCCAAAGTGGCCGGCATCCTCACCGAGGCCTTCGGCAACCGCATGCAGAAATCGACCGTCGTCGAGAAGCTCTATGCCGACGGCCGCCACGGAAAGAAGAACGGGAAAGGTCTGTACCTCTACGAAGACGGCAAGCGCAAGGGTCCCGATCCCGCGGTCTACAAGGTGCTGGGGATTCGCGCGCCGAAGGAGGCCGACGCGAAGGCGGTGGTCGAGCGCATGCTGCTGGCCATGATCAACGAGGCCTCGCTGATCCTGGACGAGAAGATCGTGGCCTCGGCCGCGGAGCTCGATCTGGCCATGATCATGGGCACCGGCTTCCCGCCGTTCCGCGGCGGGCTGCTCCGCTACGCCGACTCGCTGGGGGTGCCGTACATCGTGTCGCGACTGGACGAGCTCTCGTCGCGCGTCGGCCCGCGGTTCCGTCCCAACGAGCCGCTCAAGCGGCTCGCCGAGCGCGACGGGAAGTTCTATCAGACGTACGTGCGTTCGTGAGGAACGCATGTCATCCCGAGCCGCGTAGACGGCGAGGGATCCCCTGCCGACGCACGCGACCCGCTCCGACGCAGGGGATCCCTCGCCGTCTACGCGGCTCGGGATGACACGTGGACGTACGTTCCCGCCGCATGAGCTTCGACCTTCCTCCCGCGCCTCTCAGCAGGCACCAGCGCGCGATCTTCATCGCGCTCGCGCTGTTCTGCGCCGCCACGCGTTTCCTGGCGCTGGCCCGCTCGCTCTGGGACTGGGACGAGGCCCTCTTCACGATGGCCATGCGCGACTACGACGTGACCATGCACCACCCGCATCCGCCGGGCTTCCCGGTGTACATCGCCATGGCCAAGGTGCTGCGGCTCGTCATCAGCGACGACTTCCGCGCGCTCCAGGGCGTGAACCTCATCGCCGCGGTGCTGGTCTTCCCCGCGCTCTTCCTGTTCGCGCGCGAGCTGCGCCTCGGCTTCACCACCAGCGTCTCCGCGGCCACGCTTTTCGCCTTCTTCCCGAACGTCTGGTTCTTCGGCGGCGGCGGCTTCAGCGACGTCCCCTCCATCGTGCTGGTGCTGTTCGCGGCGGCATTCCTGCTGCGCGGCATCCGCGACCGTAAGGCGTACTTCATCGGCACGTTCCTGCTGGCGCTGGCGATCGGCATCCGCCCGCAGAACCTGCTGGTGGGGCTCGTGCCCGGCCTGCTGGCCACGCGCAAGCGGCGCTGGTGGGAGATCCTCATCGCGCTGCTGATCGGGATCGTGATCGTGGGGGCGGCCTTCGGCGGCGCCATTCACGCCACCGGCTCGCTGCAGGAGTACATGCGCATGGTGCGCGAGCACGGCGACTACATCACGCGCATCGACTCCTTCCGCGCCGAGGCCCGGCCGCCGCTGTGGCGCATCTTCGACCGCTTCTTCCTCAAGCAGTACCAGTCGCCGATCCTCAGCGTGATCGCCTCGCTCTTCGTGGTGATCTCGATCGTCGGCGCGATTCGCCAGCGCAGCCGGCCGCTGCTCCTGAACGCGCTGACGTTCGGCGCGTTCGCCGTCTTCGCCTGGCTGATGCTCGACCGCTTCAGCATCAGCCGCTTCTCGATCGGCTACCAGCCGATGTTCGCGGTGTTCGTCGCCGACGGGATCGCCAGGGTGGGGAAGCGGCGCGAGTGGATGGTCTCGGCCGCGCTGGTGCTGGCCTTCATCGCCTACACCTTTCCCGCGCTGACGCCGGTGCGCAAGGAGGTCGCGCCGTCGATCGTGGCCGCAAGCACGGCCTCACAGCGCATCGACCCGCGGCGCGAGCAGCTCTACGTCGGCCACACGATGATGGTCTTCATGGACCTCCTCGCGCCGCGCTTTCCGTACATCCGCGTGGTCGACGACCGCGCGCTCCCCGTCGCCCCGAGGGAACACTCCTGGATGCTGGCCGAGATCACCACCACCAGGGACGAGGGCTTCGTCTTCCGCCGGGAGCGCGGCGCGCTCTGGAACATCGCCCGCCGCCACTACTTCGACATCAAGCTCGCGCCCATTACCGAGCACGCGCAGTTCGTCTCCGGCTGGTACGAGCCGGAGACGGAACAGTCGCATCAGTGGCGGTGGATGGGGGGGCGCTCGCTCACCAACCTCCCTCCCGCGCGCGGCGAGATGCTCCTGCGCCTGCATTTCGGCATTCCCGGCGAGCTGGTCGAGCAGCGGCCCGAGATCACCGTCAAAGTAAACGGACGCCGCCTGGACACGCTCATCGTCACGCACGATTCCATCGAGCGCGACTACCACGTCCTGCAGCTCGCGCCGGAAGGGCAGCCGAACGTGCTCGAGCTCTCCATCGACCGGACCGTCCCCTCGCACGATCCGCCGCGTGAGCTCGGTTTGCGCCTGCGTTACCTCGCCTGGGGACCGTCGTGATAAGTATTCACCGCCACTTTGGAGACTTTTGAATGACCATGACTGCTGAAGAACGCCAGGTCGACCTCGTCGGCCGGCTGGCGGCGGAGGCTCGCCGCCGCGTCGCCTCGGAGCAGGGCGACAGCATCGAGAATTTCGTGCGCCGCTATTTCGCGCACGTTGCCCCGGACGACGTCATCTACACGAACTTCGACACGCTCCTCGGCGGTGCGCTGTCGCTGTGGGAGTTCGGCCAGCAGCGCACGCCCGGCACGCCCAGCGTCCGCCTCTTCAACCCGACCCAGGAACAGAACGGCTGGGGTCTCGAGCACACGGTCGTCGAGATCGTGAACGACGACATGCCGTTCCTCGTCGACTCCGTCAGCGCCGAGATCCATCGCCGCGACCGCAAGATCCACCTTCTCCTGCACCCCGTCGTCCGCGTCGTCCGCGACGCCAGCGGCCGCCGCCTCGAGATCGCCGACACGCGCGTCGCGCCGACCGACGCCATCGTCGAGTCGTACATGCACGTCGAGATCGACCAGGAGACCGAGCCGTCGGAGCTGCAGTCGATCCGCGTCTCGCTCGAGCACATCCTGCGCGAGGTGCGCCTGGCCGTCACCGACTGGCGCACCATGCGCGCGCGCCTCCAGGAAGACATCGCCGAGCTCGAGACCGCGACGCTCCCCATGCCCGCCGAGGAAGTGGCCGAGGCGCGCGAGTTCCTGAGGTGGCTCGACGACGGCAACTTCATCTTCCTCGGCCATCGCCGCTACACCTTCAAGACCCGCGAGGGCAACGACTATCTCGCGCCGCTGCCGGAGACCGGCCTGGGCATCCTCCGCGACATCCGTCCGGAGTCCGTCGAGCGCGGCAACGAGCCGCTGTCGCCCGAGTTCAGCGCCTACGCGCGCACCAAAGACCTGATCATCGTCACCAAGGCCAACAGCCGCAGCGTGATCCACAAGCCCGTGCCGATGGACCGCATCGGCATCAAGCGCTACGACACCTCGGGGAACCTCATCAGCGAGGACCGTTTCCTCGGCCTCTTCACCTCCGCCGCCTACAGCCGCAGCGTGTTCCACATCCCGATGCTGCGCCTCAAGGCCAGGCGCACCCTCGACCGCGCCGGGCTCGATCCCCACTCGCACAACGGCAAGGCGCTGGTGGACATCCTGGAGACCTTCCCGCGCGACGAGTTCCTCCAGATCACCGACGCCGAGCTGTTCGACATCGCCCGCGGCATCCTGCTGCTGCAGGAGCGGCAGCGTGTGGCCCTCTTCGTCCGCCGCGACGTCTTCGAGCGCTTCGTGGCCTGCTACGTCTTCGTCCCGCGCGACCGCTACACGCCGGAGTTCAAGGAGCGCGCGAAGGTCGTGCTCGAAGAGGCCTTCGGCGGACGCGACACGCAGGTCTACGACCACGTGACCATGTCCACGCTCGCGCGCGGACTGTTCATCGTGCGCACCACGCCGGGGAACATCCCCGACGTCGACATCCGCCGCGTCGAGGCGCAGCTCGGCGAGGTCGCGCGCACGTGGGGCGACCGCCTGCTCGACGCGCTCTGCACGCGGCAGGGTGAGGAAGTCGGCATCGACCTCCATCACCGCTACAAGAAAGCGTTTCCCCTCGCGTACGCGGAGCGGTTCTCCGCCGAGGCCGCGCTGTACGACATCGGCCACGTCGAGCACGTCCTGGCCACCGGCGAGCTGGTCGTCGACCTCTATCGCCACCGCTCCGACGAGCTGCAGTTCCACTGCAAGATCATCCACGCCGGGCCTCCCGTGCCGCTGTCGGAGATCATGCCGCGGCTCGAGAACATGGGCCTCAAGGTGCTGGCCGAGGTGCCGTACGAAGTCCAGCCGCACACCGCCAACCAGGTCGTGCGCATCCGCGACTTCAGCCTCTCCGCCGAGGGGATGCAGGACGACCTCGAGCCGGTCAAGGAGCTCTTCCAGGAAGCGTTCATCCGCGTCTGGACGCGGCAGGCCGAGAACGACGGCTTCAATCGCCTCGTCCTCGGCGCGGAGCTGGAGTGGCACGAGGTGGTGGTGCTGCGCGCGTACGCCAAGTACCTCCGCCAGATCGGCGTCACGTTCAGCGAGACCCTGATCCAGCAGACGCTGGCGAAGCATCCGTCCATCACCCGCTCGATCCTGCAGCTCTTCAAGATGTACTTCGATCCGTCGATCGGCGACGTCGGCATGGGCCGCAAGGGCGCGGGCCTGGGCATCCGCTCGCAGATCGAGGACGCGCTCAACGGGGTCACCAATCCCGATGAGGACCGCATCCTCCGCCTGTACGTGGCGCTCATCGAGGCCACGCTGCGCACGAACTACTTCCAGCGCGACGAGAACGGCGAGCGCAAGCTGTACGTCTCGTTCAAGCTCGACTCCAGGCAGGTGCCGGAGCTGCCCGAGCCGCGGCCGCTGTACGAGATCTTCGTGTACGCGCCGTGGATGGAAGGCATCCACCTGCGCGGCGGCAAGGTCGCGCGCGGCGGCCTGCGCTGGTCCGACCGGCGCGAGGACTTCCGCACCGAGATCCTCGGCCTGATGAAGGCGCAGATGGTCAAGAACGTGGTCATCGTGCCGGTCGGCTCGAAGGGCGGCTTCGTGGTCAAGAATCCGTCCGCCGACCGCGCCTCGTTCCAGCAGGAAGGGATCGAGTCGTACAAGACGCTGCTGCGCGGCATGCTCGACATCACCGACAACCTGCGCGGCGACAGCGTCGTCCCGCCGCGGGACGTGGTGCGCCGCGACGGCGACGACCCGTATCTCGTCGTGGCCGCCGACAAGGGCACGGCCACGTTCTCCGACATCGCCAACGGCATCTCCAAAGAGTACGGCCACTGGCTCGGCGACGCGTACGCCTCGGGCGGCTCGGCCGGCTACGACCACAAGGGGATGGGCATCACCGCGCGCGGCGGCTGGGAGGCGGTCAAGCGCCACTTCCGCGAGCTGGGCGTGGACACGCAGAGCGAGGACTTCACGGTGGTCGGCGTCGGCGACATGTCGGGCGACGTGTTCGGCAACGGGCTGCTCTACACCGACAAGGTGCGGCTCGTCGCGGCGTTCGACCACCGCAACGTCTTCCTCGACCCGGACCCCGATGCGGCGGCGTCGTTCGCGGAGCGCAAGCGCCTGTTCGAGCTCCCCGGGTCGAGCTGGAACGACTACGACCGCTCGCTGATCGGCGAGGGCGGCGGCGTCTTCGACCGCACGGCGAAGGAGATCCCGCTCTCGCCGCAGGTTCGCGAGATGCTCGACGTCACCGAGGAGGTCATGACGCCGCCCGACGTGATCAAGGCGATCCTCCGCGCCCCGGTGGACCTGTTCTGGAACGGCGGGATCGGCACGTACGTGAAGGC
>DASPMO010000144.1:0-7545 GCA_035627015.1 Thermoanaerobaculia bacterium | reverse complement strand
GCCCACGGTCCCCTCTCCCCGCGCGCGGGGAGAGGGCCAGGGTGAGGGGCGGTTCCTCGCAGCGGGGCACGTCCCCTCACCCTGACCCTCTCCCCACGCGGTGGGGAGAGGGGACTGTGGGTCGAATGGGTGCGTTCTGCTAGGGCCGGAGCGCTCGCTCGAGGGCGAGGCAGCCCAGCGGGTCGAACGGCGATGAGTAGCGGAACGCGCCGGTGATGCGGGCCTCACTGCCGTCGGGGTTCGTCACCACCAGCATCGCGTCGCCGTCGGTGCCGGGAGGCGCGGTCGCGCGGAGCTCGGCCGCGTTGACGATCACGACGTCGGATGCGGCGACGCCGTTCAGCGTCACGGTCGCACCTGCCTCGAAACCGGTGCCGCTGATGACGAGGGCCGTCCCGCCGTCGGTGCTGCCGCAGGACGGCGCAACAGTGGCGACGCGCAGCGCGCCGTCGTCGATCCGCACGGACGGGCCGACGGCGGCGACTTTCCCGGCGGCGTTCAGCACGTGCACCGGGTACGCCCCCGGCGTCAGCGTGTCGGCGAGACGCACGACCACCCGGTCGTAGTCGAGCGACACGACCATGGCCGGCAGGCCGCCGACGGCGAACAGGTACGCCGGCCGGAAGCCGCGTCCCTCGAGCACCACTTCCGAGCCGGGCAGCGCGGTGGACGGCGACACCTTCACCACCTGCGGCGGCTGCGGCTCGACGACCGTGAAGATCGGTCCCGTCGTGAACACGCGCCCCTCGGCGTCGGTGAGCGTGATCGCGGCCAGGCCGAGGGGAAGCTCGGGGATGCGCAGGACCTGCTCGTCGGGACGCGCGCGGAGCACCGTGGCGGGAACGCCGTCGAAGTCGATGCGGTCGCTGGCGCGGAAGCGCGCGCCGGTGAGGGTCACGCGCTCGCCCGGCGCCCCCCAGAGCGGTGAGATGGAAATGATCGACGCCCCCGGCTCCGTGGCATCCACGTACGCGTACGAGGAGGAGACGAACGCGCGCGCGTCGCCGCAGCGCACGGAGGCATCGACGATTCCGGGGGTCTCGCGCGGCGGCGTGGTGCCGACGAGGCTCGTCGTCGAGTCGACGAAGACGCCCTGCGCCGCCCGGTCGCCGAAAAACAGCCAGCAGCCGCTCTGGAAATTCGCGCCGGTGGCGCGGACCAGCGTCCCGCCTGCCGTCGAGCCGAACGCCGGCGCGATCGCGGTGAGCGCCGGCGGCGTGCTGAGATACGTGAACGCGCGCGGCAGCAGGGAGCGCGACGTGCCGCAGACGAGCGCCACGTCGACCGTCCCCGCCGGATGCGGCGGCGTGACGCCGGCCAGCGTCCCGTCAGCAGCGGCCGCGAGCTCCGTTGCGGGCGCGCCGCCGAACGACAGCGTGCAGTCGGCGGTCAGGTGCGAGCCGAGGGCCGTGAATCGCGTCCCGCCCGCGACGGGGCCGGTCGCGGGCGTCACCGAGGTCAGCGACGGCTGGTCGCTCGCGGCGGTGACCTCCAGGTCGAGCACCGCGGTCTGTCCGCCGAATGTATCGGGGAGCGTGGCGCGGATGACCGTGAATCCGGGCTGCAGCGCCTCGAGCTCGAGGGAGCCGGTGCCGGTGGTGTCGATGACGACGGTGCGCGACGTCTTGGCGATCTCCGCGTTCAGCACCTCCAGCGGGATCTCGATGACATTCGGCGGCGCGGGCTGCATGCGGATCTGCAGCGGCACGCGCTGGCCGGCGACGGCCTTCACGCTGGACGGCTCGAAGGCCAGTTGCGCGCTGCCGTCGACGTTGACGGTGATGGTGAATCGCTTCGTGCCGCGCTCCGGCGGGAACTGGACCGAGATCTCGGTCGCGTGATGCGCGGTGACGCCGGTGATCGGAATGTGCGCTTTCCGCTCGCCCGCGGGGATCGTCACCGACTCCGGCACCGAGGCCGCGAACGGGTCGGAGGAGCTGAGCAGGATCACCATCGGCGACATGACGGGGGAGCCGGCGTCGACGTACGCGGCGCCGCTCCCGCCCGCGGGCACGCGCAGTCTCGACGGCGTTACGCCGGCGTCGTCGTTGAGGATGGTGAGGAGCATCGGCTGCGGCCTGGCGAAGACATCCCAGTCGACGAATTCGACCCGCAGGATCTCGTCTTCCTCGACAACCTCATCGCCGATGACGTCGAAGCTCACCGTGATCTGCTGGCGGGTGGGGGTGAAAGAGAGCCATCCGCCCGTGGCCACGAAATCCTCTCCGGCCTGCGCCGACTCCCCGACCAGGCGGAAGTAGACGGAACCGTGAACCGGCGCGGAGGAGGTGAGCACGAACGATCGGCGGATCCTGCCACTGTTGCCCTCGACGGCCGAGGTCTCGCTGATGCTCAGCGCCGGTGCAGGGTCGTCTTCGCGAACGGTGAGACTCGAGGTCAGCCAGTAGCTCGATGTGGGGAACTGTGCGCCGCCGGTCGGGTTGGAGATCTCCACGGTGACACTGCGGTCGCCGGTCCAGACCCTGTCGTTCGTCAGCACCACGTTGAAACTGCGCGACAGCTCTCCCGCGGCGAACGTCAGCCTTCCCGACGTGCCAATGATGCCGGTGTGGCCGCTCACCCCATAGCTCACTCCGACCGGGACATTGACATCGCCTCTCACGCGCTGGACCGTGACGGCGACGACGCCATCCTGCTCGGGGACTTCGATCGTGCGCGCCGCGAAATCGAGAATGGGCTGGTCGTTATCGTCGACGTACAGCGTGACGTCGCCGGGCGGCAGGAACCCGCCGGTCGGCGTGCCCGCCTTCAGCCGGTACTGCCGGGACGGTTCGTACGCGGCGTCATCCGCGGGGACGACGTCGAACGAGGCCACGGCCGCGCCGTCCGCGAAGGTCACGGTGCCCGACGTCGGCGCGACGTCGTCCGGCACGCTGCCGTCCGGCCGCCGCAGGGTCCAGGTCATCGACGTCGTTCCTGCGGTGTTGGTGCGGGTCACGGCGAACGATGCGGTCCGTCCTTCGAGTACCTGCCGGGTGGACCACTGCAGCGTCCCATTGGCGACACTGACAGAGAAGCGCTCGGTGTTGGTGAATGTGTAATACGAGCCATTGGCACGTAAGGTGGCCTGAACCTCGTACGTGCCCGCCGCGGCGTAGGTATGCGGCACCGAAGCGGTGGCGGCGGCCGTGACGACCGGGGAGCCGTCGCCGAAGTTCCAGTCGACGGTGGCGCAGCTCAGCGGCGAATCGGACCAGTAGCTGCGGACCGAGAACGTCACCGCCTGTGCCATCGCGCACGATCCACTGGCGTCCGTCCGGGTGCAGTCATACTGCGCGTCGTAGTCGTAGGGGTAGGCGTAGCTGCACGACTGGGCGTCGGCAGGGATGCATAAGAACACGGCGGCGAGCGCCAACAGCAGGAACGCGGATTTCATCGTCTCTCTCTCCGGATTTGGGATCTCCGGAACATAGGGACGCGATGGCGCGAAATTGTTCGGGAAAGATTGGGAATTCGTGGAGGTGGCGGCTACGCGAAGAGATCGCGCAGCGGCAGAGCGAAGCCGGGGAGGAGGGGCGTGGTCAGCGTATCGCCGGCATCAGCGGGGGTGAAGCGCTCGCCCGAGCGGCGGAAGATCCTGACCGATGATTCATCGGGATCGACGATCCAGTATTCGGCGACGCCGAGACGCTCGTAGGTTTTCAGCTTGACCTGTTCGTCGTACTGCCGGTTCGAGGGAGAGAGAATCTCGACCGCCAGGTCCGGTGCACCCTGGACGTTTTTCTCCACGATGATGTGCGATCGGGCCGCTGTCACGAAGATCACGTCGGGCTGGACCACGTCGAAGAAGGAGAGCACGACGTCGTAAGGTGCGGAAAACACTTCGCCGAGGCCCGCGTCTTCGAATGGGTAGAGCGCGCGGCTGATCCGTTTGGAGAGCCGCTGATGACGCGTGTTCGGCGCAGGACTCACGTAATGCTCCCCGTCGATGATCTCGTGACGACGGCCGTCATCCGGCAGGAGGAGGTAGTCCTCGTAGGTCAGCTTGGTGGAGGTCTGCGGCGCCATCGGGGAGAGTTTACATTCTGGAGTGCGGCAGCGGCCAGCTGCCGCTTTCCAACGCGGCAGCGAAGCTGCCGCGCGCCGCGGCTGGTGCCGCGGCGTTGGAAAGCGGCGGCTGGTGCCGCCGCACTCCAGACTACTTCGCGAAGACGTCGTCCACGCTGACGATGCGGATGTTCCCGGGCTTGATGTTCAGCTTGTAGCTGCCGATCACCTTGTCCTCTTCCGCGAGGTGGGGCTTGGGAGCGTCGTACTTGATGGACGAGGGGGCGTCCTGGAGCAGCGTGTCGCGCAGCCCTTCGGCGTCCTTGGCGATCACCACCACCTGGAGGTTCTTCGCCGAGAGGTACTTCTTGATGGCGCGGTTCACGTCGTCGCGGGTGAGCTTCTCGTACGCGGCGCGCATGGTGGTCGCGTAGTCGCCCATGCCGAACCACCACGAGTCGAGCGCGTAGCCGAGGCGCTGGTTCTGGTTCGCGGTCAGCAGGTAGACGTTCTTCATCAGGTAATCGCGGGCTTCCTGGAAGTCCTCCTGCGACAGACCGTTGTCGATCATCTTCTGCGTCTCGTACAGGGCGATGCGCATGGCCATCTGCGCGTTCTCCGGCACCACCGGGCGGATCCAGATCTCGAAGAGCTGGTTGCGGCGGCCGATGTTCGGGCTGGGGAAGAACTGTGCGCCCGGACGATTGAAGAACTCGATGTACGCGTAGTCGCCGTAGTTCAGGCCGCGGGCCTCGCGGATGCGGTCGTAGAGGTGCGACATCGACGCGCGGTGCTCGCCGAGCCAGGCCCGGGCCACGTTCAGCGCGGCGAAGTCGGCCGCGTTGCGCGTGACCGGGATCGGGTGACCCATGGAGATGGCCGTGGCGCGCGTGTCCTTCTTCACGATCTGCACCTCGAGGCCCTGCGGCGCCTTCCCCTTGAACGGCGCGAGCTGGGCGATGGCCTTCTCTTCCTCGCCGGCGCCGAGCACGCCCAGGTCGGCGGTCAACCTCTTGACCAGCGTCTCCGGGTAATCGCCGGAGAGGCCGATGACCACGTTCGAGGCGTTGTAGTTGTCGGCGATGAACTTCTTCACGTCGTCGAGGGTGATGGCCTTGATGCCGGCGATCGTGCCGAGGACCGTGTGGCCGTACGGCGTGCCGTCGAAGATCACGTTCTGGAGCTGCTCTTTGCCCAGCTCCTCCTCATTGTTGTTACGCAGGTCCTGCTGCAGCAGGTTGAGCTGCTGGTCCTTCAGGCGCTGGAAGTCCTCCTCGCGGAAACCGGGCGTGAGGAGCTGCGGCAGCACGATGGGGAGGTAGCGGTCGATGTTGTCCTTGTGCACGACGCCGGTGAAGGTGGTCATCTCCTTGTCCACCTGCCCGTAGAACGCGCCGGCGATCGGGTAAAGGGCCTTGTTGATCTCGTCGATGCGCATCTCCTTCGAGCCGGCATCGGTGATCATCGAGGCGGCCAGTTGCGCCAGCCCCTCTTTCCCCTTCGGATCGGCGGCCGAGCCGACCGTGAAGAGGAGCTTCATCATCACGTTCGGGAGCACCGACTTCTGCTCGACGAAGCGGATCTGCACCTGTTGGCCGCCGTTTGCCGGCCGCGCCATCGCGTCCACCGACGGCGCCTTGCCGATAGCCTCGGGGAGCGCCCCCTGCGCGAGCGTCGTCACCACGAGGTTCTTGTTCGTGAAGTAGCGGTTCGCCGCGTCCTGCAGCGATGCCGGCGTGACCGTGGCCAGCTCGCGGAAGTATTTGTTGATCGTGTCGTACGAGCGCTCGAAGTGCGCGAACGAGGCGATGGTCGAGGCGATGGCGTCCGTGTTGTCGAGCGCGCGCACGAAGCCGTAGCGGGCGTTCGACTTGGCGTCATTCACGCGCGTGGCGTCGAGCTGCTGCGCGCGCAGCTTCGCGAACGTCTCCAGGACCGCGTCGCGGACGTACACCGTGTCCTTCGGGTCCTTCACGCGGGCGAAGACGGTGAAGAGCGTCGGGTCGACGTTCGGGCCGCCGAAGAAGAACATCTGGTCGACCTTCTGCTCCTGCTCGACCAGACGCTTGTAGAGGTCCGAGGTCTGGCCGAAGGAGAGGTCGAACATCACGTCCATGGCCGCCTGGTCCTTCATCTGGAAGCCGGACGGGCCGTGGAAGGCGACCGTGACCCACGGCAGGGTCGGGGTGGGCCAGGGGACGTGCGCGTAGACCGGACCCTTGTGCTCCGGCTCCTGCGGGATGTCGACGGTGAAGGTGCCCTTCTCCCAGTCGCCCCAGTACTTCTCGACGAGCTGGAAGACGCGGTTCGGCTCGACGTCGCCGGCCACGATGATGGTGGCCTTCTCCGGACGGTACCAGCGCGAGAAGAACGTCTTGGCGTACTCGAACTGGTTGGGCATGTCCTCGATGTCTTTGATGAAGCCCATCGTGGTGTGCTTGTACGGGTGCGTGGTGTACGCCGCCTCGCGCTGCACCTCGAGGATCTTGCGGACGGGGCTCTGGGAGTTCTTGTTGTACTCGCCCAGCACCGCGCGCGCCTCGGTCTTGAAGTCCTCTTCGCTGTACGAGAGGTTCTTGAAGCGGTCGGCCTCGATCTCCAGGATCTTCTCCAGGTCTTCCTTGGCGAACGTGACGTGGTAGTTCGTCAGGTCGTCCGAGGTGTACGCGTTCTGCCGCGCACCGGCCTTGGTGATGATGGCGTTGTAGGCCTCGGTGGGGTAGGCCTTGGTGCCGCGGAACATCATGTGCTCGAAGAAGTGCGCGAAGCCCGACTTGCCGGGCTCGACCTCGTTGCGCGAGCCCGTCTGCATCGGGATCTGCAGCGAGACGATGTTCGGGAAGCCGGTCGGGATGACGATGACCTTGAGCCCGTTGGGGAGCGTCTTCTCGGACGCCTTGAAAGGAAGGATGTCGGGGAGGATGTCACTCTGCGCCGCCTGCGCCGCGGCGGGCAGCGCGAGCGCACCGAGTGCAGCCGCCAGAAGAATGGTTCGGAACATAAATCTCCTTTTCGATTGGTACAAAACAGGTCAGGACTGCAGCGGCTTTACTGCAGGCTCGAAACTTTTCGATTCTGTGACTCTTCCGGATCGAGCGGCCCTTCCTTCAGGTCCTCCCGAATGATGAGGTCGAGGAAGAGCTCGCGGACGCCTTCGCGTCCTTTCTCCCGGTATACGCGGCGCACGTCGGCGGGTTTGAGGCGGATGCCGGTCATGGCCTCGAGATACTGGCAGAAAACGACCGCCCGCGAGCGGAAGGAAATGATCAGGATCAGCAGCAGCACGCCGGCGAACGCGAGCGGCATCGCCGAGGTCAGGGTTTCGATGCGGAAGAGAGTGGACATCGGAAGCCGGAGGAATCGTAGCAGATGTAGGGCGGGCTTCAGCCCGCCGATCGGCGGGCTGAAGCCCATATGCACTAACTTACGCCTCCACAGACAAAGCGCGCGTCGGCGCGCTGATATCTGCGCCTGCGTTTTGGAAGGAGCAGGTGGCGCGATTTCGCTCGACAAGCGCGCTCAATCGCGGTGAGGCTG
>DASPMO010000143.1:0-33896 GCA_035627015.1 Thermoanaerobaculia bacterium | reverse complement strand
TGTGTAAAGCACGCCGCCAGCGTTCATTCTGAGCCAGGATCAAACTCTCCAGTTTGAACTGTTGAATTTGAAGCTCTGACAACAGTGAATCCACTGTCGTTCTATTCGGATACTACTTTGTTGTTTCTGTTGAGCCGCACCATAGTGCGCGCTCAAAGGAATCACGTTTGCCTTCGTTGCTTTCCTATTCAGTTGTCAAGGAACCGACTGTCTGATCGCTTCGGATCGGTGCTGACGACGACTCGCTGCTACCGCTTCGTCATCACCACCGGTCCCGCGCTTCGTATCTATCACAACCTGCCGCAACCGATTGTTATTTCAACTACTTACTGCTCAGTTTCGGTTGCCTTCAGGCCCTCGGGACTCGCTGCTAACCGCTCGTCCCTTGCGCTTATTTCAGCCGGTCGTTTTCAGTGATCCGCCGCCCGTTCGGGCTCGCGCTGTTTGCAGCGCGGATATGAGTTAACGTTTTCGCGTTCTTTTTATTTCAACGCGTTCACGGCTCGGTTCGTTTTCAGAGATCGTCGCCCGGCTGGGCTCGCCGGTGTTTCCGGCGCGGACATCGGATAACCGTTTCCGCGCGGGGACATTCCCGACTTTCGAGCTGGCAATGCGCTCTCGTCAGCTGGACACGCGCTCTCGTCAGCTGGACACATGCTCTCGCCAGCCGGACACGTGCTCTCGTCAGCTGGACACGCGCTCTCGCCAGCTGGACACGCGCTCTCGCCAGCTGGACACGTGCTCTCGCCAGCTGGACACGCGCTCTCGCCAGCTGGACACGTGCTCTCGCCAGCTGGAAACACGCTCTCGCGAGTGCGCGGCGGGCTCTGCGTTAGGCGCCGCCGCCCGTCCAGATCCCTCGCTGCGCTCAGGATGAGCACGCCGCAGACGCGGCGTGCTCACATCCCGATCGGGTGCCAGACGGTCTTCGACTCCTGGAAGTCGAAGATGGCGTAGGGGCCCTGGGAGCGGCGTGTGTCGTCCCAGCCGATGCCCGCGGCGTCGAAGTGCACGACGCGCTTGACGTTCTCCGCGGCGGTCTTCTGCACGGTCGCGATCGCCTGGGTGTCGACGCCGGTCGTGTCAATGGCGTTCACATCCATATGGGCGGCCATCCAGGGGACGAGCTCGCTCTTGATTCCCGAGAGCAGGTTGACGACCCCGGCGGGCACATCCGAGGTCTCGAAGACCTCCCCCAGGGTAATGGCGGCCAGCGGCTGCTTTTCCGAGGTGAGGGCCACGACGGTGTTGCCGCCGACGATGGCCGGCGCGATGCGGCTGACCAGGCCCAGCAGCGCCGGCTCCTCGGGGGCCACGACGCCGACGACGCCCGTCGGCTCCGGGACGGTGAAGTTGTAGTAGGGACCGGCCACGGGATTCACGGAACCGAAGAGCTGCGTGTACTTGTCGCTCCAGCCGGCGTAGTAGACCCAGCGGTCGATGACGGCCTCGACCTCGCGACGCGCGTCCGCGGCCGGGGAGCCCTGCCGCCGCAGCTCGTCGACGAGCTCGGCCGCGCGCGACTCGCACACCTCGGCAATCCGATAGAGGATCTGCCCGCGGTTGTACGCCGTCTTCGCGCCCCAGCCGCCCAGCGCCTTGCGCGCGGCCACGACCGCGTTGCGCAGATCCTTCCTCGACCCACGGCTGGCGTTCGCGAGCAACTCTCCCCCCTTGCCGGTGACCGTGTAATAGCGGCCCGATTCCGTGCGGGGAAACTCCCCGTTGATGTAGAGCTTGTACGTCTTCCGGACGGCCAGACGCGGACTCATGACAGCACCACATACGGCGCGAGCCCGTGCAGGCCGCCCTCGCGTCCGAATCCCGATTCCTTGTAGCCGCCGAACGGCGAGGTGGGGTCGAATTTGTTGTACGTATTGGCCCAGATCACGCCGGCCTTGAGCTGCTGCGCCATCTTCAGGATGCGCGAGCCCTTCTCCGTCCAGACGCCGGCCGACAACCCGTACGGGGTGTTGTTGGCCTTCTCCAGCGCCTCTTCCGGCGTGCGGAAGGTCAGGACCGACAGGACCGGCCCGAAGATCTCTTCCTGCGCGATGCGGTACGACTGCGAGACACCGGTGAAGAACGTCGGCGCGAACCAGTAGCCGCGCTGCGGCAGGGCGCAGGAGGACTGGAAGATCTCCGCCCCCTCGTCCACGCCGCTCTCCACGAGCTCGCGGATCTTCTCGAGCTGCGCCTTCGAGTTGATGGCGCCGACGTCGGTGTTCTTGTCGAGGGGGTTGCCGACGCGGAGCGTCTGGATGCGCTCGCGCAGTTTGCGGATCACCGGCTCGACGACCGATTCCTGCACGAACAGGCGCGAGCCCGCGCAGCAGACGTGCCCCTGATTGAAGTAGATGCCGTTGATGATGCCTTCGACGGCCTGATCGAGCGGGGCATCCTCGAAGACGATGTTCGGCGCCTTGCCGCCCAGCTCGAGCGTGAGCTTCTTCTTCGTCCCCGCCAGCGAGCGCTGGATGCGCTTGCCGACGTCGGTCGAGCCGGTAAAGGCCACTTTGTCGACGCCGTCATGCGACACGAGCGCGGCCCCCGTCGCTCCGGCGCCCGTGATGATGTTCACCACGCCGGGCGGGAGGTCGGCCTCCTGCAGGATCTCGGCGAGGAACATGGCGCTGACGGAGGTCGTCTCGGCCGGCTTCAATACGATCGTGTTGCCTGCGGCCAGTGCCGGAGCGAGCTTCCAGGCCGCCATGAGCAGCGGGAAGTTCCACGGAATGATCTGTCCGGCCACGCCGACCGGGGCTACGTTGCGATTGGGGAAGGCGTATTCGAGCTTGTCGGCCCAGCCGGCGTAATAGAAAAAGTGCGCGGCGGCGAGCGGGATGTCGATGTCGCGCGACTCTTTGATCGGCTTGCCGCCGTCGAGCGTCTCGACCACGGCCAGCGCGCGCGCTTTCTCCTGGATCAGCCGGGCGATGCGATAGATGTACTTGGCGCGGTCGC
This sequence comes from Thermoanaerobaculia bacterium, assembly GCA_035627015.1. Classification (GTDB taxonomy): domain Bacteria; phylum Acidobacteriota; class Thermoanaerobaculia; order Gp7-AA8; family Gp7-AA8; genus QHVT01. Next base: position 30,932 of record DASPMO010000143.1, on the reverse strand, counting down.
TCGCGGAGATCCTGCGCCACACCTTGTCGTACGCCTGGCGCGCCGCGGCGACGGCCTTGTCGACGTCCTGTTTGTCCGCCTCGGCGATCTCGCTGAGCTGCTCTTCCGTCGCGGGGTTGAGCGACGGGAACCATTTCTTCGAGTGCGGCTCGACGAACTTGCCGCCGATGAAGAGGTTGTAGCGCGACGCCACCTTGACGTGGTCCGTCGACTCGAGCGACGGCGCGTACTCCCACACGACGGCGGAAGAGGCGGGTCCGGGGGTCAGTCTTTCGCGGGTTTCGAGCTCTGTCATCGCTGTTATGAATTGAAAATTGAAAATGGAAAATTGAAAACGCGGCAAGTGCGGCAGGCGCTTTTTCAATTTTCAATTTTCAATTTTCAATTTCCTCATCAATCCATCGTGAAGTAATCGCCGCTCTGGTAGGCGCCGGTACGCTCTTTCCGGAGCTGCATCAGCACGTCGTTCAACAGGGAGGAGGCCCCGAAGCGGAACAGGTCGGGATTCATCCATTCGCCGCCGAGGGTCTCGTAGAGCATGACGAGATACGAGAGGGCCAGCTTCGCATTGGAAATGCCGCCGGCGGGCTTTATGCCGATCTTCTTGCCGGTCACGTGCTGGAAGTCGCGGATCGCCTCCAGCATGCAGAGCGTCACCGGAAGGGTGGCGTTGACCGTCACCTTGCCGGTCGAGGTCTTGATGAAATCGGCGCCGGCGAACATGGCGATGAGCGAGGCTTTACGGACCTGGTCGTAATTGGCCAGCTCGCCCGTCTCGAGGATGACTTTGAGGTGGGCCGGCCCGCACGCTTCCTTCACCTCGGCTATCTCATCGAATACCTTCTGATAATTGCCCGAGAGGAACGCGCCGCGGTCGATGACCATGTCGATCTCGTCCGCGCCGGCGGCGACGGTCTCGCGCGTCTCCTGGACCTTAACGCTGGTGTAGGTCTGGCCGCTGGGAAAACCGGTGGCCACGGCGGCGATGTGCACGCTGCTCCCCTTGAGCGCCTGGCGGACGAACGGGACCATGGTCGGATAAACGCAGACGGCGGCCACGTGGGGGATGGTCGGGTCGGAGGGGTCGGGACGCATCGCCTTCTGGCAGAGCGCGTGGACCTTGCCGCGCGTGTCCTTTCCCTCGAGGGTCGTCAGGTCCATCATGCTGATGGCCAGCTTCAGCCCCCAGACCTTCGATTCTTTCTTCAGCGAGCGCTTGGCCAGCGAGGCGGCGCGCTCCTCGAGGGCCACGGCATCGACGCCGTGCACCATCTCCAGCGCGTCGCCGAGGCTGCGGCGCAGCAGCGCCGGGGCGAGAGTGCCGGGCGTGTGCGTGACGAGTGACTCGGACATAGGGGGCATACGTTAGCACTAAAAAACGTAGGGCGGGCTTCAGCCCGCCCATGGACGGGCTGAAGCCCGTCCTACGTTTCTTTAGCGAGGTTTACTGCCGTACGGCGCGGCGGCGGAAGTCCTGCGGCTTCTCCTGGACCGGGGTCCAGTTCGTGCCGTCGAACAGCCAGGTGTCGGAGAGGTAGAGCTGCCCGGCGAAGCCGCCGTAGAGCACGAACTTGCCGGAGGTCTCGTCGAACTCGAAGGCGCCGTTCTGGCGGGCGAAGGGGGCATTCTCGGTCTGGATCTGCGTCCAGGTGCCGGCGGCGCCGTCCCACAGCCACGTATCGTTGGCGTAGAACTGGTCGATGTTGTCGTCCTCGTCGATCGTGGCCCGCAGGCCGCCGAAGAGCAGCACCTTGCCGTCGCGCGGATCGACTGTCACCTGCGTGCCGAAGCGGATGCCCGGGGCCGCGGTCTTGGTCATCTCGGTCCAGTTGGTGCCGTCGAACGACCACATGTCGGCGTAGCGCGTGACGTGCTCGTCAATGTTCGGGCGTCCGACGCCGCTGTAGAGAATGGTCTTCTTGGCGCGCGTGTCGTACCACATCGATATCTGCGCGCGGTTGCCCGGCTTCTTGTTCGGGCGGAGGCGGGTCCAGACCGCGCCGTCCCACGTCCACGTCTCATCGCGGTAATTGATGTTGTCGTAGCCGCCGAACATGACCGTCTTCTTGATGTTCTGGTCGTACGCCACCGCGGCGAAACGGCGGAAGTCGGGCACCGGGCGCGGGGTGACCGTTTTCCACGTCTCCCCGTTCCACTCCCAGACGTCCTGGCCGCCGCAGACGACCACCAGCACGTTGCGGTCGATATCGAAGGCCGAGGCCGGCGTGACGCAGTCGCCCGGGTCGGCGAAGTCATCGAGCCGCGACCATCCCTGGTCGCTGCTGTAGCGCCACAGATCGGAGTTGTAGCCGATGGTGGTGCCGGTGCTGAACTCGGTCAGGCCGCCGAACAGGACCAGGCCCCGCACGGGGTCGCGGCGGAAGGTCATCAGCGAGCGCGGGCTGGGACGATACGGCGTGGCCATGAAGCGCCAGTCCTGGTCGCGCAGGGTGTATGTCGTCGACTCGAGGAGCAGTCCGAAGTTGGAGCTGCCGCCGAAGCGGACCAGCCGCTTGTTGACCGTGTCGTAGGCGTACGCGGAGCCGTTCGTGCGCGAGGCCGGGAAGTTGCCCAGCCGCGCGTCGAGCTTCGTCCAGGCCGTGCCGTCCCACTGCCACACTTCGTCGCCGGTGTTGACGCCGGTGCAGAGACCGCCCGTCAGGTTGAGGGTCTGATTGTGGGTCTGGTAGACGAGCGTCGACTCGTGCACGCAGGGTGGCATCGGATCGGCCGTCACGCTCCCCCAGCTCCGGGTCTCCGGATTCCAGCGGAACATCAGCGTCTTGAACGCGGTGTCGATGCCGACGAGCATCGTTTCCTTGCGCTGGATGTCGTAAGCCAGCAGCGGCTTGTCGACCTTCGGGCCGTTGGCGCTGGTCTGCACTTCCGTCCACGACTCACCGTCGAACTCCCAGGTGTCGTACAGCGGCTCGATGGTCCGGTTGTCGGCGGCGTACCTGTAGCCGCCGAACATGACCACCCGGTCGCGGACGCGGTCGTAGGCCAGGTCGGCGTGCTGGCGCACCGGCGGTGCATTGCCGGCGTCGAGCTGCTGCCACTCGCCGTTCTTCCACTGCCAGAGGTCGTTGAGGAGGTTGACCTTGCCGCGCAACTGCGTGGACTCGGCACGGCCGGCGAAGACGAGCACGCGGCCGCGCTTCGAGTCGTACACCATCGCGTGCGCGGAGCGCTTGGAGGGACGGGTGGCGGGGAACTGCTGGATCCACTGGTCGCGCACCCACAGCCAGGTCTCGTCGATGCCGTGCGTGAGGCCGGTGGCGGGGTCTTCGCCGCCGCGGCCTCCGAACAGGACGCCCGTGCCGGTCGACTCGTCGAACGCCATCTTCGCCTGGATGCGCGGAGAGGGGTGGTTCGCCAGAAGGGGAACGGCCAGCAGCGATGCAACGACGAACTGAATCACTCGTTTCGGCGAGAGAACGCTCATCCGTGAAGAAGCCTCATTTTCGTGTAAGTATTGATGCTCCGCGAGTTGCGGTTCAGCAGCCGATCCGAACCGCCCTGCCGGGGGCTAAATTCCGATTCTGCCGGGCTGCGTCTGAGACGTTTCAGCCCCGAAAAAGACACGGGGGGCGGCACGGCCGCCGGCGCCGGTTGCCCAAGGCTTCGGCACGCCTGCTCCAGGAATGAAAAGGGCCGAGCCTCCGCAGAGGATCGGCCCGTTCGGAAAGGACTGCCGGAACGTCTACATCCCGGCGCGGGGATGAACACCGTACTGCTCGGCGATGCTGATCAGGCGCTGCTCGACATCGTCGCCGGCATCGCCGAGGGTGGTGCGGATCTTCTCGATCTCGGCCAGGTCGTCCTGCTCCAGGGCGAACCCGTGGGCCTGCAGGGCGTCCTGCGGACTGTCGATGAGCCGCTTCCGGAACTCGGGATGCTCGATTGCACGGCGCACGACCGCGCCGATCATCTCATTACGCATCAGTTACCTCCGTCCCTGTTCGGAGCAAGGAGCGGGCCGGGTCTTGATCAGGTACGAGGGACGAGGTACGAGGTACGAGTAGGGGCCCGCGCACCACTCGGGCGGGTGGGACTCGTACCTCGTACCTCGTCCCTCGTCCCTCGTACCTACCCCCGCCAGCGCACCGTGACCAGCGCCTCCCGCAGTTCCAGCGGAAACAGGCTCTCCACCTGATGCTGTGTGTACTCGACCGTCACATCCAGGCCCCGCTCGAGGTCGACACGCACGCCGGCGTCCACCTTGTCCCAGTTCCACAGGATGCTTCGCGCGGGGAAGCCGGGGGCGTTGCCGAAGTCGTTGCGGAGGCTGCTCGCGCGCACGGCGGGCTGGATCGACTCGATCGGGCCGAGGTCGAGCGGGATGCGGTAACCGGCCTCGAGCTCCCAGCCGTGGCGCTCGTTGCCGGCAATCTCCTGCTGCGTGAACTGGCCGATGAAGGTCGCGGCGTGCCATTCGGCGTAGACGCGCGCCCCGTACTCGGTCTTGTTGCGCCCATCGAGCGGCAGTCCCACCGGACGGGCAATGGCGCCGCCGACCTCGGCGGGCTCGACGACGAGCAGGTCGAGATCGCCGCCGTACGCGGTGCCGGTCAGCTCCTCGCGGTCCGACATCTCGCGCGAATAATGAAAGAGGATGGCGTCGAAGCCGGCCGTCTGATCGTCGCGCTGCCAGCGATAGCCGATGGCCTCCCCCCACTGCACGTGCTCGGTATTGAAGAAGAGGTCCTCGGTCTCGGCGTTATAAAGGATGGGAAAGCCCGTGCCGAAGTCCTTCACCTCGCCGCGCAGTTCCTGCTCCGTGCCGTTGTCGCCGGCCAGCGCGTTCGGGTCGCGGAAGAAGAGCGGGTTCCCGTTCGCCGCCTGCACACGCCAGTAGAAGTTGCGGCCGATCGTGCCGCCCGTCAGCACCTGCACGTCCTCGAAGCGGTTGAACGACGTCGCGGCCAGGCCGTAGCTCTCCAGCAGCCGCACCGGCTGGCGCTCCATCTTCGGGAACTTCCCCGCCTGCACGAAGAAAGACGTCTTCTCCGGGCGCTCGAGGAACTGCGGGTGCCGCCCGAAGCGCACGAACAGCTCGTCGGCGTCGATCAGCCGGTCGGTCGACGTCGGGTTGCGCCGGTGCTTGGCCTGGAAATGCACCTTCACCCGCGCGGCGAACATCTCGCCGTAGCCGGTGTCGAGCTGCAGGTCGGCCACGTTCAGCTCCACATGATGGCCGGGATCGGGCGTCTGCATGGCCGCGCCGGGAGGAAACGGCACGGGATGCCGCTCGTCATCGCTCCAGCGATAGTCGGCGCGAAGCTCGAGGCGATAGCCCGCCGACCACGGGCTCTGCGCGACAGCGGATGAACAGACGAAGAGCGCGGCGAGAACGACGACCGGCAGCTTGTACAGCATGCCGAAGTGTAGCCGGAATCGCGGAGGAGCGCCGTAGCTGTTGCTGGTTGCTGGTTACTGGTTCGAGGCGCCTTTCGGCCCGGGCGGAAAACCACCTCCAACCAGCAACCAGCAACACAGCAACGACCGGTCAGTCCGCTTTGCGGAGCAGAGTCCCGGCGCGATCGAGGTCCTGCCGGCGTTCCCTCCGCTTGACGAAGGCCTCGTCGAACGCCACCTGCGCGATGGCCGCGACCGGAATGGCCATGATCGCGCCCATCAGGCCGAGGAGCGACGCGCCGACCAGGAAGGCGATGAAGACCGCCAGCGGCGAGATCGACACCTTCGCCGACATCACGCGCGGCACGATGAAGTAGTTCTCCACCTTCTGCAGCAGGAACGCGAAGGCCAGCACGGACCAGAACTGCCAGCGCGAGTGGAGCAGCGCCACGATCAGCGCCGGGACCGCGCCCACCGTCGGGCCGATCACCGGGACCAGCTCGCCGACCGCGGCGATGATCGCCAGCGGCAGCGCGTACGGCACGCGCAGCGCCGTCAGGCCGACGAACGTGGCCACGCCGATGATCGCGCTGAGCAGCAGTTGCGCGGAGAGCCAGCCGCTCATCCGCTTGGCCACGCGCATCAGCGTTCTGCGCCGCCTCCCCCGCACCTCCGGCGGATAGACGAGCAGGAAGAGGTTCCGCAGCCGCTCCGCGTCGATGAGCATGTAGGCGACCATGAACAGCACCGCGAACACCGAGGCGATGGCCGCGGCCGCGTTGCGCATGTAGGCGAAGACGCGCGAGCGCGGCAGCTCCACGGTGCGCAGCTCCTCGCGGATCACGTTCACCGGCACGCCGAACCCTTCCAGCGGCGCGAGGACGTTCTGGTCGAGGAGCGCGGGGAGCTTCTGTCCCAGCTCGCGCGTGTCGTGGATGAAGCGCGGCACCACCAGGATGCCCACCAGCAGCACGGCCACGAGGAACGGCAGGTAGACGATCATCACCGCCGTCCCGCGCGACAGTTTGCGCCGGAAGTTGAAGCGCCAGAGGATGCGCACGCGCCGCACCACCGGCGCGATCCCCGCCGCCAGCACCGCGGCGATGAACACGAGCACCAGCACGTCGCGCGCGAACCAGAGCACGGTCGCGCCGGCGGCGATGCCGAGGAGGAGCAGGACCTTCTTGACGAAGAGCTCCAGCTCTCCGCGCGGACGCTCGACCGGTCGTGGATAGAGCGCCACGTCAGCTCCCCAGGTACCGCGAGATCGCGGCCTCGATCTGTCCCCGCGGCACCGCGCCGACGAGGCGTCCCGTCTCGTTGCCGTCGCGGAAGAAGACCAGCAACGGAATCCCCTGGACGCCGAACGCCTGCGCCGTGCGCGGGTTCTCGTCGACGTTCAGCTTCCCGAAGCGGATGTCCCCCCGCTCCGCCGCCAGCGCCTCGATGACCGGCGCGATCTGCCGGCACGGACCGCACCACGCGGCCCAGAAGTCGACCACGGTTTTGCCGCTTGCGACCTCGGCGCGGAAGTTCGCATCCGTCAAGGTCACCGGCGCACCGCCACTCAGCGGCGCCTTGCACCGCCCGCAGACCGCCTTCTTCCCGCTCGAGAGCGGCGGGACCTTGTTGGCCTGCCCGCATGCCGGACACCTGACGACCTGACCATCCATGGAAAAAGTCCGGGTTGCGAACCCCCCGCCAAAATCTTTCGAGCAATACTTGACAAGTAAAGTATCACGACCTACATTAGCGCCCATGGCAACCCGATCCATCGCAGACGAGATCAAGCAGACGCGCCCGTTCCGGTCGCGGTCGCAGGAGGCGGCGATGGCGCTGTTGCGCACCGCCAACGTCCTCCGGCGGCGCGTCGACGCCCTCGTGGCGGCCGAGGGGATCACCTCCCAGCAGTACAACGTCCTGAGGATCCTGCGGGGAGCCAAGGCACCGCTGCCGACGATGGAGATCGCCGAGCGGATGATCGACCAGACACCAGGGATCACACGTCACGTCAATAATTTAGAGGAACGCGGGCTGATCCGGCGCGAAGCATGGGCAGGAGACCGTCGACAGGTGCTCTGCCAGATCACGCCGGCCGGCCTGCGCGTCCTCGAGCGTCTCGACGCGCCCATGGACGCGCTCGACGACGCCTTCGCCGCGCAGCTCACCCCCGAACAGACCGACCACCTCATCGAAGCCCTCGACCTCATTCGCAGTACGCCCGACTCCTAGTGTTTTTCGCTTCCCCAATACTTTACATGTCAATTGAAAGGAACTGAAACCATGACCAGCATTCCCCTCCCCCGCCCCGTGGCCGTGCCGAACGTACTTGCCACTGACCGCTCTTTCTCGCTCTTCGTCCTCCGTCTCGCCCTCGGCATTGTGGTCCTGCCGCACGGCCTGCAGAAGGTCTTCGGCTGGTTCGGCGGCTGGGGCCTCGAAGGCACCCTCGGCTGGTTCGCCAGCATCGGCATCCCCTCCGTCCTGGGCATCCTGGCCATCGCCGCCGACTTCTTCGGCGCCCTGGCCGTCATCGCCGGCATCGGCACCCGCTTCGCCGCCTTCGGCATCGGCGTGAACATGGTCGTCGCGGCGCTGGTCGTCCACCGCTCGAACGGCTTCTTCATGAACTGGGCGGGCACCCAGGCCGGCGAAGGCTACGAGTTCCACATCCTGGCCGCGGCCATTGCCCTCGTGGTCGTCCTCGGCGGCGCCGGGCGCTGGTCGCTCGACCGCCTCATCACCGGCAAAAAGGAGAACTGACATGTCACTCGCAGAAAAAGTCCGTGCACTCAACGATCTCGTCGCCGCCGGCCAGCTCGTCGAAGGGATCGAGCGCTTCTACGCCGACGACGTCGAAATGGCGGAATCGAACGAGCAGTCGATGACCGGAAAGGACGCGAATCGCGCGCGCGAACAGGCCTTCCAGAGCGGCCTGACGCAGTGGAGCGCGCGGCTCCTTGCCTCGGCCGTCGACGACGCGAACGGCACCGCCCTCAACCAGTGGTCGATCGACTTCGCCCACAACGAATACGGCAGCGGAACGCTGCGCCAGGTGGCCGTGCAGCAGTGGCGCGACGGCCGGATCGTCCGCGAGTCCTTCTACAAGTTCTGAAAGCAGTTCGTAAGCACGCATACAAGAAAGTGAGTCCGTCATGAAACGCAGTGCTCTTCTTCTCCTCTCTCTCCTGCTGACCACGACCGCCTTCGCCGGCGAAGTGCTCATCCCCGCCGTCTATCGCGGCGCCGGCGCGAACGACACCCGGTGGCGCTCGGAGATCGTCGTCTCCAACGTCTCCCACAACCTCACCGCGCCGACGTGGACGACCATCACCTTCCACGGCGACAACGGGCAGACCAAAGAAGTGCGCATGCCGCTCTCGCCGAAGGAAGTGATCGCCCTTCCGGACGCCCTCGCCGCCTGGTTCGACGTCGAGAGCGGCGGCGGCATCGTGCGCGTGACGTGGGACGACGCGCCGAACGTGCGCATCATCGCCCGCGCGCGCATCTACAACGTGGGCCAGCACGGCGAGTACGGCCAGTCCGTGCCGGGCGTCGACACCGGGCGCCTCGTGTCCGAGCACTTCCTCCCCGGCCTCTCCGGCGTCGACGGCAACCGCACGAACGTCGGCGTGTCGAACCCCGGCACGCAGCCGACCATCGTCTGGCTCGAGCTGATCGACACCTCCGGCGAATCGCGCGGCGCCTTCGCCACCTCCATCCCCGCCCGCTCCTACCGCCAGTTCAACGACATCTTCAGCCACTTCCAGGCCGGCCCCCTCAACGCCGCCATGATCCGCGTCGTGTCGTCGGAGACGGTGGTCTACGCCTACGCGTCGATCGTGCGCAACGACACGGGCGACGCGACGTTCGTGATGCAGCCGTAAGGCTGCTGTCTCTCCCGTAGATCCCGCGCGTAGACGCGGGATCTACGGGACCCTGCGAAGCCGCGACCTCCGGACGTGACAGGCCGGCGTTCTAATACTCTTAGGTTCCTTCCTCTCGGGAGTCCCTCTCGTAACTCTCTGATTTCCGAGGATCTAGCGTCGTTTCGGCGGCTAATGAGAGTGCTAATGAGAGTGGCTCGAGGCACTCTCAGCGCGTTCATTTTGGGGCATGATGAGGAGCGCGCGAGCCGGGTGTGTTGAGGAGCCGGCAGGGGTCATTTTGACCACGTTTTACACCCGTGGAACACGCTTGCTCGGGGCCGTGCGACGGCGCCTACCAGTACGTCTCGATGCCGGCGTCTTTGATCCGTCTCGCGAGCTTCTTGTCGAAGGTGGCGACGGCGTCGTATCGGTTCGTCACGGCCACGGCGAGGATGGCCGCATCGGCGAGTGAGGGGAGGGGATCCGGCCACACTACGAGGACGCGCTTCCACGGGCAATCGTCGACCACCCGCGCACCGGGGAGGTTGATGACATCGCGGATCAGCGTTGCGAGGCGCTCGCCGGCTGCGCCGTACATGGTTTGGAAGACGTAGCTGATTTCGAACACGACGAACTGCGGAATGATCGCCTCGATCTCACCGTCCACGGCTTCGAGCAGCAGCGCTTTCGCGGCCGCGCGTTGTCTCTCGTCGCGTTCCACGAAGAATGAGACGAGGACGTTTGCATCGATGACGACGCTTCGCACGTCAGACACGCCCTCTGCGCTTCCGCGCTTCCTTCACCGCCTCGACGGCGTCGGCGGGACCGTCCTTGAAGATTCCTTCCCAACGGAACAGGCCGGGCCGCTCGGTCGTGATGGCCACTTTGCCGCCGCGGATTTCCCACGACAGCCGGTCGCCTGGGCCGAGGTCGAGCGCTTCGCGGACTTCCTTCGGGACGGTCGTCTGGCCTTTGCTGGTAATGGTCGAGGTCGGCATGTCAGGTCTCCTTACTTCATTATACTGCGGTAAGGAACAAGGCATTCCCTCGTGCGCCGCCGCAGCTCAAATGCTCGCCGTCTTCTTCCCGTTCTCGCACGTCCGCGCCATGTCGTCGGCAAGAAGCCACCCTATGCGATGCAGCCGCCGATCGCGCATCCTCCGTTCTGCGTGTGCGACGTCTGCCCCGGCCCATCGCCAGCGCAAGGCCGCGGAAACGGGCCGGACGATGGATGAGGTTTGGTCCGAGCCGATCGTCATCCGCGCGCACCGCGCCTCAACCGGATCCGAACAACTATCGTAGCTGGCCGACTTCCGCAAGGTTCTCGCCTCGGTCGCGCACCTCAGCAAGCAATCCCGGCGTCACTACGGCTCGACGTTCCTGGCGATGATGAACAACGCCAAGTCCGAGGGTGTCATCCGCTCGCATGCGCTCGCGGATGTGCGGCTTCCGACCGTGCCGAAGAAGACCACCCGGCCTGTCACATGGAGCGAAGAGCAGCTCTCCGTCATCATCGGCCCCGCCCTCGATCAATACGAGATCGGGCAGGCCAGGTGGAACAGCAAAGTCGGCAAGGTCGCGGGTACCGGCTCGCTCCGCACGGCCTCGAAACTGCCGCTCCGCGGGATGATCCTCATCGCCTACTTCTCGCTGATGCGCCCCATCAACAACTGGGCGCTGACGTGGGAGGAAGTGACGCTCGATCCGGTGAAAGGCACCGGCAACTTCGGGCGCGACCAGCACAAGAACGTGAACAAGGGCATTCGCCCATATGGCCGGCTCGCACGTCCGCTGGTCGACTACCTCTTAGCGATCCGCCCGCGGAACGCGCGCGGCTACATCCACCCCGATTCCGACACCGGCACGCCGTACGAACATCCGCAAGCAGTGGGACCGCCTGATCGCGATCGCGTCCGACATGCTCGGCTATCCGCTCGCCAACGAGAAGGCTGATTTCTTCACCTTCCGCCACACGGGCGCAAGCAACATCGCGCAAATGGCCAGCAATCGCGAAGAGCTGATGCGGGTGGTGAACATGATGGCGATACGAACGTGGAGACCGTCCGCCGTGACTACTTCACCTTCACGTATGACGAGGACGACCAGATCATCGACCGCTGGGAGTTGCCGAAGAAGCTTCCGTCCGGCGTCGCCCCGCTCACGCAGCCCGGCTCCGATCTGACGAACTAACCCCGGGTATCCGAAGAGACATAGTTCTGCAGGCGGCGGAACGCGGCCTTTGGATGCAGCGATTTGCGGCGGGTTTCAAACTATCTTGTGCGGCGCCTTGTGCGGATTTCGAGCCGCACGAGGTGCGCGCGCGTCGCGCTTTTAAGTGCTTTTAAGTGCGGTTGACGCGCCCCGCGCGCTGCCGGGTGAACAGTGAGTACGAGGATGCTAAACGCCGCCGAGCTGCTGCAGGAAGAACTCGCCCCAACCGTCGAAGATCGGCAGCTTTGGGAGGGTTTTCGGGAGCTTCTGAAAGTTCTCGTGGATACGTGTGGCGACGCTGTTCACCGCGTCGGCGCCTCGCGTCTCCACGAGCTTTTCGTAGGTCGTGACCGCACGCTCCAACCGATCGAGAGACGAAACGTCGACAAAGCCTTTCTCCCGCGGGCGATCCGCCTGCGCAACGCAGGCTACGGCGAAACTTCGTGCATCGTGCAGTGCGCCGAACACCTCGATGAGCCGCATTTCCTCTCCGAACGGACCGTAATTAGGGGCACGGCGCCGATCCGTGCCGACGAGCGGCGGAACGCCTCCATTGTTCTTCTGGTACATGGCCGCGAGAAGAACCGGCTCCGCGACGACCGCCGTGATTCGCGCATAACGCTCCTCAGGTGACCCCTCTCCCCGCACACGCGCGAGCTCGCGGAGCATCTGTGCGCGCATCTCGCGGCGATTCATGTTCGCCAGCGCGATGTCGAAGGCGTCGTTCCACAGCACCTGCGGTCCCAGCCGCTCAGCCACGCAGTCGTACAGATACGCCGTCTTTTGACGCTGCCGGTCAGGATCGCCGACGCAGGGCGCTCCGGCTTCGTTCGCCGATTCGAAAGCGGCACGCACCGCCTGCGCCGCGTCGTCGCCGAGCCGCGCCACGCGCGCCTTGTGCGCGGCGACGGCCCAGTCCCAATCTTGGCGTGTCCAGCGCTTGATCAACTGGATGGCGTAGAGCTGGGGATCGTGCCGAGTAGCGATCCAATCGAGGCGATCACCGTGGTAGTGATTCGGCTGCGGGTGTTGCCGGGCGTCGTCCACAGCGCGGTCAAACGCGTTCTTTCCGACCAGGCGTCGCATGGCCTGGGACCGTTGCTGTGCTTCCGCAGGTGTCGCGCTGGACTCGGAGGCGAGAAGGAAGCCCACCAGATATTCGTCGTTATTCGTGGAGCGGAGCGGGGATGAAGCGCTCTTGAACAGGTACTCCGCCACGTCCCGTCGTGCAATGTAGTCGGCGTATGCAGATGCGCTCTCCTCCATTGCCGCCTCGAACGGTTTGTTGAGTAGCGCCTGGATCGTAACCGCCGTCCAGCCGTCAAAGGTCTCTCTCGCATAGGCATGGATGCCGCCGTCGATTCTCAGCGTCGCTACATCCATCAGGCTTCCCACTCCACGAATCGGGCCGCGGCGTCCGAACGGCTTCAGCGCATCCGCCATCGCCACGGTCAGATAGTGAAGATCCTTGCGCCAGAGCAGCTCGCGGTAGCGCATCTCGACTCCGGCAAGATCACTCCCGGCTGCAGCCCGCTTCCAGTACGCCTCGCGCGCCGCAGCGATGTCCAGTGTCAACTCTGCCTTCTCCTGGCTGACCTCGCGGAGCGCCTGTCCCAGCTTGGCTGCCTGTTGCCGCTGCCACGCGTTCATCTGCGCGTGCGTGTGGGCTTCAAGCCAAGTGCGTCCGACGCCAATGGATGCTTGCGCCGCGAACGCTGCGACCAGATTGAGAGCCAACGCGGTTGTAACGGTAAGCGTTCTCCTCATCCATCTCTCCGGTCCCAGACCATCTTCGCGCGGCGTTCCGCCGCTGTGTACCAGCAATTGTCGCATGTAGCGGAGGAAGCCATGAGCTCGCGCGTACAAACGCATGGAACAGGACTTTCCGTTCGGCTCCGGCAGTTACTGCGGGACCAGCGCGTCGGCCGCTGGGGCTCCGCAGATAGTGAAGCCCTGCCACACGGCCTGCGCATGCGTCCTCTGCTCGTTCCTGTGCATCGATACGCATCCGACATGCTGGATTACCTCGCCGCGAAAACCGGCGTGTCCGTCGAGACGCTGCTCGCTCAAATTCTCGACGCTTACTCCATCAAGCACAATCAGGAGCTGGTCGCAAACGTGCCGTCTTGCCGCGACTCGCTCGGCACGCTCACCGAAGCCAAGATCAGGTACGCGTATTTCCCGGTGCGCCACAGTCGGAGGCGGTGAAACAATGGCACCGTTCGCGTGGAACATTCGCGATTTGCACAGTTATTCGGTGCATTTCGGGGCCGCTGAAAACTGGCACCTTGTGCGGGACCTTGTGCGGATCGTTTCGCGCTTTTAGTGTGCGCAAACGAAAACGCCGCCAAGTGGCGGCGGATCGATCAATCGCTTAATTTGGCGGGGCCGACGGGGCTCGAACCCGCGACCTCCGGCGTGACAGGCCGGCGCTCTAACCGACAGGCACGCGTCTACTTCCATTCTTCGCCGGCCGCAGCCTCGGCGGCGCGCTTTCGCCGACGCTGGCGCTCGACCTGGTCGTGACTGAGGCTTCGCTCCCGCGAATTGGAAGGATGTCTTCGTCTATCCGAGCGCCGGCCCCCACGCCCGCCAACCAGTGCTTCCATGGCCTGTTTGCGAACCAACGACGCCAGGGCTTCCGCTGGAGTGGTGAGGGCGCCGTTCGACTCCACGGTCACCAAAGGATCACCGAACCATCAGGAGTTTTACGCGGCTGCCCTCTAACGTCCTCCTCCATCGACGCACATGGAGGAAATGTATGGCTCGGACAGCTCTGGTCTTCGTGTTGGTGGCGTCGCTTGCCGCGGGGGCGGCACAGCGGCCCACGCCCACTCGTCTCATCCCCTTCGATTCCAAACGGATCCGACCGATCGTCAACCTGCTCCACCGCGAGCCTGACCTGCGCGAGGTCCCGCCGGTGGCGCAGCGCGCGGCGATCCAGCTGCTGGAGAAAGAGACCAGCGCGGGGAACGCGATCGTCTTCGCCGAGCTCGCGCGCGGCGTGCCTGCTCCGGCGGTGCTGACGATGGAGCTCGAGCGCGGGAAGGCGACGCTGCGTGACGACGGCTATGCGCCGGACGAGCGGGCGCAGGACGGCATCCACAGCGGCTACGTCCGGATCGACGTGAAGCAGCTCCAGGCGGCGAACGAGCGCCTCCTGCGCGCCACGAGACCGATTCCGATCTTCGTCGGCCGGCAGATCGCGGCGACGTTCACGCCCCAGCGCGTCGACCCCGGCAAGGTGCGCGACCTGCGCGACATCCCGCCGTTCCCATCGCGCGCGAACTTCGCCGACGTCGACCTCCGCTCGAAGGAGGTCCCCAACCTCGACTTCCCGGTGATGGTCGACTTCAACCCCGGCATCCTGATTCCGCTCTTTCCCACCATCGACCCGAACGAAGTCGACGCCCCGTCGTCGCTCGTGATCACGAATCCGGGTGTGGTCGACGATCCGGTCCGCACGTTCAACCCCTGTACGAACACCGGCACGGCGATGGGAAAGTGGACGTTCGGCCACGTCATGGAGCAGATGGCCAACACGCCGCAGACCGGCATCACGCCGGAGGCGTTCACGCGCCGCTGGCTGAAGCGGTGGGAGGTCTCGCCGCTGATCAACGACATCCAGGTGCCGGCGCGCCCGAACGTGGTGCCGCTGATCGTCGACCCGTGGCCGAAGAACCTCGACGGATCGCTGAATCTGGCGAAGGCGCCGTTCCGGCTCGTGGCCATCGTCTATCGCGGAGACCTCGCGCAGAACCTGGTTTACGGCGGCGGCAGCGCGGGTGAGGCGCGGCTCGTCTTCGCACTGACGGACCCGAACACCTGCGCGCCGCGGCGCTTCCTGGTGATCTTCGAATACGGCATCCAGCAGCCGAGCTGCATGGCGCGCAAGGCGTGGGGACAGGCCTGGTTCGATCTGAAGAACAACGCCGTCGGCTCACCGGCCTACAACGCCGCGCTCGAGGCGCTGACGGTGCAGTTCACCGAGGCGGGCACGAACCCGTCCCAGTTCCCGAATCAGTCGTCGCTCAACCAGCTGCGGACGAACGAGCTGGTGATCAGTCCGGCCTGGGAGTTGCGCGAGTTCCACCTCGCCAGCGGCGACGCGGACGTCGGCCATCTGCGCGAGACGACGATCGTCCGCACGCCCGACTTCCCGCTGAACAACCAGTTCGTGACGGCGGACTTCATCAACCAGAACGCGCCGGCCATTCTCAACGACACCTACAACGTCGACGCCGAGTTCCCGGTCGGCACTCCGTACCTCGGCGCGATCGCACCGGTTCCCTTCCCGCCGAGCACCATGTTCTGGGACGGCCCGGGACCGCATCCGAGCGCGGCCATCGCCACGCCGAACAGCCGGCACAAGTTCTCCCTCAACACCTGCAATGGCTGCCACGGCGGCGAGACCGCGACGCAGTTCACGCACATCAGCGAGAACGGCGCGCTCTCCGGGTTCCTCACGGGCATCACCATTCCGGATGCCGCGGGCGAGCCGGTCAACCGGACCTTCAACGATCTCGAAATGAGGAAGCAGAAGCTGGCGCAGCTCCTGTCGCAGCCCTGCCTCATGAATCTTTTCTTCGAGCCGCTGCGCATGGCGCATTGACGGCCGGCCTCGGCACCAGTGGAGGACAGACACACCTGTCTGTCCTCCACACAAAAAACCTCTTGCTCCTCACGTAACGTGAGGTTCTAAGCTCCTCGCCATGAAGGTCGGCGAGCTCGCAAAGCGCACAGGGATCTCGATCCGCACGCTCCACCACTACGACGAGCTCGGTCTCGTCTCGCCGCACAGGACGGTGTCCGGACACCGCCTGTACGGCCGGGATGAGGTCGTTCGTCTGCAGCAGGTGCTCTCCCTGCGGCAGCTGGGATTTCCGCTCGAGGAGATCCGGGAGTTGCTGGCGCGGCGGGACTTCGATGCGCAACAGCTCGTCCGCAACCATGTCGAGCGCCTCCGGCGGCAGATCGCCGCGCAGCAGGAGCTCTGCGCGCGCCTGGAAGCCGTGGCGGCGCATTACCACTCGGCTTCGGCCGAGGAATTCATTCAGGCAATCGAGGTGATGACGATGTTCGACAAGTACTACACAAAGGAACAGCTGGACACGCTGGCGCAGCGGCGCGAGATGTTCGGCGAAGAGAAGCTGCGCGAGTTCCAGGAGGAATGGCCGCGGCTGATCGCGTCGGTGCGCGAGGAGATGCAGCGCGGGACGGACCCGAAAGATCCGAAGGTGCAGGCGCTGGCGAAGCGGTGGATGGAGCTGATCGAGGCCTTCACCGGCGGCGATGCCGGCATCCGCGAGTCGCTGCAGAACCTGTATCAGGGCGAGCCGCAGTTCGCGGCGCAGCAGGGAATGGATCCGCGACTGTCGGAGTACGTGCAGAAGGCGCTGGATTGACAGCAGCAGGCAGTCGGCACTGCCAACTGCCTGCGTTGTTCAGGATCTTCTCGAGGGAAGCGCTACGACAAGGCCGTCGCGCTCACCGCGCTGCCGCCTGCCATGGTGAGTACAGTTACCGCTCGTGCCGGCTCGTTTGTCAGGCCCTGGGTGCGATTCACCTCATCATCGCCACGCTCCCCCCGGGCACCGGGATCGTCCCGCTGCGCGGCCGGGAGACATCGACCGCCAGCGCCAGGATCCGGCCGGAGAGATTGACGGCGAGCTTGTCGGCGAGCAGCAGATCGATGGCCGCCTGCGTCTCCTCCTCCGATGCGCCGAGGCGTGCCGGCAGCGCGCGTTGCTCGACGGCCTCGTCGCACTTCGCGTAGAGGCGTGCGGCGAGGCCGGTCAGGTGGTGGCGGGGGGCGGTGCGGCAGGCGCGGGTGTCGACGATGTCGATCGCCTCGTCGTCGATCCGCATCTCCAGCACGGGGCGGGTGGCGCTCCCGTGCTGATCGCGCCAGAGGCCGAGCCAGGCCACGAGCAGACGCTGGCCGAGGCCGGGGGGCGGGGGCGGATTGCGGTCGACGAAGTAGTAGGCCAGCTCGCTCAACTCCTCCCCCTCGACCGGATAGACCTGCGCGTACGCCGGCTCCGGGACCAGGTCCAGGCCGTACGACGCGGCGTCGCGATGGTAGGGACTGAAGCGGACGAACTGGATCGGCGCCGCGTACACGGGCGGCGCGAGATGCGAGACCAGCGGCAGCCAGGCCAGCATTTCCAGGTACCACTCGTCGCGCTGCCGCGGCACGTCGATCAGGAAGACCCACGAGATCTCCATCTCCAGCTCGATGGCCCACTTGAGGATCTGCACGTTCATCCAGGCCTTGTTGCCCTTGGCCAGCGTGCGCAGCATCTCGTCGTGGAAGCTCTCCATGCCCGGCTGGATCGAGCGCACCCCGGCGTCGGCGAAGCTCTGCATGTGCTGGCGGCGCAGGTTCGCCTTGGTCTCGTAGAAGATGTCGTAGCCGTGGCCGGCCAGGTGCGGCAGCACGCGCTGGTGGTATTGCATGTCGATGATGTTGTCGACGGCCGTGAAGCGGCGCACGCCGTAGCGGGCGGCCAGGCGGTGGAACTCCTCGACCGCTCGCTCGGGGCTCTTTGCGCGGTAGGCCATGTTGCCGCCGTTGAGGCCGCAGAACGTGCAGTGCGACTTCGCGCCCCACCAGCAGCCGCGCGAGGTCTCGACCACCAGTGCCGGCACGATCGCCCCGCTGAGCGGCGAGCGGGTCAGGTCGCGGAAGTAATCGTCGTAATCCGGCGTCGGAATGGCGTCCACCGACCACACCGACGCGCGCGGAGGATCGGCATCCCGCCGTTCCGCCACGTTCGCGTCGATGACGCCGTAGGGCGTCGCGGCATGCCGCCCCCGCGCGAGGAGATCCTTCACGAACGGCACGATCAGCTCGTCCGCCTCGCCGGACACGACGTAGTCCACCCACGGAAACGCGCGGCGGGTGGCGACGCCCATGGCGGCCTCGCAGTTCGTCCCGCCGATCATGGTGATGATCTCCGGATCGCGCTCGCGAATGGCCCGCAACAGCGCGAGCGACGCGGTCTGCTGCTGGAAGGTCGACGTACAGCCGACGATGCGCGGTCCACGGGCGACGATGGCGTCTGCGGTGTCGGCGACGAAGCGGACCGCCTCCGCGCGCAGCGACAGCAGCAGCTCGCGCGCATCGGGGAGCCGCAGCTCGGCGGCGATCGTGGCCAGGTAGTCCTCGCTCACCGCCGACATCTCCGGGAACGCCGCCGCGCTGAACGTCCACTCGCCGATGAAGTAGTTCGTCTGCGAGCTCAGCACCGCCTGATAGGCGCGCAGGCCCGTCCGCGACGCGAAGTCGAGACTCGCGTACCGTGCCTCGACGTCGATGCCTGCCGCGCGCAGCTCCGCCACCAGCAGGCCGAGCGCGATCGACGGACGTTCGAGCGCGGCGTACGGCATCGAGACCAGGCAGACGTCCATGGGGAGCGCCTTCAAATCTAGGCAGCCGATGCCTTTCCGTCAAGGCGGAGGTAGGGATTTGCGCGCACCGGGCACTCCTTCAGTACCGGTACAGGACGGAAAGGAGAAGAACGATGGCGGACCCCAGAATGTTGTACGGCGTGACCATCCACGACAGCATCAAGCGCGGGAATCAGGAGGAGATGCAGGCGTTGCTCGCCGAGGCGCGCGGCGTGCACGAGGCGCAGGGCGACCTCGGCCAGGCCATTCGCGACCTCGAAAGCGCGATCGGCGGCGGGACCGGCCACCCGATGCCGTACGGCGTGGCGATCAACGACGCCATCCGCCGCAACGACCGCGCGGCCATGCAGTCCCTCCTCGATCAGACGCAGGACTCGAGCGATCCGACCATCGCCGCGGCGGTGCAGGAGCTGCGCGCCGCGCTGGACAAGAAGTACTGAGGGCGCGCGATGGAAACCCGCAAGCTGCCGCACCGCTACGCCACGACCGACGACTTCGCGCGCAGCCATCCGATCCACGTCGTGTGGGAGATCACGCTCGCATGCAACCTCAAATGCATGCACTGCGGGTCCCGGGCGGGGAAGGCCCGTCCATCGGAGCTGTCGACCGAGGAGTGTCTGGATGTGGTGCGGCAGCTCGCGAGGCTGCGCGTGCGCGAGGTGACGATCATCGGCGGCGAGGCCTTTCTGCGCCGCGACTGGCTGGACATCATCCGCGCCATCAGCGACCACGGCATGCATCCCAGCATGCAGAGCGGCGGTCTGGCCCTCAACGAAGAGCGCATCCGCAAGGCCAAGGAGGCGGGACTGCGCTCCTGCGGCGTGTCGCTCGACGGCTCCCCCGAGTTGCACGACAAACTACGCGGCGTGAAGGGCTCGTTCGAGCACGCCATGCGCGCGCTGCGCCTGCTGAAGCAGTACGACATCCCGAGCAGCGTCAACACACAGATCGGCGCGACCACCATGCCCCACCTGCGCGGGCTGCTGCACCAGATCGCCGAAGCCGGCGCGCGGAACTGGCAGATTCAGCTCACCGTGGCCATGGGCAACGCCGCCGACAACGACCAAGTGCTCATGCAGCCGCACCAGATCCTCGAGCTCATGCCTCTGCTGGCCGAGCTCTTCGACGAGGCGGCCACGCTGGGAGTGCTCATCCAGCCCGGCAACAACATCGGCTACTTCGGTCCGTACGAGCACCGCTGGCGCGTGACCGACGCGGAGACCGGTCACTTCCAGGGCTGCGGGGCCGGCCAGATCGGCCTCGGCATCGAGGCGGACGGCACGATCAAAGGTTGTCCGTCGCTGGCGACCAAGGAGTACTCCGGCGGCAATGTCCGCGACATGACCATCGAAGACATCTGGAACCACTCCGGCCAGCTCCGCTTCACTCGCGACCGGACGGTGGACGACCTGTGGGGCTTCTGCCGCACCTGCTACTACGCCGACGTCTGCCGCTCGGGCTGCACCTGGACGAACCACACGCTCCTCGGCCGCGCGGGCAACAATCCCTACTGCCATCACCGCGCGCTGACGCTGGCCTCGCAGGGAAAGCGCGAGCGGATCGTGAAGGTCGAGGAAGCGCCCGGCCTGCCGTTCGACACCGGCCGCTTCGCGCTGCTGCTCGAGCCGCTGGACGGCCAGGGTGTCGCGGTCGTCCAGGAGCCGCCGCCACCCCGCGCCGCCCACGAGATCGTGCGCCGCGAGACGGACCGCGTCCCACCGGCCCTCACCCTCTGCCGCGGCTGCGAGCAGTACGTCTACCCGGGCACCGAGACCTGCCCCTTCTGCGGCGGCAACATCAGCGCCCTGGCCGAGGCATACCGCCTCCGGCAGGCCACGATCGCAGAAGCCGCCGACAAGCTCCGCGCGCTGCTCGCGTCGCACCGGGCCCAAAGCGGCGCA
The DNA here is from genome assembly GCA_035627015.1 of Thermoanaerobaculia bacterium. Taxonomy (GTDB): domain Bacteria; phylum Acidobacteriota; class Thermoanaerobaculia; order Gp7-AA8; family Gp7-AA8; genus QHVT01. Next base: position 10,180 of record DASPMO010000143.1, on the reverse strand, counting down.
CCGCCGGCGAGTCCCGCGCCCGCTCCGTGACCTGATGCCGGCGCGGGCGCCGGTGAAACGTTTTTCAAGTTGCGATCACTATCTCCGTAAGAGCCGAAAAAACACGGATCGATCATGGAGGTGGTTGCATGAGTGTCCTTCTTTCGGGCCGCTGGCATCTCAGAGTCACCAAGGCGATTCACAACTGGGAAAACCGGTTCCGCATCGACGGTGCATCGTCGGGAAATGGCGTCTATCCGCCCACCGTCGGGCTGGAAGTGGATGCCGATGGAGCCAATTGGGCGCTCACGGGGGAGTACCGCGAGAACAGCGCCGAACCGTGGAAGCCGTCGGAGATGATGATCGACCCGGGGGTGGACCGCGTCGACATCCGGGCCATCATCGGCGCCGAGGATCCGCTTCCGTCGAAAGACTTCGAAGACATCGAATGGGAGGCCCGGTATCTCGACGGGACGATGCTGGAGATCCCGTACCGTCCCTATGCGGTTCGCACCGACGACCTGTTTCAGATGCCGGACGGCATCTTCGAGACCGCGCTCGGCACGTATTACATGGCGGTACGAGTGACGAACCGTTGGGGGTTGCCGTTCACCGAAGACCATGTGCTGGACATCACCGCCACCAGTCGTACGTCGCTGGCGATGCGCGGCGTGCAGATCAACAACGCGTGGGCACAGACGGAGCTCGCGGCACTCGGCCAGGCGCAGAAAGGGACCGGCATCGTCCTCGGTCCGCTGGCGTCCGGGGCGTCGCGCACCGTTTACTTCAAGGTCGACGTTTCCCAGGCTTCGCCGCGCAAACACGAAGTTGAATTCGTCTGCCGCAATGTCAAGGGGATGGCCGATCCCGCCAATCCCGCGCGCCGCGTCAAGAAGCAGATCTTCGTCAGTCGCACGACCGTCGACACGGCCACGGGCGAGATCGTGTCGGAGGTGCAGGAAGGCACGCTCCGGTTCAAGCTGCGCGAGTTCGCGTTCGACCGGAAGGGTGCGAAACGCGGACGCAGGCGTTGCAAGCCGCGGCCTCGGCCCAAGGCTGACCGCCAGACGCTCGACCGCCTCCGCCGAACGCTGCAGGACCTGCTCGACGGCAGGAAGATCGATCCGTGCATCATTCAGGAGATCCTGGCCTGCTACTGCAACTGCACGAATGGCGGCGGTGGCCACGATCCTCGCGATCCGCGCTATCCGAAGGACGGGCGTTTCTGCTACAGGCCCTTCTACGCATTCCCGACCAAGTTCTCGTACGAGGTCATCCCGAGCGATCCATTCGACGGGCAGTACGGACCGATCCCGTTCCAGGATCCGTGGTGGAAGGTGCTGCTGCTGATCATCGCGGTCATCCTGTTGCTGGCGGCCATCCTTTCGGAAGCGAGCAACGTCGCATATCACGATGAAGATCTCGTGATCGGCAGCCTCGGACGCTTCCAGCAGACCGATGTCGATGCGGCGCTCAGCGTGCTCGACACCGACCGGGCCACGAGCTTCCTGCAGGTATTGGACGCGCAATCCGACGAGTTCAATCTCAGTCCCGAGGTGGCTCTCGACGGGACGATTCCGCTCACCGGCACGATCATGCCGAAAGCCGAGGTGCTCGGCTTGCTCGCCGATCCGACGACCCCTGTTGCGTCCTTGCAGGTCTTCAAGTCGGGAGCGACCACCGGGCTCACTCACGGGCTGATGACCGGCATCACGGGATCATTCACCCGGTCGGATGATGGAACGGCGTTCAACATTCCGCAGCTGAACATCGGGCCCGATCCCGCATTTGGCGAGAACGTCAGCCAGCCCGGCGACTCCGGCTCGGTCTGGATCCATCGCGCCACACGCCGTCCCGTGGCGCTGCATCACTCCGGCAGTGATTCTCCCGACAGCGCGGTTGCTTCGTTCCTCGAAGACGTTGCCACGGCACTGAACATCACGTTGTAAGAACGGAGGCGATCATGGCCAACGACATCAACGCCCTGCAGAGTCTCCTTCGGCGCCTGGAAGCCGAGTACGCGGACGATCCGAACATCGTCAGCATCGGCTTCGGCCTGCGGAACCGCGAAGGCAAGCTGGAGATGGAGCGCGCGATCATCTTTTTCGTGCGGCAGAAATACCCGTCGGTGCGGCAGGTCGAAGCGGCGGGCTCGAAGCCGATTCCGCCGGAGATCGAAGGCTTTCCGACGGACGTGCAGCGGTTCAATCCGCGCATACGCGCCGCGGTCGGACATCGCGACGATCAGCACTTCGATCCGCTCCTCGGCGGTCCGACCACGGCGAACGCGGAGGAGCACATCTTCTGGTTCAACGGATACGGCACGCTCGGATTGCTCGTTCACGATGCCACCGACGGCACCGAGATGGCGCTCTCGAACTGGCACGTCTACGCGGACGGCGGCGAGGAAGGCGACGACATCATTCAGCCGGCGCATCCCACGGCCGGCGATCATGTCGAGGCGATCACGAAAGTGGCCGCGTGCGGCCCGCTGGTGACGTCGCTCATCGAGTGGGAAGTGCCCGACCCTCTCACCGCCGGTCTGTACGGCGGCGCGGCGGGTGCAGCGCTCGCCGCAGCAGCGAGCGATTATCGCGATCCGACGCGCCGCGGCCAGGACGCCACGCCGACCGTGGCCGGCCAGCTCACGAATGGCGAGCTCGTCGAGATGGCGATCGAGTATCCGCAGCTGCCGCTGCCCGGCATTCCGTTCAAAACGGATGTGAAATGGCGCTACGAGCGGCAGACGACGCAGGGCGTGATGACGCACGAGGTCGAGGAGACGCGCACGAACACGCAGTTCCTGCTCGGCAAAATGGTCGTCACCGACAAGAGCAGCTATGGCGCCGGCAACACGGTCAGGCTCATCGCAGCGGTGTGGGACTATCAGCCGCGGCCCTGCGATGCGTATCACGTGGTCGCGCACCTGATTCCGCACCTGCGTCCGAAGACGGTGCTCCGCGTCGTGTTGCATCCGGCCTCCTGCCCGCGCACGTTCCCGCAGCAGCCGGAAGGTGAGCTCGTGTGCGTGAGCTTCGAGGATTCCGAGGTCGGACCGTATCCGTACAAGGGAAAGTTCGCGTGGCTCGGCTATCTCGATCCGTCGCAGCAACCGGTCTCGATCGTGAACTGGTTCGAGCCGTACAAAGCGGTGCAGGTCTCACAGCGCGGTTTGCTGCTGTCTCACCAGCCGGCGAGCAAGGTCGTCGCGCGCGTGGCGCAGTTCACGAACGCCCCGATCTCGCTCGTGGCGCGCAACAGCGCCGGGACGGTGCTCGATCAGGTCACCGCGCCGGCGCAGCAGGGCGTGGTGCACGAGCTGACGTTGAACGGTAACGGAATCGTCGAGGTGATGGTGCGCGGCGGCGGCGGCGAAGGACTGCTGATCAGCTACTGCATCGCGCCGGTCGGCGCGGAGGTGTTCACTACCGGCGTCACGGGCCACGTCATGGAAGGGATCCGTCTCGAGAACCCGCGAATTGCGTTGGCGAACAGCAGCATCAAGTCGAAGCGTTGCTGCTTTACCGGCACGATCGATCTTCCGCCGGACGAGCCGCCCGGAAAATGGGATGTGTACCTGACCGTGCAGAACATCAACGACGTTCCGCAAGGCACGCCGCCGGAAGAAGCGGCAACGACCATCGGCGGGCATGTGCTCAGCTCGCACTCCGAGTCGATCCTGGGGTGCACCACGATCATGCTTCTCGATCACGTATTCGACGTCATCTGAACGCACGACAGGCCGGAGGGCCAGAACAGGAGAGATTCCGACCCGGGCATAATGGGCGCTCCCTATGCTCGGCCCGGGTAAACGTCTTGGCCCCTACGAGATTGTCTCGCGCATCGGCGCGGGGGGCATGGGCGAGGTGTTCAAGGCCCGCGACACCCGGCTCGACCGGAGCGTCGCGGTCAAGATTCTTCCGTCCGAGTTCGCCAGGAACGCGCAAGTGAAGCTCCGCTTCGAGCGCGAGGCGAGAACGATCTCGCAGCTCGCGCATCCGCACATCTGCACGCTCTACGACGTCGGGAGCGAGGACGGGGTCGACTACCTGGTCATGGAGTACCTCGAGGGCGAGACGCTGGCCCAGCGGCTCGAGAAAGGTCCGCTGCCGATCGATCAGGTTCTCCGCTACGGCATCGAGATGGCCGACGCACTCGATCGCGCCCATAAGGGCGGGATCGTTCACCGCGATCTCAAGCCCGGCAACATCATGCTCACGCGCGGTGGCGCGAAGCTGCTGGACTTTGGATTGGCGAAGGAAGCCGACCTCGGCGGTCCCATCAGCCCATCGGTGTCGACGGAGAAGAAAACGCTCACCGAGGAAGGGACGATCGTCGGCACGTTCCAGTACATGGCGCCCGAGCAGCTCGAAGGGGGCGACGTCGACGCGCGAACGGACATTTTCGCCCTCGGCGCCGTCCTCTATGAGATGGCGACCGCGCACCGCGCCTTTCCGGGGCGCTCGAAGGCAAGCGTCATCGCGTCGATCCTGAAAACGCATCCCCCTTCGATCCTGGAGAGCCAGCCGGCGTTGCCGCCAGCTCTGGATCGCATCATCCGCACGTGCCTTCAGAAAGAGCCGGATGAGCGTTTCCAGAGCGCCCATGACGTGCGGCTGGCCATGCAGTGGATTGGCGAAGCCGCTCCGGTGGCCTCGACGCGATCCGCGAGACGTGCCGCACCGATGACCGTCGCAGCTCTCCTGTTGGCGCTGGTGAGCGTCGTTGCGGCCCTCCTGTTCATCCAGGAGCGGCTCGGGCGACCCGAACGGAGGATCGTCCGCACTTCGATCGTTCCGCCGAACGCGTCGGCCGTGGCGAACAGCGCGCCGCCGGAATTCTCGCCCGACGGGACGCGGATCGTGTTCGGGACCAGCTCCGGGACGGGGCAGGCCGCGGAGCAGCTCTGGATTCGCTCGCTCGACTCGACGACTGCCCGTCCGCTGGCCGGCGCGGAAAACGGCACGTATCCGTTCTGGTCTCCGGACGGGCGACAGATCGCGTTCTTCGCCGAGGGCAAGTTGAAGAAGATCGACGTCGCCGGCGGGCCGCCGACGGTGATCTGCGACGCCCCTTCGGGGCGCGGCGGGTCGTGGAGCGGCAACACCATCCTGTTCGCCGGCCGCTACACACCGATCATGCGGGTGGCGGCGTCGGGCGGGACGCCGGTCGCCGTGACGCGACTGGTGAAGGGCGCGGACGTCACCCACCGCTGGCCGCGCTTTCTGCCCGACGGGCAGCACTTCCTGTTCGTGGCCAGTCCGACGGGAGCCGAAAACGCTCGCACGCGCATCGTCGCCGGCAATCTCTCGGGGACGGTGCATCGGCCGATCGCATCCGGCACGTCACAGCCGTTGTATTACGACGGGTTCCTCCTGACCGTCCGGCAGGGGGCGCTGATCGCGCAGCGCTTCGACGCCGACGCACTCCAAGTCCGCGGCGATCCCGTCGTGCTGACGGAGCGGCGCATCAGCATGTCTGCACTCCTGATGCGCAGCCATTTCACGGTCTCCCCGTCCGGGACGCTGCTGTATCAGACGGGCGAGCTCGAAAGCGAGACGCAGATGATGTGGTACGACCGGAGCGGGAAAGAGCTCGGCGTCGTCGGGCCTCTGCAGCCCTACTCGAGCCTTTCCCTCTCGCCGGATGGCAACCGCATCGCCGCGAGCACGGGCATGGCCTCGAGCAGCGTGTGGATTTACGACAGCACCCGCGACGTGAAGACGCGGCTCACGGCGGGCGACAACGACCTCGGCCCGGTCTGGTCGCGCGACGGGAGGAGCATCGCGTTCTCGTCGCGGCGACGCGATTACCCCGACATCTACATCCGCGACGTCGCGGCAGGCACGGAGCGACCGGCGGTCATTTCGGCGATGGACAAGATCGCGACCAGCTGGTCTCCGGACGGGACGATGATCTTCTATCAAGCCACCGGCCTTCCGTCAGAGACCGACATCCGCTACGTGACCGTTGCGGATGGGAAGTCCCATTCTTACGCGGCGACGCAGTTCGTGGAGTCGTCGGCGACGATGTCGCCGGATGGCAGGTGGATCGCGTTCCAGTCGAACGAGTCGGGGCAGACGGAGATTTACGTCGCCCCTTTTCCGCCGACCGGGGCGAAGTGGACGGTTTCGCAGAACGGCGGGATCAGTCCACGCTGGCGTGGCGACGGGCGAGAGCTCTTCTTCCTCCACCCCTCGGACCAGACTGTGATGGCCGTCCCCGTCACCCTCGGCGTGACGCCGGAGATCGGCAAACCGCTGCCGCTCTTCCGGGTGCGCGTGTCCCTGGGCGTGGCGCCGTGGGATGTGCGCGCGGACGGACAGCGCATCATCGCGGCCGTCCGCCGTGGTCCCGAGCCGGTGCGCGAGCCCATGACCCTCGTGCAGAACTTCGATGTCGCGCTGCGTGAGGCGGCGCCGGACGATTAGCCGTTCGAGCGCGGGAGTGCGGTGGCAAAGAGCCACCGCACTCCCGAAACCTGAAACCCGTTACCGCACCGGCGGCGCGATCCCGTTCGACACCCGTGCTCCCTCCGAGGGAATCACCACCTGCGGCGAGGGGGCGATCGTGGGGAGGGGGAACTGCGGCGACGACTCCGGCGTCGGCAGCATCGTCGAGAGTGCGTTGGTCTGCATGGCGCGGAAGACGCTCATGCTGCTCGCCCACTCGTTCGAGGATGACATGCCGAGGAAGCTCGGCTCGATCGTCACCGGCACCGGCTTGTCCGCGTCCGTGACGAGACTCTCCTGCATGGTGTCGATGTTCGCCACGCCCTGCGGGTAGTAGTTGTGGAGCGTGGCAATGTTGAATTGACGGAGGCCGCGCAGCGAGCCGGTGGTCTGGATGAGGTTCGTCACCCCGGTGTCGTGCACGATCTTCGGGCCGAACGTGTAGTTGTCCGTCTTCGTGAACCAGGAACCGCGGGCCACGGTCGTCACCGCGTAGGGGGCGTTGTCGGTGAGCACCGCCAGGCGCACGAAGCGTCCCTCGGGAACGTTGCTGACCGTGGCCACCTTCGCGCCGGCAATCGAGATCTCGAAGCTCATGCTGATGCCGTCCAGCGGCGGGTCGGGCGGGAAGCTCCAGGCGCGGTCGTCGTTCAGGTCGGCTGCCGAATACGGCTCGGAGGCGATGTTGGCGATGATCTCGTCGCCGTAGTAGAAGACTCCGTTCAGCTCGAAGAGGTCCGTCGCGTTCATGAACGCGTTGAACGTCGGCTCCGAGATGTCGACGGAGCCCAGCGCGAAGGATTCCGTCTCCGCCCCCACCTGGCCGGTGTAGTAGACCTGCAGGAGCACGTCCGTGGCATCGAGGGGGACCGGGTCGGAAAACGTGAACGTGAACGGCTTGCTCTCCCCTGCCGCCAGCGTCGCCGGCTGCTCTTCGCTGACACGAATCTGCGCCTCGGTCCCGCGGGGAGTCGTACAGGGGGCCTGCGCCTGTCCTCCCACGAGTGCGTACTCCCCCGTCAGGTCGGGCTTGTAGCAGCCGTTGCGGCGGAACTTCATGATGGCGCGAATGCTCCCCTCCTGCAGCGCTTCATTCGGGGTGACGTTCTTCACCGTGGCGCGGACCTTCTTGAAGCCCTCGCCGGCGGCTTGATCGGCGACGGCGTACGGGCCGGTCTGCGGCTTGCTGATCTCCAGCTTGCCGCGCAGGAAGTGGTTCACGATGCCGGCCGAGTAGCCGATGGCGCGCGGCATCAGGATGCGGTAGACGTCGTTGTAGTTGAAGCGGTTGAGGTCGAAGAACCGGCGGGTCACGGCCTTGCCGCCGAGGGTGCTCCAGTCGAAGTCGACGTCGATGCCTCGGGCCCGCAGGTCCTGGTCGAAGACCGAGAGCGTGGTGGCGCGGGTGGACAGCGGCGTCGCGTACAGCGTGACCGTGCAGTTGATGACCGGATTGGCGCACTGCGCCTGCAGGTTCGTGGTCATGCTCATGCCGTTCTCGGCGAACAGCTGCGCGGCCGTGATGTCGGTATGGCCGCCCGGCTGCGGGTGCGCAAACTCACCGGTGCTGACGCCGGAGCTCGAGAGCAGGAAGTTCGTCCCCTGGCTGAGGAAGTCGCGGTTGGTCATCTGCGCGATGCCGGAACCGGCGGGGTTGAACCAGAAGTCGCGTGCGGTCCGGAAGTCCGCCGAGCCGGGATAGACGGGATTCCCCGACTGCATGTGCGCCGCGAGGTTGAGCCGGGCCGTGTGGTGCTCGTACAGGCTGGGATTGATGTTGAAGTACGAAAGGTGCTGGTCGTGGCGCACGTGCTGCGGCTGCGCCATGTCCTGCATGTGGTGCATGGCATGCCCGAGGTTCTTGAGCATCAGGCTGATGGCGAAGAAGCGCTGCGCCTCGGAGGCTCCCGGCAATCCCTCGTTGTGCGTCAGGCCGCGCGTCAGGGCGTTGCGTGCGGCGCGGAGAGAGTTGATGTTCTCGGTCAGGGTCCACGCCCACGACCGGTACGACAGCCCCGTGATGCCGCGGTCGTAGACCGGATCGTAGAAATGGTGCAGCGCACGGAGGCCGGCGTCCTCGGCGACCGCACCCTCGGCGACGTACCCGGCCAGGTTATAGAACGTCGTTCCCGCGGGCACATCCGCGATCCGGCCGTGAAAGCCGAAAGCCTGGACGTTGACCGGCCAGATCCCGAGGGAGCGCACGACCGTGGGGTCGGTGTAGAGCACCGTCTTGCGCGTGGCGATGAGCGTCATCTGATGGTGCGTGGTGGTGTCTTCGTATGCGAACGCCGGCAGCGCCATGGCGGCCGCGAGGGCGAGGTTCAGAAAGAATCGGTTGAGGTTCTTCATGGTCAGGGGGTCCTTCCTCACATCCCGGCAATGCGCCAGACGCCGCTGCCGTCGCGCAGGAAATGCACGAGGTACAGCCGCTTCACGGCGCCGTCCATCCGCGTCAGGGCGTATTCACCGACGGTCGCGGAGAGCGACACCTCTTCGAGCGGCGAGTACGAGGCCACGATCTCGGGCATGAACGGCAGCAGCGCGGCGAAGACGGGCCCGTACTTCTGCTGCGCCCCTTCGTCGAGGTAGCGCATGGCCATCTCCTGGTTGCCCGCGACCAGGGCCGCGTTCATGCCGGCCCACACCGCGCGGAACATCTGATCGTCCCTGGCCTTGTCCCGCGCGTCGATCACCACCCCGAACGTGAAGGCCTGGGTGCCCACGCGGATCGAGATCGGCGGCGTGTGCACGCCGGCCGGCCAGGTGCGGTTGAGCCGCACGAACGTGCCGGAAGGGAGGGAGAAGAACGTGAAGCCGTCCACGGTGAAGATGGCGTTGGCGGTGGTCGGATTGCTGATCTCGAACGTCGTCAGCAGCGGCGCGTAGCCGGTCATGGGCGTGACGCTGACCCCGAACGGCAGGATCGCGCCCGACGCGGTGACGGACATGGTGGTGGTGGCGGTCTGCCGGTCCAGCATCGTCAGCGTCGCGGTGACCGCATTCACGCCCTCCTCGAGCGGGATGAGGGCGGCGAAGTTGCCGGCCGCGTCGACCGCGGCCACCTTTCCGTTCACCGTCACGCCGGAGTACGCCGGCGCCACGATGCGGCCGCGCACGGCCACGTGGTTGGTGGCGATCGAGGCGTTCGCCAGCGGAGTGTCGATGGTGATGGAGGGAACGACCACGGTGACGCTCACCGCGGCCGAGGTGGTGACGCCGCCGCGGTCGTCGGTGGCGCGGGCGGTGAGGCTGTGCGTCCCCGCGGGGACGTTCGCGAACGTCGCCGCGTACGGCGCGGCCGTGACCGTCGACTCGACGACGCCGTTACGGAGGAACTCCACCTGCACGATGGTGCCGTCGGCGTCGGAGGCCGTCGCCGTCGCCGCAATGGAGGCAGGGGCGAAGACCGGCGGGGTGCCGGCGGAAGCGGTCAGGGTCACGACCGGCAGCGCGTTCGGCGGCCCGACCGTGACGTTGACCGCGCTCGACGTCGCGACGCCGCCGCGGTTGTCGGTGGCCTGCGCGGTGAGGACGTAGCTGCCGGTGGCGAGGCTCGCGAGCTCCGCGGCGTACGGCGCCACCTCGTCGCCCGCGACGGGCGCGCCGTTGAGGAAGAAGTCGACGCGGACGATGGAGCCGTCGGAGTCGGCCGCGCTCGCGGTGACGACGAACGTGGCCGGTGCCGTGAAGTTCGCGCCGTTGGCCGGGCTGGTGATCGCGGCCGACGGCGGCACATTGGGCTTCTC
>DASPMO010000142.1:0-28959 GCA_035627015.1 Thermoanaerobaculia bacterium | reverse complement strand
TGAGGTGATTGTAGACGTAGGACGGGCTTCAGCCCGTCCATGGGCGGGCTGAAGCCCGCCCTACGTTTTACGTTTTGTTGGCAATGAATTGCAGGGCGCGTTTGGCGGTGAGTTTGTCTTTGTCGTACTTGGGAGAGGGGGCGGTTTTTACGAACTGCTCGAGCGCTTTGCGCGCCTCGGCGTAGTTGCCGGCCTGGGTCTGCACGAGGCCCATGTTGTACAGCGCGTCGAACTGCTGCGGGTCGAGCTCGACGGCCTTGTTCCAGTACGCGAGGGCGGTGCGCATGTCGTTCTCGCGGGCGCTGATCACGCCGAGGGTGTTGAGGGCCAGCGGGAGGCGCGGGTTGAGCGCGAGCGCGCGGGCCAGGTGCGTGCGCGCGGCGCGGACGTCGTTGCCGCGCAGCGAGACGATGCCCATGTTCTGGTGCGCGGGCGCGTTGGCGTCGTCGCGCTGCAGCACGCGCTGCCACTGGCGGATGGCGTCCGCCGGCCGCCCTGCATCCGCGAGCGCGACGCCGTACGCGTTGAGCAGGTCGGGATTCGTCGAGTCGACCGCCAGCGGCTCGAGCATCTCCGCCGCGCGCTGCGGGCGTCCGGTCTCCGAGAGCAGCAGCGCGAGCTGCACGCGGTTGTCGTCGGTGGCCTCGGGACGGCGGCAGAGTTGTTCGAGCTCCGCGAGCGCCTCTTCGAGCCGCCCGTTCTGGCGCAGCATCAGGGCCAGCATCTCCCGTCCGCCGGCCATGTCGGGACGCTCGGCCACGACTTCGCGCGCGAGCTGCAGCGCCTTCTCCGGCTGCTTCCGCTGGAACAGCGCCACCGCCTCGTGCAGCTTCGTGTCGAGATGGATGAGGTTTTTCGGATCGTCGGCCGCCGTGTACTCGCTCTTCGTGGAGGCGGTGCCGCTGACGTAGCCGAGGCTGCGCAGCCGCGCCATGGCCTCGGCGGACATCGTGCGCGGCGCCGGCGCGAGACTGGCGCGCAGCGGCGCGAGGAACTTGCGCGCGGCGTCGACGTCGCGGCGACGGTCGTTGGCGATGTTGTTCTGCTCCGCCGGATCGCCCGGCAGGTCGTACAGCTCGATCACCGGCAGGTCGATGTACTTCGTGCCGCCGCGAATGACGCCGGTGAGCGGCGCCCAGCCGCGATTCAGGTTCGCGGAGAGCGATTCAAAGTACGTGTCGCGGTCGCCGCCCTTGAAGAGCGGCGTGCCGGCCAGCGTCGCCGGCAGCGGCACGCCCGCGGCCTCGAGGATCGTCGGCACGATGTCGACGTGGCGGACGGCTTCGCTCTTCACGCCCTTCGCCGCGCCTCCCCCGCTCACGAGCAACGGCACCTTCAGCGTCGCCTCGTAGGCGAAGAGGCCGTGAGTGATCTCGCCGTGATCGCCGAGGGCCTCGCCATGGTCGGCGGTGACGATGATCAGCGGATCGCCGGTGAGCGCGCCGAACGCGCTCGCGAGCTGCTGGTCGACGTACTCCACCTCGCCGAGGTAGCCGGTGAAGGGTGCGGGCGGCGCGTACGGCGCGTGCGGGTCGTAGACGTGCACCCAGAGGAAGCGCTTGCGTCCCTCGGTGCTCCGCCACCACGCCGTGGCGGCCTGCAGCACCGTGTCGGCGCGGCGCTCCTGGATCGAGAAGTCGAACGCCGCCTGTCCCTTGCCGTAGTTGTCGTCGTAGACGTCGAAGCCGCGGTCGAGGCCGAAGCGCGCGTCGAGCGGGAACGCGCCGACGAATGCGCCCGTGGCGTAGCCCGCGCGCTTCAGCATCGCCGCCACGGTCTCGTGCTTGGCGTCGAGCGTGAAGCCGGCGTTGTCGCGGATGCCGTGCTGATACGGCAGCAGTCCCGTGAGGATGTTCGCGTGCGACGGCAGCGTGACGACGTTGTGCGCGTGCGCGTTCGTGAAGACCGTCCCCTTCGCTGCCAGCGAGTCGAGGAACGGCGTCTTCACGCGCGTGTTGCCGCCGAAGCCGGCGGCATCGGCACGCCACGTGTCGATGGTGATGAGGATGATGTCCTGCGCGCGCGGGGCGGCGGCGGGGGTCTCCGGCTGTTGGTTGCAGGCGACGAATGCCAGGACGACGAGCACGAGCCAGAGGGTCCCCTCTCCCCGCGCACGGGGAGAGGGATAGGGTGAGGGGCCCCTGCCCCGCTGCGAGGAGCCGCCCCTCACCCTGACCCTCTCCCCGCGCGCGGGGAGAGGGGACTGGTGCAGGCTCATGCTCTTCATCGCACCGCCATCTGCTTCAGGTCCGGATCGGCGGGAAACTTCTTCAGCCCCTGGCGTGCCCAGTAGACGGCGCCGCGGTCGTCGCCGATGGCCTCGAGCGTCTCGCTGATGGTGACGTACGACGCCGCGTCGGGAGCGCGGCGCACGAGCTCGTAGACGAGCTGCGTGGCCTCGTCCGTCCTCCCCTGCGTCGACAGCAGGAGGATGAGCGACGAGTAGGGCTCGGGGTTGCCGGGATACGCGGCGATCTCCTTGCGGAACTCCTGCTCCGCCTCGGCGTTGCGGCCGAGGCGGGCCAGCACGTCGCCGCGGTTAAAGTGCAGCGTGGCCAGCGGCTTCTTGTGCCGCGCCACCACCTTGGCCGCCTCGTCGAGATAGCGCAGCGCCGCGGGGAAGTCGTTCTCCTTCTTGGCGATCAATCCGAGGGTGAGATAGCCGGGCGTCGGATCGTGCGAGTTCTTCACCGAGGCCTGCGCCTCTTCGCGCGCGCGCTTGTAGTCGCCGCGCTCCACCGCCACGCGGGCCAGGATCTCGTGCGCGCGCGACGGCTCGTACTTCAGCAACAGCTCCGCGTGCGCCTGCGCCTGCTCGAGGTCCTTGACGGCGATGGAGTGATTGGCGACGGTCATCAGCAGCGACACCGCGTTCGGCTGGCGCTTCAGCCCCTCGCGCGCCGCGGCGATGGCGTCACGCGTGCGGCCCATCTTCACGAGGATCTTCGAGCGGAGGTCCCAGATGTCGACGATCTTGTCGTTGTCGCGGAGGAGCTGCCCGGTGAGGGCCAGCGCCTCCTCGAACCGCTCGTCGCGGAAGTGCGTGTAGGCCTGGCGGATCTGCTGGAAGACGTGGACGGTGCTCTTCGGGTCGGGCAGCTCCCCGTCGCCGGCGGCCGTCGAGACGGACGAGCCGACATAGCCGAGGGCCGCGAGCTTGGCCGCTTCCTCCGGGTCGACGGCCGCGGGGGCGCTGGCCGCCTTCACGTACGGCTCGATGGCGGTGCGCATCTGCACGTAGGAGCGGCGCTCGCCGGGCAGGAGGTTCTTCTTCTCGGCCGGATCGGAGCCGAGGTCGTAGAGCTCGGGGATCGGCGCGCGGATGAAGTGGCGGTCGCCGTCGATGAGGGAGTGCAGGTCGCTCCAGCCGAAGTGCAGGCGCGGGTAATACGACTCCGCGTAGATGGCGCGCTTCGTCGCGGCCGCGTCGCCGGTCATGGCCACGAGCGAGCGCGCGCCCGGATCGTGCTCGACCGCCGGCGTGGCGGTCTGCTCGAGGATGGTGGTGAAGACATCGACGAGCTGCACGGGCGCCTGCACGCTCTCGCCGCCCTTGCGCGACTTCGGCAGCTTGACCATCAGCGGCACCTGCAGCGCCTCGCGGTAGAGGAAGATCCCGTGCTCTTCCTCGCCGTGGTCGTTGAGTCCCTCGCCATGGTCGGAGGTGAGCACGATCAGCGCCTTGTCGTAGAGGCCGCGGCGCTTCAGCGAGTCGAGGAAGTTGCCGACGATCCGGTCGACGTGCGCGATCTCGCCGTCGTACGCGCTCTTGTACTGGCTGCGGTACGGCTCGGGCGGCGTGTAGGGCGTGTGCGGCTCGTAGAGGTGGACGAAGAGGAAGAACGGGTGCTGCTGCACCTTGTCGAGCCACTGCTCGGCCGCGGCCACGGTCTCGCTGCCGGCGCGCTGCACGTGGCCGATGACCTCCCCCTTGCCGAGGGCCTCGACATCGTCATCGTAGAAGTCGAAGCCGCGCCCCATGCCCGACTCGCGGCGCAGCACGAACGCGGAGATGGCCCCGCCGGTGGCGTAGCCGTTCTTCTTGAGGAGCTCGGCCAGCGTGGGCGCCTTGTCGTCGATGCGGTAGCCGACGTTGTCGCGCACGCCGTTCGCCGACGGCAGCAGGCCGGTGAACATCGTGGCGTGCGACGGGAGGGTGAGCGGGCAGTGGCTGTAGGCGCGCTCGTAGAGGATCGAGTCGGCGCGCAGCGCGTCGAGGTGCGGCGTGGAGACGCGGTCGTAGCCGTACGCGGGGAGCCGGTCCGAGCGCAGCGTGTCGATGGAGATGAGGATGACCGGCGTCTCGCTGGAAGGAGAGCCGGTGAAGCGGGCGCAGGTCGTGACCGTCATCACGACTGCCACGACCAGCGCCAGACGCTTCATTTACTTCAAATCCGCGAGCATCTGCTTCGCGTCGCGCCCTTCGGGTGAATCCGGCGCGAGCTCGACCACCTTCTGGAAATCGGCCCTGGCCTCCGCCATCTTCTTGAGCTGGATGGCGGCCAGCCCGCGATAGTAGTAGGACTCGGGACGGGTCATGTCGAGGTCGACCGCTTTACCAAAGTACGTCAGCGCGTCGGCAGGGTTGTTCTTGTTGAGGAAGAGGATGCCGACGTTCACGTACACCGTCGGATCGGTGACGCTGCCGGCCGGGAGGTTCTGCAGCAGGGCCCGCCCCTGGTCGAGCTGGCCATTCTCGAGGTAGAGGTTCGTGAGCAGCAGCGCGAGCTGCGTGTTGGATGGATCGGCCGCGGTGAGCCCCTCCATCATGGCGATCGCCTTCGGCAGCTCGCCGGCCTTGTAGTACGCCTGCGAGAGGACCTGCTTGAGCGACGCGTTGTCGGCAAGGTGCACGAGCGCCTTCTCGAACTCGGCCACGGCCTCTTTGAACTTCTGGGCCTCCATGAAGGCCTGGCCGGCATTCACGGCGTCGACCGCTTCCTGCGGGACCGACGGCGCGGTCTCGATCGCGCTCGCCGGGACCTCGGCCTCCTCGACCGCTTTCTGCAGGGTGGTCTTGATCGGCGGGAGCATCTGGATCTCGCTGACGTTTGCGGTGCCGCGGCTCGGCTGATAGCCCGGCGCCTCGATGTCGACGTTCCACTGCCCGCTGGTGAGGCCGAGCGCGGACCAGCGGCCCTTCGCGTCGGACTTGGCCTTGATCGGTGTCGTGTTGCCGTCCGCCGGGGCGACCGTGATGGCGGCTCCCGCCACCGGCTTCCCGCTCTCATCGGTGACCGTACCCTGCAGGCGCCCTTTCCCTCGGACCTGAGCCATCGCCGCGGTCGCAACGAGCAGTGCCAGCACCGCTACCAGAACTCTGCGCATGAATCCTCCTGGAATGTGACGGGACGTGAGAACGCGAGCGGGCGCGAGGCTGTTCCAGAAAGGTTGCTGTGTTGCTGGTTGCTGGTTCGTGGCGGCTCTACGCAAAACCACCACGAACCAGCAACCAGCAACCAGCAACAAAAAACCGGGGCCCGCGGGCCCCGGTTTTCACTGCGAAACTCAGGAAACTAGAACGTGAGCCGCGCGCCGAGACGGAAGACGCGCGGCGAGAGCACCTCGGTGATCTGATGCTGCGAGTTCTCGGTCCGGCGGTAGTCCATCTGCCGCTGCAGGACCGTGTTCGAGTTGAGCACGTTGAACATGTCGGCCGAGACGGTCAGGCCGGCCGGTCCGAAGCGGAAGTCCTTCGCCAGACGGAGGTCGAGGGAGTGCACGTTCGGCAGGCGGTACTCGTCGATGTCGCCGACGAGCACGTTCTTGCCGCCCTCGTTGCTCGAGTAGCGCAGGATGTACGGGATCGGGTAGCCCTCGCGGCCGGTGAGGTTGAAGCCGAGCGAGGTGTCGATGAACGGGATCTGATAGGCACCCGTCAGGTTGTACGCCCAGCGCGAGTTGATGTAGATGCCACCCTTCGCGCCGGAGCCTTCGCCCGCGCCCTGCACGACGATGTCGCCGTCGCAGCTCGAGCAGCCGGTGGCCGTGCGGAGATGGGTCGGATCGAGGATGCCTTCATCGCCGATGTCCTGCTTCCAGTCCTGCCACGTGAAGTTGGCGCGCATCATCCAGCGGTTGGACATGCGCTTGGTGGCGTTCAGCTCGAGGCCGGTATAGGTCTGCGAGTAGTCGGGCAGGTTGCGGAAGGCGAAATAGACCGGAGCGTCGACGCCGTCGAGGTCGTAGATGGGGATGTTGGTGAACGACGGTCCGCCATTCGGAACCTGGAAGGCGAAGTTGGTGCCCGAGCAACTGATCGCGTCTTCCTCCGGGTCCCAGTCGTCCGGATTGCAGATCACCTGGGCATAGTCCGCGCTCGTGTACCAGTCGCCGGCGCCGCGGGTCTTCTCGGGCCAGAGACCGATCTGGTCGTTGAAGCGGCGATAGGTGCCGTTCACGCCGACCGAGAAGTCGGCCAGGATCTGGCGCTCGAAGCCGAGGATGAGCTCATCGGTGGTCGGGGCCTTCAGGTCGTTGTCCCAGCGGCGCACCGGCACGGTCGGATTGAGCGGATCGACGTTGTACCACCCCTGGATGCCGTTCCCGAACGGGCCATCCTCGCGGATGATCTCGTTGCCTTCGGCACGGCCGTTTCCGTTCAGGTCATCGAAGAAGTAATAGAGATAGCTGTACGCGGCCGGCGAGGTGGCGTAGACGGTGAAGCCGCCCATCTGGTCCGTATAGCGGTTGAGCGACGCGCGCAACAGAGTCTTGCGATCGGCGCCGAGCGCGTACGTCAGGCCGAGGCGCGGGGAGATGTTCGTCCACTCGAGGTCGTCGCTGGCCGGGTAGCTGATCTGCGGGATCGAGCCGCCGGAGACGACGTTCGCGGGCGTGACGCCGGCCTGGATGTTGGCCACCTGCTGGTCGTAGCGGAGGCCCGCCTGGATGGTCAGGTTGCCGAGCATCATCGTGTCGCCGATGTAGAAGTCGGTCGAGCCGACGTTGTACGTGAAGTCGGAGAAGCGGTTGAGCTGCACGCCCTGGCCGAACGCGGGCTGGCCATTCGGCTCATCGACGAGGAACACGAGCTGGTCGCCCGGCCACGCGGAGAGCGAGCGGACTTCCGAGTCGCGGTAGCCGAGGCCGAAGCGGAGCTCGTGGTTGAGCGAGCCGGTGGTCAGGAACGCCGACGCGTCGCCGCGGTACTGCGTCTGCGGACGCTCGGTGAAGTAGTTGTAGTAGCTGAAGTGCGGCTCGTACTGCCACAGGTCCGGCTCCTTGTTCGGGTCCGGCGTGTAGAACCACGTCGCCGGGCTGCCGGAGAGTCCGCACTCGATGCTGACGCAGCGCTCGCCGTTGTCGGAGATGAGCTGGAAGCCCCCCTCGACCTTCGAGAAGAGGCCGGTCAGGTAGAAGTTGGGGCTGAAGATGTGGGTGTCTTCGACCTTCCACATCGACGGGCCGGTGTAGTTGTTGTCCTGGTTCCAGCCGGTCTCCTGCGGACGGCCGGGACCGACGTTGCGGCCGAACTTCACCTTCGCGCCGAACATGCCGGCGAAGCTGAAGCTGTTGTTCGACAGGATCTGCGCGTTGAGCTTGCCGTTGTAGTTCTCGAGCTGGGTCTGGTCGTTCAGGTGGACGCCGCTCGAGGCCTGCAGCAGGTCGATCTGCTGGTTGCTGTAGGCGGCCCACAGCCACAGACGGTCGCGGATGAT
This sequence comes from Thermoanaerobaculia bacterium, assembly GCA_035627015.1. Classification (GTDB taxonomy): domain Bacteria; phylum Acidobacteriota; class Thermoanaerobaculia; order Gp7-AA8; family Gp7-AA8; genus QHVT01. The sequence continues at coordinate 21,298 of DASPMO010000142.1, read as the reverse complement.
CGGACCGCCCGCTTCGACGCCGTAGTCGTCGATGTTGTCGATCTCGTTCACATTCTCGAGGTAGCCGCTGATGACCTTGCCGGTGGAATCGCGGACGATGATCGCTTCCTCGGGGATCTCGGGCTCGGCCTGCCACGCGTTGCGCGTGTTGAAGAAGCGCGCGGAGCCGGTCACGTCGTTCGTGCCGCGCTTGGTGACCATGTTGAGCTGCACGCCCGCGGTCTGGATGCGCGGGTCGGAGCCGCCGGTCGTGATCTGCATTTCCTCGAAGGAGTCGAAGTCGTAGTAGGCCGGCGAGGAGCCGAGCGAGCCGACGTCGGTGATGTTGACGCCGTCGACGTTCCAGGTGGACTGGTCGCCCGCGGAGCCCTTGCCGATGTAGGTCGACTGCTGGCCGGACTCGTTGCCGCCGACGTTGATGCGGTCGAGCAGGACGCCCGGGGTCTGCTGGAGGATGACCCACGGGTCGCGGCCGGTGGGGACGGTCTCGAGCTCGACCTTCGACACGGTCGTGCCGGTGCCCGATTTACGCGTATCGAGCAGCGGCGCCTCGGCCGTGACGGTGATCGTCTGCGACACCGACGGGTTGAGCGTCATGGTGATGTCGGGGCTGGCGCCGAGGCGCACGCCGATGCCTGCGCGCGTCGCCGTGCCGTAGCCCGCGAGGTCGGCCTTGACGGTGTACGTTCCGGGGGAGAGGTTCGGGAAGCGGAAGCGTCCCTGGCCGTCGGTGACGGTCGCCTGGGGAGCACCAACACCCGTGAGAGTCACAGTGACGCCGGGGAGGGCAGCACCGTCATTGCCGACGACCTGGCCGACCAGGCTGCCGTACTGAACCTGCGCCGACACACTGAAGGCCATCAGTGTGACGAGCAGTGCGGCCCATGCCGCGCGATACCAGTGGGGAGGGCACCGTTTCATACAGTCTCCTTTCCTGTTTGGAACCAGAGCTTTGTGCAGAATTCCGGCCGTTATGCCGGAAAATACTAAAGCGTTGTACACGCGGGGCTTAGGTATTCAAGGAGCACGGCCGGAAGGGGGTAGGATTTCGGCCCGCCGTTCCAATTATTCCGGTTTTTGAATCGGGCGGAGTCTACCACCAACGGAAAGATGGATGGGAATCGATACAAATGACAAACGCCGCGAGGTCTTCGCGGCGTTTGCGTGGCCGAGCCTTCCGGCTGCCTACGAGGTTAGCTGTCGGGTTCGGGCTGGAAGCCCTACCAGCTTCTGGCTGGATTCACCCCGGACGGTGGCAAGCCGTCTCAATGTTGGTTCCCCCGTTCCTCGGCGCCGAGGATTAGGCGGCAAGGCCGCCACCAAATAGCGGCGTCCGGAGTCTACGCCGGTCGGATGCCATGTCAACCGGTTTCTGCGGACGGGGACGCTTCGCCTCCCTCTTCCGATCGCGCCTGGCGTGCACGATCGACATCAAGCAGAACTTCGGCTTCGCCGGCCCGATCGGCTCTTTCGGCTCGTTCGAGTACGTGTCGTTCTTCATCGACTGGCAGGGCAACGGGTTCCAGACCTCGGATTACGTCGGCTCCGGAATCGTGCACGTCACCGATGGCTCGGGGGGGACGAACTTCGCCGTCTACCGCGACTTCAACCCGCCGGGAGGCCCCCGCACGAACAACGGCGGGCCGGTGACCACCACCACCACGAACGGCCCGATCGTCCGGGCCCTGGCGAAGCTCTCCTGGTTCGTCCCCGTCACGAACCCCGCCGCGGTGCCGGTGTGGGGCAACAACTTTTTCTTCACCATCCGCATGATGCCGGTCCGGTGAGACGACGGCAGTCACGGGCAGGGATGCCGGCCGGCATCCCTGCCACTCCGCCCGCGTCGTCAACGCCCGATGCTAAGATCGCGGAATGCTGAAAAGCATCGTGGTGGCCTTCCTGCTCGCGGGTAGCTCCATCCATGCCGGGACCATCGAGTTGCGGGTGGTCCGCGGCACGTACAGCGGCTCGCTCACCGCACACCTCGGCATCGCCGATGACGAACATGAGCCGCGCTGGATCGCCAGCCGGCCCATGGATGATCCGAAGATCGTCCGGTTCGAGGCGCTTCAGGCCGGGACGTACGTCGTCGCCGTGCGCGGCGACGGGCCGGCGCAGACGCTCACGAGCAAAGTCACCATCGGCGCGGCGGATGAGCGCAGGGTGGCGCTGACGCTGCCGGCGCGCACCTTCGAGGGACACTTCACGCTCGGAGGAGCACCGCTGAGTGGCGTCGACGTGGCGCTCGAGCACGAGACCTGGCACTGGGTCGCCCGCGTCGCCGCCGACAAGGACGGGCGCGTCTCGATTCCGATCTGGGACGTCGGGGATTTTCTCGTCGACCTTTCCGGCGGTCCGCTCTTCGCACGGGTGAAACTCCGCACCACTCTCGAGCCGGTACCGCGTCCCGTGCTCTCGGTCGACCTTCCCTCGCGCCGCATTCGCGGAGTCGTCGTCGACGAGGACGGCGCGCCGATCGCGAACGCCCGCGTCATCGTGCGCGTGGTCCGCGAAGAGATCACCGCCCCCATCGGCGTCGTCACCGATGCGCGGGGGCGATTCGAATACGCCGGCATCGAGCCGGGGACGCACACGCTCCGCGTTTCGGCGGAGGGCTACCTCGGACCGGATCCGATGACCGTCGAGGCCACCGCCGCCGACAGCGTCATCGAGCGGCGCATCGTCCTGCAGGCCGGCCGCACGCGCCTCCTGCAGATCGTCGACGGGTCGCAGAAGCCGGTCGCCGGTGCGACGGTCCTGACCGTCTCCGGCGAGTCGGTCCTGGCCAGGGCTTCCTCCGGGGCCGATGGACAGGTACGCATCGCCACTCCCCGGACGTCCGCCAGCGTCGTGTGGGTCATCCCGCCGGGCGGATCGCTGGCCATGGTCCGTCTGGATCACGACGATCGTTCCGAGCCCGCCCGCGTCGTCGTGGTCCCCGAGGCAAAGGGGGCGCTCGAGATCGAGACCCTGCTCGACGACGGCACCCCCATGCCGAACATCCGCTTCCTTCTTCGCTACAACGGGGAGCTGCTGCCGCCGGACGTCGCGCCGATGCTGCGCCGCGGAGGGAATGTGCTCCTGACCGACGAGGACGGCCACGGAGAGCTCGCGCGCATCCCGCCCGGCACCTACGAGCTCTGGCCCTACAGCACCGACGAAGAGGTGGAGTCGCTCGTCTCGTCCATGACGCCGGACCGGGCGCCGGTCCAGGTCGTGGTGGCCGAGGGCCGCCAGCGCGTCACCGTACGCTTCCAGAAACGAAAGTGATCTCGGCGCCGTCGACCGCCGTTTCCCCCGCAGGAGGAAGAATGAAGAGAATCGCTCGTCTGATCGTCCCCCTCGTGCTGCTCGCCATGGCTTCGCCGCTGTACGCGGTGTGTGGTTTTTGTGACTGGGACTGCACCTGCTTCTTCGGCGCCGGCCAGGCACGCTGCCGCTACGACCCCTACACCGCCTGTTGCTACAACGTCGGCAACAGCCCCTGCTTCGCCAGCCCGACCGATCCGCCCAAAGAGGCTCTGATGGCCGAGTACCAGATCACGAAAGTCGAGGTGATCTCGTTGACTCAGCCGAAAGACACCGACATCCGTATCGCCGAAAAACAGGAAAAGCCTGCCGTAGTCGAGATCGCCGCGCTTCCGCGCTGATCCGATCCGTGTGCGTTCGACGGCGCCGCGATGGATGAAGAGGCGAGGAGTGGATGGTGCCCAGGGACGGAATCGAACCGCCGACACGAGGAAGGCGCCGCCTCCGGCAGCGCGTACCGCTACGGCCGCTCGCGCAGCGAGGAGTACGACGCGAAGCGGGCGGAGATCCTGAAGGAGCTGTGAGGGGGCGGTGGCGACCTTGCGCGATGTTACGGCGCGGGGATTTCCGCCCCAGGAATGATTCTCCCGCTCATCCGTTTACCATCTCCGCTTGCCACGAGCCGCGCCGGTTGGTATCTTGCGCGCCGCTCTTCGAGAGGCTCCTGCCCAGGTAGCTCAGTTGGTAGAGCAGAGGACTGAAAATCCTCGTGTCGGCGGTTCGATTCCGTCCCTGGGCACCACCACCCTCATGACCTTGCGCGAGTCCGCTGAGTTCTGGGATCGCGAAGTCGTCCAGCCGCAGCATTCGAGCTGGTTGCACGAATGGTGGCTCCGCGAATACGCGAACACCCTCATCGGCGGCGACATCCCTCTCTGGCCGGTGGATTGGTTTCAGCGCTGGCTCGGCGGGCGCACGTTCGGCCGCGCGTTGACGATCGGTTGCGGCAGCGGAGGTCTCGAGCGGGATCTCGTCCGCCGAAACCTCGTGAAGCGCATCGATGCCTTCGACGGCTCCGTGGCGTCGCTGGCGATCGCCGCGAAGCTGGCGGCGGACGAAGGACTGCAGTCGCGCATCCGCTACTTCGCCGCGGACTTCAACGCCCCGGCACTGCCGAAGGGCGTGTATGACCTCGTGCTGTTCCAGGAGTCCGCGCACCACGTGTTGCGGCTCGAGAAGCTCTTCCACGCCGTCCTGCGGGCATTGAAACCGGATGGCCTCGTGTACATGGACGAATATGTCGGCCCGTCCCGGTTCGAGTGGAGCGAGGCCATGATGGAGCCCTACCGGCGCATCTACGAGACGATCGATCCTGCGCTGCGGGCGTGGCCGAAGCTCGACGTCCCGGTGATGGTCGCCGACCCGTCCGAGGCCGTGCGGTCGAGCGAGATCGAGCCGCAACTCGCCGTCGGATTCGACACCGTGCAGCGGCGCCCGTACGGAGGCAACCTCCTGAGCATTCTCTATCCCGCGCTGCGGTCGCTCCCCGAAGACCTGCGCAACCGCCTCATCGAGGAGGAGCAGCGCTGGCTCGCATCGGGCGCGCCGGCGTTCAGCCTCGTGCTCGTCGCGAAGCCGAAGCGCGGAGTGCGACGGCTGCTGGCACATGTCCGCTACTGGCTGATGCCGAAGCTTCGGCGCATCGCGCGCGAGATGAGAAAACTGTTGCCGCCTCAGAAACCTCTGTAGGTGCACCGGCCATTCGTCATCGGCACGAGTTTCATTGCCGCATAGACCTTGCCGATCGTGAACGTGTCGTCATGCGGCGGCCCATCAGTGTTCGGCCATGCCTGCCGCATCCAGATGCGCATCTTGTTGCCGTAGCGATTGTTGTAGTTGAAGGCTTCACTGAAGAAATAAATATAGCCGCGGCCCGGCGGAATGCTGACGGGTACCCACATCATGTCTGTGACGCGGAGACCGCCGACCGGGTCGACGTGATACGTCTCGATCATCATCTCGGCACGCTGTACATTCCACGATCCGGACCGGCCGAGGACTTCGATGAATCCGCCCCCGGTCCAGTTGAGGTTGTCGGCAGCACTGGAAGGGATCGAGACCTCCGCGGTCACCGGATACCAGTAGCCGGCAGGCTCGCCTGCGCCGCTGAGAGGAGATTGCAGCGGCTTGACGGACGAATTGATGACCGTCGGACCCGAGCTCCAGATGGTATTTGTATCGTCCCGCGGGAACATTCGAGACCGTCGTGAAAAAGAGCTCACCCTGCTCGAATCCGCTGCTCTTCACCTGGCGGACGAACCAACCGTCGTCGTTCGGCTTGTCCGTACGCTTGAAACGCACTTCATAGCGTGTCTCTGGCGTGCCGCTCTTAATCTCCAGGTACCCACGGATCTGAGCGTTCGTGCTGACGCCGCTGGAGTAATTGACGCCATTGAGATCGGGAATCTGGGTGCACCCGCTCACCACGCTCTGAAAACCGGAGGTCGCCACAACGACTTCGTCAAATATGATGTCTTCGCTATATGGATAGTCGACTGTTCCACCATGAAATGTCCGGGGCAGAGACCGCATTGAGCCAACTGGCCCACTGCCGCGGATGCTGCAAATACAAGAGAGATCACTGTGACCAAAAGTCGATACATGGGTCTGCCTCCTGTGTCTGACCATTAAGAGACTTATTTGCACAGGTCAGACTGTACGGCAGGCACTTCGCGCCGCATGACGCCAACCAGAGGGAGAAGCAGACGGGAAAACCCTCGTGCAGTTCGCCGCGACCCTCCGCGTGAAATTCGAATTGGTCCCGAGCGTCCCGATCCAGGACGGCATCGAGCGCGCCCGGCTCATGTTCCCGCACCTTTCATGAGCAGGCCACCCGAAGTTAATGCCGTACTCGACACCGCGCGCTCCATTCGCAATCTCGGGATCGTGAACGAGTTCGACACCTTGGTCTCTTCTCGCGCCTTGACGAGCCGGCCGGAGAAGCAGGCGCGATTGTGTCGCCACTGGAAGACTTGCGCACGGGAAAGTCTTCGATGTTCCGCGGAAAACCGTCGATGTTGCAAGGTCGTCGGTGTTCCCGGCAAGGCTGTCGATGTTTCAGGAAGGCCCATCGACGTACACCGGAGTCACCGGGTTCTGGATCGCAGGGGGTCGCTACCGCACCCTCACAACTCTTTCAGGATCTCCGCCCGCTTCGCGTCGTACTCCTCTTCGGTGATGAGTCCCTTCCGCCGCAGGTCGTCGAGTCTCTTCAGGCGCTGTTCGATGCTTCCGGCGGGCTGCTCGTCGACGGCGGCTCGCCCCGAAGCCCAGGCGCGTTGCAGGCGCGGGTGGCTGAAGGCTTCCGCGAGCGCTTCCTTCAGCGCGTCGCTCAGCACCTCATTGCAGTTGTCGGCGCTGCGCGAGCGGCCGTAGCGGTGCGCGTCGCCGGAGGCGGCGCCTTCCGCGAGGGTCCGCCCTCCCTCCTCGAGCCGGAACGCGAGCTTCACCTCCGCGGCGTACGTCGAGCCGAGGGGCTTGTTGCTCTCCTCCACCGCGAAGCGCGTCAGGCGCAGCGTGAGCACGCGCGCCGCCTTGCGGGACGTCCGCACCTCCCAGTCGTCCGCCACCTCCCGGACCGTGGCATCGAGCCAGGGGAGGACGTCCGTCGCGGCCACGATCGGAAACGTCTCGTCGTCGTCGTCCGTCCCCTCGCCGATCGACCACGGGTCGCCGCCGCGCGCGTCCTCCACCACCAGGCGGATGCTCCGCTCGAGCACGGACGGCGCGAGAGCGGGAGCGCTCGCGTCCACCATTTCCTGCGGCACGAACTTCAGGTCGACCGAGAGCTCGTCCTCCGCGAACAGCGGCAGCGAAACCACGAGCAGCAGGAGCGCGGGGACGGCGGCGAATCGGATCCGGGTCATGCCCGAGACTCTACCGCACCCTCCCCCGCACCACCATCGCTACCCGTTGCGAGGTCTGCTGTTGCTGTTTCCTCGGTACGTGCTGATCGTTGCTCGGCGACACCGCCATCTGCTTCGGCTGAAACTGATTTTTGCTCGGCTGATGCTGGGGTGCTGTCGCTTCCGAGCTGCAACTGGCAGCCGGGAAGGAGAACTTCCCTCGAGGCGACCAAAGCAAAGCGGCGCGCGACCAACCCGAAGCTCGAACCGGGTTAAAAACAGCGTCGAGCCATCAAACGACAGCTCGGAGCGAGGAAACGACAGCTCCCGGCGACCAAAGATCAGCTCGAACCTGCGAAAACGTCAGCGCTGACCACCAAAGATCAGCAGGAGTCGACCAGAACGAAGCTCGAGCGACGCAATGCGCTCACCGCACCCTCCCTCGTACCACCATCGCCAGATCCCGCAGCGGCTTCGCCGCCGCTCCGAGTGGCTCCAGCGCCGCCAGCGACGTCTCCACCAGCTCCTCGCTCAGCTTGCGCGCACCCTCCACGCCGGCCAGCTTCACGAACGTCAGACGCTGGGCGTCCTTGCCCACGTCCTTGCCGAGCGTCTCCGGGGTCGAGGTCACGTCGAGAATGTCGTCCGTGATCTGGAAGGCCAGGCCGAGGTTCTTGGCGAAGACCTCGATGCGCTGGAGCGGCGCCGAGTGGACATTCGCCAGCATCGCCCCCACCGCCGCCGCGGCCACGAAGAGCGCGCCGGTCTTGCGGGAGTGGATGAACTCCAGCGTATCGAAGTCGAGCCTCGACTCCTCGCTGTGCAGGTCCACCGCCTCGCCGGCGATCGTGCCGTCCCACCCCACCGCCTCCACGACGCGCTGCACCACCTGCTGCATCGGCCAGCGGCGCGGCGCGCACTCCGCGTGCGCCTCCGCCACCAGGCCGTACGCGTGATTCAGCAGCGCCACCGCGGAGAGGATGGCCAGGTCCTCGCCGAACTCGCGGTGCAGTGTGGGTGCGCCGCGGCGCAGCAGCGCGTCGTCCATCGCCGGGAGGTCGTCCAGCACCAGCGACGAGACGTGGATCATCTCCATCGCCGCCGCCGCGCGCACCAGCTTCTCCCCCTTCGCCCCCGCCGCCTCCCCCGCCGCGATGGTCAGCACGCCGCGCACGCGCTTGCCCGGCGAGTCGAGCGCGCGCCGCAGCGGCGCGGCCAGCGGCGCCGGCGCGTGCGGGCGCAGCTCCGCCAGAAAGCGGTCGATGAGTGCGCGGCGCGAGGAAACGTACTCGTTCATCACGCGGCGCGCCGCAGCTGCACCGCGGTCTGCCACTCGAGCGGCGAGATGGCCTCGGCTGGCGCGAGCACGATGTGCAGCACCCTCCGGTGGCGCGGCACGCGCGCCTGCGACGAGGCGTGCACGAGGAGCGGGCGCATCAGCAGCACTCCCCCCTTCGCCACGTGCAGGTCGACCGCGTCCGCGGACGACACCTCTTCCCGCAGCGCCTCCGCGTCCAGCTTTCCGCGGTCGTGACTGCCGGGCAGCACGCGCAGCGGGCCGTCGTCGGGACCGCAGGCATCCAGGTACAGCCGCACGGCCACCATCTGCTCGAGCACGGACGCCGGCGGCTCGACGTGAGGCACCCCGTTCTTCGACGACCACGGGCCGTAGCTCGCCACGTCCATCCGCTCGCGCACCTCGATGACGCGGTCCTGATGCCACTGGCCGCGCGCCGGCGGCATGCGGTCGTACATCGTCGCCTTCACCGCTACCAGATCGCGCCCGATCACCGACCAGAGATAGCCGCCGAGCTGCTTGTGCAGCAGCAACTGCAGGACCGTCGGGTGCGTCAGCAGCCCGCGCATGCCGCCGCGGCTCGAGCCGGCCGAGGGGATCGACGCCGCCAGATGATCGCATTGCGTGTCCGTGAGCGTGACGTCCGCGAGCGCGTAACCGTTGATGTGAAAGTCGGACACGCCGGCATCCTACCGCGAATGCCCTGTACACCAACGCGCGCCGCGCCGCGACACCGTCGAGGCGCTCCTCGGCAATCCGAAACTGCTGATTGTCGACGAACCGACCGCGGGACTCGATCCCGCCGAGCGCGTGCGCTTCCTCAACCTCCTCAGCGAGCTGGGGGAGAACAGCGTGCGAGCGCTCGCGGGAGCGACGGGCTGAAGCCCGTCCTACGTCCAGCACGCTCAACGTAGGGCGGGCTTCAGCCCGCCCATCGCGCCTCTGTCAGGCATGGGCCATCGCCTGGCATTCGTTCACCGAGCTCACGCGCCGCGCCGAGGCCATGGGGACCTGGCCCTCGGCATCCTGGTCATCTTCCTCGCGGGGTGGGACGCCTGGACCGTGCTCGATACGCCGACGTGGCCCATTACGTACATCGTGGCGCGCTCGGTCATCGGCGGCTCCGCGCCGCTGATTTACCTCCTCACCGCGCTGTACGCGGGCGCCGACTAATCGGGCACGATCACGTGCCGAATTGCAGGCCGTCACGCCCGCGCAATACCGCTACCTCCTCGTCGACCCGATCGAGGACATCACGCTCTGGAGCTTCCGCACGCAGTCGGTCCGGGCCACGCCTGCCGCCAACGGCACCTGGACTTCGTCACCTGCACTTCGACGCGGAGAAACTGAAGGCGGACCGCCTCGGCCAGGACCAACCGGCCCCGATGCACGACTTCGTCGACGTCGGCGTCTACGGCACGAACGACCAGCTCCTGTACCTGAAGAAACACCGCATCCGCTCGGGCACGCAGAGCCTCACCGTCATCGTGCCGCGCCAGCCGGTACGCGCCGGCATCGACCCGCGTCACGTGCTGCTGGAGAAGGAGCGGGGGACAACGTGCGCGACGCTGGCTGAAGCACGCGCACAGCGGACCGCCGGCGTCCCGCCGGCTGTCCGCTGTGCGCGCATCGATCGTTTAGAATGCAGGGATGTCGTACGAGGGCATCGATCACCATCGAGCCAGGGAAGCGCGGCGGTCAGCCGTGCATCCGCGGCATGCGGATCACGGTGTATGACGTGTTGTCCTATCTCGCTTCCGGCATGAGCAAAGAAGAAGAAGTGCTGGCGGAGTTCCCATACCTCACCCACGAGGACATCCTCGCGTGCCTCAGCTATGCGGCTGGCCAGCACCGCATGCTGGTTACGGACTAAGGATCCCGATCGTCGAAACACCGTGGACGGGCTGAAGCCCGTCCTACGTCGAGCACGTTTCTCGCGATACGCATGCTCAACGTAGGGCGGGCTTCAGCCCGCCTAAGTGACAATACAAGGCGTGCCGTCTCGCACCATCTGGGCCGTCGCCAGTGCCGGTCGCGGCGTTCGTCGTGTGGGAGCTCGGCGACGAATTCCATGGCGGCGGTGGCGCTCGCTGCCGCGGCGGATGCGGTACTGGTTGCGGTAGTGATGGCCGAGCTCGTGCGCCAGCACTTCGACCACGAACCAGACCGCGAGCAGGGCGCGGCTGGGCCAGCGGATCCGCAGGCCGTGCAGGTATTCGATCGGCACCTCGGTGCGCAGCACGCGCTGCAGCACGGCCGAGGACAAGGGGTGGACGTCCCCTTTCCGCGGCCGGCGCACGAGGATCGGCGGCAGGACGAGCTCGCCGTCGCCGTCGCGCGCCAGCCGGCGTCCGGCAATCACGCGAGGCTTGTCGGTGCGGTAGCTGCGAGCCATCAGCGCGGGCGCTCGTCCTTTTCGAGTGCCGCGCTGAGGCTGCCGAGCCGCTCGGCGAGTGCCGGGTCGGCACGGATCAACTCGAGCAGCAACTCCAGCGGCGGGACGAGAAACTGCTCCTGCCGGTCCAGGAGGACATCGAAGACCGGTTTCACGGCCGGCTCGAGAGGGCGGCGCACGACGGTGGCCTGGTGCTCCTTCGAGCCGAGCTCCAGCCCTTTGTCGGCGAGGTCCTGCATCACCCGGCGCTCACATTCGTCGAACGACAGCGTTCGCGGGTCGTCCACGACGGCATAGAGGCGCGCACAGTCGAGTTGCGCGCGTGCGCAGAGCTCACTGACGCTCGGCGTGCGAAGGAGTGCGGCCACGATCCGGTTCGCGGTGACGTACGTCTCCCCGGCATATTGCGCGGCGAGAGCGGCCCAAAACATCGCCCGCCTCGTCTGGGTCACGCCGGAGATGCTCCCCATCCAGGAGAGTGTCGGCGTCGCCGCCGGCACTGTCAACGCCGGCTCAGCGATCGAGCTCCAGTTGCAGGATGCCGCCGCCGGCCAGCGTGCCGGCCCGGCATGATTCGCCCTTCTCAGGGAGGACCGCACAGAGACGGTACGGGCCGGGTGCAAGGCGCGGGATCTGCGTCAGACCGTCCTGCGCGGCCGGCACATTCTGCGCCCGCGCCCACTCCCTGAGATCGGAGAACGGCAGGATCACGCCCTGGTACGTGAGGTACGGCCGCTGGGCGCCCTGCGGAATCCGGAACGCGAGCGTGCCACCCGAGGAGCCGAGATCGATGCGGATCGGACGCGAGTCGACAGGCACGCGCTGCGCCTGCATCACCCGGCCGGCCGCGGCGGCGATGAGCCGCAGCTCCGTCGCCCCTCCCGGCAAGGAAAGCTCGAAATGGCCGTCGACGTCCGAGACCGCCGTGAGGCGCTCCGCGATCGAGCCCGAGCCGGCGGCGTACGCGATGATGCGCGCGCCGGCCACGGGAACTCCGCGGGACGTAACGGTCCCGCTGGCAGCCCCCTGCCGCTGCAGTTCCAGCTGCAGATTCCGGACGGGAACGCCGGCGCGGACGGCGAGCTGGCGGAAGGCGCTCTTCTCGCTCGTGGCCGAGTCGGCCGCGGTAATGGTGAAGGCGCCCGGAGCGATGCCGCGGAACCGGAACTCCCCCGCGGCGTCGACTTTTCGGCTGAGGCCTCCCGCGGACGTCATCGCGGTGATGACCGCGTTCACCGCCCGTCCGCCTGCCGGATCGAGCACCCATCCGGAGATCTCGGTATCCGGCAGCTCGATCGTCAGCTCGTCATCGCCAACGACGACCTCCACGGCCGCGAGCACGTTCGCGGTGCCGGATTCCACATTGACCGTCCAGCGGCCACGCCGCGGCAGCGTCGCCTCGAACCGGCCGCGCTCGTCGGCTTCCGTGGCGATCTTCTCGCTTCCGCTCTTGCCGCCGAACAGCAGCTTCGCCGGCAGCGGCTCACCGGCCAGTTTCACCACACCGCGAGCCTCCGCGAGCGCGAGCGCGATGGTGTGGGTCGTCTCGTCGTCGACGCGCAGCTCGCGCCACGCCATGTCATTGCCCCGCGCGTCGCGAACCGTCACGCGATACCTGCCCCGCGACTGCTCCGCAACCTCGAACAGTCCCTCCGCGTCGGCCGTGCTGCCGCCGACGCGGCTGAGCCGTCCCGTGAAGTCGTCGACGCGGCGCAGGTCGATCTGCCAGCGTGTGCCCCCGGGTGGGCGGGGCGGGGTCACGCGCAGTCGCACCGTCAACGGCTCATCGAGCCGGATCGGCTGTCTGAGCGCCGACTCGCTTTCCGCATAGAGCTCGATCTCGTGGAAACGCGCGGGGGCGAATCCCGCCGCCACGATCTCCAGCGTGTACGTTCCGGGCGCCGCGGGTGCGAGCTGGGCCGCGCCGCGCGCGTTGAACGTCGTCTCGGCGACCGGCTGGGCAAGGCGTTGTCCGGCCGGCGAGGAGTCCGGCATGGCCATGCGCAGCAACCGCGCACGCGCCGGACCTTTGAGCGCCGCCACGGTCTTGCGGTCGAGCCACGCGACGAGCGATGCGGCGCGGCGAAGCTCGAGCCTCCCCACGCTGGCCCCTGTGTCCCCGACCGTCACATCCCATCGGTACTGCGGCACGAAACCTTTCGGGCGCACGACGACGTCCAGCGGAATCGCGGGGACGTTGCACGACCACGAGCCATCCGGGGCCACCGGGCACTCGAGGGAAGCCTCGGCGGAGAGCGCGCCCGCGCGGGCGCCGGGGGGAGAGGCGATCACGAGCCTGAAGCTCTTCGGCAGCTCGACAGGCGGAGTCCCCCGTGCGAACTGGCCGCGAAGGCCGGCCGTGCGCCAGACGTGCAGCTCCGCGCCACGGGACGCCACGGCAAGATTCTGCGGCGGCATCCATGCTCCGTCCGCGAGCAGTTCGACGCCCCAGCTCCCGACCGCGGGCGATAGAGCGGGAAGCTCCGCGACATCATTGGTCACGCCGGCGCGCACTGCCGGAGACGATGGATCGCCGCCGGCACGAAGCAACAGCACGCCCCTGGTCACGCAGCGCTCGCCGTTCCGGCACTGAAGGCGGACCCGCATCGGCTCAGCTCCGAGTCCTGAACCCGGTGCGGAAATCAGGAACGCGAGCGCCACGCCCCACGCGGCGACAGCCGGCGCCGTCAGCCGTTCACAACGATGGAGTAGCACCAGTCGCCTTCCATGAAGCAGGAGCAGCCGCCGCCCTCGTCGGGGGTGCTGCAGACACCGTCCATTTGGCGTTGCCGCTACTGCCACGGAGCGGTTCCACGCAGAGGGCAACCGTCGTCATCGAAGACTCGTCGTACCAGCGATGACACACCTGGCAGCCTTGGCCGCCGCCGAGCGTACAGGCGACGTGCCGCGGACTCACTTGCACTCTCCCGCGACGATCTGGCGAAGCTCGGACGAGGATAACCTGATCATGGAGACGCTCCGACAAGAACGTTACAGCGTTTGACGCCCAAACGTCACGACTTTTTGCAGTTCGTCCTACACGCATATTCAATGACGGGCCTGTCACCGAAAAGGGTTCAGTAACATTTGTTACGTGCCCCTCCGCACGTGTGGCTCACTCGCCAGGTGTGCATACGGGCAAGTAGCGAAAATGTGACTAGACGCCTGAAGTTTCCCCAACTTAGGATGATATCCGCATGTAAGGAACTCCTCGTCGGCTGGTGACTTGGCGAGGCTCATGCGCAGCGGCGGCTGGAACGACGTTGCCACAGGCAGACACATGCTTCGCTATTTCCTCAAAAGTATCTTATCGGTTCCTGTGACTCGATCTACCGTCCCCCCTTTGACCATTCTTCTTTGCCTGTTTTGCGCGCTCAACGCAGTTGCCGAAACTCTCATGGTGCCGGTGCAGGCCGGGGTGTGCCGTCGAGCGACGGCCTGTGGTGGTCGCAGGCATTGTTGGTGAACTCCCTACCTCTTCGACGTGTGTGCGCAGTTAAGCGGTGCGGGCGTAATCGTGCCGCATTGACTCGATCCGTCAGCGGGCGAACGTGAGCGCGGGAACAGAAGGACCGTACATGAAGAAAGCAATCCTGGTGATCATCTGTCTGGTCGCGCAAGCAGAATCGCTCGATGCAGCCTGCAAGTCGGAAGCGTGTAAACGCGCCACCGCCTGGAAGAGTGGTTACACAGCCGTCATTCTCGATGACGACATCGGCCGCGAGGACTACTTCGCGATCCTGGCTGCAATCCAGGCGCGAAAAGGCGTCGTGGCCATCGAGGCGGAACGCGTTCTGCTCGGATGGGTACCTCGAGCTGCCGCGGCAGAAGTCAGAGCAACGCGTGGCGTCAAGGCGGTCCTGTACGACGCCGTTCCCCGACCGGAGACGATGGTCCGGCACGAGGGCGCCCTCGACGCGCTCGCGTTTTTCAACAGCGTCCTGACCGGCGAATACGAAGACGTCATTGAGGCCGGGCAGGCCAGAACCGGAGAGCCGCTCGTCGGCTGTGTGGTCGAGCGGCCGGCGGCGGCGAGCTCGGTCTCCGTATCGCAAAGCATTCGCAGCGACCGCGGGGATGCGCTGGCAGACGTTATTGAAGACAGGTTCGGGCAGGGGACGAAGTCCGGAAGGCGGGTGGCGGCCAACTCATCGACTCCGCCGTTCAACAATCCGCACATGAGCGGCCGCATCACCGTACAACTGTTCCGCCTCGACAGCGACGGAACCGTGGACCTGAACCGTTACACCTGGACGGCCACGGACTTTCGAATTGCGCGCGATCAGGTGTACGGTGCGTTCACCGTGTGGGTGAATCAAGCCGCCTCTCGAAACGTCCCGCTCAGCTTTACGGTCAACATCGTCGATCCGTACTCGCGGTACACCCGCAATTTCAGTCCCACCCCGACGCGCTACGAGCCGATCACGCGTTCGTCGGAGGAGGCCTATCTGTGGGTGAACGACGCTCTCGCCCGTCACGGTTACAGCGCCTCGCCTCTGACGTTTGATGAGGTGTATAAGAAGAACGACGCCTTCAACGCGGCGATGGCGGCGGACCCAGTGTATGGTCCGTTCGACGGGTCGTTCTCGGTGTACATCGTTTACAACCCGCCACCCGCGTCCGGCAATTTCGCGAACGGCCGTCGGGCATTCGCCGTCGCCGATGGTCCCCTGGTCATGATGATGTGGAACAGCAGCGGCTGGGGCCCGGAGAAGCTCGGCAGGGTCCTCGAGCACGAGACCGGCCACATCTTCTGGGCGTGCGATGAGTATTACGACGCCGCCAGCAATACGGGTTGCTTTAGTTGCGACACGTGCATGTTCAACATCGGGCCGCGAAACAAATTCACCACGCCCTGGATCACGAACGCGAACTGCGAACATCCGGCGGCCACGGGGTGTGACATGCCGAAAACAACCTGCATCATGCAGTCCGTCGGCAGTGGCAACCTCTGTCAACATACGAGAGATCAGATCGGCTGGTAGACCCCATGGTCGGAATCGTCCCCTCTCCTCTTCGCCGTTCCACCATCGTCGCGATCGTGTTCGCTGCAGGAGTCGCGCGTATGGCGCTTGCGCAGGACCCCGCGCTCTTCGAGCGCGTGCTCGTTCCCGTGAGCGTCACCTTTGTTCCGGGTGCTTATGGGAGCCTCTGGTCGACGGAACTGTACTATCGCAACAACTCCGACCGGCCGGTGGCAGTGTTTCCGCTGCGCGTTTCGGATTCGGTGCCCTCGATCCGTCGAACCGAGCGGCTATTGATTTTCGCTCTTCCGGCCCACGCGCCGGGGCAGTTTCTGTACTTTGACCGCGACGGCGGCGATGAGGTGCAGTTCGATCTGAGGCTGTTCAACCGTTCCGACCCCAGGGCCGCGTGGGGGACCAAACTCCCGGTCGTGCGCGACGCTGAATTCGCGCCGGAGGTCAGTCTCATCAACGTGCCGACAGGATCCGACTTCCGGAGCGCCTTGCGGATTTATGCCTTGCCCGAGGCGTTACCGATCGACGATCTCGTCCGCGTGCGGATCTACACGCACGACGAACGCCTGCTGGCCGATACGGTCCTGCGCCTGCAGGGCCTTCCAAAGTACGCCCAGATCCTCTCCCTGGCAGACGTTTTCCCCGAGATTCGGGACGTCGAGCGGGTCCGGGTGCACGTGGAGGCGAATGCCGGGGAGGCGAAGCTCTGGGCGTTCGTGAGCGTGACGGCCAACGCAACGCAGCAGGTCTCGCTCGTCACTCCCTGAGCGGTGTCATGATGGCTCGGAGAGATCAGGTCACTGGCCATCTGGAATTGCACGTGCCTGCGACCGGTACTCGTCCGGAGTCAGGCCGACGGCGCGCCTGAAGGAACGGAACATCGTCGTCCGGGTGCCGAAACCCGCGCTGCAGGCGATTTCCGTCAACGACAGGCTGGTGGTGCCGAGCAGTTCTTTGGCTCGTCGAATCCGCGCATCCTTGAAGTATGCACCCACGGCCAGCCCCGTTTCGATGGCGAAGATACGACGGAGGCCGCTCGGCGAGAGGCCGACCAGACGCGCGAATTCATTGACGTGTGGCGGCGTCCCGCGCGCAAAGGAATCTTCGAGGTAGCGATCAGCGGCTGGCCTCAGCGAGCCGCGCAGGGAACTCTTTGGTGTCACTCGATGACGGAGTGGCAGTTTCGAGGAAATTGCTACCTCTGCGAGGCAGAGATCGCGTCTCGTGAAGTTGAGATCGCGTCTCGCGAAGTTTGCGATCACGACTCGTGAAGCGGAGATCGCGTCTCGTCGGCCGCGTTCACCCGGACTGCTCCTCCCCATACGGAAACTCATACGCGCGCAGGAACTCCTCGTCGTCGCGCATGGCCTCGACCGTGTCGGGGTCGATGGCACGGTGCAGCAGGTCCGTCAGGTAGTCGGCGAATGTCAGCGGCCGGACCGTCCGATGCGGCATCCCTTCGATCTGCCATTGCGTGCGGAGCGCCGTCACAATGTAGGCAGGCTGCTCGAGGTGCATCGGGATCGGTTGCAACCCCCGGGGCAGCAGATCGGTATCGGGTCCCAGGATCTCGAAGAGCGTGGCGAACGGCCACGATTCCACGACCCACAACGCGACCGTGCCCCATTGGACGAGACCGCCCGGGAGCAGCGCCTCGCGGCCGGCCGCCTCGCGCTCGACCTGGGCCGCCGGCCAACCCAGGAGCGCGGCAGCCTCGGCAATGGGCACCGGACGCCGCTCGCGGAGAAACCGCGCCAAAAGATCACGGGAGGGGGGCAGGCGCTCGGCCATGATGTATCTTTTTGTACATGGCCCGGCATTGTCCGGACTTCGCGTTTTCTGACCTCAGGGTGGCGCAGTCCGTCCTGCCGTCACTCCATGGGCCGAGGCCGAGAGAAGGGATGCAGGAACCTCGCAGCGACATGACGCCGACCTCCGTCGTGAGGCCGGACGAGTCTCACGACCCGCCGCCGGCGTTCGAGGAGGCGTATCTGCGTTTTGCCCCGCTGCTTCGCAAGATTGCCATGAAAAAATTCGGTATTCCGGCCGTGGACGCCGAGCCCCTCGTCCACGACGTTTTCACGACGTACTTCACGAAGGCGGAAGACGTCGAGCAGCCCGAGCGCTACCTCATCGGCGGCATCTGCAATGCCTCGCGCCAGCATCTCCGGCGCGGTGCGGCGACAAGCGAGTTGTTCTGCGGCGAGGAGCCGTGCGCCGCCACACCCACCGACGCGATCGTGCTCGAGGTCGAGCGGAAGATCCTCATCGGCCGCCTCTTCACTCGCATCGGCAGCCGGTGCCGCGACCTCCTGCACCGCTACTACATCAACGGAGAGACGACCGATGCCATCGCCGGCGAGCTCGGGTTCCGAACGACCACGGTGCTGATGTTCCTCAGCCGTTGCCGCAAACGCGCGCTTTCCGCCTATCACGCAATGACGGGGGTCCGGCAGTGAGTCACATCGGGGAAGTGGATCTTGCAACGTACGCCCTCACGCCCGGCGCGCTTTCGCCGGCGGGCCGTGCGGAGATCGCCGCGCATCTGGCGGAGTGTGCCGCCTGTCAGGCGACGCATGATTTCTTTGCCGTGAGCGAAGACGTGCTCGACGCGGAGCTGCGCGATGAGATGACGTGGGAGCCGCTGATCGGCTCGGAGACGCATCGCGTGCTCATGGAGTGCGGCGCGCACGTCGCGAGGGAGGACCGCGAAGCCGAGGAGCTCCTGAAACCGTACCTCGAAAACCCGATCAGCGCGGCCTGGCAGATGCTCGTCACGAGGCGGCGCTTCCGGACGGGTGGCGTGGTACGCCGGCTCATTCGGGCCGCGCACGGCATCTGCGACTCCGATCCTCTTGCAGCGCTTACCTTTGCCGAAAATGCCATTGCCATCGCGGAGGTACTCGATCCCGATCGATATTCTCCTGCCGCGGCAGACCAGTTGCGCGGCACCGCGTGGAAGGAGCTCGCCTTCGCGCAGATGCGTCTCGGCCGCTTCCCGCAAGCACTCGCGTCGCTGGATCGCGCGGAACGTTATCACCGGCGCTACCGGCCGAACGGCGCGAACCTGTCCATCGTCGCGTTGCTCCGCGGCGGCGTGCTGTACGAGCAGGGGCACCTCGATGAGGCGATGGCCTGGGCCGAGCGCGCGGAGCACGGGTTCGCTCACGCGGGAGAGAACCGGCGACGCATGGATGCGCTGTTCTTACGGGGAGCGATCCTCTTCGAGGCGGGACGCGCGGCCGAAGCCGTACTCCTGTTCCGCCAGACGATCGAATACGGCGAGGAGGCGCAGAACGTTCGAATCATCGGCCGAGGGTCGTATGCCACCGCCGACTGCCAACTGGCTCTGGAAAATTTCAACGAGGCCAGCGCGCACTACCACCGCGCCCTGGTCATCTTTCGCGAGGTAGGCCCCGAGCCCGACCGTTTGACGACCGAGTGGGGGATCGCCCGGCTCGTCCTGCGTGTCGGAAAGTATGACGAAGCCATCGCGCGGCTCCGGGATGTCTCCGCCCGGTTCGAGCGGCTGCAGATGGTGACCGACGCGGCGCTCGTGGGGCTCGACATCGTCGAGGCACTCCTGGCCCTGAACAAGCCACGGCGGATCGTCGCGATTGCCCGGCATCTCTCTTCGGTGTTCACGGATGCGGGCATGTTGACGGGTGCGCTCGCCGCGATCGCGTACCTGAAGGAAGCCGCAGTCAGCGGCGAGCTCTCCATCGAGGACCTGGGGAAGATCCGCTCGTTCCTCCGGCGGGCAGAGCGGCAGCCGAATCTCGAGTTCGTGCGTCCTGCCCGGCCACCGGCAGATTCTGTATAGGAGTCACCCCTCGCACGCACCCTCGCCCGAGGGTGCCCTCCCGAGACGACCGTCGAGACGGTCAATGGAGGGCTTATGCGACGTGTATTCACGAGGAAGAGGCATCGCCGGGCGCTGTTCGCGCTCGTGGTGATGCTCCTGGGCGGTTCGGCATTCGCGGACGAACTGTTCAACGATCCCGAGGCCAAAATCCGGCCGCCGGGGGGTGTCCAGGCCAGTCAGCAGGAACCGAACATCCCGGCGGCGGACGGCGTCGATTCGCCGGAGACGATCCGGGCAATGCTGCCGGACGGCATCGCGACGCTGTTCGATGCGTTCCGGATTTGGCTTTCGCTGCAACACATTCTGCTGCCGATCGGTTGATGGCACGGTCAAATGGAGGGGTGATGCGACATACACTCACGAGGAAAAGGGCGCTGTTTGCGCTCGTGGTGATGCTCCTGGGCGGTTCGGCACTCGCGGACGAACTGTCCAACGATCCGCAGGCCAAAATCGGGCCGCCGGGGGGTGTCCAGGCCAGTCAGCAGGAACCGCTGCCCGACGATCCCCAGGCCAAGATCGGGCCGCCGGTAGGTATCCAGACCAGTCAGCAGGAGCCGAACATCCCGATGCTGCCGGACGGTGTCGCGACGCAGACGCTGTTCGATGCGTTCCGGATCTGGCTTTCGCTGCAGCGCATTCTGTCGCCGATCGGTTGATCGCAGCTGCGGGATGGGTTGAACTCCGACCCATCCCGCAGAAGACAGGAGACCCCTCGGCGATTCGCGGTAGGAGCGGGTGTGCGTTCGTCACTCTCCCGGGTGGAGGAGCTTGATGACTGTACGCACGACCGCGAGAGGCCCGGCGCGGCGCAGATTCACCCACGCGCACCGCCAGAGCCTCGAACGCGCTGCCGAGCATTACCTGCGCGAATGCTTCAGGAGATCGACGCGCGTGACCGTCACGGAATTCGCCGCATACCTCGGCCGCCATCCCGATTACCTGGCGCGTACCGCCTCGTCGATCCTCGGCACCTCGTCCCTGCTGAACTTCCTCCGGAGCAAGCAGTTGGAGGAAGCCGAACGGCTCCTCCGCGTCACGAACCTGGGCACGGCGGAGATCGCCCTGCGCGCCGGCTTCGGCACCATCTCCACCTTCTACAGACGTTTCAAGGAGACTTACGCGATGGCTCCCGGCGCATTTCGGAAGGTCAGAAAATGAGAAGTCTTTTGCACACTGCATCGCCCGTCGTTGCAAACGATTCAGCGCTCACCCTCGCCGAGTGGGAAGCGCTGCCGGTCCACACGCGCGTTGCCCAGCGCACCGCCGACATCCTCGTGCTCCTCGGCGTCATCCGCGAGCAACTGCACACGGAAGAAGGGAGTCCGCTTCTGTGGCTGGAGGAACCGCTCGACCGGATGACTGCCGAAGCGGATCGCGTGCTCCGGCGTCTTGCCATGTGACGAGAGCGCCCATGGTGCACTCAATGTGACCACTCAGCACGTAGGGCGGGCTTCAGCCCGCCGCCCCCGGGGGAGGCGGGCTGAAGCCCATATGCACTAACTTAGCAAACGGCGTAAGCTAAGTGTATGAAGGAACGGGTGGATGTGCGGGAGTGGGTCGAGTTCCAGTGGCCGTATTTGATTGCATTTTTGGGCGGTGCAGCGCGAG